>NZ_JAXOJR010000006.1:0-357754 GCF_036663855.1 Sphingomonas fucosidasi | reverse complement strand
CTATCGGCAACATCCCGCCTGCCGAAGCCGAACACCAATATTATGCTGCCGCAGACAACATCGATATGGCGGCGTGACTCACAACCCAAGGCCTCCGGCAGACCCGGGGCGGTTCAGCGGATGGCGGGCCATGCTACGCTGGCGTAGCCGCTGCGGCCTTTGCGTAGGACACGGCGGCGTACGGCGGTGTGGCGGGTCGGGAGGGATTCGAACTATCTGTTGAGTCTGGAGATGTCGTAATCGAAGCGCGGCCGCTTCAGGACATGTCCAGATGTGGCTAAACGCCCCACATTGGGCCGCCTAGCTGTCGCCCCCCGAAGTTGAATGAAGGGCAACTAACCATGCTCGGTCGCCCACAGCGGCCATTCCGCTTTCCACCAAGATACGTAATGCCCTACTTGGCACACGTCATCCTTTGCGGGTGTCTTTTAAGGCGTCTCAGCGGGCCATTTATTCTACCACCATACCGGCTTTTTATTTTTTTGATCTATCTACCGCCTGTGATTCCCGTAATTCACGATCGATGTCAGCTGTGTATTGCTGGTGAGCCTTACGCTCGCGCATCAAGTAGGGAAAACGTTCGGCAACATCTTCGTTGGGAAAGCTTGAATCATAGACCGCCTCCCACTCATCGCAAGTTAGCTTTGCTGGTAAAATCAGGACCGCAGAACGCCCCTCCTGCCGGGGAGCAAGTTTTTGCAATAAGGATCGTTGAAGCTTAAACGCCTTTACATCACCTTGAGCAGCTTTCTTTCTCAAGCTTAACAATACTAGCTCGAGGGTCGATTTTCGGCACGATTTACCGTCGATGGTGACCTTGTGACGCTGCATGGCGACACGCTTTGCCATTGTGCGCTGATTGGAAGAACCGCGTGGCCGACCAAGGCGATTGATCGGCTGGCCCTCACCGAACCTGACCCCCCGCGGCCGTTCTATTAGTTCCTCCTCATAAGCGTCAGTAAAGTCGTCTTCGATGAAACCGTCATCCTCGGGCTGCATCGCGAAGCTCCTGTATCCGACAAAGACCGTCATGTTCCAAGGGCCAGGGAGGCGGGCCATAGAGCTTTAAGTTCTGATCCCACTTGTCGGGGTCATAGTCGATAGGGCGGTATATTCGCACAGGCCACTCGGCCCCTGTCACCTGCGCCGTGATGATGTCGTAGCGGATGAACTCGTTGATCAGCAGCTCAATGGCCCGCATGTTGCCCTTAATCGCATCGCTTGCGAGTTTACGAAGAGCGAGCTCGTGCGGGTGCATCTTGTAGGCGGCATTACCCTCCCCGACCGTTACCGGCGCGTTGATCAAGGCGTACACATCATTCGCCCCGCTCGCCTTCGTGCGTCGCTTGGGTTGAGGACAGCCCTTGCGAAACTGGCTGTGTTTTGGCGGATTGCCGTATCCGACAGGTTTCTCAGGATCGTCAGCCATGCTGCACCTCCCGGTCGCCGCGAACCTCGTTAAAGGTTTGGCCAGTAGTTTCTAGAACGGCTGTCATCCCTTCCCGACCCGCGCGGGAGATGATCACATCCACATAGAGTGGGTCTAGTTCCATTAGACGCGCGCGCCGTCCCGTGTCCTGGCAGGCCATCAAGGTAGTTCCTGATCCACCGAACGGGTCAAGTATGAGATCACCGCGGTGGCTCGCATCTTTAACCGCTTCGGCGATCATGAGAACGGGTTTGACCGTGGGATGCATCGCTAACGCGTCATCTCGACCGTGACCGAAGCTGTTTGCGCCCGCGAAAGTCCAGACGTTGCTGCGATGACGTCCATCGACGCCGAGATTGACGTTGTTGATGTGAGCGCGACGGCCTTTCTTGTAGATAGCTACAAGTTCATGCTGGCTCCTCATAAAAGAGCCCATCCCCGCGTTGGTCTTGGCCCAAACAGCCAGATTGACGAGGCGATCATAGACTGCCTCGCCCACTGAAAGTACGTCTCCGAGGATGCGCCAATCGCAGAAAACATAGTGTAGCGAGCCCGACCGACTGACCCGCTCCAGCTGGAACATGAATGCTTCAAGAAAGCGCTTAAACTCTTCCCGCGTCATTTCGCCAGATGCAGCGACGAACTCCCGGTGCTTGTTTTTCCCAAGTCCGCTGACATGTCCTTGGATCGGGCAGTTCCAAGGCGGATCAGTGATCACCATGTCGATGCGATCATCGTCAAGTAGCGTTACATACGAGGCTGCGATGGTGGCGTCACCGCAAAGCAACCGGTGGCGATCTCCTATAATCCAGAGGTCTCCCTCGCGAGACACCGCCCGTTCGCGCAAAGCCGGGATTTCGGCTTCCAGCTTCGGCTTTTTGGTCGATCTGTAATCAGCCAAAAGGTCGACTTCTTCAACGTCAAAGCCGGTCACCGAAAGGTCCAGCTCATTGTCGAGCACTTCGATCTCAGCAAAGCTCTTTGCCAGGAGCTCGCGATCCCACGTAGCCAGCTCGGCTGTACGATTGTCGGCGATCATGAAAGCCTTCAGTTCGGCCTTTGTGAGATGATGCAGACAGATTACCGGTATGGTGGCCAGCCCTAGTGCCAATGCTGCCTCAACGCGGCCGTGACCTGCCACGATCTGGTCTTGATCATCGATAAGCACCGGATGAGTTACCCCAAACTGTCTCATGGAGGTCATGATCGCTTGGACTTGCTTCTTACTATGAACGCGCGGATTGTCGCTGCGCGCCTTTAGTTCGCCGGGGGAGCGGAGATGAACTTTATATTCGAGTTGCTTTGTCATTGCGTGTCTCGTCGCCAAGGCGGGTCGAAGCCCGCCAGATAGGTGAGATGGCGCATCCGTCGCTGCACAAACGAGCGAGCTGGATGGCCAACGATGTTTCCGCAGTGACGGCTATCGCGTTGCGCTAACCGCTATGACATCTCGAGGGCATTGCCTCTTAACGACCGGTTCGGTCGACCGACATGTTCGGGCCATTGGCTCCGTGCCTCACCGTCATGCCTCCGCCCCGACTACCCGTCAAGTGATCGCAAAGGTGCAGATTGCGGTAGTTAATTCCCGTGGCTGTTGACCCGAATTCCCTCTAAAAAACCTACTGAAACCGGATGGATCCGGACTACCGGGGCTACTTATCGACGATGCAGATTGCGTTCGCCCCAGTATTTTCCCGCTGAAACGGGAAAATCCTCAAACGGTACTGCCTGCCTTTGGCGCGGAGAAATGGCCTCGGAAAGCCTTGGTTTTGTCTTTCGGCGACAGTCTCCCAGTACGACCGCGTCGCGAAACCACGCAGTTCTGCGCGGCTTTCGAGGTCGCTCGTGCTTTTGAGAGGTAGCGCTGAGACCAGGTGGCGGAGCGGGTGGGATTCGAACCCACGATACGCTTTTGACGTATACTCACTTTCCAGGCGAGCGCCTTCGACCACTCGGCCACCGCTCCGCATTGCTCTGGAAGGGGGTCTGCTAGTGCGGGTTTCGCGTGCGTGCAAGCGATTGCGTGTGCAGACGGGGTCGGGCAGTCTGCGTTCATGATGAATTTGCTGATCGCTGCCGCGTTTGCGCAGGTAGTTCCCGCCGCCGCGACGCTGCCGTCCGATCCTTTGCCGGCTGATTGGGTGGCGGTGCCGGATGACGAACTGCTCGTGTTCACGCTCGCCAATGGCCACCGCGTCACGGTTCGGCTGGCGCCGCGCTATGCGCCCGTGCACGTCGCCAACATCCGCAAGCTCGCCGCTGCGCACTGGTGGGATGTCGGGACGAGCGTGTACCGGGTGCAGGACAATTACGTCGCGCAATGGGGCGATGCGACGGAGAAGAAACCGCTCGCCGCGGGCGTCGTCGCCAACCCGCCGGCGGAGTATTCGCATGCCGGCCCGACCACCGTCGCACGGCTGTCGCTGCGTGATCCTTATGCCGAATGGGCGGGATATAGCCGTGACGGGTGGCCGCTCACAGCCAATGGCGCGACCGAGTGGCTGCCGCATTGCTATGGCATGGTGGGGGTCGCGCGCGATCTGGCACCGAGTACCGGGAGCGGGGCGGAACTCTACACCGTGATCGGCCACTCGCCGCGTGCGCTTGATCGCAACATCGCGGTCGTCGGGCGGGTGATCGACGGGATCGAGTGGCTATCGTCCTTGCCGCGTGGGACCGGCGATCTCGGCTTCTACAAGACCGAGGGCGAACGGAGTCCGATCGTGTCTGCGCGGCTGGCGAGCGACCTGCCGGCGGCCGCGCGACCGCACTTCCAGTATCGCGCGACGGATAATCCGCGGTTCGTCGCCTGGATCGCATCGCGCGAGAACCGGTCGGGGCCGTTTTTCACGGTGCCGGCGGGCGGCGCGGATATCTGTGCCGCGCTGCCGCCGGTGCGCCAAACGCCTTAGCTCACGACCGGGGGCTTGCCGAAAAGACCGGCATTATAATCCTCGATCGCGCGCACGATCTCCTCGCGGGTATTCATGACGAAGGGTCCGTGCTAGACGACGGGTTCGTTGATCGGGTCGGCATGACCGTACAGGATCGTCGCGGGGGCTTCGGTCGTCACTGTGATCGTGTTGCCATCGTTGCCGAAAGTGGCGAGGTGATGCGGCTTGATCGGCGTGCCGTTGGCCGATGGCGAGCCAGCGACGACGTAGAAGAAGACTGCGCGGCCGCTTGGCGCCGGCAGGTCGACCTCCGCGCCGGCTTCGAGTTCGACGGTCATCATCGCTACGTTCGTCAGCGATTCGATCGGGCCGCGCTGGTCTTCGAAGCCGCCCGAGATCAGGTTCACTACGCCGCCGTCGACCGGTACCGCGGGAATGTCCTCGCGCTGGAGGCCGGTATAGGCGGGCTTGGCCATTTTGAGCCGGCCGGGGAGGTTGACCCAGAGTTGCAGGATCTCCAGCGGACCGCCGTCGCGCTTGAACGACGTTGGCGAGATTTCCGCGTGGATCAGGCCCGAGCCGGCGGTCATCCACTGGACGCCGCCGGCGCGGATGACGCTTTCGTGGCCGCCGCTGTCGAGATGCGCCATCTCGCCCTTCAGGATGAAGCTGACGGTCTCGAACCCGCGGTGCGGGTGCGGGCCGAACGGCAGGCCGGTGTTGCCGGGGCGATAGGTCTGCGGGCCGTGATGGTTGAGGAACAGGAACGGATCGACCTGCGGCAGGCCCGGCCCCGGTAGCGGGCGGCGGGTGACGAGATCGGCGATGTCGTCGCGCTGCGCCGGATACTGGTTGAGGACCCGCCGCATGTCAGGACGCCTCGCGGTCGGCAGTGGTGGGGCGGGCGATGTCGGCGAGCAGGTCGTCCACGCCGCCGACCAGGAAGTCGAGCGTGCGCTGGTCGGTCAGGCGAGCATCGGCGATCTTCTCGTGCACCGCGCCGACGACGGCTTGGGGACGCAGGACGGTGCCGGCGCCGATCGAGGCCAGCGTCTCGTTGAGTTGCGCGTGCGCACGCGCGCCGCCGACTGCGCCGGGCGACGAGGTGAGCGTGAACACCGGCTTCCCCGTGAGCCTCGCCTTGCCGTGCGGGCGCGAGGCCCAGTCGAGCGCGTTCTTCAGGACGCCGCAGATGCCGTGATTATATTCGGGGGAGGCGATGACGATCCCGTCGGCCGCGCCGATCGCCGCGCGCAGGGCTGCGACCGCGGCGGGGGGCGTGTCGGTGTCGGCGTCCTGATCGTAGAGCGGCACGTCGTTCAGCGGGAAGATTTTCAGCGCTGCCTTGTCGGTGATCGCATCGCCTAGCGTGGTCAGAATCGCGGTGTTGTACGAGCCGCGGCGCAGGCTGCCGGAGATAGCGAGCAGGACGGGAAGAGCCATGGGAATTCCTTTAGCGTATTGAACGATGAATGGATCCTCCCCCGCCAGGGGGAGGTGGCTGGCGCTTGCCAGACGGAGGGGGAGGTAAGAGAAACCGCTGTGCCGTGTCCTCCCCCTCCGTCACCTTCGGCGCCACCTCCCCCTGGCGGGGGAGGATCGTGAAGCGCCGATGGCCGCCTGACCTCATCAGTTGAAGCGGTAGCCGGAGATTGCGGTTTGCAGGACGCGCTCCCCGTAGACGTGTGCGCCGGGCTGGTCGGAGGCACCGGCGGCGACCATCAGTGGTAGGAGATGCTCTTCGCGGGGATGCGAGAGGCGGCCGGCGGGGGCTTCGGCCCAGTCGGCTAGCGCTGCCGCTCGGGCGGTTGGGTCGGACTCGACCGCGGCGGTGAGCCATTGGTCGAAGGCTTCGGACGGCGCGGTGAAGCGGGGATCGCCGTAACCACGCATGTTGTGGAAGCTCATGCCCGAACCGACGATCAGGACGCCTTCGTCGCGCAGCGGGGCGAGTGCGCGGCCGGCGGTGGCGTGCAGCGCCGGGTCGAGATCGCGGTCGACCGACATTTCGACGACTGGGATATCGGCGTCGGGGAATGCGACCTTCATCGGGATAAAGACGCCGTGACCGAGGCCGCGCGTGGGATCGATGGTCGCGGTCATTCCGGCGCCACGGAGCAGATCGGCGGCGCGGGCTGCCAGCGCGGGATCGCCGGGGGCGTCGTAGCGCAGTTCGTAGGTGTGCTGGGGGAAGCCGCCATAGTCGTAGATCAGCGGCGGGGCGGCAGCACCGGTGAAGGCGAAGCCGCGCGTTTCCCAGTGGCCGGATACGACGAGGATCGCCTTGGGCCTTTCGGGCAGCGAGGCGGCGATCGACCGCAGGTAGGCGGCCATGCCTGTCCAGTTGCCGGCGGGGTCGTCCATGAAGAAACAGGGCCCGCCACCGTGCGGGATGAAGAGCGTTGGCTGGCGGGTGTTTGTCATGGTCTGGAGGTAGGCGGCGGCGGGGACGATCGGAAGGCCGCGAATGGCAACGCTGCGTTGCCGGTTGGCGCGCGGGTCAGGTCCAGTAGAGGATGCGGGCTTGCGGGAGTTTAATCGCGATTTCGTCCTGGAAGAAACTGCGGAGCGCGCGCATCGTGTCGGCGTCGTAGACGTATTTTATCGAGCCGAACTTTGTGCGTTTCTGCGTGCGGTTGGCCATGCTGAGGTCGAGCGACGAGCCTGGGTACCAGGTTTCGAGTACCGCCTTCGAGCCGGGGGTGTAGCGGTGGGTGATCAGCTCGATCGTCACGTCGGGAACGTCGGCGAGCATCCTGCCCGCCTCCGTCAGCAACTCGCCATACGCCTCGCGCCAGCCTTCGGCGGCGATGATCGGGGCGACGGTCAGGCCGATCTTGTAGCCGGCGTCCGCCATCCTGCGCAGCGCCACCAGCCGCGCGGCGACAGGGCTCGTGCCGCCTTCGAAGCGGGCATAGGCGGTGGGGTTGATCGAAGCGCGCATGCGGGTGCGGCCGCGGTGGTCGAGCGCCAACAGCGGTTCGACCGCGTCGAACTTGGTGGTGAAGCGGAGTTGCACGTCCGCCTCCCACGCGCCGAAATGGGCGATCAGCGCGGACAGCGATCCGGTGACGTGCTCGATGCCGAGCGGGTCGGTGTAGCAGGATGCCTCGAAGGTCGTACCCTCGTGCGCGCGGGCGGTCGAGCGCGAGGTGACGGTGCCCTGGCCGAGATGCGCGGGAAGTTCTGCGAGGATCTCAGGCAGGTTCGCGTAGACGCGCGTGATCGGCGGCCCTTTCAGCGAGCCGGCGAGGTAGCAATAGCCGCAATGCGCAGGGCAGCCTTCGGCGAGATCGATCCGCCAGTCGGCGCTGGGCGCTATCGGCTGGAGCTTGCGCTTCGAGGGCGGCGCGACGACCAGTGCGAGCGTGGCCTTGGCTTCTGCGTAGGCACGGCGGGAGTCGTCGGGCAAGTCCAACTTGAGGCGGTCGCTCGCCAATTTGGTGACCGGCACGCCCAGCGCGGTTGCACGCGCGGCGATCTTGGCACCGTGCTCCCAGGTCAGCGCCGAGGGGGTCGCGAGCAGGCGCTTCGGCTGCCAGAGTCGTGAGGGTTTTGGCGCTGGCATCGAACGACAACGCGCGCCTTCGGCGAAGCGTTGCGGCTATTTTACCGGGCGTTTCTCAAGCTTTCGCGCGAGCGTCCGGCGGTGCATGCCGAGACGGCGCGCGGTCTCGGAGATGTTGAAGTCGGTTTCGGCGAGCGTGGTGTGGATGCGCTCCCATTCGAGCGTCTTGATCGAGGTTGGGCGTTCGGAGAGTTCAGTGTCTACTACGCCGTCGGTGCGGTCGAACGCGGCTTCGATGTCGTCGGTGTTCGAGGGTTTGACAAGATAGTGCGAGGCGCCGAGCTTGATCGCCTCGACAGCGGTCGCGATGCTGGCGAAGCCGGTGAGGACGACGACGATGATGTCGGGATCGTGCGCGTGGAGCGTCTGGACGCAGACGAGGCCCGATGCGCCGCCTAGCTTGAGGTCGACGACGGCGTAGCGCGGCGTGCGCTCCGCCAGTTGCTCGACGAGCTCCTCGTGGCTGGCGGCCTGCATCACCTCGTAGCCGCGGCGTTCGAACGAGCGGCGAAGCGTGCGGGCGAACGTCTCGTCGTCTTCGACGATCGCGAGCAGGGCGGGTTCGCTCATGCCGTAGTCCTCATGAGAGCGCGATCGCCGAGAGAGGCATGCTGATCGTGACCTCCGCGCCACCGCCCTCGCAGTTCACGACCGACACGCCGCCACCGAGCTTGCGCATGACGTTGACCGCCAGGAAAAGGCCGAGGCCGTGGCCGGGTTCGCGCTTGCTCGACTGATAGGGTTTGCCGAAGCTGGCGAGCCGCTCAGCGCTGAAACCGGGGCCGCGGTCGCGGACGATCAGCGCGAGGTCGCCGCCGCTGCGTTCGCCGCGGAATGCGACCCAATGCGGCGAGGCTTCGGCGGCGTTGTCGAGCACGTTGGCGATCACCTGTTTGAGCGCGGGGTCGGACACGACCTGCGGATCGTCGCCGACGCGGGTGGTGTAGTCGAAATCGACCGAGGGGTGAACGGCGCGCCATTCGTCGACGATCGCGTCGAGGAACTGGTGGAGCGGCATGATCTCGGGCGCCTCACCCCGTGCCTCGCCGGCCGAGAGCAGAATGCCGGTGACGATCGCCTTGCAGCGTTGAACCTCGGATTGCATCTCGACGATCTCGGCCTGGAGGTCGGCGTCCTGTGCGAGCGTTGGCATGCGGCGCCAGTCGGCGAGGATGACCGCGATCGACGCGAGCGGCGTGCCGAGTTCGTGCGCGGCGCCGGATGCGAGCAGCCCCATGCGGACAATGTGGTCCTCCTCCGCGGCCTGCTGGCGAAGATCTGCGAGGCGCGTGTCGCGCGCGCGCAGATTGCCGGTGATGCGGGCCATGAAGAGCATCAGCAGCGTCGCGATCAGCATGAAGCAGAGCAGCGAGCCGATCGTGTAGAGCAGGAAATACTCGCCGCTGTAATCGGGGGGCAGGATCAGCGGGCGGTAATAGAGCGTGAGCAGCCCGAAGCAGGCGGCGGTGACGACGACGATCGCCCAGCTCGACCAGCGATCGAGCAGCACTGCGCCGAGCACAACGTGGAGCAGGTAAAGCGAAATGAACGGGTTGGTCGCACCACCCGCCAGATAGAGCTGCGTGGTGAGCAGGCCGACGTCGAACAGCAGCGCCAGCAGGAGCTGGATGTTCGCACCCTTGCGCCAGCCATAGAGCGGCATGCTGGCGATGTTGAGGCCGACCGCGGCGGCGAGCGCGGCCATCATCGGGACGAGCGGGAGGTCGAAGCCGAGACCGAACCGCGCGAACAATATCGTGACGAACTGGCCGGCGACCGCGATCCAGCGCAGCGTCACGAGCTGACGCATGTTGGCGTTGCCGGTCGCGTCGGTGCGCGCGGTGGCAAGGGCGAGCCAGCGTTGCCAGCCCTGTCGTGCGCCTGCGGAGGTCATGCCTCCTCTCGCCGCTTGCGTGCATCCTGGCGAACGAACACGACGAACGCGACGATGGTCATTGCGGCAAGCGCGAACCAGGTGAGCATGTAGACGAGGTGATTGTTCGGGAAGGCGATGATCGTCAGGCCGCCGACCGGGGCGCCCGCGCCGGATTTGTCCGCATCGACGAAATAAGGCGCGACGTTCGAGAGACCTCGGGCCTTGGCGATCGCGGCGACATCACGCGAATACCATTTGTCGGTCGCGGGATCGTTGCTGCGGAGGAAGCCGCCGTTGGGCTCGGTGATGCGGAGATAGCCGGTGATCGTGACCTGGCCGGTCGGCTTGGCATGCGCAACGCGCTGCTCGGGCGAGACATAGCCGCGGTTGACCAGGACGGTGAAGCCCTCGCGCGTCCGCAAGGACGTGACGACCCAATAGCCGCTGCCGAGCGCGGTAGCGGCGCGCACCAGCGTCTCACGGGTATTGTCGAGAACGCCGTCGAGCCGGATGCGGCGATAGGCGTCGGTGGTGGCGGTGATCGCGCCCCAGGAAGCGGGGCCTGGTGGCGCGACCGGCACGGCATGCGCGCGGGCCGCGACCTGTTCGATCAGGTTGAGCTTCCAGGCGCGGCGCTCGACCTGCCAGATGCCGAGCGCCATGAACCCGGCGAACAGCAGCAGCGCGACCAGGCCTGCGACATAGACGGCAGGGCCCGGTCGCGTCTTCATCACATGTCTGCCGCGGCCTGCATCGGCATCATGTTCGTGTTCATGTGGTACATCACCCAGATCGATCCGCTGAGCGTGATGACGACCAGGATGATCGTGAAGATCAGCGCCATCATCGTCCAGCCGCCCTCCGACTTGCCGCTCATGTGCAGGAAGTAGATCATGTGGACGACGATCTGCGCGACCGCGAACACCATCACGACGAGGGCTGCGGTCGACGGATCCTTGAACGCGTCGGTCATGACGATCCAGAACGGGATCGCGGTCAGGATGACCGAGAGGAAGAACCCCTTGATGTAGCTGCCGCGGGTGCCGTGCGAGGCGTGATCGCCATGGCCGTGATCGCCATGGTCCGCGTGTGCGTCGTGCGCGTGGGTGTCGCTCATCGTAGGGTGCCCATCAGATAGACGAAGGTGAAGACGCCGATCCAGATGACGTCGAGGAAATGCCAGAACATGCTGAGGCACATCAGGCGGCGCTTGTTCGCGGCAATCAGGCCGTGCTTCTGGACCTGGACCATCAGCGTCACGAGCCAGATCAGGCCCATCGTGACGTGAAGGCCGTGCGTGCCGACCAGCGTGAAGAACGACGACAGGAACGCGCTGCGGGTCGGGCCCGCCCCCTCATGGATGAGGGTGGCGAACTCGTACATTTCGATCGACAGGAAGGCGAGGCCGAACAGGCCGGTGAAGACCAGCCACATCTGCATGACGCGCTGGCGACCTTCCTCCATCGACAGCATCGCGAAGCCGTAGGTGATCGACGAGAACAGCAGCATCGCGGTGTTCACCGCCACCAGCGGCAGTTCGAAGATCTCCTTCGGGCTGGGGCCGCCGGCATAGCTGTTGCCGAGCACGGCATAGGCCGCGAACAGCACCGCGAAGATGAGGCAATCGCTCATCAGGTACATCCAGAAGCCCAGCATCGTGCTGCCGCCATCGGGATGCTCGTGCTCGTCTAGGTCATAGAACGAGACCGGTTTGGTCTCGTTCAGACCGTCCTTCATCGGTATTGCGGACATCGCGTCAGGCTCCCTGGATCGCGAGCTGGCGGGTGCGCGCGTCCTCGCTGGCGATCACGTCCTCGACCGGGATGTGATAGTCGCGCTTGTAGTTGAAGGTGTGGAAAATGGTGGTGCCGAAGATGCCGGCGAGCGCCAGCCCTGCGAGCCACCAGACGTACCAGATCATCGCAAACCCGAACGCCACGCTGAGGCCGGCGAGCACGACGCCCGTGCCGGTGCCGCTAGGCATGTGGATCGACTTGAAGCCACTGACCGGACGGACCGCCTTGCGCTCCTTCATGTCGTACCAGGCGTCCAGGTCGTGGACGATCGGCGTGAACGCGAAGTTATACTCCGGCGGCGGCGACGAGGTCGCCCACTCAAGCGTGCGGCCGTTCCACGGATCGCCCGTGAGGTCGGCAAGCTTCTCGCGGTTCCGGATGCTGACGAAGATCTGCATCAGGAAGGCACCGATACCGGCGGCGATCAGCGCTGCACCAAAGGCGGCGATGACGAACCAGATCTGCAGGTTCGGATCGTCGAAATAGCGCATCCGGCGGGTCACGCCCATCAGGCCGAGCACGTAGAGCGGCATGAAGGCGAAGTAGAAGCCCACGACCCAGCACCAGAACGAGATCTTGCCCCACGTCTCGTTCAGCTTGAAGCCGAACGCCTTCGGAAACCAGTAGTTGATGCCCGCGAACATGCCGAACAGCGTCCCGCCGATGATCACGTTATGGAAATGCGCGACCAGGAACAGCGAGTTGTGGAGCACGAAGTCGGCAGGCGGTACGGCGAGCAGGACGCCGGTCATGCCGCCGATCGTGAAGGTCACCATGAAGGCGATCGTCCACATCATCGGCAGTTCGAACCGGATCCGCCCCTTGTACATCGTGAACAGCCAGTTGAAGATCTTGGCCCCGGTCGGGATCGAGATGATCATCGTGGTGATGCCGAAGAACGAGTTCACGCTCGCGCCCGACCCCATCGTGAAGAAGTGGTGCAGCCAGACGAGATAGGCGAGGATCGTGATGACGAGCGTCGCATAGACCATCGAGCTATAGCCGAAGAGGCGCTTGCCCGAGAAGGTCGAGGTGACTTCCGAGAAGATGCCGAACGCCGGCAGGACCAGGATGTAGACCTCCGGGTGACCCCAGATCCAGATCAGGTTGACGTACATCATCGGGTTGCCGCCCGAGTCGTTCGTGAAGAACGCGGTGCCGATGTAACGGTCGAGCGACAGCATCGCGAGCACCGCGGTCAGCACCGGGAAGGCGGCGACGATCAGGATGTTGGTGCACAGCGACGTCCAGGTGAAGATCGGCATCTTCATCATGGTCATGCCAGGCGCGCGCATCTTGACGATGGTCGCGACCAGATTGACGCCGGACAACAACGTCCCGATGCCCGCGATCTGCAGCGCCCAGATATAGTAATCGACGCCGACGTCGGGCGAATACGCCAACCCTGAGAGGGGCGGCATCGCGAGCCAGCCGGTCCGCGCGAACTCACCGATGAACAGCGACATCATGACGATCACGGCACCCGCCGCGGTCATCCAGAAGCTGAAATTGTTGAGGAACGGGAACGACACGTCGCGCGCACCGATCTGGAGCGGGACGACATAGTTCATCAGGCCCGTGACCAGCGGCATCGCCACGAAGAAGATCATGATCACGCCGTGCGCGGTGAAGACCTGGTCGTAGTGATGCGCGGTCAGGTACCCTTCGGACCCGTTGAACGCCATCGCCTGCTGCGCGCGCATCATGATCGCGTCGGAGAACCCGCGCAGCAGCATGACGATCGCCAGAATGATGTACATGATGCCGATCTTCTTGTGATCGACGCTGGTGAACCACTGGTTCCACAGATAGCCCCAGACCTTGAAATAGGTCAGCGCCGCGACGAGGCCTGCGCCACCGATCGCCACCATCGCAAAGGTGGCGACGACGATCGGTTCGTGCAGCGGCAGCGACTCCAGGGTCAGGCGGCCGAAGATTGTCTTCAACAGAGTGTCGTTCATGATGGTTCTCTAGCCGTTCGCGACGGGGCGCGTGCCCGGCATGGTGGAGGGGGACAACCCATTCTTCTTGGGCATCAACATCGTGTGATTGCGGTTCGATACCGATCCGGGCGCATTGTTCGCGCCGTCCTGTTTTATGTCGGCGGGCGCGGTCCAATGCTGGCCGCTACCCTTTTCGTCGGCGTCCTTCATCAGGGCGCCTTCGACCCGCTCGGACGAAGCCTGCGGACCCTTGCCGCCATTGACGCCCGGCATCGCCATGCCGGCATGCGAGTCCCCCCCGCCTTTGCCGCCGTGCATCATCTGCGACATGCAGACCTTACCGGGCTGGACGCACTGTTCGACGACCAGCTTGAACATGTCCGGCGCGACCGCATTGTAATAGCGGACCGGGACCTTCTCGCTCGGCTTCTCCAGCTGGAGATAGCTCGCGCGATTAAGGCCACCGCCACGCTGCTTGACCTGGTTGATCCAGGCATCGAAGCCCGCGTCGCTGACGCCGTGGAAGCGGAAGCGCATGCCCGAAAAGCCTGCGCCGCTATAGTTGGACGAGAAGCCCTCGTAATTGCCGGGCTTGTTGATGACCGCGTTCAGCGTCGTCTGCATGCCGGGCATCGTATAGATCATGCCGGCGAGCGCAGGGATGTAGAACGCGTTCATCACCGACGACGAGGTCATCTGGAAGCGGATCGGGCGATCGACCGGCGCGGCCAGTTCGTTGACCGTGGCGATGCCGTATTCCGGATAGATGAACAGCCACTTCCAATCGAGCGCGACGACCTGCACCTCGAGCGGCTTGCCGACGCCGTTGGCGAGCTGCTGCTTGTCGACCAGGTTGCCGACCGGCACGTTGTTCGCGAGCGTCGGCGTATCGGGCTTGATCCGGCCGAGCGGGCGATACGGATCGAGCAGATGCGTGCTGGTCCAGGTCAGCGCGCCGAGCGCGATGATGATCAGCAGCGGCACACCCCAGATCAGCAGCTCGAGGCCGACCGAGTGATCCCAGTTGGGCTCGTACTTGGCGGCCGTGTTCGCCTGGCGATAGCGGAACGCGAAGAACAGGGTCAAAAAGATCACCGGAACGATGATCAGCAGCATCAGCCCGGTCGCGATCAGCACGAGGTCTCGCTGCTGCACTGCGATATCGCCAGCAGGCGACATCACGACCCAGTCGCAACCGCTGGTGAGCAATGCCAAGGGCATGGCAACCAACCATTTTCGAGCCGAGATTTTGGTACGGGAAAGCTGTGTCACGACGGTCATGCGGTCCCCCTACGCCTCGATTGCGCCGCACTACAGTGGACAATTTGTCCAATGGGCGCTGCACTGCAACATCGGCATGGCTTTATCGGTATCAGGGATAGCATAGATTACCCCTGCCCGCATCCGCCGGAACGGCGTATCACCGGGGTATCATCGGGTCCGCGCCCTGAAGAGCGAGTTGAAGAATGAGTGCAAACACAATTCCCGAGACGAGCTTCGAAGCCGACGCTCGCAGTATCCACAGCGACGGCGAGCACGTCACGCCTGGCGTGATCGCGATCGGCGTGGTGATCGGCCGCACCTCGGAATTCTTCGACTTCTTCGTCTACGCGATCGCCTCGGTGCTGGTGTTCCCGACCCTGGTGTTCCCGTATGTCGACCGGTTGCAGGGCACGCTCTATTCGTTCGCGGTGTTCGCGCTGGCGTTCATCGCCCGCCCGATCGGCTCGATCATCTTCATCGCGGTCGATCGCGCCTATGGCCGCAGCGTCAAGTTGACGATGTCGCTGTTCCTGCTGGGCACCTCGACCGTCGCGATGGGGTTCATCCCCAGCTACGACTCGGTCGGCAACTGGTCGGTCGCGATCCTTGCGTTGCTCCGGATCGGCCAAGGCATCGCGCTCGGCGGCGCCTGGGACGGCCTCGCCTCGCTGCTGTCGCTCAACTCGCCGGAGAAGCATCGCGGCTGGTATGCGATGCTGCCGCAGCTGGGCGCGCCGATCGGACTGCTGGTCGCCAGCGGGCTGTTCGCATTCTTCGTGGCCGCGCTGCCGACCGAGGATTTCTTCGCCTGGGGCTGGCGCTATCCGTTCTTCGTGGCGTTCGCGATCAACGTCGTCGCGCTGTTCGCCCGCCTTCGCCTGGTCGTGACGCCAGAATTCGAAGAGATGTATGCCAAGCGCGAGCTCGAGCCGGCACCGGTGGTCGAGACCGTGCAGTCGCAGTGGAAGGCGATCTGGCTCGGCTCGTTCGTGCCGCTCGCCAGCTTCGCGCTGTTCCATATGGTGACGGTGTTCCCGCTGTCGTGGGTCGTGCTGTTCACGCGTGAGGCACCGGCGCGCTTCCTGGTGGTCGAGGTGATCGGCGCGGTGATCGGGATCGGCGCGATGCTGGTCTCGGGGCTTCTCGCGGACCGGTTCGGCCGTCGCACGATGCTGGGGACGATCGCGGTGCTGATCGCGCTGTTCGCGATCGCCGCACCGTCGCTGCTCGACGGCGGAGAGACCGGCGAGCGCCTGTTCATGGGGATCGGCTTCCTGCTGTTCGGTCTGTCGTTCGGCCAGTCCTCGGGCGCGATCGCGTCGAGCCTGTCGCCGCAGCATCGCTACACGGGCTCGGCGCTGACGACCGATCTCGCCTGGCTGTTCGGTGCGGGCTTCGCCCCGCTGGCGGCGCTGCTGCTGACGAGCAAGCTGGGGCTGGCGGCGAGCGGCGCGTATCTGTTCTCGGGCGCGGTGTTCACGCTGATCGCGCTGGGTCTGAATAAGCAGCTGGCGAAGCGGGACATCGCGCGGTGAGGTTTGGCGCGACTAGCCTTCCCCTCTACCACCCCGGCGCAGGCCGGGGTCGAATTGGGGAACCGTGCTAACTGAGCACAGCACCCCGTTACCATGGCCTCGCCAATTGGGCCCCGGCCTTCGCCGGGGTGGTTGCGATTGGCATATCTTCAGGCACAGCCACAACCGTCACCCCAGCGAAAGCTGGGGTATTTCTGTTGGCGGACGCCGCGACCCGGAAGGGGGAGATCCCAGCTTTCGCTGGGATGACGGTCAGCCGGCGAACGCTGGAATGACGGTGAGGGCAGTCAGGCCCGCCGACGATCCAGCGTCCACGACAGCGCCCAGATCGCAAACCCGCCGAGCGCCAGCGCCGTCCCGACCCAGCCGGTCGACGGCAGCCCATACCCACCCGCGATCGCCAGTCCGCCAAGCCAAGGCCCGAGCGCGTTCGCGGTGTTGAACGCGGAGTGGTTGAGCGCGGCGGCCAGCGTCTGCGCCTCTTCCGCGATATCCATCAGCCGGGTCTGGAGGATCGTCGACAGGCCTCCGCCGCAACCGATCAGCACCACCACCGGCAACATCGCCCAGAGGTGCGGTGTGGCTGGCGCGTAGAGCGCGAGCGCCCCTGCCCCGAACAACAGCGTGATTCCCGCCGCCGGCATCAGTGCGACGTCCGCGGCCTTGGCGCAAACCAGCGTGCCGATCGTCAGGCCGACGCCGAACAGCGCGAACGCTACGGGGGTGAAGGCGGACGACACGCCGGTGACGTCGGTCAGTGTCGAGGCGAGGTAGGTGTAGACGCAGAAAATTCCGCCGAACCCGACCGCCCCGATCGCCAGCGTCAGCCAGACCTGCCCGTTGCGCAGTGCCGCGAGCTCGCCCAGCGGGCTGGCATCCTTCGCAGGCCGCAGAACCGGCGCGAACTTGAACAGCATCACCACCGTCGCCGCGGCGATGATCGCGACGATCCCGAAGCCCCAGCGCCAGCCGAACCACTGGCCGATCCCGTTGGCGAGCGGCACCCCCGCGATCGTCGCGATCGTTAGCCCCAGCATCATCCGCGACACCGCCTGCGACCGCCGCTCGTGCGGGACCATCGACGCCGCGACCAGCGATCCGACCCCGAAATACGCCCCGTGCGGCAAACCGCTGAGGAACCGCGCCAGCAGCATGAGGTGATAGGTCGGCGCGAGCGCGGACAGTCCGTTGGCGATCCCCAGAAACGTCATCAAGGCGATCAGTAGCGTGCGCCGCTCGATCTTCGCCGCCAGCACCGCGATCGTCGGTGCGCCGACCACGACACCAAGCGCATAGGCGCTGATGACGTGGCCCGCGGTCGGCTCGTCGATCCCGAGCCCGCGCGCGAACTGCGGCAACAGGCTCATCGCGGCGAATTCGGTGGTGCCGATCGCGAACCCGCCGACGGCCAACGCAAGAAGTGCCAGCCGTGCATTGACGGGCGGCGGGGTAGAAACGGAGTGGGCGCTGTCGATCATGCGGTTCATTTCGCAGGTGCAGCATAAGGCTTCAAGCCGTCGGTACCCGACCAAATCTCAGCCGCGCCAAAGCCTGGGTTCGCCGCTACCCTTGCCCCCTTCCGACCAAATGTCCGTCGTCTAGACAGGGTCCTCGATCGGGGCGGTCATGATCACCCGGAGCCCCGGCATGTTGTCGTCATGCTCGAGCGTGCCCGACAGTCCGGCGACGATAGCCTTCATCATCCGGCTGCCGAATCCCTCGCGCGTACCGACCTTGCCCGACCCCTCGTCGGCGACGATCAGGCGCAAGCGGTTGCGATGCTGTTCGAGCGCGATGAGGATCGGGCCGGGCTGCCCACCATACGCGTATTTGCTGGCGTTGATGACCAGTTCGGTCAGCACCAGCCCGATATTCACCGCGCGATCGGTCGGCACCAGGATCGGTGCGAGATCGAGTCGAATCTCCGCCGCCCAATCCGCACCGAGCGAGGCCTTCATGTCGCCGGCCAGCTCCTCGAGATAGCGCGACAGATCGACCGACTCGACCTGGTCGTCGCGGTACAGCCGGCGGTGCACCAGCGCGACCGCGGAAAGCCGCGCCTGCGCTTCGGCGAGATGCTCCTTCACCTTGGCATCCTCGGACGCCTTGGCCTGGAGCGACAGGAACGCGGCGACCAGCTGGAGGCTGTTCTGAACGCGGTGATTGACCTCCTTCATCAGGACGTCCTTCTGCGCGATCAACACGTCCTTGTCGGCAAGCGTCCGCTGAAGATCGGCATTGAGGAGCCGGAGCCGCTGGTTGATATGGGCGTCGTGGAACGCGCGGCGCAGGCGGTGTGCGGCCTCGATCTCTTCCAGCGTCCAGCGACGCGAGCGTCCGGACACGGCCTGCGTCCACGAGTCGAACGACGTGCGCGGGGTCAGTACCGCGGTCGGATCGAGCGACACCGCCTTGTGCGGATTGCCCGCCCACTCGACCTCCTCGGCCTGTTCGGCGCGGAACCAGAACAGGATCGCGCCATCGTCGATCAGCGGCATCGCGAGCACGCCGCTGGCACAGGCGCGATAGGCGTCCGCACGCGGCAGCAGCGACGGCAGCTCATGCGTGGCAAGCGGCTCGATCCCGCTGCGTGCGCAAACCCAGGCGGCAAGGTCGCGGATCTCGTCATGCGCCGGGCAGACCCCGTCGGTGTCGACGATCGTCCCCTGCACGAACGCGAACCCGTCGCCGTCGAGCATCCGCCGCAGATCGTCGCGCAGCGTCACGATGATGCTGCGCGGGGCGGGTTCGGCCGCGAGCTTGGGAATCACCGCGTCCTCGGCACCGCGCAGCCGGAGCCGTTCGCGGTAGATCTCGGCCTCTTCCTTCGCGCGGATCTGGCGCGCCAGACCGCTTGCCAGCGTCGCCGACGCGGCACGGATGTCGGGGTTCAGCCTGCGCGGCGTCCGGTGATGGCAGGCGATCAGGCCCCACAACAGCCCGTCCTTGACGATCGAGATCGACGCCGATGCCGCCACCCCCATGTTCGCGAGATAGCGTAGATGGATCGGCGAGACGCTGCGGACCGTCACGTCGCTGAGATCGAGCGTCTCGAACCCGGCCGGGCGCAACACCGCGGGCGCATAGTCGATCCTCGGGATCGTCCGCGTGCGATTGCGGACGTACAGCGCGCGCGCCTGCTTCGGGATGTCCGATGCGGGGAAATGATGGTTAAGGAAGGTGCCGAGCCCCGCCGCCTTGTCCTCCGCCATTACCCGGCCGGCGTCGTCGTCGAGGAAGCGATAGACCATCACCCGGTCGAATCCGGTAAGCTGGCGGAACGCGATCGCGGCGCGGGCGCAGAGTGCGTTCAGATCGGTCGCGCGCTCGAACATCGTGATCATCGGGTTGAGCCGCCCGAGCATCTGCGCGGCGGTCATCGGCGCGGCCTCGACCGGTTCGAGTTCGGCGAGCACATAGGCACCGCTGCGATGGATCGTCACTTCGAAGCGTCCGGCAACACCGTTTACCGACTCGCCGACCAGACCACCTTGCTGCACGTCGTCGGCCCGCACGTCCTGATCGATCAGCTGCGACAGATCCGCGCCAAGCCAGTCCGCTGCCAGCCGACCTTCGATATCGCCGGCACCGGCGACGACCGTCAACGACTCCGCGTCGGCGACCAGCAACAGGCCATGCGGCTGGATCGCGCCGGGAATATGGATCGCCTCGCGATCGCACGCGGTCAGATTCAACCCGCTGTCCTGAGTTTGCGCCTGATCGAGCGCGGCCGTGTCGGTGTCGGTCAGCGCAGTCATGGGCCAGGGCCCTCCATAGCGGAGCGCATGCTTTGCAATGGTCCGCGGAACAAAGCAAATACCGTGACGACAATGGTGCTGATCGCGATCAGTGGGGCGAGATCGGCGGGGCGGACTCGGCATAGCGCCGGGCGATCACTGCGCAGGCGATCAGCTGCAACTGGTGGAACAGCATGACAGGCAACAGGATCACGCCGACCTGCGCGGGTGGAAAGAGCACGCCGGCCATCGGCACGCCCGACGCCAGGCTCTTCTTGGAGCCACAAAACTGGAGCACGATCGCGTCTTCGCGGGGGAGCTTCATCAACCGCGCGACCGCGAAGGTGAGCGCGAGCACGAACGCGAGCAGCGCGGCGCACAGCAGGCCGATCAGGATCAGGTCGCCGAGCGACAATTTGGTCCACAGACCCTCGACCACAGCAGCCCCAAAGGCGCTGTAGACGACCAGCAGGATCGAGCCGCGATCGACCACCGTCAGCAAAGCCTTGCGCCGCGTAACCCACGCGCCGATCCATGGCCGGAGCAGATGCCCGGCGACGAACGGAACGAGCAATTGCAGCACGATCGCCTCGATGCTGTCGATCGAGATCCCGCCGCTGCCCGACGTCTCCATCAGCAGCGCGACCAGGGCGGGCGTGACGAGAATGCCGAGCAGGTTCGAGAACGACGCGCTGCACACCGCCGCCGCGACGTTGCCGCGCGCGATCGCGGTGAAGGCGATCGACGACTGCACGGTCGAGGGGAGCAAGGTCAGGAACAGCAGCCCGGCAGCGAGCGGGCCGTTGACGAACGGCAGCGCGCTGAGCCCGAGGCCGAACAGCGGGAAGGCGACGAACGTCACCGCGAGCACCGCGAGGTGCAGCTTCCAGTTGCGCAGGCCCGACAGGATCGCCTCGCGCGACAGTTTCGCGCCGTGCAGGAAGAACAGCAAGACGATGCCGATATCCGCCGCATAGCCGACGACCGTCGCCATCTCGCCGCGCGCCGGCAACAGGCTCGCAAGCACGACCGTGCCGAGCAGCATCAGGATGAACGGCTCGAAAACCGACAGGAAACGTCCGATCACGGATGCGCTTTCACATAGGCATCGAGCGTTGCGAGATGGCCGCTGAGCGCATCGTCGTCGAGGAAACTGCCGAGGAAGCTGTTGCGCGCGAGCGTCACGACCTGTTCGCGGGAGAGATTGCGGGCGCGCGCGGTCTGGCGGAAATTCTCGCCGATATAGCCGCCGAAATACGCGGGATCGTCCGAATGGATCGTCGCACGCAGACCGAGGTCGAGCATCCGGTCGATCGGGTGATTCTCCAGCGTGTCGACGTTCCGCAAGGCGACGTTCGAGAGCGGGCATACCGTCAGCGTCATTGCATCGCGTGCCAGCCGGGCGACCAGCGCAGGATCCTCCAGCGCGCGGTTGCCGTGGTCGATCCTGTCCACCTGGAGGATGTCGAGCGCCTCGTGGATATACGCGGGCGGGCCCTCCTCGCCGGCATGCGCGCACAGCATCAGCCCGGCATCCGCCGACGCCGCGAACACACGCGCGAACTTCGAGGGCGGATGGCCGACTTCGGACGAATCGAGCCCGACGCCGATGAACTGGTCGAGCCAGGGTTCGGCTTGGGCGAAGGTCTTGAACGCGTCTTCCTCGTCGAGATGGCGCAGGAAACTCATGATCAGGCCGACCGACATGCCGTGCTTTTCCTGCGCCTCGTCGATCCCCGCGAACAACCCGCGCGCGACGACATCGAACGGGATGCCGCGGTGCGTATGCGTCTGCGGATCGAAGAAGATCTCGGCATGGACGACGCCGTCGGCCGCGACGCGGTCGAAATAGGCGACTGCCAGATCGCGGAAGTCCTCCTCGGTCTGGAGCACCGCGGCACCGGCGTAATAGATGTCGAGGAAGGTCTGGAGATTGGTGAAACTGTAGGCCGCGCGGACATCCTCGACGCTTTTGAACGGGATCGCGACGTTGTTGCGCTCGGCCAGCGCGAACATGAGTTCGGGCTCCAGGCTCCCCTCGATATGGAGGTGGAGTTCGGCCTTTGGCAGGTTCGTGATGAAGTCGTCGTTCATGGCTAATCCTGTCGCTTTAGGCGGGGCGGCTGCAACCATTCCGCGCGCCACGCACTACCGCAAGTGCGAAAGGCGTTGCATGACAATCCTGTCACGTTACCGCCTGTCACGTTACCGAACGCCGGTACCCACGCGAAGGACACCATCGATGGCCTCAGGACTGGTCGCACTGCTCGACGACATTGCCGGGATCACCAAGCTCGCCGCTGCCAGCCTCGACGACATCGGCGCGGCGACCAGCAAGGCCGGCAGCAAGGCGATCGGCGTGGTGGTCGACGACGCCGCGGTGACGCCGCGTTACATGGTCGGGTTCGAGCCGAAGCGCGAACTGCCAATGATCGGCAAGATCGCGCTCGGTTCGTTCCGCAACAAGCTGCTGTTCATCCTGCCCGCAGCGCTGGCATTGAGCGCGTTCGCACCATGGTTGCTGACGCCGCTGCTGATGCTGGGCGGGACGTATCTGTGCTTCGAAGGCGCGGAGAAGATTCTCGAGGCGTTCGGCGGCGGGCATGCCGAGGAGGTCGTCGCCGAGCCGGTCGATGCCAAGACGCTCGAGGCCCAGAAGGTATCGGGCGCGATCCGCACCGATTTCATCCTGTCGGCCGAGATCATGGTCATCGCGCTGTCCGACGTCGCGACCAAGCCGATCTGGGAGCAGGCGATCGTGCTCGCGCTGGTCGGCATCGTCATCACGATCATGGTCTATGGCGCGGTCGCGCTGATCGTGAAGATGGACGATATCGGACTGCATCTCGCCCAGCGCAGCAGCCCGGTCGTGCAGAAAATCGGCCGTGGGCTGGTGAAGGGCATGCCGATCGTCATGTCGGCGCTGTCGGTGATCGGCACGGCAGCGATGGTGTGGGTCGGTGGCCAGATCATCGTCCACGGGATCGAGGAATTCGGCCTGACGACGGTCCCGCACTGGATCCACCACACCGCCGAGAGCGCGGCAGCTGCGGTGCCGGTAGCCAAAGGCGCGGTGAACTGGGCGGTGAACGCGTTCTTCTCGGGCGTGGTCGGACTGATCCTGGGCGGTGCGATCGCGTTGGCGTTGCATGCGGTGAAGAAACCCAAGGCGCACTGACGCCATTCGCGGGCGGAGGCGACGACACGACCGGCAAAGGACTGCCGGCAAAGGACTGGACGACTGCCCTTTATCGCGATTACACCTCGGGCCATCGTCTCTTTGCCGGAAGGCCTTTCCTTGATACGCAAGCTTATCGTCGCGTCGCTGCTTACTTCTGTCATGCCCGCCGCAGGCCCCGCCTTCGCGCAGGTCCCCGCGGGCAACACCGCACCGCAGCCGGTGCCGTTCGTCGACACGATCCCCGACGCGGTCGACACGCCCTATCCAGGCACGCTGCTGCTCGACGTCGACGCGACCGATACCGAGCGCGGCATCTTCCGCGTGAAGGAGACGATCTCGGTCGCCAAGGCGGGGCCGATGGCGCTGCTGTATCCGAAGTGGCTGCCCGGCGCGCATTCCCCGCGCGGCGAGATCGAGAAGCTCGCCGGCCTGGTGATCCGCGCGAACGGCAAGATCGTGCCCTGGACGCGCGATCCGGTCGACGTGTTCGCGTTCCATATCGACGTGCCGGCCGGTGTGAAGACCCTGATAGCCGAGTTCCAGTTCATCTCCGCGACCAAGGGCGACCAGGGCCGCATCGTGATGACGCCGACGATGGTCAGCCTCCAGCCGAACCTCGTCAGCCTGTACCCGGCCGGTTATTTCACGCGCCAGATCCCGATCAAGATGACCGCGACCTATCCGGCGGGCTGGACCGCTGCGGGTGCGGTGCCGGCCAAGGTGTCGGGATCGACCTACAGCTACGACACGACCAACTACGAGATCCTCGTCGATTCGCCGACGCTCGCTGGCAAATACGGCAAGGTCTGGCCGCTCAGCCCCCGCGTCGGCCTCAACGTGTTCGCGGACAGCCCCGACCAGCTCGTGGCCAAGCCCGAGCAGATCGACGCGCACAAGCGGCTCGTCGATCAGGCGGTGAAGACGTTCGGCGCGCAGCATTACGATCGCTACGAGTTCCTGCTGTCGATCACCGACCAGCTCGGCGGGATCGGTCTCGAGCATCACCGCAGTTCCGAGAACGGCGTCCGCCCGGGGTATTTCACCGAGTGGGACACGGGCGCCGCCGCACGCAACCTCCTCCCGCATGAGTTCACGCATAGCTGGGACGGCAAGTTCAGGCGCGGTGCCGACCTTTGGACCCCCGATTTCCGCACGCCGATGCGCGATTCGCTGTTGTGGGTGTACGAGGGCCAGACCCAGTTCTGGGGCTATGTGCTGCAGGCGCGCTCGGGGCTGGTCAGCAAGCAGGACACGCTCGACGGCTATGCCTCGATCCTCGGCATCTACGACACCGCGCCGGGCCGCCAGTGGCGTCCGCTGATCGATACCACCAACGATCCCGTCATCTCGGCTCGCAAGCCGAAGGGCTGGACCAGCTGGCAGCGGTCGGAAGATTACTACAACGAGGGCCTGATGGTCTGGATGGAGGTCGACGCGATGCTCCGTCAGAAGTCGAACGGCACCAAGTCGATCGACGATTTCGCCAAGGCGTTCTTCGGCGTCCGCGACGGCGATTACGGTGAGCTTACCTACACCTTCGCCGACGTCACCAAGACGCTGAACGGGATCGTCCCCTATGACTGGGCGACGTTCCTCAACACGCGCCTGACCGAGACGGGCAAGCCTGCGCCGATCAACGGCTTCGCGATGAACGGCTACAAGCTGGTCTACGGCCCCGAGCAGAGCCCGTATCTGAAGCAGGCGGAGAAGACCCGCGGCACCGATGTCAGCTATTCGCTGGGCATGGTGATCAACAAGGAGGGCGTCGTGACCTCGTCGATCTGGGACAGCCCGGCGTTCAAGGCGGGCCTCGACGTCGGTACCGAGATCGAGGCGGTCAACAGCGAGGCCTATTCGTCCGACCGGATCAAGGCGGCGATCCTGGCGGCAAAGGGGACGAAGGTGCCGATTCGCCTCACGGTCAAGAACAATGACCGATTCCGGGATATCACGCTCGATTACCATGACGGGCCGCGCTATCCGCGCCTGCAGAAGGTGGGTACAGGTGACGGCGGGCTCGACAAGCTGCTGACGCCGCGTTGAGCCTTTGAAATCTATCGGTGCCGGCCGCTCCCCACACGAGGAGCGCCGGCACCGTCATATTCGAAAGGACCGCCATGCGTATCGATCTCATCCCGACCGGCAAGAACCCGCCCGAGGACCTGAACGTCATCATCGAAGTGCCGACCGGCGGCGAGCCTGTGAAGTACGAGTTCGACAAGGCCAGTGGCGCGCTGTTCGTCGATCGCATCCTGCACACGCCGATGCGCTATCCCGCGAACTACGGCTTCGTGCCGCACACGCTGAGCCCAGACGGCGATCCGCTCGATGCCCTCGTGATCGCACGTTCGCCGTTCATCCCCGGCTGCGTCGTCCGTGCGCGTCCGATCGCGGTGCTGAACCTGGAAGACGAAGCCGGCGGCGACGAGAAGCTCGTCTGCGTGCCGGTCGATGCGGTGTTCCCGTATTACGCCAACATCGGCGAGCGTGCCGACATGCCCGAGATCGTGTTCGAGCAGATCGAGCATTTCTTCACGCACTATAAGGACCTCGAGAAGACGAAGTGGGTTCGCGTCGGCAAGTGGGGCGACGCCGAGGAAGCCAAGCGCGTCACGGTCGAGGCGATCGAGCGCTATGAGGCCGAGAAGGCGAAGGGCAAGGAGCCGATGAACTCGGACGACGCCGCAGGGCGGTGATCTGACGTCTGACGGTCTATTGCCCAAATCCTCCCCGGCGCAGGCCGGGGTCCAAGTGGGAAGGTCGAAGTAACGGAGCACCATCCGTCGTTACCTTCGTTTCCCAATTGGGCCCCGGCCTGCGCCGGGGAGGTACCATAGGACGCGACCGGTGTTCGCCGCAGCGGTGGCCCTCTTACCGCCCCGCCAGCCTGACTAGCGCATCTCCGGACATACGCTGGATCGTCCAGTCTTCCATCCCGACCGCGCCGACCTTCCGGTAGAACGCGATCGCATCGGCGTTCCAGTCGAGCACCGACCATTCGAACCGCGCGCACCCGCGATCGAGCGCCATGCCGGCGAGATGCGACAGCAGCGCACCGCCGACCCCCTGCCCGCGTGCTTCCGGGGTCACGTACAGATCCTCGAGATACAGCCCGCGCTTGCCCGTCCAGGTCGAGAAATTATGGAAGAACAGCGCGAAGCCGAGCGGGCCGTCAGCGTTTTCCGCGATCAGAGCCTCCGCTGCCGGCCGCTCCCCGAACAGCGCGTCTTCCAGCATCGGCTCGGTCGCCTCGACCGCATCGGGCTCGCGCTCGAACGCGGCGAGTTCGCGAATGAAGCGCAGGATCGTGCCGACATCGACGGCGGTGGCGGAACGGATATGGGTCATGCACTTGCCTCGATCGAACTCTGCGCGATGTCACGCCGCCGCGCCGCGTACAGGCACGCGACGACGATGATCGCCGCGCCTGCCAGCGTGAACGCGGATACCCGCTCGCCGAACACCAGGAAACCCAGCACCGCGGCGTAGACGAACGAGGTGTATTCGGTGGTCGCGAGGAAGCCGGTGTCGCCATGCGCGTACGCCCAGCCGAGCAGCCACAACGACGCGGTCGCGAGCCCTGCGGCAAGCACGAGCTTGGGCCACTGCGCAGCCTCGGGCACCACCGCCAGCCAGGGTGCCGCCAGCGCCAGCGTCGCGGTGATCACGAGCGCCTGGAAGAACGCGATCTCGCCGGGCCGTGCCGCCTGGCTCTGCAACCGCGCGATCACGAGGTTGACCGCATACAACACCGCCGACCCGAGGATCGCCAGCGTGCCATGGAACGTCTCGGGTCCAGGCACCTCCCGCCCTTGCCCGATCATCACCACCAGCACGCCGCCAAGCGCGGCGATCGACGCGACGAACGTCTTCCACCCGACGCGCTCACCCAGCGTAAGCGCCGCGAGCAGCAACGCGAGTATCGGCGCGATGTAGGTCAGCGAAATCGCCTGCGCCATCGGCACGCGGGCCAGCCCCCAGAAGAACAGCACCGCCATCGCGGTCGTCACCAGCCCGCGCGCGCAGTGCAGTTTCAGCGCCCGCTTGCTCGGCCGTCCGCTGTTCCCGAGCTTCCATGCGACCGCGCCGAGCCCGACGCTGATCATCTGCCGCCACAGCAGCGCGTTATAGACGCCGATCGCAAGGACGAGCGACTTCATCACCGCGTCCATCATGGAGAACAGCCCGATGCCAAACGCGGCAACGGCGAAGGCCAATGCGGGGGAGACGGTGCGGGGTTTCGTCACGACGGCAGTTACGCAGGAACGGCTGGGATGGTCATGGAAGCGGCTTAACCGCCATCACGCACCGGCGCTATCGCAGCGTGTATCGATGGCGATCCCCCCTTTGGATCGGCTGACGTCCAAGACCGGGCGTGCCGTTCTCCCGCGAAAGCGGGGGTCCAGGATTACGAACGCTAGCGCTTGAAACCCTGGGCTCCCGCCTTCGCGGGAGAACCGAATATGGTAGGCTGCCCCCTCACCCCGTCATCCTGACGAAAGTCAGGACCCAGGGTAACGACCGGCGCACTTCATGGCTCTGGGTCCTGACTTTCGTCAGGATGACGGAACCGATCGCTCGACCGCGAGCGCGCTACTCCGCCGCCACCGGCACCAGCGCCGCGGCGGCTTCGTCCGCGGCTTCTATCTCAGCCGCCTTGGCCTCGACAAGCCGGACGATGTGGTCGACCATATCGGCGTCCTGGACGTGATGGTCGGTGACGCCCGATAGGTACACCATGTGCTTGCCGTTGCCGCCGCCGGTGATGCCGATGTCGGTCTCGCGCGCCTCGCCAGGGCCGTTGACCACGCAGCCGAGCACCGACAAGGACATCGGCGTGCGGATGTGCTGGAGCCGTTCCTCCAGCGCCTGCACGGTGCGGATCACGTCGAAGCCCTGCCGCGCGCACGATGGGCACGACACGACGCGGACGCCGCGGTTACGGATGCCGAGCGACTTGAGGATCTCGAAGCCGACGCGGACTTCCTCCTCGGGCTCGGCGGAGAGCGACACGCGGATCGTGTCGCCGATGCCGTACCAGAGCAGGCTGCCCATCCCGATCGCGGACTTCACAGTGCCGCCGACGAAGCCGCCCGCCTCGGTGATGCCGAGATGCAGCGGGCAATCGACCTGTTCGGCGAGCTGCTGATAGGCCGCGACCGCAAGGAACAGGTCGGAGGCCTTCACCGCCACCTTGAATTCGTGAAAGTCGTGGTCCTGCAACAGCTTGATATGATCGAGCGCCGACTCGACCAGTGCATCGGGGCAAGGTTCGCCGTATTTCTCGAGCAGATGCCGCTCCAGCGAGCCGCCGTTGACGCCGATCCGGATCGCGCAGCCATTGGACTTGGCCGCGTCGACGACCTCCTTCACGCGCGCCGCCGAGCCGATATTGCCCGGGTTGATGCGCAGGCACGCCGCGCCCGCATCGGCGGCTTCGAGCGCACGCTTGTAGTGGAAATGGATGTCCGCGACGATCGGCACGCGGCTGGCGCGGACGATCTGCTTCAGCGCGGTGGTCGATTCGACGTCGGGGCAGCTGACGCGGATGATGTCGACGCCCGCCTCTTCGCAGCGGCGGATCTGGTCGACGGTCGCGCGCACGTCGTCGGTCGGCGTGTTGGTCATCGTCTGCACGGTGACCGGCGCGTCGCCACCGACGGGGACGTTGCCGACCATGATCTGGCGGCTCTTGCGGCGGGTGATATCGCGCCAGGGACGAAGGGACATGGGGATTCCTCGGGGGGTTCGAGGCGTATATAGCGACTTGCGCGGTGAAACGGAACATCGCCGGCAAGGACGGCGCTGGCGAGCGCGGCCAACGTCGGCCATAGCGGCGCGACACATAGGAGCCCGGTCGATGACGCTTTCCCTCTACGATGCGACGATCCCCTCGAACCTCCAGATTCTCCGCGCGGTCGACGTGTTGCTCGACAAGGCGGAAGCGTTCGCGGTCGAGCGCGGGATCGAGCCCGCGACGCTGATCGACGCGAAGCTCGCCGACGACATGCTGCCGTTCGGGTATCAGGTGAAGTCGTGCGCAGCGCATTCGGTCGGCGGGATCGAAGGCGTCCGCTGCGGCACCTTCTCGCCCGACCGGTCCGCCTGGCCGACCGATTTTGCGGGGCTTCACGCCGTCCTGCGCGACGCGATCGCCACCTTGGAAGCGATCGACCGGGAGGCGTTCGACGTGCTCGCCGACAACGACACCAAGTTCGAGTTCGGGACGTTCGTCATGCCGTTCACCGGCGCGAACTTCCTGCTGTCGTTCTCGCAGCCGAACTTCTATTTCCACGCGACGACGGCCTACGCGATCCTGCGCGCCCAGGGCGTGCCGATCGGCAAGCGCGACTTCATGGGCACGCCGCGCATCAAGGTTTGAACTGGCCGAACACAGGCGCGGGGATACATCGATCCTCCCCCGCCAGGGGGAGGTGGCGCCGAAGGTGACGGAGGGGGCGGGAAGGGAAACCTCTGCTCCGTGTCCTCCCCCTCCGTCTGGCTAGCGCCAGCCACCTCCCCCTTGCGGGGGAGGATTGCAGGGATACCGGTCGGTTCTGCGCACCACCTCGACCGTCCCGCGCTTGCGGCACCGCCCCCCGCCCCGTAGGGCCGCGCGATGAATCGGCATTTCGGCATGGACTGGCTGCGGATCGGCGCGTTCGCCCTGCTGATCGTCTATCATATCGGCATGGTCTTCGTGCCGTGGAATTTCCACGTGAAGTCGCTCCATGTCGAGGACTGGGTACGGCTGCCGATGCTCGCCAGCAACGCGTGGCGCCTCACCTTGCTGTTCGTCGTGTCGGGCTATGCCAGCCGCGCGCTGCTCGCCCGATCGAGCGGCACCGCCGGGTTCTTCGCCAATCGCTGCAACCGGCTGCTCGTGCCGCTGGTCTTCGGAATCGCGGTGATCGTACCGCCGCAACCCTGGGTCGAACTGGTCACCAAGCATGGCTATGCGGGCAGCTATTGGACGTTCTGGACACACGATTATTTCCGCTTCGACACGCTCGCCGGGCTGTCGCTGCCGACCTGGAACCACCTCTGGTTCGTCGTCTATCTCTGGGTCTACACGACCGTCCTGACGCTCGGGGTGATCGTCGTCCGAGGCCAGTGGTTGCAACGCGCGTTCGACCGAGTGTTCGGCGGCTGGGCGGTGGTGCTGCTGCCGGTCGCCTGGCTCGTGTTCGTCCATGCCTGGTGGATGCGCATGGTCGGCGATACGCAGGCTTTGTGGGGCGACTGGATCGCACACGTCACCTATTTCCCCGCCTTCCTGTTCGGCTTCGGCCTTGCGCGGTCCGAGCCCGCGATGGCGGCGATCGCGCGCTGGTGGAAGGCGGGCGCGTTCGCCGCGCTGTTCGGCTATATCGTGATTATCGGCATCGAGCTGCGCTGGCTGGCGGATGTCGTGACGCCGCGCTGGGTCTACACGCCCTACGGCATCGCCCACGCGGTCGAGCAATGGGGTGCGATCGTCGCGCTTATCGGAATCGCCGAGCGGCATTGGAACCGCGACCATCGCTGGCGGCCGATGCTGACCGAGGCGGTGTTCCCGTTCTATCTGATCCACCAGACGATCATCGTCCTCGTCATGTATGCGCTGCTCCCCGCCGGCCTGCCGGGTTGGGTGGAGTTCGCGGGCCTGCTGGCTGCGACGATCTTCGGCTGCGTCGCCTTCTACTGGATCGGTCGCAGCATCGCGCCGCTCCGTCCCCTCATCGGCCTTCGCGCCCTGCCTTCGAAAGACTCAGCATGACCTGGACCCTCGTCATCCACGGCGGCGCCGGCAAACTCGACAGCGAGATGGTTTCGCCCGAGCAGGATGGCGGCGCGCGGGCCGGGCTGTCGAACGCACTCGACGCCGGGTCGAAAGTGCTGGCGGATGGCGGCAGCGCGCTCGATGCGGTCGAAGCCGCCGTGCGCGTGCTGGAGGACGACCCGCACTTCAACTCGGGGCGCGGCGCGGTCTTCACGCATGACGGCACGCTGGAATTGGACGCGGCGATCATGGACGGCCGGACGCGAGCCGCGGGCGCGGTCGCCGCAGCCACCGCGACGCGCAATCCGGTCGGGCTCGCGCGCGCGATCCTTGACGACGGGCGCCACGTGTTTCTTGCCGGAGCCGGTGCCGATGCGTTCTCGCGCGATCGTGGATTGCCGCAGGCGGATGCGGACTGGTTCGCGACCGACGAACGCCGTCGCCAATTCGCCGAGTTCCAGGCGGACGGCGGCGGGTTCGACGTCGACATGAAGTACGGCACGGTCGGCGCGGTCGCCTGCGACACGCACGGCCACGTCGCCGCCGCCACCTCGACCGGCGGGGTAACCGGCAAGCGCTGGGGCCGGATCGGCGATACCCCCGTGATCGGCGCGGGCACCTTCGCCGACGACCGCGCCTGCGCGGTGTCGTGCACCGGCTCGGGCGAGTTCTTCCTCCGCGTCGGCGTCGGCCATGAGATCGCCGCGCGCGTCCGCCTGTCGGGCGAATCGCCGCAAGTCGCCGCCGACGCGGTGCTCGCCGAAGTGAAGGCGCTCGGCGGCACTGGCGGCGTGATCGTCGCGGGGCCGGACGGCGACATGGCCTGGGGGTTCAACACCGTCGGCATGTACCGCGGCACCGCTTCGTCAGCGGGTAGCCGGACGGTCGCGATCTACGCTAACGAAGCGGCATGAAGCGCTATCTCCTCGCCGCCGCATCGTCAGTCCTGGCTGTTACCGGCCTCGCCTCCCCCGCCACCGCGTTCTGGGAATATGGCCACCAGACCGTCGCGCAGATCGCCTATGCCAACGTCACGCCGAAGACCAAGGTCGCGATCCGGAAACTGCTCGCGCAACAGGCGTTGCTCGACACGCCCGAATGCCCGGCGGGCACGATCGAGGAGGCGAGCGTCTGGGCGGATTGCATCAAGCCGCTGAAGACCGCCGACGGCAAATCGCGCTTCGGGTTCGCGTATAGCTGGCACTACCAGAACGCCGACGTCTGCGCGCCATTCGACCTGACGCCGGCGTGCAAGGACGGCGACTGCGTCTCGGCGCAGATCGACCGCGACGTGAAACTGCTGCGGGATCGCGCCACTCCGCAAAGGGACCGCGTCCAGGCGCTGGCGTTCCTGATCCACTTCGTCGGCGACCTCCACCAGCCGCTCCACGCCGGCGACCGCCACGACAAGGGCGGCAACGACGTGAAGGCGGACTACGGGATTTATGGCCCGGCGCGGTTCAACCTGCATTCGATCTGGGACGGGCCGCTGGCGGAGCGCGCGATCTCGACGCCGCCGTCGCTGGTCCGGCGCTATCCGGCGGCGGAGCGGGCGAAGATCGGGGCTGGGACGGTCGTCGACTGGAGCCGGGAGTCGTGGGAGGCGTCACATACGGCGTATGCCGTAGCGCTTGGCGGGGACGCGTGCGGTACGGTTCCGGCGCGGGTGAAGATGGACGACGCGACGATCGCGAAGATGGTGCCGGTATCGCGCGAGGAAATCCGCCGTGGGGGGATCAGGTTGGCGAAATTGCTCGACAGGGCCCTGGGCTAAACCACTACCCTTCTCCCCCGCGGGGAGAGGGAAGGGCCCGCGTGTTCTTGCACGTGGGAGGGTGAGGGGCGTCAGGCTTGGACCGCCCGTCCAAAAAGTTCCGTCATCCTGACTTTCGTCAGGATGACGAAAAATCCTAGCCGCGCGTGCCGGACAGCAACTTTGCCCGGCACGCACCTACCGCTGATAAACCTAGTTCAGCACCACCGTGACCGCACGACGGTTCGCCGCCCAGCTCTGGTCGTCCGAGCCCATCGCCACCGGGCGCTCCTTGCCATAGCTGATCGTCGTCATCCGCGCCGACGACACGCCCTTTGCGGCCAGATAGTTCTTCGTCGCGTTCGCACGGCGATCGCCGAGCGCAAGGTTATACTCGCGCGTGCCACGCTCGTCGGCATGGCCTTCGATCGTGATGCGCTGGTTCGGGAATTTGGCCAGCCACTGCGCCTGGCTGTCGAGGATCGCGCGCGCGGTCGGATCGATGTCATACATGTCGAGACCGAAATTCACCGTGTTCGAGCTGACCGAGCGCTGGAAGTCGGCATCGGACCCCGGCACGATCGCGCCGCCGACGTTACCATTGTTCATGCCCGCATTGGGATCGACGGCTGCGTTGTTGTCGACCGGCGCCGGCGGCAGCACGGCGGGACGCTTCTTCGCACAGCCGGCGACGGCGATCAGCGCGGTACATGCGAGCAAGATGTTGGAAAGCTTCGACATAGACAGTCTCCCGTAGAAAATCATATTCCCCGTTACGCCCCCATAGCAGGTTTAGGGGCGAAGCGGGCCCCAAGCCGGATCCGAACCGTCGAGCGGCGTCGGGATCTTGCGCTCGTTGACGCCGGTCAGGTCGACCGACCAAAGATCCGCCTTGCCGCCGCTGCCGCGTCCCGAGCGATAGAAATTGATCACGCGACCGTTCGGCGACCAGCTCGGCCCCTCGTCCTGCCAGTCGTTTGTCAGCAGTTTCTCGCCGCCGCCGCTCGGGCTCATGATGCCGATCCGGAAGCCGCCACCGAGCTTTGTGAACGCGATCAGGTCGCCGCGCGGGCTCCACACCGGCGTCGCATACCGCCCGCCGCCGAAGCTGATCCGCTGCTGGTTCGATCCGTCGGCGTTCATCACGTAGATCTGCTGGCCACCCGACCGATCGCTCTCGAACACGATCTTCGAACCGTCCGGCGAATAGCTGCCGCCCGTGTCGATCCCCGGCGAGTTGGTCAGGCGCTGCGGCGTACCACCCTGCGACGAGACGCGGTAGACATCGGTGTTGCCGCCCTGCGCCATCGAGAACAAGATGTTGCGGCCATCGGGCGAGAAGCGCGGCGCAAACGTCAGGTTCGCGTTCGCGACCACCAGCCGCTGCTTGCCCGAACCGATGTCGTAGACGTAGATCGCCGGGCGATTGTTGAGATAGCTCATATAGACGATCGACTGCTGGTTCGGCGCGAACCGCGGCGTCAGCACGATCGACTGGCCGTTGGTCAGGAAGCGGTGATTGGCGCCGTCTTGATCCATGATCGCGAGCCGCTTGATGCGGCGACCCTTGGGGCCGGTCTCGGACACATAGACGACGCGGCTGTCGAAATAGGCGCCTTCGCCGGTGAGGCGGGTATAGACCATGTCGGCGCATTTATGACCTGCGCGGCGCCAGTCCGACGGCGACACGACGAAGCCGGTGCGCGTGAGTTCGGCCTTGGACGACACGTCGTAGAGGTAGCAGCCGACCGTCAAATTGCCGTCGCCGTTGGCGCGGATGAAGCCCTGCACCAGCGCCTGTGCGCCGGTGCCGCCCCAATAGTCGAACCCCGGCGCGGTGACTTCGGGGAAGCTGACCGGGCGAAGCTGGCCGGGCGACAGCGGCGTGAACAGGCCGGAATTGCGGAGGTCGTTGGTGACGATTTCGGACAGCTGGCGGCCGAGGACGTCGGTCGAGCCTGCGGGCGTCGACACCACTGCGGCGGTCGGCATGACGGGGATCGCGATCGGCATCGGCGCGGAGATGCCGCCGGTGACGTCGACCACGAGGCCGCCGGACTGGTCGCCGGCCGGGGCGGCGGGTGCTGCGGAATCGGCGGGGGCTTGCTGGGGGGCTGGTGCTGGAGCGGGTGCGTCCTGTGCGTACGCTGCACTACCGGAGACGAACGCGAGCAGCCCAACCGAAGCAAGAACCGCACGAGCCTTACGCCCACCCAACACCACCCCGGCGAAGGCCGGGGCCCAATTGGGGGACGCTGCCGAGGGAGCGTTGCGCATCATTACATCGACCTTCGGAATTGGGCCCCGGCCTGCGCCGGGGTGGTTACCTTGCGTTGAGGGGTCACCCGCAACCGGAAGGGTCTGGCGCGAAGGGAAAAACCCCAGGATCGATCGAGTCATAACGGACATCCTCAGCCGGGAAGTTTGTAGCGCAGGCTGAAATTGCTCCAGCCGTTCTGCACGTCATACAGGTCGTCGGGCAAACCGCGTAGCGGCGAACACCCGACGAAGGTCGCGATCGCCAGATCGTCGACTCGGTCGACATAGCGCCGGTTGTCGTCGTCGACGCCGGCATGACCGCTGATCGTCGGCCGCGACTTGAGCGTGCCGTCGCGGTTGAGCTTCAGGTTGATCGTCACGCGGATGCGCTCGGCGCCCGGCCCCGGCGTGACCTGACGGTTCGCGCAGGGCTGCACCTGCCGCAGGATCGCCGAGCCGATATTCGCCGCTGCCTGTGCCCCGAGCTTGGCGGCCTTGGGCGCCTCGGACTTGCTGGGCGACGGATCGGCCGACAGCCCCTTCAGGAAATTATCGCCGAGCCGCGAGCCGCGCGGGCGCGAGGTCTTGGCCTCCGCAGTCGAGCCACTGCCCTTGGTCGAAGACGGCTTGGCGGGCTTGGCCGAACTCGACGACGACTTGGCGGCCGTATCCTTCGATTTCGCCGCGGTTTTCGCCGGCGCAGATTTCGCCGGCGCAGCCTTGGTCGGCTTGGCCTTGGTCGGCTTGGGCTGCGGCTTTACCACGGGCTTCGCGACCGGGGCCGGCTTGGCGGCGGGCTTCGGTGGCGCGGGCTTGGGTTTGGGCTGGGGCCTGGGCGCGGGTTCCGGCGTCGGTTGCGGCTTCGGTGCCGGTTTCGGCGGCGCGGGCTTGGGCTGCGGCGCGGGCGGTGTGGGATCGGGCTGCGGCTCGGGTTCGGCCTCTTGCGGCGCGGGTGGCGCCGCATCCTCGGGCGCACCCTCGTCCGGCGCGATCGATTGCGCAGGCGCCTCGGTCGATTGCGGCGCCGTCGCCTCAAGCGCGACATCGGGCACGAGGCTCACGTCGATCGGCTGCTGGGTGATCTTCGGCGGTTCGGGCGCGCTGAGAAAACCGAGCGACAGCAAGCCGAACAGCACCGCATGCCCGACGACGGCAACACCTAAGCCGATCTTCTCCGAACGATCCATCAGCCAGCCATCAGTTCTGGTTGCCCTCGACGGTCACCAGCGCGACGCGGTTCAGCCCGGCGCGGTTGAGTTCGCCCATCACCCGCATCACGCGGCCGTAATCGAGCTTCCGGTCCGCGCGCAGCAGCACCTGAGGTTCGTCGCCGACCGCGCGGCTTGCGGCGATCGATGCGAGCCGGATCGGCAGCGCGTCGTCGGCGACCTGATCCTGGTCGATGAACAGCGCGCCGGTCTCGTCCATCGAGATCTCGACGGGCTTCTGCTCCTGGTCGAGCGCTTTCGCGCGCGCGTCGGGCAGGTTCACCGGCACGCCCGCGGTCATCAGCGGCGCGGTCACCATGAAGATGATCAGCAGCACCAGCATCACGTCGACCAGCGGCGTGACGTTGATATCCGCCATCGGCGCGCGGCGGCCACGCCCGCGGGAGGAAGGAAGGTTCATCGCCACGCTAAAATCCTCCCCGCTCGCGGGGAGAGGGACCAGCGAAGCTGGTGGTGGGGGCGTGCGTCAAACGCTGCGCTGCGTGGAGTACCTCGTTCCACACATGCTCCGCTGCGTGGAGAACCCCCTCCACCACGCCGCTGCGCGTCGCGGTCCCCCTCCCCGTGCCGGGGAGGATTTGCGTCGCGCTCATCGCGAGCCGTCCAGTTGGCGCGACAGGGTCGTGTGGAAGCCGTCGGCGAACCGGTTCAGGCTCGCCTCGATCCGGTTGATGCCGTGCGAAAACCGGTTGTACGCGATCACCGCGGGGATCGCCGCGAACAGCCCGATCGCCGTCGCGAACAGCGCCTCCGCGATCCCCGGTGCCACCACCGCCAGCGACGTGTTCTGCGCCGCCGCGATGCTGGTGAAGCTCCGCATGATGCCCCACACCGTGCCGAACAGCCCGACGAACGGCGCGACCGAGCCGACCGTCGCCAGCACGTTCAGCCGGTCCGACAGCGTGTCGATCTCGCTCGCGACCGCTGCGCCCATCGTCGTCGCCAGTCGCTCGCGCGTGCCGCTCTTGTCAATCGTGCCGCCCGCGGTCGAGCGCCGCCACTCGGTCACGCCCGCCGCGAACACGCGCGCGGACGGCAAGGCGCTCTCGCCCTCCGCCTTGTAGAAGACGTCGATATCCTCGGCCTTCCAGAAATCGCGCTCGAACCGCACCATGTTCTTGCGCGTCTTGCCGATCCGCCGCCAGAACGCGACGATCAGCGCCCAGGTCCAGATGCTGGCGAGCAGCAGCCCGACCATCACGCCCTTCACGACCCAGTCGGCCTGCAGGAACAAGTGGATCGGCGACAGCGTCGCGCTATCCATAGTCAACACCGGATTCATGCTTCCCCCTGCCAGACTAGGCGTTCGTAGATATCGATCCATGCGCGTGGCTGACGGCGTGGGCGACCGTTGGGAGCGACCAATGCCGCCACAATGTCCGCCTCGGCCAAGACAAGCCCGTCGCGCATGACCCTTTGATGAATGGCGACGCCCGCGGCGCGGACTTGTGTGATCCGTGAGACGACCAGCAGCGCGTCGTCGAGCTTGGCGGGCGCGGCATAGCGGATGGTGGCGCTGGCGATCGCGTAGGAGCCCTCGCCGGCCTCGAACGCCGCGCGCTGGTCGATCCCGCCGACCCGCAGCATGTCCGACCGCGCGCGTTCCATGTAGCGCAGATAGTTGGCGTGATAGACCGCGCCCGACAGATCGGTGTCCTCGAAATACACGCGCACCGGAAACCGGTGCTCGCGCCCTTCGAAGCGGCCTTCCGCCGGACGATCTGAAACATCAGCCATTCCCGCGGCTGTTAACCCAGTCTTCGCAGGGAAGCCAACCATTGCCTGCAAGATGTTCGCGGTAACGCCACTCTACTATCCTCCCCCTGGCGGGGGAGGATCGCAACGTGGTTACTGGAAGACGCTGGCGTCGAGCTTCAGGCGAGGCTGCGCGGGAGGCACCGGCTGGGAGATCGGCTGGAGCCGGGCCTGCGTGATCGTCTGCACCGGCATGTTCGATGCATATTGGCGCGAGGCGACCAGCTGCGGCTGGACCGGACGCACCGTGCGACCGCGCCACGCATCGACCGCGCGGTAGAAATCGGTGAACGGCCGCTCGAGCAAGGGCAGGTTCTGCGCGGCGAACGCTGGCAGTGCCTCGGCGGTAAGACCCGTGCTCTGCGCGAGGACGGCCCCTGCCGCCGCGCAGAACTCGTCGCGCGCGGGGGACTGCGAGAAGAAGTTGTACAGGCGCGTCATCGAATCGTCGTAGCGATCCTGCCAGTCGCCGCCGCCCGCCTTGTACTCGCTGGCATAGGTCGCCTCGGCCTTGGCGAGCACCGGCTTCTGCGCCGACAACAGCGCGTTATAGCCCGCGACGATCGTCAACTCCTGCGGCCCCCGGCACGCAAGCGCGGCGACGTTGAGCGCGGCGCGGAGATGCCAGACCTTGGCGGACGTCGTCAGGTTGCGATTCGGCGTAGGATAGGTGCCATCGGCCAGCGCGACGGGGATGACGATGGTCGGCGACGCGCCCTTCGGCATCGTCGGCGCGGGCACCGGCACCATGATCACGGGCGGCGCGACCTGCGCCACGGTCCGCGGCTTCGACGTGCAGCCGGCCAGCAGGCCCAGCGCGGTAACGGACAGCAAAGCAAACCGACGACTCATCGCAACACCTCGTAACGTCCCCCGACGGGACACTGTATGCAGGGATTAGGTTAACGAGACGTAAGCCGTACGTGGTTTGCGGTGAGTGGAGAGGGGGCGGCGTTGGGGTTTGGGTTTCCCGGATCGCTTCCACCCCGGCGTAGGCCGGGGCCAGTTGGAAAGGTTGCAGTAACGGAGCGTAACCTCAGTCAGCGACGTCCCCCAACTGGGCCCCGGCCTCCGCCGTGGTGGTGCTTGGTGGAAGCCGGTGGGAGTATTGGCCGTTAAGAGGGAGCGCCCTCTCGATCCTCCCCCGCAAGGGGGAGGTGGCGCCCTTAGGCGACGGAGGGGGAGGACACGGAACAGAAGTCGGCGCTAACCTCCCCCTCCGTCAGGCAAGAGCCTGCCACCTCCCCCTTGCGGGGGAGGATCAGAACCGCCTTAAACCGCGCGTGCTTCCAGCGCCGCCGCGGCCTGCGCCATCAGCCCGGCGATGATGTCCGCGACGGGCTCCTCGCGCTTGACCATGCCGACCGACTGGCCTGCCATCACCGAGCCGTGCTCGACATCGCCGTCGATCACCGCGCGGCGCAGCGCACCCGCCCAGTAATGCTCGATCTGCAACTGCGCCTCGGCCACCTCGACCCGACCACCATCCAGATGCCCGGCAACCTCACGCTGCTTCGCCGTGAACAACTCGCTCGACGCGTTCTTCAGCGCGCGGACCGGGATCACCGGAAGCCGCGCATCGATCTGCACACTGGCGATCGCATCGCGCGCCGAGGCGCGGATGAACGCTTTCTTGAAATTGGCGTGCGCGATCGATTCGGTCGCGCACACGAACAGCGTGCCGAGCTGGACGCCCGCCGCACCCATGTCGAGATACCCGGCGATCGCTTCGCCGCGACCGATCCCGCCCGCGACGAACACGGGAACTTGCTCGGCGATCTCGGGCAGCATTTCCTGCGCGAGCACGCTGGTCGAGACCGGGCCGATATGGCCGCCGGCCTCCATGCCCTCGATCACCAGCGCGTCGACACCCGAGCGAATCAGCTTCTTCGCGAGCGCCAGCGCAGGCGAGAACGCGATCAGCTTCGCGCCGGTTTCCTTGATCGCCTCGATGCTGCCCTTGGGCGGCAGGCCACCCGCGAGCACGACGTGGCCGACCTTGTGCTTCGCGCAGACCGCGATCAGCTCGAACAGGTCGGGGTGCATCGTGATGAGGTTTACGCCGAACGGCTTGTCGGTCATCGCCTTGGTCGCGGCGATCTCGGTATCGAGCAGCGCGGGCGTCATCGCCCCGCACGCGATCACGCCAAACCCGCCCGCGTTCGAGATCGCGGAGACGAGATGACGTTCGCTCACCCAGGACATCGCGCCGCCGAGGATCGCAACCTCCGACCCGAGGAATGCGGCGCCGCGCGCCATCCGGCGGGCCAGCCGCTCAGTACCGATCGTCATGCATCCATCCCCGTCGTCGCAACCCTGCCGATATTCGCAAATCTGCCGGCCTTTGCAAATCTGCCGGCCTTTGCGAATCTATCCGTCATCCCAACCACATCCGTCATCCCAGCGAAAGCTGGGATCTCCCGGTGATAGCGCGCGCCCTTGCCGCGGGAGACCCCAGCTTTCGCTGGGGTGACGGCGTGGGCTGAGATGACGGCGTAGGCTGGGATGGTGGCGTGGGTTGGGGTGACGGATCGGGCAGAGGCGACCACTTCCAGGACGGCGTTCAAACTCAAGCCGCATCCTCGGCATCGAGCCCGTACGCGGTGTGCAGCACGCGCACCGCCAGCTCGGTATAATCCTCTTCGATCAGCACGCTGACCTTGATCTCCGAGGTCGCGATCGCCTGGATGTTGATCCCGCGTTCGCCGAGCGTGGTGAACATCGTCGAGGCGACACCTGCATGGCTGCGCATCCCGACGCCGACCACCGATACCTTGGCGACGCGCGTGTCGTGGACGATCGTCGCATAGCCGATCGCGTCCTTCGCCTTGTCGAGCACGTCGAGCGAGCGCGCCAGATCGGCCGCTGGCACCGTAAAGGTCACGTCGGTCGAGCCGGTCGAATGCGCGACGTTCTGCACGATCATGTCGACGTTGATCCCCGCCTCGGCGAGCGGCGCGAAGATCGCCGCGACCGAACCCGGCCGATCGCTGACCTGCGTCAGGGTGATCTTCGCCTCGTTCTTGTCGTGCGCGATGCCGGTGATGAGCTGGCGTTCCATATCGTCGATTTCCTCTTCGCCCACGATCAACGTGCCACGATGTCCGTCATTGGTATCCCCGTCTTCGAACGAAGACAGCACGCGCACGCGCACATTCTCTTTCATCGCCAGGCCGACAGACCGCGTCTGCAGCACCTTGGCACCGACGCTGGCGAGTTCCAGCATCTCTTCGTACGTCACCTTGCTCAGTTTCCGCGCGCGGGGCACGATCCTGGGATCGGTCGTGTAGACGCCGTCGACGTCGGTATAGATGTCGCAGCGGTCGGCTTTCATCGCCGCCGCCATCGCGACCGCCGACGTATCCGAGCCGCCGCGGCCCAACGTCGTGACGCGGTTACCGTCCGCGACGCCCTGGAAGCCGGGGATCACGGCGACGACACCGTCCGCAAGGCTCGCGTCGAGCGCGGCCGTGTCGATCTCGCCGATGCGGGCCGATCCGTGCGCGTCGGACGTGTTGATCGGCAACTGCCAGCCGAGCCACGAGCGCGCCTTGCAGCCGGCCGCCTGGAGCGCGATCGCGAGCAGGCCGCTCGTGATCTGCTCGCCGGCCGAGACGACGACGTCATATTCCTTCGCGTCGTACAGCGACGACGCCTCGCGGCAGAAGCCGACCAGCCGATCGGTCTCGCCGGCCATCGCGGAGACGACGACAGCGACTTGGTTGCCGGCATCGACTTCGCGCTTCACGCGCGCGGCGACGTTGCGGATACGCTCGATCCCAGCCATCGACGTCCCGCCGAATTTCATCACGATACGGGCCATTGGCAGCGCAAATCCCTTTGGGTCGAAGCGGCGGCCCTGATAGGTAGCGCGCATGATACTGGCAAGTGACACCGTAAACGGCGCAACAATCGATCCGCGCGAGGCTGCGCATTTCGGCACGATGGCGAAGGACTGGTGGGATCCGAAGGGCTCGTCGGCGCCGCTCCACAAGCTCAACCCGCCACGGCTGCGCTACATCCGCGAGCAGGTCGACGCGCATTGGGGTGGGGATGGGGCTAGCTTCACGCCGCTGGAGGGGAAGACCGCGCTCGACGTCGGCTGTGGCGCGGGGTTGCTGTGCGAGCCGTTGGCGCGGCTTGGGGCGACGGTGACGGGGATCGATGCGGCACCCGAGAATATCGCGGTGGCGGAGATCCATGCGGCGCAGAGCGGCTTGGCGATCGATTACCGCGCGGGGGGTGTCGAGGGGCTAGGCGGGCAGTTCGATCTCGTCACCAGCCTTGAGGTGATCGAGCATGTCAGCGATCCTGCTGGCTTCGTCCGAGGCTTGGCGCGGACGCTGGCGGAGGGCGGGTTGCTGATCCTGTCGACGCCTAATCGCACGCCTTTGTCGCGATTGGCGATGATCACCGTGGCGGAAGGTGCTGGGGTCATTCCCAAGGGCACGCACGACTGGAACAAGTTCCTGACGCCCGAGGAACTGACCGCGCTGCTGAAGGATGCGGGGCTGCGCGTGACGGATACGCGCGGGCTGAGCTTCTCGCCGGCGACCGGGTTCACGCTGAGCGATTCGACGAGCCTCGACTATTTCCTGACCGCGGTAAAAGCCTGACCTTGCCCCCTTACCCTCCACCCCGGCGAAGGCCGGGGCCCAATTGGGAAGGCCGCGGTAACGGAGCGCCGTCCTCAATCATAACCGTCCCCCAATTGGGCCCCGGCCTCCGCCGGGGTGGCGGGAAGCGAGGCGGTGGCATTCGTGGTTGAGCACACCCCTCCCCAACCATGTTCACCCGCGAAGGCGGGTGCCCAGTCTGTGCACCCGCCTTCGCGAGTGAACACACTTCTGATGCTCGCAGGGCTAGCGATCCTCTTCGTCACCCTCGCCCTCCTCCGCCCGGTAGACCACGACGAATCCCAATACGTCGCCGCCGCCGCGCTAACCGCCCACGGCCTCCTCCCGTACCGAGACTTCGCCTACCTCCAGACCCCGCTCCAGCCCTACCTGTTCGCCCCCATCGCAGCCCTGGCCCAAAGCTGGACCTGGCCAGCCCTCCGCATCCTCAACGCCCTCCTCGGCGTCGCGACGATAGCCTTCGTCCACACCGCAGCCCGAACCCTCGGCGCAAAACCCAAAGCCGCGCTCACCTGCGCAGCCCTGTTCGCCACCTGCGACATCCTCCTCTTCAGCATCGGCACGGCCCGCAACGACGCGCTCCCCGCGGCCCTGCTAGCCGCAGCCCTCCCCCTGATCGTCCGCCCTGCAACCACGCGAAAAACCGCGGCGCTAGCCGGCCTCCTCCTCGCCAGCGCCGCCGCCGCGAAGATCTCCTACGCGTTCCCCGCGCTAGCCTACGGCCTCTACGCGCTGGTCGACCGCCGCCACCGCCCCATCGCGATCCTGCTCGGCACGCTCCCGGTCGTCGCCTTCGTCACCTGGACCTATGCCACCAGCCCGGCCGGCTTCGTATTCGGCACCTTCACCTTCCCGGCCCGCGGCCCCGCCGAATATTACGCGCTACGCCCGTGGAAGATGTCGCTGCCCGCCAAGGCGATCGACACGCTCAAGTTCCTCGCACTCGGCGCAGCCCTGCCCGCGCTAGCCCTGATCGCGCGCGACGCATGGCACCGCCGCACAATGGGATTGCTCGACTGGCTGATCCTCGCCGGCCTGATCGCCGCACTGCTGCCGTTCCCGACCTGGCGCCAATATCTCCTCCCCGCCCTGCCCGCGCTGTTCGTCCGCCTGTCGCTGATCCCGCCCCCAAGCCCCGCGTGGCGGATCGCCGTCGCGATATTCGCCACCGCCGGCCTCGCCCCCTCGGTCGCAGCGCTGGCGGACTCGGATAGCCTGTCGCTCACCCAAGCCCTCCGCGAAGGCCGGGCGGTCGGCCGCATGCTGGACCGACACGGAGTCGAAGGCCCGATCGCGACGCTATCCCCGCAAATCCTCCCCGCAGCGAATCGCCTGCCGGACCCCGCCTTCGCCACCGGCCCCTTCTATTTCCGCAGCACGACCCTGCTAGCCGCATCCCAGGAACGCGCGCTCCACCTGATCTCACGAGCGCGCATGAAACTCGACGGATCGACGATCCTAACCGGCGGCGAAGGCCCCGCGACCAGCGGCGACGCCAGCCTCGACCAAGCCCTCGCCACCGGCGCGCTCAAGGCCGGTTACAATCCGATCCCGATCCCCGGCACGCGCTTCACCGCGTTCAGGCCGCCAGCCCGCGCCCCTGCTTCGCCGCGACCAGCCCCGCATAATAGTCCATGAGTTCGACCGCATGCTCGCGGTCGCTACGGACATGCCGCGCCGCCACCGCCGCCGCCCGCCGGAGCATAGCCGGATCCCGCGCAAACAGCCGCCCGATCGCCGCCGCCGCACTCTCCGCATCGCGCGCCGCATAGAGTTCGCTGGCGTGGCGGTCGGCCACTTCCGCGCACCCGCCCGTATCCGGCACGATCAGCGGCAGGCCTGACGCCATCGCCTCCGACGCGACCAGCCCGAACGGCTCCGCCTCCGACCCGTGGATCAGCGCATCGCAACTCGCCATGATCCGCGCAAGCCGCTCGCGGTCATAGACGGGCGCGAACATCCGGATATGCGGCGACCCGCCGATCCGCCGCTGGATCGCCTTGGTCTGCGCACCCGCGCCGATCAGGACCAGCCCGACCGGCAAAGTCGCCCCCGCGCACGCCACCGCATCGACCACCAAGGGCCAGCGCTTCTCGCCGTGGTGCCGCCCGAGCCCGAGCAACAGCATGCCGTCCTCGGGCAACCCGCACTGCTGCAGCAACGCCGCACGCAGCCGCGTGTCACGCAGCTCGGGCGAGAAATGCCCGCGCTCGATCCCCAATGGCATCGCCGCATCGATCCGGACGCCGCGCGCGCGCAATCGCTTTTCCAGCGCCGGGCCGTTGGTGACGACGACGTCGTATTTCTCGAGGAAGCGGTTCATGTACCGGCTGTACCAGGCGAACCCGCGCTCGATCTGGTCATGGCTCGCGACGCCCGCGAACCAGCGCTGCGCATAGGCCGCGATATTGTCGTTGTGCATGAAGAACGACTTCACCGCCCGTCCCTGCCAGTCGCCGACGAACCACGCCGGGCGCCACGGCGAACAGCACTCGACCACGTCGGGATCGAGATCGTCGAGCACGCGGTGGATCGCACCCTCATCCCAGAACAGCCCGTAGTTGCGATCGAACGGCATGCCCGGCGACTTGAGGTAGAGGATCCGCCCGCCGCCCGGTCGCTCCTCGACGCGGTCCTCCCTGCCGGGCGCGACGACGATCAGTTCATGGCCCATGTCCGCCATGATCCCCATCTTGCGGTCGACATAGGTCCGCACGCCGCCGCCGGTCGGCGAGTAGAATTCGTTGACGTCGACAATTCTCACGGGACGATTCTCACGGGACGATTCTCGCAGCCGGGTCTCACAGCCGGGCCCTCATGGCGTGACGGGCCCGAAGCCGCCGAGCCCGCGCAGATACTGCACGGTGATCCGCACCGTCGTCACCCCCGCACCGACCTCGACCAGCGCCTGCTCGACCTTGGGCCGCGATCGCCCGAGCTTCAAATTGCTCGCGAACCCGGCGCCGTCGGTCCAGAAACTGAACTTGTTCTTCCCATCGCGATTATGCGTCAGCAACAGCGCATAACGGCCCAGCCGCGGCACCCGTATGCACAGCATCGGCACGCCCTTCGCAGGCGTCGGCACCACCACCCGCCGGAACGTCTTGCCTGCCGCGATCAGAACGCGGTCGTCCTTCAGAAAATCGGCTTCATCCCCGGGATAGAGCTCGAGCTTCAACTCGCCGATGCGATCCTTCAGTCCGGTGACTTCGACTGCGATCGCCGGACCTTCGCCCGGCCGACACGCCGCCGCATCGCTGCCGAGCAGCTGCGCCCCGGCGGGTCCTGCAAATGCGGCTATCGCGGCCAGCGCGACACAGGCGCGGATCATGCGCGCAGCCGGGTGAGCCCGGCATGGATGCCGAACAGGATGATCAGCGCGACATGCACCAGCAAGGTCAGCGCAGCGGTGAACGCGATCAGCTCGGACAAGGCCTGGTCCTGCCCGATCAACAGGATCGCGGCGTTGGCGAACAGCAGGTCCTTGTTCGGCACCAGCGGCAGGCGCGATACCAGCAGGCGCCCGGCGGCGAGGAACAGCCACATGCCCACCGGCACGCCCGGCAGCGCGAAATGCCACGCGAACGCGATCAGCACCGATCCGCACAGCAGCCGGATGCAGTGGATCCCGAACACCCACCACAGCTTCGCGCGCGGCAGGGAGAACACGCGGCGCGAGAAGATCAGGAACGGCAGCGAGATCGCCAGCGTCACGCCTGCCGATGCCAACACCGTCCGGAACTGGTCGTGCGTCAGCAGATGCCGGCCGAGCGGCAAGGCGATCGCCACCAGCAGCAATGTCACCGCATTGCCCGCGATCGCCGACAGGATCGTGACGTCCTTCACCGCGCCGAACGGCGACGCCACCATTCGCGCCTTCGCTCGCGCCCAGGCGTAGAAATACGCGTCGCCAGAATAGCCGAACACGACTTCGTTCGCGATCCGCTTCTTGATCAGCGCGACCAGCCCGCCGAGCGGAATCCCCCAGAGTCGGCGGAAGATCACGTAATCCCCGGTCGGCGGCGACATGTAGAGCAGGCCGAAGCACAGATAGAAGCGCGGATCCTGCGGCACCGAGCGCGAAAGCCCCGCAAGACCATGCCCGAGCAGTTCGCGGCCCAGCCCGACGATCATCGCCAGCGTCAGCAGCGCGCCGATGATCGCCGGCCAGCGGCTGCCGAGCGTCTTCAGCGGCTCGAGCCCGGCGCGCGCGATATCCGCATAGCCCTCGGACTCGCCTGTCTTCGCCATACGCGTAATCACTCGCCGTTCCTCAAGCCATTGCCCTCATAGCCGTTTCGGCGCTGGCCGCCCGGCACAATAGCCGTCCGGCACCGCCTGTGCACGCAAAGTCGGTTTCAATCGGTCGCGATCTCCGCTTTACCCATCGCGCATTATGATGACCCCGATATGTCAGTCCTGATCGGACCGCCGAACGCGCGGCACATCCTGACCTATGCGAAGGATCTGCGCGGTGGCGGCGTCGAGCGCGCGCAACTGCGTCTCGCGCGGGGCTGGCTGGCGGCGGGGCGGCGGGTGACGCTGGCGATCGAGGATGTTGCCGGGCCGCTGGCGACGGAGTTGCCGGAGGGGCTGGAGATCGTGACGCCCTCGCGGTTGCTGGCATTGCCGGGCGTCGTCCGCCGCCTGTCGCCGGACGTGATCTTCTGTCCCGGCAATTTCTACACGGGGATCGCGGCGTGGACCCGGCTGCGGCTCGGCAAGACCTGTCCGCCGATCGTCGCCAAGATGTCCAACGCGCCTGCACGGGCGGATCATAGCCGGCTGATGCACGCGGCGCACCAGGTCTGGCTGGCGCGGCACGGCAGCTTCCTCGATCACCTCGTGGCGATGACTCCGGCGACTGCGGAGGAGGCGGCGCGGGCGACGCGGATGGTCGGGCGGACGAGCGTCATTCCGAACCCGCCGGCGGTGCCGATTCCGGGAAAAGTGCCGGACCTGCCTGATCGTTTCATTCTCGGCGTCGGTCGGCTCGAACTGCAGAAGCGCTGGGACCGGCTGATCGCCGCGCTGCCGCTGCTGGCGGACCGGACGATACCGCTGGTTATCCTCGGCGAAGGGAGCGAGCGGGGCGCGATCAAGGCTCAGGTTCGAGAACTTGCCTTGGGGGACCGCGTCCTCCTGCTCGGCCACAGCGGCGATCCCCTCCCGGTGATGGCCCGCGCGACTGTGCTGGCGCTGACCTCCGATTACGAAGGCGTGCCGGGGGTGTTGCGCGAGGCGCTGTCGGTCGGGACGCCGGTGGTCTCGACCGATTCGAGCGCGGCGGTCGCGGAGATCGTCGACCGGCCCGATCGCGGCACGGTTGTCGCGAGGAACAACGCCGCTGCGCTGGTCGCTGCGCTGGACGTGTGGCTTGCGCCGACCGTGCAGCGGCCGGAGCCGGTCCCGCAACCGGGTGCCGACTCGGCGGAGCGCTACCTTGCTCTCTTCGATCAGTTGGTAAGGCGGTAGCGCCCTACTTCTTTCCCCGCCTCATAACGTTCGGGGGCCCCACCTTCCGTCATCCCCGCGGACGCGGGGACCCATATCCTCAGGGGTTTGCCAGTATGGGTCCCCGCGTCCGCGGGGATGACGGGCGGTGGATAAGCTAAATCGAGTCAGGCCGTAGCCTCACCAACCGCCTCAGCCTTCTCCTCTTCCCGCGCCGAACGCCGCTCCAAGGCCGTCTTCAGCATAGCGGTCATCGGATCGGCCAGCGCCAGCCCCAAGATCCCGAACAGCGCGCTTGCCAATATCTGCGCACCCAAGGTCAACGCCGGTGGCAGATCCACCGTACGCTTCGCCACCATCGGCACGATCACATACCCGTCGATCGTCTGCACCACGAGATACGTGCCGATCGCCCAATAGCCCGTATCGACGCCCGCGCTGAACCCGACTGCTACCATCAGCACGCCGGTCACGATCGCGCCGACGTTCGGGATGAACGCGAGGATGCCCGCGATAATGCCGAGCAGCATCGCCATCGGCACGCCACCGATCGTCAGCGCGATACCCGTCGCGACACCCTCGACCGCCATGCCCAGCAGGCGCCCGGCGAGCAGCTTGCGCAGCGTGTCGCCCATCTTGACCAGCGTCCTGGCGAACTCGGGGCGGAGGTCGATCGGCACCATCCACTGGAGCCCGCGCGAATACGTCCCCGGATCCATCGCGATGAACAGTCCGAGGATCAGGATCATGAACATGCTGGTCAGCGCGCCGATCGCGCTGCCGACCCACGACGTCACCCGTCCGACCGAGCCGAGCGCCTGCTTGGCGATGCCGTTGACGTCCGACGCGCCCGGCATCAGCCCCTGCGCACTTAGATAGCTCGTGAAGCGATTGGCCTGCGATTCCAGCGTCGAGCGCAACTGCATGACCTGCTCGGTCACCTGCACGCCCGTCAGGACGAAGGTGCCGACCAGGAACGCGAACGTCAGCAGCACGACGATCAGCAACCGCCAGCCGCGCCCGATCGGCAGCACCCGCCCGAGCAGCCGCACGCCGCCATCGAGCAGGGCCGCGAACACGACGCCGGCAAAGATGATCAGCAACGGCTGCACCAGCACGATCAGCAGCGCGATCAGACAGGCGAGCCCGAGCCAGATGATCGCGCGCTTCAGTTCCTTGCGCAGGAACGGATCGCGCATCTCGACCGGGCTGAGTTCGGTGACGGCTTTGTCGTCGGCCACCTCAGCTGGCCTTGGCGGGATGCAGCGACGTACCGGCGCGATCCGGGCGCAGCGATCCCCACCAGGTCAGCGGATTGAACGTCGCATCGCCGTCGAGGCTGAAGGTGATGAACTCCGCACGCCCGCCGAGATTCTCGTACGGCACCGGTCCGCCGAGTCCGAGCTGGCTCAGCGCGAACCGGCTGTCGGCGGAGCGGTCGCGATTGTCGCCCATCAGGAAGACATGGTTCGCGGGGATCGTAACTTCCGCGAAATTGTCGCCCTGGCTGTCCGATTCGAGATCGATCGTCTCGTAGCGGCGGCCATTGGGCAGAGTCTCGGTATAGGTCGGCAGGCGACACATCTGGCGACCGTCGGGCAGCGTCTCGCGCGCGCCGGGATAGTCGATCTCGCTGCACGGGCTGTTCGTGTCGACCGGGATCAGCGTGTCGTGGAGCGGGCCCCGCTTCACCGCGACGCCGTTGAGGAACACGATCCCGCCGCGCACGGCCAGTCTGTCGCCCGACAGGCCGATGACGCGCTTGATATAGTCGTTATGCGTCCCCGGGGGCGTCACGATCACCACGTCGCCGCGCGTCGGCAGCGAGCCGAACAGCCGGCCGTGGATGAACGGCAGCGAGACGCTCCAGCTGTCTTCCTGCTGGCGCAACACGACGCCCTTGAAGATCGCGACCGGGTTCGGGATCGTCGGCGAGACGAACGACCAGCCATAGGCGAACTTGGTCACCACCAGACGGTCGCCGATGCGAAGGCCCGGCAGCATCGATTCGCTGGGGATATAGAAGGGCTTGGCGATGAAGCTGTGGAAGCCGAGCACGACCAGGATCAGCCAGAAAATGCCCTTCACCTCGCCCCACCAGTCGGTGCCGCGGCGACGTGTCGTTTCGGGGGTGGCAGTGGCCGAGGGCGCGGGATCGACCGCGCTGGTCTGCGCTAGGGGGGCCTGCGCGAGGGGCTTTTCCTGGAACTCGTTGCCGTCCAACGCCGCGTCCTTCATCGATTCATATCCAGGCTCGTGTCCGGGGATATCAGAGGTATAGCTTCGATGATCACGAAGGCCTGCGCCCACGGATGATCATCCGTCATCGTCAAATGCACGCGCGCGGCGTGGCCTTCGGGGGTCAACGCGTCAAGCCTGGCTTTGGCGCCCCCGGTCAACGCCAGCGTCGGCGCGCCGCTGCGTGCGTTGACCACGCCGATATCGCGCATGAACACGCCCGCGCGAAACCCGGTCCCGACCGCCTTCGAAAACGCCTCCTTGGCCGCAAACCGCTTCGCCAGCGTCCCCGCCTTGGTGAACGGCCGCCGCGCCGCCTTCGCCCGCTCGACATCGGTAAACACCCGCTGCTCGAACCGCTCCCCGAACCGCTCGACCGACGCAGCGATCCGCTCGATGTTGCACAGGTCGGACCCGAGCCCGATGATCACGGCCGCACCCCAACCCCATCATCCCAGCGAAAGCTGGGATCTCGTGCCGCAAGGGGACGCTTCGTCACCATGATATCCCAGCTTTCGCTGGGATGACGGCTGCGGCTTCTACCGCGCCGCATCCATAGCCTCACGCATCAGTCGAACCGCTTCGCCGAGCCCGACGAACAGTGCCTCCCCGACCAGGAAATGCCCGATGTTCAGCTCCCGAACCTGCCGGATAGCCGCGATCGGCGCGACGTTGTCGTAGGTCAGGCCGTGCCCCGCATGCACCTCGATACCGTTCTTCGCCGCCAGCGCCGCCGCATCGGTCAGCCGGCGCAGTTCCACCGTCCGCGCCTCGCCAGACAGTTCCGCGTAGAGCCCGGTGTGCAGTTCGATCACCGGCACCTTGAGCCGCACCGCCGCCTCGATCTGCCGCGCGTCCGGTTCGATGAACAGCGACACGCGGATCCCCGCTCCCGCGAGTGTGTCGACCAGCCGCGCCATCCGGTCGTAATGCCCGGCGACGTCGAGCCCGCCCTCGGTGGTGAGTTCCTCGCGCTTTTCCGGCACGATGCACGCGGCGTGCGGCTTGTGGCGCAGCGCGATCCCGAGCATCTCGTCGGTCGCTGCCATCTCAAGGTTGAGCGGGATCGTCAGTTCGGCCGACAGCCGCGCGATGTCGTCGTCAGTGATGTGCCGACGATCCTCGCGCAGATGCGCGGTGATTCCGTCCGCCCCCGCCGCCGCCGCGACCAGCGCCGCGCGTACCGGATCCGGATAGCCAGCCCCTCGCGCATTCCGCACGGTCGCGACGTGGTCGATGTTGACGCCGAAGCGGAGGTGGTCGTTGCCGGCGGGGCTCATGCCGCCGCCCTGCTGCCGGGCTTGATCGCGGGGATCGCGGCCAGTTCGGGTGGCAACGCATTCGCCGGATAGGTCGGCACGTCGAGCCGGATCAGCGGGAAGAACGGCACGCCGAGATCCGCCGTTCCGTTCGAGCGATCCACCAGCGATGCCGCCGCGACGGTCACGCCGCCCGCGCGCCCGATCGCCGCGATCGCCTCGCGAGACGACAGTCCGGTGGTGACGACGTCTTCCATCATAAGCACGCGCTGGCCGGGCGCGAGCCGGAACCCACGGCGGAGCTCGAATACGCCGTCGGGCCGCTCGAGGAATACCGCCTCGACACCGAGCGCGCGGCCCATCTCGTGTCCGGCGATTACGCCGCCCATCGCCGGCGACACCACGATATCGATCTGCGCGCGCAAGTCCGCCGGGATCGACGCCACCAGCGCCTCCGACAACCGGGCGCCTCGCGCCGGGTCCATCAAAACCCGCGCGCATTGCAGGTAGCGCGAACTGCGCAGGCCCGAGGACAGGATGAAATGCCCTTCGAGCAACGCTTCGGCAGCGCGGAATTCGGCGAGCACGTCGTCTTCGGTCATCGCGGGTCATCGCTCCAAATGGTCTGCCCGCGCTGATACGAGCGCGGGAATGGCCGTGCAACGAGAACCGGCGCTTCGGGCATCACACGTCACCACAGCTCGCCATCACCCTCCGCCCGTTATCACCCCGGCCCGTCAACCTGACGAAAGTCAGGACCCAGCATACCGAACGCCACCCCCGTGGCTCTGGGTCCTGACTTCCGTCAGGATGACGGAGTGTGGTGCCAGGATGACGGAGTATGGCATCAGGACGCCGGAGCGTGGCTTCAGGACGGCGGAGCGTGGCGCCGGGATGACGGGGGGGGTGAAGCGATGGTTAGAGACAATGCTTGAGGCAAGCCCCCCTGCCGGGTATAGCCGTGAACAAATTATAAGCAGACATCCGCGCGTCCGTGATATCGGGTTCGCTATAAACCGGGGTCAAGAATAACGATGCGCAAGATGGGGATGAGAGGATTTGCGATGGCAGCGGGGCTCGCACTGGCGAGTCTCGGTGGTGTCGCCGGGCATGCGGCCCAGCCTGCAAGCACGCCGACGAACACGCCAGCAGCGGCACCTGCACCGCAGGCTGCCGCGGCGCCGGGTAGTGTCTCCAACACCGCGCCGACCACATCGGCCGCGACGCCGACCGCCAACCCGTCCAGCCCCGAACTTGCGATGGACGGTGCGCCGGCGATGACGGCCAAGCCGATGATCGGCCAGCCGACCGACGGCCTGTTCGGCCTCCAGCCCCAGGTGACCAAGAACGGCCAGTTCGCGCACTGGATGCACAATTCGATCCTCGTGCCGACGATCACGATCATCTCGCTGTTCGTGCTCGCGCTGCTGTTCTGGGTGTCGTTCCGCTATCGCAAGGCCCGCAATCCGGTCGCGTCGAAGACCAGCCACAACACTTTCATCGAGATCATCTGGACACTCGCGCCGGTCGTGATCCTGGTGCTGATCGCGGTCCCCTCGATCGGGCTGCTCCAGGCGCAGTTCAAGCCGGCGCCATCGGGCGCGGTGACGCTCAAGGCGATCGGCAACCAATGGTATTGGACCTATCAGTATCCGGACAATGGCGGCTTCGAGATTACCGCCAACATGCTGAAGGAGAAGGGTGAGGTCGCTGCCGGCGAGCGCGCCCGTGTCGATGCCGACGGTCCCAAGCTGCTTGCCACCGACAACCGCATCGTCCTGCCTGTGGGCGTGCCGATCCGCCTGATCACGACGTCGAACGACGTGATCCACAGCTGGGCGGTTCCGGCGTTCTGGATCAAGCTCGACGCGATCCCCGGTCGCCTGAACGAGACGAGCTTCACGATCGACAAGCCCGGCCTGTATTTCGGCCAGTGCTCGGAACTGTGCGGCGCGCGCCACGGCTATATGCCGATCGCGGTCGAGGCGGTTCCGCCTGCCGAATACGCGGCGTGGGTCCGCGCCAAGGGCGGCACGATGCCGACCCCGGGCAAGGCCTCCGACAAGGTCATTCCGCAGCCCGGCGCCGACGGCTCCGCGGCGAAGGTCGAGGAGGCTGCGGAAACCGCCAACGCCACCGGCCCGGTCGAGAACGTGACCACCGCAGCGCCCGCAACGACGCAGGGCGCCACCTCAAACCCGGCCGGCGCCGGCAACGCGGGACTGTAAGATGACCGACATCGCTCTCCATCCGTCGGCGTTCGTAAGCCACGAAGCGCACGACCATCACCACGATACCGATCACAAACCGGGCTTCTTCGCGCGTTGGTTCATGTCGACCAACCACAAGGACATCGGCACGCTGTACCTGATCTTCGCGATCGTCGCGGGGATCATCGGCGGCTCGGTCTCGGGGCTCATGCGCGCCGAGCTTGCGCATCCCGGCATCCAGTATCTCCAGGGCTGGGCGTCGATGCTCCATGGCGGCAGCGCGAGCCTCGATGAATCGCTTCATCTGTGGAACGTGCTCATCACCGCGCATGGCCTGATCATGGTGTTCTTCATGGTCATGCCCGCCATGGTCGGTGGCTTCGGCAACTGGTTCGTGCCGATCATGATCGGCGCGCCGGACATGGCGTTCCCGCGCATGAACAACGTGTCGTTCTGGCTGCTGATCCCCGCCTTCACGCTGCTGCTGGCCTCACCGTTCTTTGGTGGCGCTGGTAACGGCTGGACGCTCTACGCACCGCTCTCGACGTACGGCGAGCCCGGACCGTCGACCGACATGGCGATCCTCGCGCTACATCTGGCCGGCGCATCGTCGATCCTCGGTGCGATCAACTTCATCACGACGATCTTCAACATGCGTGCGCCGGGCATGACGCTGCACAAGATGCCGCTGTTCGTGTGGTCGATGCTCGTCACCGCGTTCCTGCTGCTGCTGGCGCTCCCAGTCCTCGCCGCCGCGATCACGATGCTGCTGACCGATCGCAATTTCGGCACGACGTTCTTCGATCCGGCCGGCGGCGGCGATCCCGTCCTGTACCAGCATCTGTTCTGGTTCTTCGGCCATCCCGAAGTCTACATCATGATCCTGCCGGGCTTCGGCATCGTCAGCCAGATCATCTCGACGTTCAGCCGCAAGCCGGTCTTCGGCTATCTCGGCATGGCGTATGCGATGGTCGCGATCGGCGTGGTCGGGTTCGTCGTGTGGGCGCACCACATGTTCACCACTGGCCTCAGCGTGAACACCAAGATGTACTTCACCGCGGCGACGATGGTCATCGCGGTGCCGACCGGCATCAAGATCTTCTCGTGGATCGCGACGATGTGGGGCGGTTCGCTCACCTTCAAGACGCCGATGGTGTGGTCGATCGGCTTCATCTTCATGTTCACCGTCGGCGGCGTGACCGGCGTGGTGCTCGCCAATGGCGGCATCGACGATTACATGCAGGACACCTACTACGTGGTGGCGCATTTCCACTATGTGCTGTCGCTGGGTGCGGTGTTCTCGCTGTTCGCCGGGTTCTATTACTGGTTCCCGAAGATGTCGGGGAAGATGTACAACGAGTTCCTCGGCCAGCTGCACTTCTGGGTGTTCTTCATCGGCGTGAACGTGATGTTCTTCCCGATGCATTTCCTGGGTCTCCAGGGCATGCCGCGCCGCATTCCGGACTACACGCCGGAATACGAGCATTGGAACACGGTCGCTTCGGTGGGCTACATGATCATGGGCGCAGGTATGGCGGTGTTCTTCGTCAACCTGATCTGGTCGATGATCGCGGGCAAGCCGGCGGGCGACAACCCCTGGGGCGACGGCGCGACGACGCTGGAGTGGACGATCTCCTCGCCGCCACCGTACCACCAGTTCGAGACCCTGCCGAAGATCGATTAGGACGGAGAAAGGGCCATCAGGCCCCCGCCCGGCCGGCGCGGCAACGCCGCGTCCGACGACACGGGATTTACTCCCGTGTCAGGGCCAGCCAAGAAAGAGAACGCCTCGGGGAAACCCGGGGCGTTTTTCGTTGGGCCGAGGCAGCACCACACGCGAACGCTTGCCGCCGCGCCACGTCATCCTGACGAAAGTCAGGACCCAGGGTAAAAAGCGTCGCCCTCCATGGCTCTGGGTCCTGACTTTCGTCAGGATGACGGTGTGGATGGGTCGGCCGCTCGCCGATCTGGCAGGGTCCTGCTATTGGACTATTGGGTTAAAGAGCCGCGAGCGAGCCCATCAGCTAGCGCGCGAAAGAGCCAGCGTCCCAGCCTGCACGCGTCACCCCAGCGAAAGCTGGGGTATCATCCTGAGACTACCGTCACGACAGACGCGGGAGACCCCAGCTTTCGTTGGGGTGACGGTCGTGGGAAGCGCCCGATCCTCGCGCACTAGCACCGCTTTCCCCGAAGCCTTTCAACGCGTATAGCGTACCCGAACCATGACTTCCGCAACTCCCCTCCTGCCACCGGCGCATTGGCGCGACTTCCTGGCGCTCACCAAGCCGCGGGTGATGACGCTCGTCGTCTTCACCGGGCTTTGCGGCATGCTCGCCGCGCCGACCTCGGTGCATCCGGTGATCGGCTTCACCGCGATCCTCTGCATCGCGCTCGGCGCGGGCGCGGCGGGGGCGCTCAACCAATGGTACGAGTCGGACATCGACGCGGTCATGCGCCGCACGCAGAAGCGCCCCCTCCCCGATGGCCGGATGGACCGCCAGGCCGCGCTCCATTTCGGCGTCGGGCTCGGCGCGTTCTCGGTGCTGTTCATGGGGTTCGCGGTCAACGCGGTCGCTGCCGCGATCCTGACCGTCTCGATCCTGTTCTACGTGCTGATCTACACCGTCTGGCTGAAGCGCCGCACGCCGCAGAACATCGTCATCGGTGGTGCTGCCGGCGCGTTCCCGCCGCTGATCGGCTGGGCCGCGGCAACCGGCGACATCGCGCTGCTCCCCGTGCTGCTGTTCCTGTTCGTGTTCCTGTGGACCCCCCCCCATTTCTGGGCGCTCGCGCTGTTCATGAAGAGCGATTACGCCGCCGCGGGCGTGCCGATGCTCCCCGTCGTGTCGGGCGAGCGCACCACGCGGACGCAGATCGGGCTCTATACGATCCCGATGGCGGCGGTCTCGATCCTGCCCTGGCCGCTGGGGCTGACGGGTGCGATCTACGGCATCGCCGCCGTCCTGCTCACCGGCTGGTTCGCGCTGCTCGCGATCCGTGTCGCCAAGCGCACAACCCACGCCGACGATGCGATGAAACCGGAGAAGGCCTTGTTCAAATACTCGATCCTGTATCTGTTCGTAATGTTCGGTGCGTTGGTCGTAGACCGGTGGTTCGCATGAGCATCCCCGATCCCGTCCGCGAGGAAGACCTGATCCGTAGCCGCCAGCGCGGTCGTGCGCGCGTGATGGCCGTCCTGCTCGGCGCCTTCGTCATCCTCGTCTTCGCAATCTCGATCGCCAAGATTCGCGCCGGGATGCCGCACTGATGGCACTCCTGAAAGGCATGTCGCGCACCAACCGCACCGCGGCGCTCGCGGTGCTCTTCATTTGCTTCATGACCGGGCTCGCCTGGGCCAGCGTCCCGCTCTACCGCCTGTTCTGCTCGGTCACCGGACTCAACGGCACGACGCAGCGCGGGCTGGTCGCACCCGGCGCGGTCGACCACAAGATCACGGTCGACTTCGATACCAACGTCAGCCCCAAGCTGCCGTGGAAGTTCGTGCCCGAGAATCGCTCCGACACGATCGACATCGGGGCGCGCGACATGGCGTTCTTCAAGGCCACCAACACCTCGACCAAGCCGCTGACCGGCACCGCGACCTTCAACGTCCAGCCCGCGCAGGCCGGCAAGTATTTCACCAAGATCCAGTGTTTCTGCTTCACGCAGCAGACGTTGAAGCCCGGCGAGACGGTGCGGATGCCGGTGATCTTCTTCGTCGATCCGAAGATCCTGACGGACCCGGATGCGGCCGATATCCAGACGATCACGCTGAGCTACACGTTTTACCCGGTGGATTCTGCCAAAACAGCCAGCTAGAACGCTGCGAAAGAACATAGGGGAGTACCGATGGCCGGCGCCAAGAACCATGATTACCATATCCTGCCGCCGAGCGTGTGGCCGCTGGTCGGCTCGTTCTCGGCGCTGATCATGGCGGTGGGCGGCATCATGTGGATGCATGGCGGGCATATCGACAAGCCCAATGGCGGCGGCTGGATCTTCTTCATCGGCCTCGCCGGGCTGCTCTTCACCTTCTACAGCTGGTGGGCGCAGGTCATCCAGGAGGCACGCGCGGGCGATCATACGCCGGTCGTGCAGCTTCATTTCCGCTACGGCATGATCCTGTTCATCGCCTCCGAAGTGATGTTCTTCGTCGGCTGGTTCTGGGCGTTCTTCGACTTCTCGCTGTTCCCGACGGCGATGACCTATGCCGACGGCAGCGTCACGCGTGCGGTCGAAGGCGGCGCGGCGATCGTGGCGCAGTGGCCTCCGAAGGGCCTGACGGTCATCAACCCGTTCGAACTGCCGCTGCTCAACACGCTGATCCTGCTGACCTCGGGCACCACGGTGACGTGGGCGCACCACGCGCTGATCCACAACCAGCGCGGCGGCGAGAAGACCGGCGCATGGGGCCTGATCGGCGTCGGCAACCGCGACGGCGTGCTCAAGGGCCTGTGGTTGACCGTGATCCTCGGCGCGCTGTTCAGCGCAATCCAGGCGTATGAGTACGTCCACGCGCCTTTCCCGTTCAAGGGCATCAACTACGGCGCGGCATTCTTCATGGCGACCGGTTTCCATGGCTTCCACGTGCTGATCGGCACGATCTTCCTGATCGTCTGCCTGGTCCGCGCGTACCGCGGCGACTTCACCCCGAAGCAGCATTTCGGCTTCGAGGCGGCGGCGTGGTACTGGCATTTCGTCGACGTCGTGTGGCTGTTCCTGTTCGTCACCGTCTACGTCTGGGGCGGCTGGGGCGCACCCGTCCACGGGGGTTGAGCTTTTACCACCCCATCTTCGGCCGCCACCCCGACCTCGGCAACCACCCCGGCGAAGGCCGGGGCCCAGTTGGCAAGGTCGCAGTAACGAAGCGCGGGACTCTGTCAGCAACGTCCCCCAACTGGGCCCCGGCCTCCGCCGGGGTGGTGGCGAATAAGCCGGCCGTCTCCCTCCCCTTGTTCTCCCGCGAAGGCGGGAGCCCAGTCTGGATCCCCGCCTTCGCGGGGAAACAAGGGGAGCGCTGACCGCATGACCGAAGACCCCTACCCCCTCGCCACAGCCCCCTCGATCGCCCAGGTCGCGCTGAAAGGCCTGTGCCCCCGCTGCGGCAAGCGCACGCTCTTCGCCAAATGGTCCAACTTCGCCGACCGCTGCCCGAACTGCGGCCTCGACTTCTCTAAGTTCAACGTCGGCGACGGCCCTGCCGCCTTCCTCACGCTGATCCTCGGCGCCCTCGTCGTGACCCTAGCGATCACTTTGGAACTCAAGGTCCACCCGCCGCTCTGGCTGCACATGCTGATCTGGATCCCCTTCACCGCCGCCGGAGTCGTGCTGTCCCTACGCGCCGCCAAGGGCGCGCTAATGTCCGCCGAATACCGCAACGCAGCCCGCGAAGGCCGAATCGACCCGTGACCAAGCGCATACCCGTCGTCCCGACCATCCTCGTCACGCTCGCGATCGCGGCGATGATCGGCCTCGGCCTGTGGCAACTGCTCGACCGCCTCCCAAAAAAGGAAGCATTCCTGGCGCAGCTCGCCGCCAACCCCGCCAAGCCGACCATGGCCTTCCCGCGCTTCCCCGACGAAACGCTCCTGTTCCGCCGCGCGTCGGGCCTGTGCCTCCAGCCGACCGAGATCAAACTCGCCGGCGCCGGCAAATCCGGGTTCCGCGCGATCGCCGAGTGCAGCACCGGCGCGGAAGGTCCGGGGATGGTCGTCCAGCTCGGCACCACGCGCGATCCGATGACCAAGGTGAACTGGCCCGGCGGCGAAGTCTCAGGCTTCATCAGCCACGCGCCCGACGGCCGATCACTGATCGGATCGCTGTTCGATCACACCCCGCAGCGCCTGATGCTGGTCGCGGACACGCCGCAGGCCGGCCTCAATCCCAACGGCAAGCCCGACCTCGCCTCCGTCCCCAACAACCACCTCGCTTATGCCGGCCAATGGTTCTTCTTCGCCGCCATCGCCGCGATCATCTACACCTTGGCGCTGCGCCGCCGGTCACGACCGGACTCGGACGCACGATAGATCAAACACCGTCATCCCAGCGAAAGCTGGGATATCCCCGTTTGGCTCGCTTCATCTGCCTCGTGAGATACCCCAGCTTTCGCTGGGGTGACGGAACGGGGTTAGGGGCAACGGACTGCCGCTGACGTAAGGGACTGGGAACTGGGGACCGACGGGATCACACACCGCGCGCGCCCGAAAGCTTGTCGCCTTCCCGCCCATTCGCTAACCGGCTTGGCCATGCGTTACATCAGCACCCGCGGCTCGGCGCCAATCCTCGATTTCGAAGCGGCGACGCTTACCGGCCTCGCGTCCGATGGTGGCCTCTACCTCCCCGAGGGGTGGCCGACGATGACCCGCGACGAGATCGTTGCGCTCGCCGGGCTCTCGTATGTCGACACCGCGGTCGCCGTGATGACCCCATTCGTCGGCGATGCGATGTCCCGCGACGAGCTGAAGGCCCTCTGCGAACAGGCATACGGCCGCTTCTCGCACGCAGCGGTGACCCCGCTGGTCCAGCTCGACCATGACCAGTGGCTGCTCGAACTGTTCCACGGCCCGACGCTCGCGTTCAAGGACGTCGCGCTCCAGCTGCTCGGCCTGTTCTTCGAGCGCTTCCTCGCCGGTACGACCAAGCGCCTGACGATCGTCGGCGCGACCAGCGGCGACACCGGCTCGGCGGCGATCGACGCGGTCGCCGGACGCGAGGGCATCGACATCTTCATGCTCCACCCGGTCAGCCGCATCTCCGACGTGCAGCGCCGCCAGATGACCACGGTGCTCAGCCCCAATGTCTACAACATCGCGATCGAGGGCAGCTTCGACGATGCGCAGGCGCTCGTAAAGGCGATGTTCAACGACCGCGCCTTCTCCGACCGGTTCGCGCTGTCGGCGGTCAACTCGATCAACTGGGCCCGGCTGATGGCGCAGGTAGTCTACTTCTTCTACGCCGCCGTCCGCCTCGGCGCGCCCGAGCGCGAAGTCGCATTCTCGGTGCCGACCGGCAATTTCGGCGACGTATTCGCCGGCTATGTCGCGGCGAAGATGGGGCTTCCGGTGGCCAAGCTGGTCGTTGCGACCAACGTCAACGACATCCTCCACCGCGCGCTCAGCACCGGCGATTACTCGAAGGGCGGCGTCCAGCAGACCCCGACCCCGTCGATGGACATCCAGGTGAGCTCGAATTTCGAGCGCCTGTTGTTCGACCTCGGCGATCGTGACGGTGCCGCGCTGGCCGCACAGATGGCCGGCTTCGAAGCTTCGGGAGCGATGCGCCTTACCAACGCGCAGTCGCAAGGCGCCTCCGCCCTCTTCCAGAGCGAGCGCATCGACCTCGACGACATGACGCTGGCGATGCGCTGGGCACACGAGCATGCCGGCCAAGTGATCGACCCGCATACCGCGATCGGCCTCGCCGCAGCGCTGCGTACCGAAGTCCCCGCCGGCGTGCCGATCGTGACGCTCGCCACCGCGCACCCGGCCAAGTTCGGCGACGCGGTCGAGCGCGCCACGGGCGTCCGTCCGTCGCTCCCCGCCCGCGTCGGCGACCTGTTCCAGCGTGAGGAGCGCTACGCAACTCTGCCGGCGACGTTCGAGGCGATCACCGCCTACATCACCGAGCGGGCAAAGCCGTCGGCATGAATCTCGAAACCCTCATCGGCGAACCCTGGGCGGATTACGGCCTGATCGACTCCGGCCACGGCAAGAAGCTCGAACGCTATGGCCGCTTCCGCTTCATCCGGCCCGAGCCACAGGCGATGTGGGCGCCCGCCTTGACCGACTGGCAGGCGCAGGGCGAATTCGTCCCCGGCTCCGACGAGGACGGCGGCGGTCGCTGGGAATTCTCCGAACCCGTGCCCCGCGAAGGTTGGACGCTAAAGTGGAACGAGGTGTCGTACACCGCGCAGACCACGCCGTTCCGCCACCTCGGATTCTTCCCCGACATGGCGCCGGTGTGGAGCTGGATGCGCGAGCGCGTCGCGGGGCTCGACAGCCCCGAATGCATGAACCTGTTCGGCTATACCGGCGTCGGCACGCTGGCGATGGCGACCAAGGGCGTCCGCATGGTGCACGTCGATGCGTCGAAGAAGTCGGTCGAGGCGGCCAAGGCCAACGCGAAACTGTCGGGCATGGCCGACGCGCCGATCCGCTGGATGACCGACGACGCCGCGAAGTTCGTCGCGCGCGAAGTGCGCCGGGGGCGGCGGTATGACGGGATTCTGCTCGATCCGCCGAAATATGGGCGTGGGCCGGAGGGCGAGGTCTGGCGGCTGGAGGAAGATCTGCCGAAGCTGATCGCCGACTGCCGCAGGCTGCTCGACGAGAATTCGCGGTTTCTGTTCCTGACCGTCTACGCGGTGCGGATGTCCGCGCTGGCGATCGGGGAGTTGCTGAACCAGGTCTTCGCGGATCTCCCCGGCAAGGTCGAAGTCGGCGAGTTGGGCGTCCGCGAAGAAGCGCGCGGGCTGACGCTCCCGACGGCAATCTGGGCCCGCTGGAGCCGCTGAGCTCACCCGCCTAGCACCCCCGGCGAAGGCCGGGGCCCAATTGGAAAGGTTGGCGTAACGAAGGCCAGTCTTCCGTTGGCTACGTCCCCCAATTGGGCCCCGGCCTTCGCCGGGGTGGTGCTTTTAATTCAAGAGCTGAGCGCACCTCGAAGGCCGTTCCCCCGCGAAGGTGGGGGTCCAGGAGCCAGGAACGACATCGCTTATAACCCTGGGCCCCCGCCTCCGCGGGGGAACGAGACAGAAGTCAGCCCGGAATCTGCTGCGAGATGCAGTGGAAGCTCCCGCCCCCCGTCAGGATATGATCCGCACGCTGCCCGACCACCTCGCGGTCCGGGAACAGCGCCTGGATCGCCACCACCGCCGCAGCGTCGTTCTCCGTCCCATATAACGGCACCACCACTGCGGCATTGCCGATGTAGAAGTTCATGTAGCTCGCGGGCACGACCTCCTCATCGCGCAGCACGCGGCCCGGCGACGGGATCGTCACGACCTCCAGCCCCGCCGCCCGCGCGTCTCGCGCCGCGTTCTGGTACACCTGCCAGTTCGGATCGTTATCGGTCGGCTTCGGGATCGCTACGCGCCCCTCGCCGACGAACCGCGCGAGGTTGTCGACATGACCGTCGGTATGATCGTTGACCAATCCGTCACCCAGCCACACCACGCGGGTATAGCCCAGATCCGACGCCAGCCGCGCCTCGATATCCGCCTTGCTGAGGGACGGATTGCGGTTGCGGTTGAGCAGGCACTGTTGTGTCGTCACGACCGTCCCGGTGCCGTCGCCATCGATCGCGCCGCCTTCGAGCACCCAGTCGCACGTCTCGACCCGCTTGTGCCGGCTCGCCGCCAGCCGCTGCCCGATCGTGTCGTCACCCGGCAGATCGTATTTCCCGCCCCAGCCGTTGAACCGGAAGTCGCGCGCGCTGCCGTCGCCGACGATGATCGGCGCGGTATCGCGCAGCCAGATATCGCCGAACGGCTCGACCACCACCTGCGCGAACGGCGCCAGCTTCTTGGCGGTGGTCGCCGACCCGACGTCCGCCGCAACCAGGATAACCGTCTCGCCCCGGCCCTCGGCATGCACCGCCTTGGCGAACGCAACGACCTCGTCCCGCGCCGGCTCCAGATCCTCCAGCCATAGGTCCGCATGGCTAGGAAAGCCGATCCAGACGGCTTTATGATGCGCCCATTCGGCGGGGGTGGTCGTCGTCACTTCACTTGGCTCCTGCGCGGTCGCGGTCACGAATGCCGCGGAATTCGGCGGTCTTATACCAGTTCGGCCACAGACTGGTATCGTCCGCAAGCTTCCGCCCGAGGCCGTAATAGATCGTCAGGTCGTCGACCACGCCCGACCAGTCCCACTTCGCGTCATATTCGTCCGCGGGCTTGTGATAGCGGTGCGCGACATAATCCTCGCGCTTGGCATGCCCCGCCGCGGTGCCACCGACGACGAGGTCCTCGCCGCTGCCGCCATCGAGCATCGGCACGCCCAATTTGGCAAAACTGAAGTGATCCGACCGGTAATAGCCGCCCCGCTCCGGGTTCGCCTCGACGCCGATCACGCGGCCCTCGGCAGCGACGAACGGCTTCACCAGATCCTCGATCTCGGATTTCCCTGCGCCGACCAGGACGAAGTCCTTGGCGCGGCCATCGGTGTTGAGCACGTCCATGTTCACCCCGCCGACGGTGTGCGCCAGCGGATAGATCGGGTGCTCGGCATAATAACGCGACCCGAGCAGCCCGGACTCCTCCGCAGTCACCGCCAGGAACGCGATCGAGCGCTTGGCCGGGCCCGCCTTGGCCTGCGCCTCGGCCAGCGAGATCAGTCCGGCGACACCCGTCGCGTTATCCGCAGCCCCGTTGCAGATGTCGTCGCCATCGACCGGATCGCAGCGCCCGAGATGATCCCAATGCGCCGAATACATCACGTAATCGTCGGGTTTCGCAGTCCCCGGCAGCACGCCGATGACGTTCTTCGACGCCTGGCGCTTGATGGTGTTGGTGAACCCGCCCGACAGCTTCAGCCCGAGCGGCACCGCCTTGAACCCTTTCACCTTCGCCGCCGCGGCGAGCGTCGCGTAATCCTTGCCCGCGCTCGCGAACACGCGCTCGGCCGACGCGCGCTGCATCCAGCCGACGATCTGCGACTGGTCGAGATGATCGCCCTTCTCGTCCAGTTCCAGCTGCGGCCCGGTCCAGGACGACTGCACCACCGCCCACGGATACGCCGCCGGCTCGGTATCATGGACGATGATCGCCGCCGCGGCGCCGTGCTTGGCGGCGTTCTCGAACTTGTACGGCCAGCGCCCGTACCACGTCATCGCGCGCCCCTCGAACGGCCCCTCACGCGACATCGTCTGCCAGTCGGCGTCGTTGATGAGGATGACGACCGTCTTCCCGTTCACGTCGACGCCGGCATAATCGTCCCAGCCCTTTTCGGGTGCGGTTATGCCATAGCCGACGAACACCACGTCGCTGTTCGCCACCGATACCTTCGGCACTACGCGATAGGTGCCCGCGACCATTTCGGTACGATAGGCGAGGCTTACGGGCGTCTTGCCACCTGTGAAGACATAGGGCTGCACGGCGGTCGCGGTGATCTCAACCATCGGCACGTCCTGCGTCCATGCGCCCTTGTTGCCGGGCTTGAGCCCCGCCGCTTTCATCCGCTCCACGATATAGCCAACCGTCTTCGCCTCGGCGGGGGTGGTCGGCGCGCGGCCTTCATACGCGTCCGACGACAGCACCTGCGTGACGGTCTTCAACGTCTCGACCGAGATCGCGGGAGCGGGTGTCGACGACGTCTGAGCGGACGCGGCGGTCCCGAGCAGCAAAAAAGGCAAGATAGCGGCGCGCATGATCGTCTCCCCCGATACGTTGGCGGGCGTTCTGGCAGCGCCTCCTGCACCACGCAAGCACCGCTATGCTTGCCGTCCTCCCCATCGTCGATAGGATCGCGCTCAGGGACCTTATCGGGGGAAGATGATGATGATGCGGTTGCTGAGGAGAGCAGGCGCTGGTGTCGCGATCGGGGGCATGCTGACCGTTCCAGCGGCGCAGGCCGCGGTCGACCCCGCCGGCCCAGTGGCGGCCGCATTCGGCGCACGCGAGCTCCAGCAGATGAGCATGTCGCCCGACGGCGCGCGCATCGCGATCCTCATCCCGACCCGTGGCCGTGGTGCCGCGCTGCGCATCTTCGACATGGCCAGCGGCAAGATCGGCGACGCGATCCTCATGTCGTCCGGCGATCCCGAGAGCCTGCGCGATTGTCACTGGTCGACGAACACCCGACTGATCTGCCGCATCTCAACCACCGCGCAAAGCGGGGCCGGACTGCTTGGTTTCAGCCGGGCGTTGGCGGTCGACAGCGACGGCGGCAACATGAAGATGCTCAGCGCACGCACCAACGACCGTTCGCTCGACATCATGCAGGACGGCGGCGCAGTCATCGACTGGACCGCCGACGGCGTGAATGGCGCGGTCCTGATGACGCGCAAGTTCGTTCCTGAAAGCACAATCGGCACCCATCTCGCCAGCAGCGCGGATGGTCTGGGCGTCGAACGGATCGATACCCTCACGCTGTCGCGTCGAACCGTCGAACCAGCCCGCAATTCTGCCGCCGAATATATCAGCGACGGTCGTGGCACGATCCGGATCATGGGGACACGTGAGAAATCCAGTTCGGGCTATGATCGCGGCAAGATCGTCTATTCCTACCGCAAGCCCGACGATCGTAACTGGCTGCCGCTCAGCCAAGTCGTCGCGCAACCGAGCGGTGGGTCCATCGGCTTTGATCCCTATGCAGTCGATCACGACCTGAACGTCGTCTATGGTTTCGACGATGCGGACGGACGCCAGGCGCTGTACAGCATCACGCTCGACGGCAGCCTGAAGCGAAACCTCGTTCTCGCGCGACCCGATGTCGATGTCGACACACTGATCCGGATCGGCCGGCAGAATCGCGTCGTCGGCGCGTCCTACGCCACCGATCGACGCGAAGTGGCGTTCTTCGATCCTGCCCTGAAGACACTTGCGGCATCGCTGCACCGGGCGCTGCCGGGCCAGCCGATCATCACCTTCGTCGATGCCAGCGCGGACGAGACCAAGCTGTTGCTATTCGCCGGCAGCGATGTCGATCCCGGCCGCTATTACCTGCTCGACCGCACCACCAAGAAAATGGGCGAAGTTCTGCCTGCGCGGCAGGAGTTGGCGAAGACGACGCTTGCCCCCGTCAAAGCGATCACCTTCCAGGCCGCCGACGGCACGATGATCCCCGGCTACCTAACGCTACCCGCGGGACGCGACGGCAAGGGCCTGCCCGCGATCGTGATGCCGCATGGCGGACCGGGCGCACGCGATGAATGGGGCTTCGACTGGCTGTCGCAGTATTTCGCCGCACGCGGGTTCGCGGTGCTCCAGCCCAACTTCCGCGGCTCGACCGGCTATGGCTCCGCCTGGTTCCAGAAAAATGGCTTCCAGTCGTGGCGGACCGCAATCGCCGATGTCGATGATGCCGGCCGCTGGCTGGTGTCGCAGGGGATCGCCGCGCCGGACAAGCTGGCGATCGTCGGCTGGTCTTATGGCGGCTATGCGGCGTTGCAATCTGCGGTGCTCGATCCTGGGCTATTCAAGGCGATCGTCGCGATCGCGCCGGTGACCGATCTCGAGGCGCTGCGATCAGAAGCCCGCAATTTCAGCAACTACACCATGGTCGACGCCTTTATCGGCCACGGACCACATATCCAGGCAGGGTCGCCCGCGCGCCATGCCGACAAGATCAAGGTGCCCGTGCTGCTGTTCCACGGCGACCAGGATCGCAACGTCGGCATCGGCGAGTCCCGATTGATGGCGTCGAAACTAAAGGGCGCCGGCGGCGAGGTCGAACTGGTCGAGTTTACGGGACTCGATCACCAACTCGATGACGACGTCGCGCGGACCGCGATGCTGACGAAGGCAGATGCCTTCCTGCGGGCTTTCTTGGGGATGTGACACGAAAAAAGGGCGGCCCCAACGGGACCGCCCTTTTCTGTTCCAAACCGCGCCGTGGCGAAGCCACGTCGTCGGACGGTGCCTGAGCACCGCCGGCCGGTCTCGTTATACTCAACTCAGCGCGAGTAGAACTCGACGACCAGATTCGGCTCCATCTTCACCGGATAAGGCACTTCGTCGAGCGTCGGGACGCGCGTGAAGGTAACCTTGGCCGCACCGTCGGGAGCGACGTAGTCGGGGATCTCGCGCTCGGCGAGGCTCTGCGCTTCCATGACAAGCGCCATTTCCTGCGCCTTCGAACCCAGCGTGATCTCGTCGCCGACGAAGCAGCGACGCGAGGCGATGTTGCACTTCACGCCGTTGACGCGGATGTGGCCGTGCGAGACGATCTGGCGAGCGGCGAAGATCGTCGGCGCGAACTTTGCGCGGTAGACGATCATGTCGAGGCGCTGCTCGAGCAGGCCGATCAGGTTCTGCGAGGTATCGCCCTTCAGACGCGCAGCCTCATGGTAGCACGCACGGAACTGCTTCTCGGTCACGTCGCCGTAATAGCCCTTGAGCTTCTGCTTGGCGCGCAGCTGGATACCGAAATCGCTGACCTTGCCCTTGCGGCGCTGGCCGTGCTGGCCCGGGCCGTATTCGCGCTTGTTGACCGGCGACTTGGGACGACCCCAGATGTTCTCGCCCATACGGCGATCGAGTTTGTACTTCGCGCTTTGACGCTTCGACATAGTATAACCTTTGCAAATGCAAACAACGTTGGTCCCGGTATCGCTCTGCTGGTCGTCGTTAAGACCCAAAGGTCCGGACAAGGCAGGGCCACCGCTTCACCGGGGTGCAGGGCCATTGCGAAGGCGGGCGCCTAGACGGAGGGGGCGCCAGAGTCAAGCTCGGCGGTCATGCTGGACAGGGTGCGAGAGGGTCGGCAAGAGACCGCGATGACTATCCTATCCGGCCCCGATTGCACCACCATGACCGAGGTCCGCGCAGGCGTCGACGCGCTCGACCGCGACTTGGTTGCGCTGCTCGCCAAGCGCTTCGCATACATGGACGCCGCCGCGCGCATCAAGCCGGAGCGCGGGCATGTGCGCGACGAGGCGCGGAAGACTCAGGTGATCGAGAATGCGCGGGCGGAGGCGGTAAGGTTGGGGCTGCCGGACGCGGTCATAGCGGACTTGTGGGAGGTCTTGGTCGAAGCCTCGATCGCGTATGAGCTAGCTGCGTTCGACCGGCGCTAAAACGTCCGACAAGCCCCAAACCCCACCCCGTCCACCCACCCCGTTCGTGCTGAGCGAAGTCGAAGCACCTTCGCTTGGGGCACACCCTTCGACTTCGCTCAGGGCGAACGGAGGCTGGTGGGTCAGTCGGGGATCAGACCCGCGGCCTCTTCCCCGCCAGCGACGACAGCACCCCGCGGAGGGTCCGGATCTCCTGGCTCGACCAGCCCGGCTTGGTCAGCAGCGTGCGGAGAGTCCGCCGCGTCGACTGCATCTTGTCGGGCAGGTGGAAGAACCCCGCCCTCATCAGCATAGCATCGAGCTGCCCGATCATCCCGTCGAGCTCCTCCTGCGGTGCGGGCGGCATGATCGGGTTGATCGACGGCTGCGACAGTTCGCGCTCGGCGGTGAGGCCTTTCGACCATTCATAGGCGACCAGGATCACCGCCTGGGCGAGGTTGAGCGATCCGAATTCCGGATTGATCGGCACGGTGATGATCGTCCGCGCCACCGCGACGTCGTCGGTTTCGAGGCCCGAGCGCTCGGGCCCGAACAGGATCGCGGAGCGGCCGGGGGCGGCGTGGATCTCGGTCGCGGCCTGTTCGGGGGTCACGACCGGCTTGGTCACGCCGCGCTTGCGGACCGTCGTGGCATACACCTGCGCGCAGTCGGCGGTGGCGGCGGCGACGCTGTCGTACACCTGCGCGTCCTGGAGAACGATGTCGGCACCGCTGGCGGCGGGGCCGGCGGAGGGGTTGGGCCAGCCGTCCCGCGGGGAGACGAGACGCATTTCGGTGAGCCCGAAGTTGAGCATGGCGCGCGCGGCCTTGCCGATGTTCTCGCCGAGCTGGGGGCGGACGAGGACGATGACGGGGGGTGGAGTCAAAGCGCCAGCCATGCTTGCCCCATCCGGGAGCACTTCGCTGCCGCCAGCCGCGTCCGTACCAATCATGTATTCGTCAATCACGTCGCCAAATCCACCAATCTCGCCAAGCTCATCAAATTCGTCGTGCTCGGCCAATCCATCGTGCTCGGCCAAACCATCCCGCTCACCCACCCCACCCCGTTCGTCCTGAGTAGGGGCTGAGCGAAGCCGAAGACCCGTATCGAAGGATTTGCGCGCGAGAAAGCGCACCGCCTCCCAATCGCCCGCCGCCAATGCTTCTTTCTTCGCGCGGCTCCATCCCTTTAGCTGGCGTTCCGCCTCAAGTGCTTCGATCCGGCTCGGAAAATCCTGCGCCCATATCAGCGTCACCGGGCGCCGGTTGTGGGTGTATCCCGGCAACTCACCGTGCTGGTGCTGCGCGATCCGGCGTTCAAGCGCGTCGGTGTGGCCGATGTAGTAGCTGCCGTCGGAACAGCGGAGCATGTAGGCGTAAAAGCTCATGCAACCTGTCCTTCGATACGGGCCTTCGCCGGGCTCAGTCCCTACTCAGAACGAACGGAAGGGGATGGACCACAGGTACAGGAAGGGTGGCCTACCTGCCAGGGGCGTCGCGAAAGGCTCGGACTTCCCCCCCTTCCGTTCGTCCCGAGTAGCGATCGAGCGAAGTCGAGAGCGTGTATCGAAGGACAGCCCCAGATCACTCCGCCCGCCCAACCTCCTCGACACTCCCGGCAAAAGCCTCGAAGTCCTTAGCCTCGCTAAAATCCCGATACACACTCGCAAACCGGATATACGCGACCGAATCGAGCCCCTTGAGCCCGTCCATCACCATCTCGCCGATCCGCTTCGACGTGACATCATTCTCCCCCAGCGTCTCCAGCCGACGCTGGATCCCGCTCACGAGTTTCTCGATCCGCCCGGCCTCGATCGCTCGCTTCCGCATCGCAATCGACAACGACCGCAGCAGCTTCTCCCGGTCGAACGGCTCCCTGCGCCCCTCACTCTTCAACACGAACAGCTCGCGCAACTGGATACGCTCGAACGTCGTGAAACGCGCGGCGCACCCCTCGCACTGGCGCCGGCGTCGGATCGCCGCCCCATCTTCGGTGGGGCGGCTGTCCTTTACCTGGCTGTCTTCATGTCCGCAGAAGGGGCAGCGCATTCAGACCTTCTTCTTGCCCTTGTAATAGGCGTAGCCCGCGCCCGCGAGCGCGCCGAAGATCGGGCCGATCACCGGCACCGGGATCGCCACGACCGCGCCGAGTGCGCTCCACTTGGCCATGCTCTTGCCGAGGCCGGGGGTCGCCTTGATGTCGTTCTGGATGTCATCGATCTTCGACATGTCTTATCCTTGATAGATCGGGAAGCGTGCACACAGGGCCCGCACGCGGGTCCGAACGTCCGCCTCGACTTCCGGGTCCCCATGCTCGCCCTTTTTCGCAAGGCCGTCCAGCACGTCGGCGACCATGTTGCCGATCTCGCGGAACTCCGCCGGGCCGAACCCACGCGTCGTCCCCGCGGGCGAACCGACGCGGATGCCGCTGGTCTTGACGGGTGGCAGCGGATCGTTGGGGATGCCGTTCTTGTTGCAGGTGATCCCCGCCCGCTCCAGCGCCTCGTCCGCATCGCGTCCGGTGATACCGAGCGGCGTAAGGTCGATCAGCGCGAGATGCGTGTCGGTGCCGCCCGAGACGACGTCCGAGCCGCGCTCCTTCAGCGTCGCCGCCAGCACCTTGGCATTTTCGACGACCGCCGCGATGTAGCTCTTGAAGTCGGGCTGCAGCGCCTCGCCGAATGCGACCGCCTTCGCCGCGATCACGTGCATCAGCGGCCCGCCCTGAAGCCCCGGGAACACCGCCGAGTTGAACTTCTTCGCCAGCGCCTCGTCGTTGGTCATGATCATGCCGCCGCGCGGGCCCCGCAGCGTCTTGTGCGTGGTCGTCGTCACAACATGCGCGTGGCCGAACGGCGTCGGGTGCAGGCCGGCTGCGACGATCCCGGCGAAATGCGCCATGTCGACCATGAAATACGCGCCGACCTTGTCCGCGATCGCCCGGAAGCGCGCGAAGTCGATCGTCCGCGGATAGGCCGAGCCGCCCGCGATGATCAGTTTGGGCTGGTGCTCGACCGCGAGCGCCTCGACCTGGTCGTAGTCGATCAGGTGCGTGGTCGCGTCGACACCGTACTGAATGGCGTTGAACCACTTGCCCGACATCGCCGGCTTGGCGCCATGCGTCAGGTGACCGCCCGCATCGAGGCTCATGCCGAGGATCGTGTCGCCCGGCTTGACCAGCGCGAGCATCACCGCGCCGTTCGCCTGTGCGCCCGAATGCGGCTGCACGTTGACGAACCCGCAGCCGAAGATCTGCTTGGCCCGCTCGATCGCGAGTGTCTCGACAACGTCCGACGGCGCGCAGCCCTGGTAGTAACGCTTGCCCGGATAGCCCTCGGCGTACTTGTTCGTGAACACCGAGCCCTGCGCCTCGAGCACCGCCTTCGAGACGATGTTCTCGGACGCGATCAGCTCGATCTGTGTCTGCTCACGTTCGAGTTCGGCCTCGACGCCGGCGAACACGGCGGCATCCGCATCGGCGAGAGTGCGCGTGAAAAAGCCGTCCGGCTGGACGTCGTGGAGTTCGCGCTGGAGGGTTTCGGGCTGGGTGCTCATGCGGGGACCTTTAACTTGTCGACACGGAGTTGATGACGGCCGCCGGCAAAATCGGCGGTCAGAAACGCTTCGACGCACGCCTTGGCCATTTCCTCGCCGATCAGGCGCGCGCCCATCGCGATGGCGTTGGCGTCGTTATGCACGCGCGCTAGGCTCGCCGACAGCGGTTCGGAGACGAGCGCGCAGCGGCAGGCGGGGTTGCGGTTGGCGGCGATCGAGATGCCGATCCCGGAGCCGCACAGCGCGATGCCGCGTTCCGCGCGACCATCGGCGATCGCCGAAGCGAGCTTGTAACCATAATCGGGGTAGTCGACGCTGGCGGAGCCTTCGGGACCGAGATCGAGCACATCGTGCCCCGCCTCGCGCAGCCAAGCGGCAAGTACCGCTTTCAACGAAACGGCGGCGTGATCGGACGCGATGGCGATGCGCACCTGGCGTGTTCCTGTGACGGGAGATCGGGTGCCCAGCCCCATACCGGCGTGAGCCGGGATTTGCCACACCTGTTCGCAGCGGCTTCGTCATCCTGACGATTGTCAGGACGCAGAGTAACATAGCGCATTACCCGTGGCTCTGGGTCCTGACTTTCGTCAGGATGACGCGCTAAGGTCGGCATCCACGCTGAACGCCGACCGTGAAGGAGACGTCCATGAAAGCCCTCACTCTGCTCGCAACCGTAGCGCTCGCCGCCTGCTCGGGCCCCGCCCCCGACACCAGCAGCGACGGCAACATGACGTCGGCAGGGTCGGTCGAGCGAAACGCCACCGTGTCCGCACCGGCACCGCGCGACTATGCCGGCCGATGGGTCGGCGTGGAGGGCATGGTCCTCGATATCGCCCATGCCGGCGCACCTGGTCACTACGACCTCACGATGCAATGGGACCTCGACCACAAGGGCACATTCGACGGCACCGCGAACGGCAGAACCATCACGTTCATCCGCAACGACATTCCCGAAACCCTCCGCCCGACCGACGGCGATGCGACCGGGCTCAAATATCTGTCCGGCAAATCCGACTGCCTCACCGTAAAGCCCGGCGAAGGCTATTGCCGCGACCGACTTAGCCGCTAGGTTCGCCGTCGTGACAACCGCACATCTGAACGCAGACGCCGCCCGCGCACACCTCTCCGAAGTGCTGCTGCGTACCGGCCAGGAGGATCGCGAGGCATTTCGCGAACTCTATACGCTGACCAGCGCGAAGCTTTTCGGCATCACCCACCGTATCTGTGGCAACGCCCAAGCCGCGGAGGATGTGCTGCACGAGGTCTATCTCACGATCTGGAAACGCGCCGGTGCCTGGGAACCCGGCCGCGCGAGCCCGATAACCTGGTTGGCGACGATCGCGCGCAACCGCGCCATCGACTGGCAGCGCGCGCAGGGCGTCCGCCGCACCAGCCCGCTCGACGACGCACCTGACATCGCCGATCCCGGCGAGGGTGCCGAGGCGACGTTGCTTGCCAGCGAATCGTCACGCGAACTGATCGAATGCCTCGACGGTCTCGAACCCCAACAGCGCGACGCGATCCGCACCGCGTTCTTCGACGGCGTCACCTACGCCGAACTGGCGATCAAGCGCGCCGTGCCGCTGGGCACGATGAAGAGCTGGGTCCGCCGCGGTCTCGCGCGCCTGAAGGACTGTCTCGATGGCTGATTCGACCACCGATACTGGCGTGCCCCAAGATGTGGCGGCCGCCGAACTCGCGCTCGGGCTGCTCGAAGGCGAAGAGCGGAGCGTGGCTCTGCGTCGCGTACTTGCCGAACCCGGTTTTGCCGCACAGGTCGAATGGTGGCGGTCGCGCCTGGCAGCGCTGTTCGACCTGTGGCCCGAACGCGCCCCGCCCTCGCATATCGCCGAGCGGATCGAAGCCAGTCTGGACGGCGCGGCGATCGGCACGACGACACCCGCCAAGGCCAGCCGCTTCCCGTGGCCCGCGCTAACCGCCTTCACCAGCGCGATCGCGGCGTGCCTGCTGCTGTTCGTCATGCTCCGTCCTGAGCCGACCGTACCGGTGTCGCAACCGATTCCGGTCCCGCGACCGACCAGCGTGCTCGTTGCGATGCTGGGCGATGCGAAGTCGCCGATCGCGGCGATCTACGATCCTGCCAACGGCGCGCTCCGGGTCGCGGCGGGCCCCGGCGTCCCGCAGGCTCGAGTCGCAGAGCTCTGGGTGATCGGCGGTGACGGCGTGCCGCATTCGCTCGGCCTGCTGTCGGGCCAGCCGACCGTACTGGCACCAAGGGGTGTCGACCGCGGTCGCATAGCCACCGGCGCTACGCTCGCCATCTCGGTCGAACCGATTGGCGGCTCGCCGACCGGCTTGCCGACCGGCCCGGTCGTCGCGACCGGCGTGGTCGCCCGCGTCTGATGCCCGTCTGATGACCACGCGACCTGCCGCGACCGGCGGCATCCCGCCGATCGCGCGCCTGCTGGGATTGAGTGGCCTGCTCCCGCAACTCGGGGCAGTCGCGCTGCTGCTGAGCGGCGATCCGCAAAGTCGCTATTCCGCGCTGGCGATCACCTACGCCTATGCCGCGATCATCCTGAGCTTCCTCGGCGGCCTCTGGTGGGGCCTCGCCGCGCGCACCGATTCACCGCCCCGCTGGCTCTGGTTCGCCGGCGTCGCGCCCTCGCTGATCGCGCTGGTCACCGCCTGGCCCTGGATGGTCGGCCTCCGCTGGCCCGGCCCGTCGCTGGTGGTGCTCGGTATCAGCTTGATCGGTGCATTGCTTGTCGACCGCGCGCTGGTCCGCGCCGGCCTCGCTCCGCCCGGCTGGATGGCCTTGCGCGTGCCCTTGTCGCTCGGCCTCGGCGTCCTGACGATGCTCGCCGCCGCGCTTTAAGGCCACGCCGCACGATTCGCTGGTTGGCTCGATTCATGGTACGCATCGGTCATGAATACATCCGCCGCGAGTATCCGCACCGATCGGCAGGAAATGGCGCGTTTCACCACCGCCGAGTTCCTGAGGATGGGTGAGTCCGGCGCGTTCGACGACATGAAGGTCGAACTGGTCGAAGGGGAACTCGTCCGGATGAACCCGCCCCAGTTTGCGCACGCGTCGCGCCAGGCCAAGATTGCCATTCGCCTGTCGCGCCTATTTGCTGAGTCGAGAATCGTTGGCGAGGCCGGCGTCGATCTGGGTAACGATACGGTGCTTGGTTGCGACGTCGCAGTTCTACGTACATCGGTTGAAGAAAACCGCCTGTTACTCGCCGCCGACTTCCTGCTCGTCGTCGAAGTCGCGGAAACGTCGGTTGCGCGCGACACCACGATGAAGCGCTTCGCTTATGCGCGCGGCGGCATTCCGCATTACTGGGTCGTCGATGGCAGCAGATCCGTGGTCCACGTTTACGCCAAACCTGTGGAAGGCGATTATACGCGCTTCCATTCGGTTGGCTTTGGCGAAGCCCTCGACGTCCCCGGCACCGACGGCACCATCACGATCGACTAACTATCGCTGCCCCGCCTGGGCGGGACCAGCCTCAGGCAGCGTTGCGCAGATCCAGCCGGCTCCAGATCTCCACCAGCGCGTCGGTCAGTTCGCGCATCATCGCCTCGGTATGCGCAGGGCCCGGCGTGAACCGCAGCCGCTCGGTGCCGCGCGGCACGGTCGGGTAGTTGATCGGCTGCACGTACACGCCGTATTCGGCGAGCAGCACGTCGCTGATCTTCTTCGCCTTGACCGGATCGCCGACCATCAGCGGCACGATATGCGTATCGCCGATCATCACCGGCAGCCCGGCGTCCTTCAGCATCGCCTTCAGCATCGCCGCCGACGCCTGCTGCCCCTCGCGCTCGACGCTGGATGCCTTCAGATGCCGCACGCTCGCGAGAACGCCCGCGACCAGCACCGGCGACAGCGAGGTCGTGAAGATGAACCCCGGTGCGTAGGACCGGATCACATCGACGATCGTGCGATCGGCGGCGATATAGCCCCCCATCACGCCGAACGCCTTGCCCAGCGTCCCCTCGAGGATCGTGATCCGGTGCGCGACCTCGTCCCGCTCGGAAATGCCGCCGCCACGCGCGCCGTACATCCCGACCGCATGGACTTCGTCGCAATAGGTCAGCGCGTTGTACCGGTCGGCGAGATCGCACACCGCGGAGATCGGCGCAATGTCGCCCTCCATCGAATACACGCTCTCGAACGCGATAAGCTTCGGTGCCGCCGGATCTTCGGCCGCGAGAAGTTCTTCGAGATGCGCGAGGTCGTTGTGGCGGAATACCCGCTTCTCGCAGCCCGAGTTACGGATGCCTGCGATCATCGACGCGTGGTTCAGTTCGTCCGAAAAGATGATGCACCCCGGCAGCACCTTCGCCAAGGTCGCCAAGGTCGCCTCGTTCGAGACGTACCCGCTCGTAAACAGCAGCGCCGCTTCCTTGCCGTGCAGGTCGGCGAGCTCGCCCTCCAGGTCGACATGGTAATGCGTGTTGCCGCCGATGTTGCGCGTGCCGCCCGAGCCCGCGCCGACGTCGTGCAGCGCCTCTTCCATCGCCGCGATGACCTTCGGGTGCTGGCCCATCGCAAGGTAATCGTTCGAGCACCACACCGTGATCGGCTTCGGCCCGTTATGCCCGGCGAAGCAGCGCGCGTTAGGAAATGCGCCCTTGTTACGAAGGATGTCGATGAACACGCGGTAACGGCCCTCGGCATGCAACCGGTCGATCGCCTGCGTGAACACGCGCGAATAATCGACTCGCGGACCACTAATGCCGTCCGTTGCCGTTTTGCCGTCGATAATCATGGCCTTGGGCACTACGCCTCACTTTCACTCAGTTCCAGCGTAATACCGCTCTTACGGTGATCGCTTTCCTCGTCCTGGCAGCACATTGCCACGATGCGCGCCCGAAGCAAGATGCCACATTGTCCCAGGTTGACGCCTAAAGCTGCTCGATCGTGGTGAACCCACGTGCTGCCAAGGCGGGTCCTAGCGCATGTTCGTCTTCCCCCAACCTAGTGAAGACCGCGACACCCTCGCCCGCTCCCGACCATGATTCGCCCTGCATCAGGTGAACGATCCGCCGCGCGATTCCGGGACCGCCATCGACGAACCGCACCCCGGGCGCCGCCGCAGCCAACTCTGCCTCGACCAGCGGGAAGTGCGTGCAGGCGTTGACGATCACATCGATCCGATCGCCGCCGGGTTGTGAAAACAGCCCGTCGAGCACCGCCGCATAACGCTCCGGCGCCACCGCCCGCCCGTGCAGCTTGGCCTCCGCCATCTCGACCAATGCCGCCGAGCCGTAGCGCAGCACCGTGCAATCGCCCGCGAACCGCGCCGCCAGATCATCGACATACGCCTGCCGCACGGTTGCCTCGGTCCCCAGCACGCCGATCGTCCGCATGACCGACAGCGCGGCAGCGGGCTTGATCGCCGGCACCGTCCCGACCACCGGCAAGTCGAGCGCAGCGCGCACCACTGGCAGCGCGATCGTCGACGCGGTGTTGCACGCGATCACGATCAACCGCGGCCGATACCGCTCCGCCAGCCGGCCCAGCAACACCGGCACGCGGGCGGCGATCTCGACCTCGCTCTTCGTGCCGTAGGGAAACCCGGCCGAGTCGGCGGCGTAGACGAACGGCGCATCCGGAAGTGCGGCGCGCGCCGGACCGACGATCGACAACCCGCCGACACCGGAATCGAAGAACAGAATGGGGCGCGTGTCCATCCATGCGCCTTAGGACGGAACGCCTTAGGCAAACCAGAGCCTTCCCCCCGTCATCCTGACGAAAGTCAGGACCCAGGGTTACAAGCGTTGTCCTCCGTGGCTCTGGGTCCTGACTTTCGTCAGGATGACGGAGGGTGCTGTGAGGTCGGCACCCGCTCGACGCCATTTGCCGTCCGCCCCGCGTCGTTTATAAGCGCCCTCGGAACGGGGGACATACTTGCAGACGGAAATTCTCTGGGTCGCGCCCACGCTATCGCTCGTGCTCAGCTACCTGCTCGGCTCGATCCCGTTCGGCGTCATCCTCACGCGCGCCGGCGGTGCAGGCGATCTGCGGACGATCGGCTCGGGCAACATCGGCGCTACCAACGTATTGCGCACCGGGCGGAAGGGCCTCGCCGCCGCCACGCTGCTGCTCGACATGGCCAAGGGCGCAGTCGCCGTGCTGCTGGTCGCACACCTGTTCCCCGGTAACGCCCTGCTCGCAGCCGCCGGTGCGTTCATCGGCCATTGCTACCCCATCTGGCTGAAGTTCAAGGGCGGCAAGGGCGTCGCCACGTTGATGGGAATCGTCGTCGCGCTCTACTGGCCACTCGGGCTCGTTTACGCCGTCGTCTGGCTGGGCCTGCTCGCGGGCCTGCGGATATCCTCGGTCGCCGGCATGGCCGCAGCCCTCAGCGCACCGTTTGCTGCCGCGCTGTTCGGTCGATTCGACCTCGTCCTGCTGCTGCTTGCGCTCGCACTGATCGTGCTGTGGAAGCACCGCGAGAACGTCGAGCGCCTGTTCTCGGGGACCGAACCACGAATCGGCTCCAGCCGGAAAACGAGTGACTGACCCGACGGTCTTACGACTTCGGCTCATCCGCACGACCGGGATCGGACCGGTCACCTATCGCCAGCTCATCGCCCGCTTCGGCAGCGCTGACGCCGCGATCGAAGCGCTCCCCATGCTCGCCCAACGCGGCGGCGGACGCAGCCCCCGGATCGCCGACGCGGCGCTGGCCGAACGCGAAATCGCCGCCACGGCGAAGCTGGGCGCGCGCTATCTCTTCCTCGACGACCCCGACTATCCCCGCCTGCTCGCCGAGATCGAGACCGCCCCGCCGGCGCTGATCTTCCGCGGTGACCTCACCCACGCCACCCGCCCCTGCATCGCGATGGTCGGCGCGCGCAATGCGTCCGCCGCCGCGTGCCGCTTCGCAAGACAATTGGCGCTGCAACTGGCCGAAGAAGGTACGACCATCGTCTCCGGCCTGGCCCGCGGGATCGACACCGCCGCACACATCGGCGCGCTCGGCGCAGGCTCCAGCGGCGCGACGATCGGCGTCATCGCCAGCGGCATCGACATCGCCTACCCGCCCGACAACACCGCGCTCCAGGAGCGCGTCGCCACCGAAGGCCTGCTGCTCGCCGAACAGCCCCCCGGCACCGAACCGAAGGCGCGCAACTTCCCCTCGCGCAACCGCATCATCGCCGGCCTCGCGATCGGTACGGTGGTGGTCGAGGCCGTCCCCAAATCCGGCTCGCTGATCACCGCGCGCCTCGCCAACGAATCCGGCCGCGAAGTCATGGCCGTCCCCGGCAGCCCGCTCGATCCCCGCGCGCAAGGCTGCAACCTGCTGATCCGCGAAGGCGCCACGCTGGTGCAGTCCGCCGGCGACATCCTCGAACAGATCCGCCCGTTCGACCCGCGCTCGGTCCGTTCGCCGATCGACGCCTATGCAGGCTCCCCCGCCGAAGACGCGACCGATACCGACCGGCGCCGGATCACCGACCTGCTCGGCCCCGTCCCCGTCGCGATCGACGAACTCATCCGCCAGTCGCGCCTGAGCCCCGCCGTCGTCCACACGGTGCTATTGGAACTCGAACTCGCCGGCCGCCTCGACCGCCACGCCGGCGGCCGCGCCAGCCTGACCTGATCGGTAAGACTGATCCTCCCCCGCCAGGGGGAGGTGGCTGGCGCTTGCCAGACGGAGGGGGAGGTAAACGACCACGTCAGTTCCGTGTCCTCCCCCTCCGTCGCTACGCGCCACCTCCCCCTGGCGGGGGAGGATCGCACAGTCTCCGATCACTCCGCCGGCAGATAGATCTCGCTGCCTTTCGCGCGGAATTTCTCGCTCATGTCGGCCATGCCCTTCTCCGCGTCGCTGCCGGTCGCGAAGATCGCCCGCTCAACATCAACCGCATCTACGTCCGCCGCAAGGAACGTATCCGCCGGCGCGTTCTGCTTGGCGGCAAAGTCGCGGACCTCCTGCGTGATCTTCATCGAGCAGAATTTGGGCCCGCACATCGAACAGAAATGCGCGGTCTTGGCGCCCTCGGCCGGCAACGTCTGGTCGTGATAGGATTCCGCCGTGTCGGGATCGAGCGACAGGTTGAACTGGTCGCGCCAGCGAAACTCGAAGCGCGCGCGTGACAGCGCATCGTCGCGCATCTGCGCCGCGGGATGCCCCTTCGCCAGATCCGCGGCATGCGCGGCCAGCTTGTACGTCACCACACCGACCTTCACGTCGTCGCGATCCGGCAAGCCCAGATGCTCCTTCGGCGTGACGTAGCAAAGCATCGCGGTGCCGTACCAGCCGATCATCGCGGCGCCGATCCCACTGGTGATGTGGTCGTAGCCCGGCGCGATGTCCGTCGTGAGCGGCCCTAACGTATAGAAGGGTGCCTCGCCGCAGACTTCGAGCTGCTTGTCCATGTTCTCCTTGATCTTGTGCATAGGCACGTGGCCGGGGCCTTCGATCATGACCTGGACGTCGCTCTTCCACGCGCGGTGGGTGAGTTCGCCTAGCGTGTAGAGTTCGCTGAACTGCGCTTCGTCGTTGGCGTCGGCGATGCTGCCGGGGCGCAGGCCGTCGCCGAGGCTGTAGGCGATGTCGTACGCCTTCATGATCTCGGTGATCTCGTCGAAGCGCTCGTAGAGGAAGCTCTCCTTGTGGTGGCTGAGGCACCATTTCGCCATGATCGAGCCGCCGCGCGAGACGATGCCGGTGACGCGTTTCGCGGTCATCGGGATGTAGGCGAGGCGGACGCCGGCGTGGATCGTGAAGTAATCTACGCCCTGCTCGGCCTGCTCGATGAGCGTGTCGCGGAAGATCTCCCAGGTGAGGTCTTCGGCGACGCCGCCGACCTTTTCGAGCGCCTGGTAGATCGGGACGGTGCCGATCGGGACCGGCGAATTGCGGAGGATCCATTCGCGGGTGTCGTGGATGTTGCGGCCGGTGCTGAGGTCCATCACCGTGTCCGCGCCCCAGCGGATCGACCAGACGAGCTTGTCGACTTCGGCGGCGACGTTGCTGGCCACCGCGGAGTTACCGATGTTGGCGTTGATCTTGACCAGGAAGTTGCGGCCGATCGCCATCGGTTCGGATTCGGGGTGGTTGATGTTGTTGGGGATGATCGCGCGGCCGCGGGCGATCTCGTCGCGGACGAATTCCGGGGTGACGAAGTCGGGGATGCTGGCGCCGAAGGATTCGCCGTCTCGCTTGTAGTCTTTCAGCATAGCGCAGCCGAGGTTTTCTCGGGTGGCGACGTATTCCATCTCGGGGGTGATGATGCCGCGGCGGGCGTAGTGCATCTGGCTGACGTTGTGGCCTGCCTTCGCACGCAAGGGCCGCTTGATGCTGCCGGGGAATTGCGGGACGCCGCCGGAGCGGTCCGGGCCAAGCTGCCCATTGTCCTCGGGGCGGATTTCACGCGCGTCGTAGCTCTCGACGTCACCGCGAGCCTCGATCCACCTGCGGCGGAGTTGGGGAAGGCCGGCGTTGATGTCGATTTTCGCGCGGGGGTCTGTGTAGGGGCCGCTGGTGTCGTAGACGCGTAAGGGGGGCTCGGAGCAGGACGGGTCGAGGACGATCTCGCGCATGGCGACGCGGACGTCGGGGCTGTAGGGGACCGCGACGTGGATTTTCCGCGAGCCTCGGATCGGGCCGATGGTTACGCCGATGTCTGCTGTCGGGGTGCGTGCTTCGATGTCGGCCATGCGCTTGCTCCTAAGGGTATCGGAGCAAGGATTGCGGTTCTGTGGCGACCGCTCCCTCCCTCCGCCGGTATCAACCGGATCAGGTTCAGCGGGTCGAAGGCTCCAGCCTTCCTCTCAAGCGCGGATCAGCGCTCCCCCGGGGTGGGGTGAGCATAGGCGGCTTGGGATGGGGTGCAATGGCAAACTTGGTGGTGGTGCGGACAGTCGAGGCGTTTGCGTTTGGGCCTGCCCTTCGACTTCGCTCAGGGCGAACGGGAGTGGGGGCGGTGCCTTTGCGATCCTCCCCCGCAAGGGGGAGGTGGCTGGCGCTTGCCAGACGGAGGGGGCGGTAAGGGTAACTGCTGTTGCGCGTCCTCCCCCTCCGTCACCTTCGGTGCCACCTCCCCCTGGCGGGGGAGGATTGAGGTTGTGCGGACAAACGAAAAAAGGCCGCCGCCCTGCTTTGGGGCTGCGGCCTTTCAGTGTGGCAGAGCCAAGATTACTTCGTCATGCCGGGCTTGTTCCGGCATCCACCGTGCCGCGCAATCGGGGGTGTCGAGTTTGCGGCGCGGTGGACCCCGGAACTAGTCCGGGGTGACGGAGTGATTGGTTACGTCATGCCTTAAAATCTAAACGACACGGTGCCGCGCAGGGAGTGCCAGCGGAAGTTCTCATCGCTGCGGCGGAAGGTGGTGCCGGCGGTGTTGGGGGCGAGGACGAACGGGTTGTTCGCCAGCAACACCGGGCTGCCGGCGAGCGCGGTGCCGGCGGTGACAAGAACGCGGGCGTCGTCGTCCTTGTACTGGTGGTAGGTGTATTCCATGCCGATCGAGATGTTGCGGGTCAGCTTCTGCTCGATGCCGCCGCCGCCGACATAGCCCCAGCGCTTGTTCGAGCCGGTGGCCGCGAACGCGTTGGCCGTGTTGGTGGTGAAGAACAGATTGTCGATCTTGGCATAGCCGGCGCCGCCGGTGGCGTAGAACAGCGTGTTGCGCGCGGCGAGGCCGGCGCGGACGCGGGCCGAAGCTTCCCATTTCAGCTTGCGGGCCATCGTGTAGCTGGCGGGCGTGGTCGAGAAACCGGCGACGCTATCGGTGATGTCGGACTTGCCGAATTCGCCGACCAGGCCGACCACGAACGGGCCGCTCTGCACGTCGAAGCCGGCGCGACCATAATAGGACCAGCCGTCATCGTCGTTGCGGCACCCGAAATCGACGACCGCGGTGCGCGCGGAACCGTTGCAGAAGCCCGGCGAGAACGCGTTGCCACCAGTGATGGTGTTGACGCTTTCGTTGAAATTGCCGTCGCCGTTGCGATCGAACAGGATCGACGAGCCGACATCGTTGGGCTGGACGTCGTAGCCGCCGGCCGCGCCGATGTAGACGCCCGAGAACGGCTTGCTGTCCCGGTCGGTGGTCATGTCCTGCGCGGCGGCGGGAACGGCAAAAATGCCCGCGGTCGCGAGACCGGCGAGCATAGTGAGCTTTGTGAAGTGTTTCATTGGTCATTCCCCAAACAAGGATCGCGGCGCTCCTGAATGCGCCGCGATCCGAGGTTTCTGTTTCAGTCCGTGACGGCGATCACGCGTTGGCGCCGCTGCTCCGAAGTGCGTCGGTGCGGTTGTTGGTCCCGTTGGGGAAGAAGCCCCCGCCGATCTTTGCGGTATTGGTCAGATAGGCGATGTTGTGCACCTGCGCGATCGACCGGCTATAGGCCAGACCGTTGGCGTCGGTCGGGACGATGTTCGAGATCGTCGCATCGGTACCGGTGATGCCCTGATCGATGTCGCTGCTGCCGTCCAGGCTGTCGCGCGCGTCGCTGATCTGGCCCGCGATGGTGCGCAGCGACGGTGTATCGAGGCCCTTGCGGTACAGGATCGTGCGGATTAGGCCGGCGTGATAGGCCTCGGCCGCGAGGATGCCGGCGGCCGCCTCGAGATAGGTCTTGTTGGCGATAAGCGCCGCTGCGCCCTTGTACGCCGAGACGCCGACGTCCTCGAAGATGTACGCGCCGAGCAGGAAGCTATTGTCGTCGGCATAGGGGTTGAACACCTGCGATGCAGAGACGACGCCGGCTGCGCGTGCTGCGGCCGTGAACGCACCCGGCGCGGCGACCGTGCCGACCGAGATGTCGATCGCCGGCTGGGCGACGGCGGCGGTGCCGAGAGCGGTACGCAGGAACGCGACGTGCGCGACCTCGTCGATCGCGATCTCGCGGGCATATTCGCGGACGATCGCATCCTGAAACGGTACCTGTGCGCCGCCGGTGACGGCACCCTGCGTACCGGTGCCGGTCAGCAGGCTGGCGTTCAGCCCGACGCCGAATGCCGCGAAGGCGTAGAACTGCGCTTCGAGATATTCGAGGTTGAGCGCGTAGTTGAGGATATCCGCATCGTTGATGGCGGCGGCGGGGGTCGGGGTCGGCGTGGGAGCGGGGGCGAGATCTTCATCGTCGTTGCCGCAGGCCGCAAGCAGGCTTGCGCCACCGATGGCGAGGGCCGAGCCGCCGGCGAAGCGGAGGAAACCGCGGCGCTCGTTACGGCGTGCGGCAATCGCATCGAATATCTCGAGCTTGGTATTGAGATCGGTCATTGGGTTAATCCCTGAATAGCGAAGATGAGCGTTGGGCTGGGCTGAGGTGATCGGGCCGATATGATCGGGCCGATCGATCAGGCTGCCGCAGTGCTCGTCCTGATGTTGCCGGCCATGCCGTTCGGGAAGAACCCGCCGGCCGATGCCGCACCATTGTTGAGATAGACGATGTTGAGCACTTGGCTCACCGAGCGGCTATAGGCGACGCCGTTGCTGTCGAGCGGGACGATGTTCGACACGGTCACCGCGGCCTGCGTGGTGGCGAGGTTGATCGGCGTCGCGCTGTACGACGAGATGCCCTGATCGATGTCGTTCGCACCGAAGATCGTCGTGTTGGCGCCGCCACCGTCGAGGCTGTCACGTGCGCGCGAGATGGCATCGGCGGAGGTGCGCAGCGATGGCGTCGCGATGCCCTTGCCGTACAGCGTCGTGCGGACGATCGCGGCGTGATACGCCTCGACCGCGAGCAGGCCGGCGGCGGCCTCGAGATACGCCTTGCTGGTCAACAGCGGGGCGGCACCCTTGTACGCGGTCACGCCGACGTCCTCGAAGATGAACGCGCCCAGCAGGAACGCCTCGTCGGTGGCGTAGGGATCGAACGCGGTGCCGGCGGGCACGAGCCCGGCGGCCTGGGCGGCGAGCGAGAAAGCGCTGGTCGGCGAGACGCTGACGTCGATCACAGGCTGCGCGACGGCGGCGGTGCCGAGCGCGGTGCGGAGGAACCTGACATGCGCAATCTCGTCCTGCGCGATCTCGCGGGCGTATTGCGAGACTATCGGATCGGTGAAATTGACCTGGCGACCGCCGCGCACCGCACCCTGGGTGCCGGTGCCGCCGAGCAGGCTGTTGTCGAGCCCGGTGCCATAGGCGGCGTAGGAATAGAATTGCGCCTCGAGATATTCGAGGTTGAGCGCGAAGTTCAGGACGTCCGCATCGGTGACGGACTGGGCCGCCGCGGCGCTTGACATCGACAAGGCGGTCGCACCGGCCGCGGTGATCGCAGCGGCGCCAAGCGCATTTTTGAAGAACTCACGCCGCTCGCTGCGCCGTTCCACTCGCGCATCGAGGGCTTCGATCAGGTGCACGCTCTCGGTCATATCAGGGTCCTCCCCTTGTTGTTGCAGACGTCGGAGTTATTAAAACAATCGAACAATCCGGACCGATGAGAGTAACACCCTGTCGCCAAGGCCCGACTCGTAACGCGCTCTATTGCGGGCAGAAATCTGCCGTCCATTTCGAGAAACGGACGCAATGGGGAAATGGACGCAGCATTAACGGCAATGTCGTGAAATAAATTTCAGGTGGGGTGGCGGTGTGGTGAAGCGGCGGCGGGGCGGTCTTGCGAAGGCGCTCGGGGCGAATTCGCGGGAGCGTTCGGAAGATCGGGTCGCGGCGGTTTTGCGGGAGCTTCGGTGGCTGGCGTTGCGGGAGCTTCGGGGCGCTTTGGCCGCGGCAGTTTTAGTGGCCGGCTGGCTCTCGTCGGTAGGAAGTCGCTGGCGGTTGAGGCCTTGCGGTCTACTTTCCCCTTCCCTTCAAGGTAGGGGCTTTTCGTCGAATCTCTACCTTACGATCCTCCCCCGCCAGGGGGAGGTGGCGCCGTAGGCGACGGAGGGGGAGGACACTGAACCGGCGTTTGCGCTACCTCCCCCTCCGTCTGGCAAGGCCAGCCACCTCCCCCTTGCGGGGGAGGATCGATGGGTCAGAGGGCTTGGCTCAGAAGGTGTAGGTCAGGCCGATCGCGCCGAGCCACTGGTCGGCGTCGCCGACGTCGGCGACGATCGGGCTGTCCTTGTACTTGCCGACCATGCGGCCGTAGAGCACGCCAGCCCCGACGCCGAAGCCGTGGCGGAGATCGCCGGACAGGCTCTGCACCACGAACAGCGACGCATTGACGCGGCGGAAACCGCTGTCGTTGACGTCGTAGGTGCGCAAGCCGCTAGCGAGCGAGCCGATCGGCGTCACCGCCGCATAGGTGCGGCCGAAGCCCTTGCCGGCATAATCCGCCGACACGCCGAGCGAGACGAGCGTGCGCACCGAAAGCGGCGTGGTGTAGTTCACCTGCGGCGTGACGACGTAGCTGTCGTACGTGCCCGACACGTCGTGAACGTACGCGACGCGCGCGGTGAGCGTGTCGTAATCGCTGGTGATGACGCCGGTCCGGGCGACGCCGACATAGCCGCCGAGTTCGTAGGCGGTGTCGATCTTGCCGAGCGCGCGGACCTGGCGGTTGTCGATGTCGCCGGTGCGATCGCGACGGACGCCGCCGATGACACCGAGTTCGAAATTGGTGCCGACCTCGCCCGTGTTCGGGATCAGGTTGAAGTACAGCTGCGTGCCGCGGAGAAAGAAGTCATGGCCGCGGACCGTGCCAACGAACGCACCGGCGGGCGTGAAGGAATTGCTGTCCGCGCCCTCGTAGTCTGGCATCGACACCACGCCGAGCGCGACCGTGACGCGGTTGTTGTCGCGCGGGTCGGTGATCGGCGGCGACGGGTTCGGGTCCGTCTGAGCGAGCGCGGGCGTGGCGATCGCGAGCACCGCGATTGCGGCAGACGTGAAGAGAGTGAGTGCGCGCAAGGAAATGCTCCGGACAAAAGGTTCCCCGCCGCAACGCGGCGAAACCCTTTTCGGTCCGCTACGATCGGTCAGAAGATGTAACGCATTTTCACCTGTTGCAATTCGGCATCACCGGCAACCATGAACCGGGCGGCGGAAAAGCGTGGCGGACCGAACCGCACGGCGGCGTTGCGCGAGAAGCCATAGCCCTCGCGCGGGATGCCGGCGAGCGTATCCAGCTTGGCATTGTTGTTCTCGTCGTGGATCACCGCGAGCGCATACCCGCGCTGGGGAAGACCCGGAAAGCTGGTGGTATGGACGTTGGCGGGGATCGACCGGGTGAGCGCGTTGGCGTCGTCGACACAGGCCGGGAAATTGTCGGGATCGGCGGTCAGGCAGATCCGGATCACGCCCTTTGCCGAGCGGATATTGTCGATCTCTACGTCAAGCCGCGTGACGGGTGCCGTTGCTGCCAGCGTGAGCCACGCCAGCGCGCCCGCCGCTACCGGTGGCAACCGCGACACGCGCAGCCGCTTTCGCGTGCGATTTGGCGAAATCGCCAAGTCCTTTGTCGGTGCCGCAGAGCCGATCCCAAAAGCGGAAATAAAGGCCATAGTTGCACCCGTATTGTTCGTGATGGCGCTGATGATGGCTCGCCGTGATCAGCCAGCCCCCCAGTGCGCCGCGCCACATGAACCGGGGGAAAACCTCCCACCCCATGTGATTGGTTACCCCCATAACGGTCATGATCGTCAGTACCAGACCCAGTGCGCCGACATGGATCGGAATCAGGAAGACCAGTAGCGGAATTATCACAGCGCCGGTGATGGCCTCGATCGGGTGAAACGCCATCGCGGCCCACGCGGTCGGCGGGCGGCTGGCGTGATGGACCGCATGCGCGAGCTTGAACGGCTTGGGCCGATGCATCCAGCGATGCGTCCAATAGAACCAGGCGTCGTGCGCGACCATGTAGGCGAGAACCGACACCGGCAGATACCAGAGCGGGTAGGCATGGACGTCGCTATAGACCTGCGTCCAGCCGCGATTCTGCCAGCCCCAGGCGACTACCCCTGCGGGCACGCCGTAGATCGCCGCCGACGCGATGCTCCACCAGATTTCGCGCCGCATCTGCGCATGCAGACCGCGATAGAGCCCCGGATGACGCGCGCGCGTGACGGCGGCGAACGCGCCGGAGACGATGAGATAGCGGACCCCGACGATCACGGTCATCGCGATCGCGGAGAGGAGGATGGCGAGCCACATGAGCGTGTTATAGGGGATTTCGGCGCGTTGGGTAATGGGGTTTGCGGTGGCGCGCCGTGATGGGTGCGATGCAAGGATCAAAAGCTTTGCATCAGGGTCAGGGATTAGTTGGCAGGCAGCAAGCGCTCACTTGCGGACACACGGACGAACGTCACGTAGCTACCGTTTTCTCTCCGCGGACTTGGGCCCCATCCCCCGAGGATCTCTTGGGGTTGCGATAGGCTCTATGCAGGGTGCGGAAAGATGTTAGCCTTCCTTTCAGAGCAGGATGACCTGCCAATCGGAGAGTGATGCATGGCAAACCACAGCGCCGCACGCGGGGATACGGGCCACGATACCGGCAAGGACCATAAGGGGCTGATCTACGTAATCGCTGGCAGCATCCTGGCGCTGGGGCTGGTGCTGATGGCGTTCTACGACCGGGCGGGCGATCCGATGCCGATCGCTTCGGTGCAGAAGCCGGTGGTTACCGCGCAGCAATAGCCCCGGGATTTAGTGAAGGCGCGGTGCGGTCGAAGATCAGGATCGGCGCGTCCCGGTAGGTGCCGGTGGTGTGCAGGCGGTAGCCGAGACGATCGGCGAGCCGGATCGAAGAGGCGTTAGCGGGATCTATGATGCAGGTCGTCGCAGGGATTCGCGCGTCGGTCCAGGCGAGGATCGCGGCGAGCGCTTCGGAAGCGTAGCCCTGGCCTTGCGCGGCGCCGGTAAGGGTCCAGCCGACTTCGGGGCCAAATTCCGAACGCGAATCGATCGATGGCTCGATCGCGCGGCGCGCCTCGATGAGACCGAGTTCGCCGATCAGCCGACCGGTCGCGGTTTCGCGCGCGATCCAGCTGCCGTACCCGAACAGCGTCCATTGGCCGATCGAGCGGAGCAGGCGGATCCAGACGTCCTCGCGGGTGCGCGGCTGCCCGCCGATCATCGTGTAAACGCGCGGGTCGGTCCACATCGCGGCGCAGTCCTCCAGGTCGGCGGCGACGTGGCCGGTCAGCGTCAGGCGGGCGGTGGTAAGCGTGGGGGCGGACATCGGGGGAGTTTAGGGCGGATTTGGCGGCGGGGGTATCCTTTGGTCGCGCGTCTCCCTTGCTGAGCGAATAGGTCGACCGTTGGAGCAAAGACCCCTGCGGCGGACGCCTCCCTCTGGCGGAGGCCGGGGTCCGGGGTCCGGGCGAGGAGGTGGAATAACGGCGCGCTACCGTCGTCTCGCGCGTCTCCCATTTGCGCCAATGCCTTCGCCGGGGTGGTACTGACTATACCATCCATACATGGTGGAAGTTTGGCTCCCCTCCCTTCCAGGAAGGGGCGACTGCGGGATTCTGGGCTTCCGGTGCCCTCCGGCGATGCAGGTTGTTTTCGCATTCGATTGCCCGGGAAAGGTTGTTTTCGCGGCGGGCGGTTTGCGCTAGTCCGGGGGGATGGCATCGACGATTTCTTGCGACGTCGCGATCGTTGGCGCGGGCTTGGCCGGCGGGATGATCGCGCTGGCGCTCAAAGCGAAGCATCCGGCGCTCGACGTGCGGCTGATCGACGCCGCGCCGACGGTCGGCGGCAATCATCTCTGGTCGTTCTTCGGCAGCGACGTGGCGGCAGGCGATCGCTGGATCGTCGCGCCGCTCGTGGTGCACGCGTGGCAAGGCTATGACGTGCGCTTTCCGGCGCATGCGCGGACGATCGATGAGACCTATTTTTCGATCGAGAGCGAGCGGCTCGACCGCGAAGTACGTCGGGTTTTGCCGGCGGATGCGCTGATGCTCGGGCAGAAGGTGTCGGGCGCGAATCCGACCGCGGTAGTGCTCGCGAACGGCGACCGGATCGAAGCCAAGGGTGTGATCGACGCGCGGGGTCCTGGCGACCTGTCGCTGCTCGATCTGGCATGGCAGAAGTTCGTCGGGCGCGAACTGGTGCTGAAGGCGCCGCACGATAGCCCCACGCCGATCGTGATGGACGCGACCGTGCCGCAGATCGACGGCTATCGCTTCGTCTATTGCCTGCCGCTGGCCGACGACCGGATGTTCGTCGAGGACACCTATTACAGCGACACCCCCGACCTCGATGTCGAGACGCTCACGACCCGCGTCCACGACTATGCCGAGGCTCGCGGCTGGGCCGTGGCGCAAGCTGCGCGCGTGGAATCAGGTGTGCTGCCGGTCGCGATGGGCGGCAATTTCGAGGCGTATTGGCGCTCGGGCGGGACACATGTCGCCAAGGCGGGCATGCGTGCGGGGATGTTTCATCCGACCACCGGCTATTCGCTGCCGGACGCGGTGCGGACGGCGTCGATGCTGGCGGGTCTCAGCGATTTCTCCGGCGCGAAACTGCATGACACAACGCATGCGATGGCGCGGGCGACGTGGAAAAGCCGCGGCTTCTACCGGATGCTCGACACGATGTTGTTCCGCGCGTCCGAGCCCGAGGAACGCTATCGCATCCTCGAACGCTTCTATCGCCTGTCGCCGGCCTTGATCGGTCGCTTCTATGCCGGACGCTCGACCATGACCGACAAGGCGCGCGTCCTGACCGGCAAGCCCCCCGTCCCCATCGCGCGCGCCGTGCGCGCCATCGCAGGCAGTATGAGACCATGAAGACCGCAATCGTCATCGGCGCAGGATTTGGCGGGCTGGCGCTCGCGATCCGGCTGCAATCCGCGGGCGTGCAGACGACGATCGTCGAGTCGCGGGATAAGCCGGGCGGGCGCGGCTATTATTGGGAGCGTGATGGCTTCACCTTCGATGCCGGGCCGACGGTGATCACCGATCCGGACTGCCTGCGCGAATTGTGGGCGCTGAGCGGGCGCGACATGAGCGAGGACGTGACGCTCGATCCGGTGCTGCCGTTCTACCGGCTGAACTGGCCCGACGGGACGAATTTCGATTACAGCAACGACGACGTCCAGATGCGCGCCGAGATCGAGAAGCTGCAGCCCGGCGACTGGGCGGGATACGAGAAGTTCCTGGAATATTCGGCGGGGGTGTTTCACGAGGGTTATGAAAAGCTCGGCCATGTCGCGTTTCTCGACTTCGGGTCGATGATCAAGGCGGCGCCGGCGCTGGCGAAATACCAGGCGTGGCGGTCGGTCTATTCGATCGTGTCGAGCTTCGTGAAGTCGGAGAAGTTGCGCGAGGCGTTGTCGTTCCACACGCTGCTGGTCGGCGGCAACCCGATGACGACGAGCGCGATCTATGCGCTGATCCACAAGCTCGAGCGCGACGGCGGCGTGTGGTTCGCACGCGGCGGGACCAACCGTCTGGTGGCGGCGCTGGTGACTCAGTTCGAGCGACTGGGCGGCGTGCTGCGGCTCGACGATCCGGTAACGTCGATCGGGACTCTCGGCGACTGTGCTACGGGTGTGACGTGCGCGAGCGGCTGGTCGGGTCAGGCGGATGCGGTGGCCGCGAACAGCGACATCATGCACACCTATCGCGACCTGCTGTCGACCTCGCGCAGTGCCAAGCGCAAGACCGGGTCGCTCGAGCGGAAGAAATACTCGCCGTCGCTGTTCGTGGTGCATTTCGGAATCAAGGGCACGTGGCCGGGCATCCCGCACCACATGATCCTGTTCGGGCCGCGCTATAAGGGGCTGCTCGAGGACATTTACGACCACGGCGTGCTGAGCGAGGACTTCTCGCTGTATTTGCATCATCCGACCGTGACCGATCCTTCGCTGGCGCCCGAGGGGCATTCGACGTTTTATGCGCTGGCGCCGGTGCCGCATCTCGGAAAATTCCCGGTCGACTGGGACGAGATCGCGCCGATCCTGGAGAAGCGCATTCTCGACGAGATCGGGCGGCGGTTGATCCCGGATATCCACGAGCGGATCGTGACGAAATTCTCGTACGCGCCGAAGGATTTCGCGCAGGATCTGAATGCGCATCTGGGGAGCGCGTTCTCGCTCGAGCCGGTGTTGACGCAGAGTGCGTATTTCCGGGTGCACAACCGCGATGAGCATATTCCGAACCTGTACTTCGTGGGCGCTGGGACTCATCCAGGGGCTGGCATTCCTGGGGTTGTCGGGAGTGCTAAGGCTACGGCTCGTTTGATGCTTGAAGGCGAGAAGTAAGGTTTGTTCACGCGGAGGCGCGGAGACGCGGAGGTGTCGCGCTTGTCGCGCAGCGACCGTGTCTCCAACGATTTGCGGAACCTCAGTGAAGACAGCGCGAGCGCTGTCCGGAAAGAGACACCTCCGCGTCTCCGCGTCTCCGCGTGAACCCATTCTTCCCTTGCAGCACCCCGCGCGCTTCCCCTAGCGAGGCAGAATGAAGAGACTTGCTGTGTACTGCGGGTCGGCGACGCCGGCTGATCCCACCTATATCGAAGGCGCTCGCGCGCTGGGGCTGGCGTTTGCCGAGCGGGGGATTGGCCTCGTTTATGGCGGCGGCCGGACCGGGCTGATGGGTGCGATCGCCGATGGCGCGCTCGAGGGCGGCGGCGAGGTTATCGGCGTTATCCCGCAAGCCTTGGTCGATGCCGAGGTCGCGCATCGCGGGCTTACCGAGCTGCACGTCGTCACGGGGATGCATCAGCGGAAGCAGATGTTCACCGATCTTTCCGACGGTTTCGTGACGATCCCCGGCGGAACCGGGACGATGGACGAGCTGTGGGAGGCATTGAGCTGGGCGCAGCTTGGCTATCATGCGGATCCGGTCGGGTTGCTGAATACCGCGGGCTATTACGACCACCTGATCGCGTTCTGGGAGAAGATGGGCGAGGTCGGGTTTCTGCGGCCGCAGCACCGGGACTTGCTGATCGTGGCGGATACGCTGGATGTGCTGCTCGACCGGATGGCGGAACATGTGCCGACGCAGCCGATCGTGCGGATGAACGCGTCGGATTTGTGAAGATCGAGACGGTAAGCTCCGCCTATTCTCGTTCTCCCGCGAACGCGGGAGCCCAGAAGCCGCTGGCGCGGCGTTTGTGGTCCTGGGCCCCCGCTTTCGCGGGGGGACTAGAATGAGTCAGGCGCTTCCAAGCCGGGAGGCGATCGTCGCTACCGCGCACGAATCGATCTCGCGGGGATCGAAGAGTTTTGCGGCGGCCAGCCTGTTGTTCGACAAGCCGACGCGGGAGCGGGCTTGGCTGCTGTACGCGTGGTGCCGGCGGTGCGACGATATCGCGGACGGGCAGGATCATGGCCACGGCATGACCGTGGTCGACGACGCCCCTGCCCGGCTGGTGCAGTTGTCGGCGATGACCGAGCAGGCGCTGGCGGGCGAAGTGGTCGGCGAACCGGCCTTCGATGCGCTGCGGATCTTCGCCGCCGAAACCCGACTGCCGAAGCGGTTCGCGCGCGATCTGGTCGAGGGGTTTGCGCTCGATGCGCGCGAGTGGCGGCCGCGGTCGGAAAACGATCTCTACAAATATTGCTACCATGTCGCGGGTGTCGTCGGGTGCATGATGGCGATCGCGATGGGCGTCGATCCCGACGACGAGGACACCCTCGATCGCGCGTGCGACCTGGGGATGGCGTTCCAACTCGCCAATATCGCGCGCGACGTCGAGGAGGATGACCGGGTCGGGCGGTGTTATCTGCCCGAGGACTGGCTCGTGGAGATGGACTTTCCGCCGGGTCAGCACATGAAGCCGCCGTTTCGCTCGCGGCTCGCCGTGTTGACGAAGCGGATGGCGGAGCGAGCTGCGGCTTTCGAGGCCAGCGCGCGGGAGGGGACGCCGGCGTTGTCGTTCCGGTCGGCGTGGGCGGTATTGTCGGCGGCGGGAATCTATGGCGCGATCGGGCGGACTGTTGCCGCTCGGGGCGAGCATGCGTGGGACCACCGGGTGACGACCTCGGGGATGCAGAAGCTGGGGTTTATCGCCAAGGCGGGGCGCCAAGCGGCGCGGCGGGAGACACTGTATCCGCGGGCGCCGAGGGATCCTCGGCTGTGGACGCGGCCTCGCTAACTACCGGCGTCTAGCTTGTTCTCCCGCGAAGGCAGGAGCCCATTCTGGGTCCCCGCCTTCGCGAGAAAACAGTTTAGCCCTGCGGCTTTGCCTTGCCGGCCTTCGCCATGGCCATGCCGCTCGCACGGCAGTTGGCACCGATCATCGGGTAGGGAACATCGGTGTTCTGCGCCAGCTGGTCGGGCAACGCGGCGCGGCATTGCGCCATCGTCTCGTAGCGTGCCGGGATCACGCGCGCCTCGGTGCAGTTCACATTGCCGTCGCCGCAACCCATGATGGCCATGACGTAGAACAGCGGTTCCATTTCACTCTCCGGTTGCGACAGGCCGTTGCGGCAGGACGTACCGATAAAAGCGACGAAGCGGCAGGATTGTTCCCCCAACTGCTTTTACCGGGGCTTGACTGCGCCTACATCCCATCGATCCATGCCCCCTGACAGCTACACCTCCACCCGCGCGGACCAGCCGTTGCTGCCGACGCTCCGCCGCTTCCTGCCGTTCCTGTGGCCGGCGGGGCAGCCGAAGCTGAAGACGCGGATCGTCGTCGCGATGCTGCTGGTGATCGCGTCGAAGCTGATCCAGGTTTTCGGCGCGGCGTTCACGCTCAAATACGCGGTCGACCGGATGGCGGGGAACGATCGCGGGGCGCTGACCTTGGTCGTGCTGCTGGTGGTCGGGTATGCCGCGTCGCGGTTCGGGACGACGCTGTTCGACAATCTGCGCAATGCGGTGTTCGAGCGCGTCGGACAGGATGCGTCGCGGCGGCTGGCAGCGCAGGTGTTTCGCCATCTGCATGCGCTGAGCCTCGATTTCCATCTGTCGCGGCGGACGGGCGCGGTCACCAAGGTGGTCGAGCGCGGCACCAAGAGCATCGACACGATGCTGTATTTCCTGCTGTTCAACATCGCTCCCACCGTGTTCGAGCTGGTGCTGGTGCTCGGGCTGTTCTGGACCAAGTTCGGCTGGCCCTTGGTCGTCGCGACGGTGGTGATGGTGGTCGGCTATATCCTCTTCACGCGGATGGTGACCGACTGGCGCAATGCGCTGCGCGCGCGGATGAACGACCTCGATACCGGGGCGGTCGCGCATGCGGTGGATTCGCTTCTGAACTTCGAAACGGTGAAGTATTTCGGCGCGGAGGAGCGTGAGGCGCGGCGCTACGACAGCGCGATCACGGCGTATTCCGAAGCCGCGGTGAAGAGCGAAAATTCGCTTGCCTGGCTGAACCTTGGCCAGGCGCTGATCACCAACCTGATGCTGGCGGGCGGCATGGGGTTCGTCGTGTGGCGGTGGAGCCGAGGCGAGGCGTCGGCCGGTGACGTGGTGTTCGTGTCGACACTGCTGGCGCAGCTGTTCCGGCCGCTCGATCTGTTGGGGATGGTGTATCGCACGATCCGGCAGGGTGCGCTCGACATGGCGGCGATGTTCGACCTGATCGATACGCCGGCCACCGTCGTCGACGCGCCGGGTGCGCCCGCGCTGGCGGTAAGCGCGGGGCATGTCCGGTTCGAGGGGGTGTCGTTTGGCTATGACGCGGGGCGGCCGATCCTGAGCGACCTGAATTTGGACGTGCCAGCAGGTTCCACATTGGCTGTCGTTGGGCCGTCGGGCGCGGGCAAGTCGACGCTCGCGCGGCTGCTGTACCGTTTCTACGACCTGACGGGCGGGCGGATTACCGTCGACGGGCAGGATATCGCGCAAGTGCGGCAGGCTTCGTTGAGGGCGGCCATAGGCATCGTGCCGCAGGATACGGTGCTGTTCAACGATACGATCGGGTACAATATCGCTTACGGCCGCGAGGGGGCCGAGATGCCCGAGGTCGAGGTTGCGGCGAAGGGCGCGGCGATCGCGGGCTTCATCGAGCGCCAGCCGCTGGGGTATGAGACGCGGGTCGGCGAGCGTGGGTTGAAGCTTTCGGGCGGCGAGAAACAGCGTGTGGCAATCGCGCGGACGTTGCTGAAGAACCCGCCGATCCTGATTCTGGACGAGGCGACGAGCGCGTTGGACAGCCGGACCGAGGCGGAGATTCTCGATACGCTCGAGGCGATCGAGCGCGGCCGCACGACGATCGTGATCGCGCACCGGCTGTCGACCGTGGTGCATGCGGACCAGATTGTCGTGCTGGAGGCGGGGCGGATCGTCGAAAAGGGCACGCATGCGGACCTGCTCCGGCAGGACGGCGTGTATGCGGAGATGTGGAACCGGCAGGCGCAGGAGCGGGCTGGGGATGATGCAGGGGCGCTGGCGGCGGAGTAGGGCGTGGGCCTCAGGCGCCTGGTTTAACGGCGAACGCTTGCCATACCACACGCCGTCACCCCGGACCTGTTCCGGGGTCCACCGTTCCGCAAACTCGCACGTTTCGATTTCGGGGACGGGTGGATGCCGGAACGAGTCCGGCATGACGGAGGGGTAGTGGCGAGTTCGCGACCACGTTCGACTAGGTGGCCACCCCGGCGGAGGCCGGGGCCCAATTGGGGGACGTTGCTAACGAAGGGCAGCGCGTCGTCATTGCCATCTTTCCACTTGGGCCCCGGCCTTCGCCGGGGTGGTTGTGGGATGGGTGCCGGGGTGCAACCCTAAAGGCGAGCGTTGCGATGCACGCAACATCCTCTGTTCCCTCGCGAACGCGGTGGTCCGCAAATCACGAGCGATGGCGCTGCTGGGTCCTGGGCGCCCGCGTTCGCGAGGGAATGGAAGGAGAGCGGGGGCGAAACTCCGCACCCTACGCCGGGATCGACGGATCCAGTTCGCGCAACCTCGCCTCGATCGCCTCCGAATATTGATAGATGTGCGTCAGGTCCGACAGCAAATGGCGCGTCTCGTCATTGCCGGCGAACATGCCGAGATACTTGGTCGTGATGCCATTGAAGTGCATCCGCGCGACCGTCTTCCGATTATTGTCGTCCAGCAGGATCGCGCAATACGAATTCGCATCGCGGACGATCACGCGTTTCGGATCCACCAGGCGCGAGGCGATCGCCTGGATGATGTGGAAGCCGGAAATCTCCTCCTGCGTGGTGACGATGCCGTCGCCGTCGGACGGGTCGTCGTCCGCGCCCGGCGGCAGGTCCTCGACCGGGCTCGACGCCTTCAACGCCGACGAAAGGCGTTCGTTGACGAAATCGCGGATCAGCGCGGCGATCGCAGGAGCTAAAAGCTTGGCGAATCCGTCCTTGATCGCCGGCGTGAGTCGGCCGCCATGGACGCGCTGCGCCATCATCCGGACGAACTCGTCGGAGGGCTCGGCGAACTCCTTTTCGAGTTCGAGGCGGATCAGCGACTGCGTCTTGAGGTTGCCGGCCTCCTGGACGATCTTGTCGATGTCGAACGCGGCCTTGGTGAATTTCTCGAGCGTACGGATGTCGCCGGGCTTGATCGCGTCCATCGTGAAGGTGAAGAACGGCTTGTCGTCCATCTTGTTCGGGCGCTCGATGTCCGAATAGAATTGGTAGACGACGCCGTTGGTCAGCACGGCAAGGCGCGCATCGGTGACGCTGAAATAGCGGAACAGCTGCCCGGCATGGTTGACGTTGAGCTGGACCGAGGACGGCTTGCACTCGATCAGGATCGACACTTTCCCGCCCGCGCAGATCGCATAGTCGACCTTTTCGCCCTTCTTGGTGCCGATGTCGGCAGTGAATTCGGGGACGACTTCGGACGGGTTGAAGACGTCATAGCCGAGCGACTGGAGGAACGGCATGACGAGCGCAGTCTTCGCCGCTTCCTCGGTCAGCAGCACCTCGCGGTGTTCGATCGTGCGCTTCTGCAGCTCGGCCAGCCTGATGTTCAGTTCCATGCGCGTCCCCCGGATTGAACGGGGGAGGATGCGCAGGGAATTTACACGGGTCCATAACGGTACCGGAACAACCTGCCCGGATTTCGATCTAGTCCGTGCAGCGTGGCGATTGGGATGATCGGACCGATCGCGGATCATCCATTGCGGCGACGGTGAACGAACCCTAGGTCCGGGATAATGGCACTCGACCCCCTTCCAGATCTCCAGCGCATCTTTGGCTTTCCTGACTTTCGTGGCGTGCAGCGCGATGTCGTCGATCGGGTGCTCGCCGGACAGCGGACGCTGGCGGTGATGCCGACGGGGGCGGGCAAGTCGCTGTGTTACCAGTTGCCGGCGACGATGCTGGAGGGGACGTGCGTGGTCGTGTCGCCGCTGATCGCGCTGATGCACGACCAGCTGCGCGCGGCGACCGCGGTAGGGATCAAGGCGGCGACTTTGACGAGCGTCGATACGAACCGTGAGGAGACGATCGCACGGTTCCGGGCGGGTGATCTGGACCTGCTGTATGTCGCGCCGGAGCGAGCTTCGAACGAGAGTTTCCGGAACCTGCTCAGCCAGGCCAAGCTCAGCCTGTTCGCGATCGACGAGGCGCATTGCGTCAGCGAGTGGGGGCATGATTTCCGGCCGGACTACCGGTTGCTGCGGCCGTTGCTCGACAGCTTTCCGGAGGTGCCTCGGCTGGCGCTGACCGCGACCGCGGATGCGCATACGCGGGCGGATATCCTCGAGCAGCTGGGGATTTCGCAAGACGGCCTGATCGTGTCGGGGTTCGACCGGCCGAACATCCGCTATGCGATTTCGGGGCGCGACAACGTCAACCGGCAGATCGCGGACATCCTGGATAAGATACCGGGGCCGGGGATCGTCTACGCACAGACGCGCGCGGCGACCGAGAAGTTGGCGGAGGCGCTGGGGCGGAGCGGGCGACCGACGCGGGCCTATCATGCGGGGCTCGATCCGCAGGTGCGCGCAAAGAATCAGGCCGATTTCGTCGCGAGCGAGGACATGGTGATCTGCGCCACGGTCGCGTTCGGGATGGGGATCGACAAGCCCGACGTGCGGTTCGTGTGCCATGCCGGGCTGCCGAAATCGATCGAGGCCTATTATCAGGAGACCGGGCGCGCGGGGCGTGACGGCGATCCGGCGATCGCGCACCTGTTCTGGGGCGCGGAGGATTTCGCGCGGGCCCGGCAGCGGATCGGCGAGGTCGAGCCCGAGCGGCAGGCGGGCGAGCGGCAGCGGCTGACCGCAATGGGCGGGCTGGTCGAGACCGCGGGATGCCGGCGGCGGATCCTGCTCAAGCATTTCGGCGAGGAGCGGCTCGAGGATTGCGGGAATTGCGACAATTGCCTTGGCAATGTCGATGCGGTGGATGCGACCGAGACGGCGCGGAAATTCCTGTCGGCGGTGTTTCGCACCGGGCAGATGTTCGGCGTCGGCTATATCGAGGGGATCCTGACCGGCGTGTCGTCGGAGCGGAGCCTGATGAACGGGCATGAGGCGCTGTCGGTGTACGGGATAGTCGACGGCGACGAGGTGGCGTTGCTGAAGCCCGTGTCGCGTGCGCTGATGCTGAAGGATGCCTTGCGCACCAATCCGCATGGGGGCCTCGAGTTCGGGCCTGCCGCCAAGGCGATCCTGAAGGGCGAAGCGACGGTGTCGATCGTCGTGCCACCGAAGCGCGAGCGGCGGCGCAAGGCCGCGCCGGGCGCGACCCCGAACCCCGTGGACGATCCGCTGTTCGAGGCGCTGCGCGTGCGGCGGCGCGATCTGGCGAAGGAGGCGGGCGTTCCGCCGTATGTGATCTTCCACGATTCGGTGCTGCGTGACATGGCGGCGCAGCGGCCGGCGTCGCGGGTGGCGCTCGCGGTGCTTTCAGGCATTGGCGCGCGGAAACTCGACGCCTATGGGGATGCCTTCCTCCAGGTGATCCGCGAGTCCGCATGATACGGCACATCAACGAAAGTATTTCGGTCGCGCCGCAGATCGCGGTCGAGCACGTCGCGGAGATCGCCGCGGCGGGCTTCAAGACCATCGTCAACAACCGGCCGGACGACGAGGATGCGGGACAGCCTTCGGGCGACGCGATCCGTGCGGCGGCGGAGGCGGCGGGCCTCAACTATGTCGCGATCCCGGTGACTCATGCGGGCTTCTCGCATCCGCAGATCGACGCGATGACGCAGGCGCTGGTCGATGCGGACGGGCCGGTGCTGGCGTATTGCCGGTCGGGGACGCGGAGCTGCAATCTGTGGGCGCTGGCGGCGGCGAAAGCGGGGCGGAACCCGAACCTGCTGCTCGCGCAGGCCGAGGACGCCGGGTATGACCTGCGCGGGATTCGACCGATGCTGGACGCGCTCGCAGGGCCGCGATGACGCCTGCGATCGTCGGCGGCATCGTGGCTGCCGTGGTGGTTCTACTTAGCGCCTTGGGCTGGGTAGTCGTGCGGATGCGGCGGGTCGTGAAGATCGAGACGCCCGAGGAAGCGGCGGACGCGGCGCAGGCGCAGCTTGCCGGTTTTGCGGTGGCGGGCGCGGTGGTCGGGGCGGATGGCCGGGGCGCGCTGGCGATTGCGGACGATGGGCGCGTGGCGGCGGTTAAGCGGATCGGGAAGCGGTTGGCTGTGCGCGAGGTTTCGTGGCGGCGCGTGCGCGCTACGCGGGAGGGGATTCTGGTGGAGACCGGGGACCGGGCGCTGGGGGCGGTGATGCTGGCGCAGGTCGATGTGCTGGATATCCGGCGGTTGGCGCCGAAAAGCGTTCGGGTTTAGCCGGGGGGCTTTAGCTGGGTTCGCTGCTTTTGTGCGCCCGCTCCTCTCGCCCGGCCTACCCCCTCGCCGGTTCGTTCCACCCACCCCGTTCGTCCTGAGTAGCTGCTGAGCTTGTCGAAGCGGCGTATCGAAGGATGGGTTGGGGCACGGGGCCTGTGCTTCGATACGCGCCCTCGATACGCTCCTTGCCGATCTACTCGGTCGCTACTCAGCACGAACGGGGTGGGGGTGTGGAGCGGCGAGATTCCTTTCCGCCCGGCTCGCTTCTTGAGCACGCCCCAAGCGCTTCGTGATACCGGTCCCTTTCCAAAAGGCTCCGTCATGCCGGACTGGTTCCGGCATCCACCGTTCCGCGTATTCGACGGATTTTAGTGTGTTGGACCGTGGACCCCGGAACGAGTCCGGGGTGACGGGGTGGGTTGGGTGAGTGGGATCAACGCGATGCTTCCTAAAGAATAGCCGCCGAGCAAAAATCCCGCCCCGGCGGAGGCCGGGGAGGTGTTGGGTCAGATCGGATCAGACCCCGAACCGGTTCAGGGTGCCCGCCAGATAGGTCGGACTCGTGCGCCCGCTGCGCCGTTGTTTCCCCGCGAAAGCGGGGACCCAGACTGGGCTCCCGCCTTCGCGGGAGAACATAGTAGGTGTCGCCCGCTCCCACTCCTGCTCCTGCTCCTGCTTTCCAGACCTCAATCGAAGTCCCACTTTTCGACGGCAAAAAAAGGCCCGGTGTGTTGCCACACCGAGCCAAGGTTGTCCGCAGGAGGAACGTCGTGGGTGCGGGCTCGGGCGGCCCGCTACCGATCAGTTGTAGGCGCGCTCGCCGTGTTCGCCGATGTCGAGCCCCTCGTGCTCGACTTCCGGCGAGACCCGCAGGCCAGTGACGGCCTTGGCGACGTAGAGCGCGATCGTGGTGCCGATCGTGGCCCAGATGATCGTCACGATCACCGCCTGGAGCTGCACGAAGAGCTTGGCGCCCATTGCATAGTCCGCAGCCCCGGGCCCGCCGAGCGACGGGGCGTAGACCACCGCAGTGCCGATCGCGCCGACCATGCCGCCGATGCCGTGGATCCCGAAGGCGTCGAGCGAGTCGTCATAGCCAAGCATCGGCTTGAGCTTCGAGACCGCCATGAAGCAGATCAGCGAGGCGATCGCGCCGAGGATGATCGCGCCGAACGGGCCGGAGTTGCCCGCGGCCGGCGTGACCGCGACGAGGCCGGCGACGATGCCCGAGCAGAAGCCCAAAGCCGAACCCTTGTGACCCGAGAGCTTCTCGGCAAGCATCCAGAACAGTGCGGCTGAGGCCGTGGCGACGAAGGTGTTGAGCATCGCGAGCGCGGCCGAGCCGTTCGCCTCGAGTGCCGAGCCTGCGTTGAAGCCGAACCAGCCGACCCAGAGCAGCCCGGTGCCGATGCCGGTCATGACCAGCGAGTGCGGTGCCATCGGCTCCTTCGGGTAACCAATGCGCTTGCCGAGGATCAGGGCTGCGACCAGCGCCGAGACGCCGGCGTTGATGTGGACCACGGTGCCGCCGGCGAAATCGAGTGCGCCCGCCTTGAAGAAATAACCGCTCGATGCCCACACCATGTGCGCGATCGGGAAGTAGACGATGGTGAGCCAGATCAGGCCGAAGACCATCACCGCCGAGAATTTCATGCGCTCGACGACCGAGCCCAGGACCAGCGCGATGGTGATCGCGGCGAAGGTCATCTGGAAGCAGATGAAGACATATTCGGGGATCTCGACGCCCGCCGTGAAGGTCGCCGCCTGCGAGGCGGGCGTGACGCCCTTGAGGAACGCCTTGTCGAAGCTGCCGATGAAGTTGCTGAGCAGCGGGTTGCTCACGTCCGGACCGAACGCCAGCGTATAGCCCCACATCACCCAGATCAGCATCGCGAGTGCCGCGACGGCGCCGATCTGAGTCATGGTCGACAGCATGTTCTTCGACCGCGTGAGGCCGCCGTAGAACAGCGCGAGGCCGGGCAGGATCATCATCAGGACGAGGACCGTCGAGGTCATCATCCAGGCGGTGTCACCCTTGTTCACGGTGGCCACCACCGGTGCGGCTGCAGCTTGTGCCCAGGCGGGTGCGGCGGCGATCATCGCCGCTCCGAACCCTAGCGCCGCGACGGCGGCTGTCTTCATATCAAGCTTCATCATGTCCCCCCTCAGAGCGCTGAATCGTCGGTTTCGCCGGTGCGGATGCGGACCGCCTGGCCGACGTCAAGCACGAAGATCTTGCCGTCGCCGATCGCGCCGGTGTTCGCCGAGGCCTGGATCGCCTCGACCACGCGGTCGGACAGGCTGGCGGCGCAGACCACCTCGATCTTGATCTTGGGCACCATGTTGGTGCTGTACTCGGCCCCCCGATAGATCTCGGTCTGGCCCTTCTGACGGCCGAAACCCTTGACCTCGGTGACCGTCATACCGGCCACGCCGATCGTGGTGAGCGCTTCGCGCACCTCGTCCAGCTTGAACGGCTTGATGATGGCAATGACGAGTTTCATCGCGGCCCTTCCCCCTTGTTACAGGAGAGGCCTCGCAATGTGCGTGCCAGTTGTGGTGTGGAGGGATGAGGTGTGCTTGGGGAGCGGGTAGAGGGGCGGTTTGGGATTAAAACTTGTGCAGTGCGGTGGAGGTGCTCGAAAAACGGGCAGCTATCTTTCCGTCATGCCGGGCTTGTTCCGGCATCCACGGTTCCGCGAAATCAACGACTGATAAGTACGCGGATCGGTGAGTGCCGGAACAAGCCCGGCATGACGGAGTGAGTGGGGGGACGGAGGGTACCGCCCCCGCCCGCTCTCCCCCGGCTCAGTGGCGGAAGTGGCGCATCCCGGTGAAGACCATCGCTAGGCCGGCTTCGTCCGCAGCCGCAATGACGTCGGCGTCGCGGATCGAGCCGCCGGGCTGGATCACCGCAGTCGCGCCCGCTTCCACCGCCGCGAGCAACCCGTCGGCGAACGGGAAGAACGCGTCGGAGGCGACTGCCGAGCCGATCGTGCGCGGGGTGGACCAGCCGGCCTTCTCCGCGGCGTCCTTCGCCTTCCAGGCGGCGATGCGCGCGGATTCGAGGCGGTTCATCTGGCCGGCGCCGATGCCGGCGGTGCTGCCGTCCTTGGCGTAGACGATCGCGTTGGACTTGGTGTGCTTGGCGACGGTCCAGGCGAAGCGGCAGTCGACCAGCTCCTGCTCGGTCGGCTGGCGCTTGGTGACGACGGTGAGTTCTCCCGGCGTTCCATTGTCGCGGCCCTGGACGAGCCAGCCGCCGGGGATCGACTTCGCCGTCAAACCCGCGCGGGCGGGGTCGGGCAATTCGCCGGTGAGCAGCAGGCGGAGGTTCTTCTTGGCGGCGAACAGCGCGATCGCTTCTTCGTCGGCATCGGGGGCGACGACGACTTCGGTGAAGATGCCGGTAATTGCGCGCGCGGTTTCGGCATCGAGCGTGCGGTTGACGGCGATGATGCCACCGAATGCGGAGACCGTGTCGCAGGCGAACGCTGCGGCGTACGCTTCGGCGAGCGTGGCGCCGGTGGCGACGCCGCAGGGGTTGGCATGCTTGACGATCACGACGGAGGGGGCGGCGTCGCGGAACTCGGCGATGAGTTCAAGCGCAGCGTCGGCGTCGTTGAGGTTGTTGTAGCTGAGCGCCTTGCCCTGGAGCTGACGGGCCTGGCCGATGCCGCGGACGGTGCCGGTCGCGGTGTAGAAGGCGGCGGACTGGTGCGGGTTCTCGCCATAGCGGAGCGTATCGCCGCGCTTGAGCGTGATCGGCAGGGTCGCGGGGAATTCCTCGGCCTGATCTACCGTGCCGAACCAGGTTGCGATCGCCGAGTCGTAGGCGGCGGTGGTGGCGAAGGCTTTGGCAGCGAGTTTCTTGCGGTCTTCGAGCGTGGTGGTGCCGCCGGAGACGAGCGCATAGTCGGCGGGATCGGTGACGATCGCGACATAGGCATGGTTCTTGGCGGCCGAGCGGACCATGCTGGGGCCGCCGATGTCGATGTTCTCGATCACGGTGTCGCGGTCGGCGCCCTTCGCGACGGTCGCCTCGAATGGGTAGAGATTGACGATCACGAGGTCGATCGCGCCGATCTGGTGCTCGGCCATCGAGGCGGCGTGACCGGCGTCGTCGCGCACCGCGAGGAGCCCGCCGTGGACCATCGGGTGGAGCGTCTTGACGCGGCCGTCCATCATTTCGGGGAAGCCGGTGAGTTCGCTGACGTCGCGGACGTCCAGGCCGGCGGCGCGCAGAGCCGTGGCGGTGCCGCCGGTGGAGACGAGCTCGACACCGTGGCTCGCGAGTGCCTTGCCGAGATCGACGATCCCGGTCTTGTCGGAGACGGACAGGAGCGCGCGCTTGATCGGGATGCTGGTCATGAGGGTCTTTCGTCGGGGTTCGCCGTGCGGCGGTCCCTTAGCGTCGGTTGACGTTGGGGAACAGGGGGGCGCTAATCCTCCCCTTTCAGGGGAGGTGGCAGCCCGCTTGGGCTGACGGAGGGGTGATCCGCTATCGAGAGGGTGTCACCCCTCCGTCTGGCAAGCGCCAGCCACCTCCCCTGCAAGGGGAGGATCAGAGTTTCAGGCCTTTTTCAGGGCCCAGCTCACACTCGCGCCGCCGGCCGCCGCTTCACCCGTAATCATCAGTTGCTGCGTCGCGACGGGGCGGCCGTCGGCGTCGATCCAGACGCTGCCCTCGACCACCAGCGCGCCACCGCGACAACGAAACTGCCAAAGCGGACCGCCGGGAAGGCGGAGGATCGCGCCGAGGCCGTCCGCGGTGGGGGATACCTGCACGCCCTCGCCGAGATGGAAGCGGATCGCGAAAAGCGACAATCCGGTGCGGCGCTTGCGGCCTTGCGGCAACAGCGCGTCCTCGCCGCGGAGTTCGCGGCCGTCGCCGGTGAGCATCAGCTGGCGGCGGTGGAGGAAACCCCAGCGGCGGACATAGCCGTCGTGGCTCGCCTCGATTCGGCTAGCGGCCTCCGACTCCTGGCGGCTCAGCTCGACCTCCGCGACGCCGCGGCCGAGCGTGCCGTCGGCGTGGATCGCGGTGGAATTGCTGTCGGCGATCGTCAGCGTGGAGTGGGCGGCCGTCGAGCGCAGGCCCTCGACCATCGCGGGCGGGAGTTGCGCGATGCCCGCGCGCGCGCCGCCGCAGTTGACGACGATCCGCGCCGGGCCGTCCGAAAACTCGAATGCCAGCGTCGAGGCGCAACCGCCCTCGACAAGACGCGCGATCGGGGGCGGGGCGGCATCCACGATGAGCACGGCAGTACCGGCGGCGAGCCGCTGATAACCCCAGTCGCGCGCCTGGCGGAGAGGACGCGTGCGGACGCCGCTGGCCTCGATGACCGCGGCGACCTGCGTTTCGGTGGTGGGACCGCCGCCCTGCCAGCTCGACAGGCCGCGATCGGCGTGCGCGACCCCGAGCAACGCCGCGACCATCCGGGTGAGCGTGACCGCGACCGTCTCGGGCAATTCGGCGCTTCGGGCGGCGTAGCTTTCCTGGAGCAACGTCAGCAGCTGGATCGAGTCGAGCAGCATCGCCGGACTGCGCGAGACCGAGCCGCCGTCGTCGAACAGCCCGGTGCCTAGCGCGCGGAGGAGGCCGGCTTCACCGAACGCCTGCCGGGGCTCGCCGCCGGGGATCAGCAGGCCTGCCGCGACGACGCCGCACCATGCGGCGATGCGCGGCGCGCCGGCCGGGGCCTTGTCGGCGGTGCGATCGAGATGGAGGGCGCCTTTCGCAAGCGCGTTCAAGACCTTGGAGCGGTAGATCTGGTCGGACGACGACAGGATCAGGGGCGCGTGCGCGGTCCAGGCAAGGATGCGGCGACCCCACATATCGGGGCGCCATGCGATCCCGCCTTGGGTGTCGGCGTGCGCGGTCAGCCAGAGGCCCATGAGGTATTCGGCGATCGGGGCGCCGCGCGCGCGGGTCGCGACGGTCGACAGGTCGCGCAGCCAGGCGAAACTGTGAAGGTATTCGGCGAACGGCTTGGGGAGCGGCTTGGCGAGATCGAGCGTCTCGATATCGCGCGCTTCGCCGCGGAACGAGAGCACGCCTTCCAGCAGCATCGTGCCACGGGGGATGTCGCCGAGGATCGGGTCTTCAGGGACCGCGATCAGCTTCAGCGGATAACGCCCCTTGAGGCGGAGCGTGTGGAGCGGGGTGCGCCACGTCAGTCGGTGGAAGCGCTCGGCGAGGCGATCGGCGAGCGACAGCCCCTTGTCGCCGCCGAGACGGATCAGGCGGCGGCCTTCGTCGATCCCGTCGGGGGCGGGATCGGTCACGGGATCACGCAGTTCGTTCACCCCCGCAACGCGGCGATGTTGGCGGCATAGCGATCGGGGCCGCCGCGGAAGACCGAGGTACCGGCGACCAGCGCGTCGGCGCCAGCCTCGATGCAGCGCTTCGCCCATTCGGCATCGACGCCGCCATCGACTTCGAGATCGATCGCGCGGCCGTTCTTTTCGATCATGTTGCGGATCGCGGTGATCTTCTTGAGCTGGCTGGGGATGAAGCTCTGGCCGCCGAAGCCCGGGTTGACGCTCATCACGAGCACGAGGTCGACCATGTCCATGAGGTAATCGAGCATCTTCGCCGGGGTGCCCGGGCAGATCACCACGCCCGCACGCTTACCGAGGCCCTTGATGTGCTGGAGCGAGCGGTGGATGTGCGGCCCGGCCTCGTAATGCACGGTGATGCAGTCGGCGCCCGCTTCCGCGAACGCGTCGAGATACGCGTCGACGGGGGAGATCATCAGGTGGACGTCGAACGGCTTGGTGGTGACGCCGCGGACCGATTTCATGACCGCGGGGCCGAACGAGATGTTGGGGACGAAATGGCCGTCCATCACATCGATGTGGATCCAGTCGGCGCCGGCCGCGTCGATGGCGCGGACTTCCTCGCCGAGTTTGGCGAAGTCGGCGGAGAGGATCGAGGGGGCGATGCGGACGGGTTGCATGCTGGGTGTCCTAGCGCGGGATTCGGTTGGTGCGAAGGGCTTCTCGATCCTCCCCCGCCAGGGGGAGGTGGCACCGCAGGTGACGGAGGGGGAGGAACTCGCAATCTGCGGTGTCGCCCCCTCCCCCTCCGTCTGGCAAGTGCCAGCCACCTCCCCCTTGCGGGGGAGGATTGGTTACGCGCGCTTCAATCTTGCGATGAAGAAGCCGTCGCAGCCGCCTTGGTCGGCGAGCATGCCGGGGAGCGTGCGGATGGTGCCTTCTTCCGTGGGGGTGATGCCGGCGGGGAGTTCGGACTGGTCGACCGGGGCGATCGTGTAGTCGCTGCGGGCGGCGAGGAACGCGTCGAGTTGCGCTTCGCCTTCCGACGGTTCGAGCGAGCAGGTGGCGTACACCAACGTGCCTCCGGGCTTCACCCAGTCCGCCGCCCTGGCGAAAATCCGCGCCTGCAACGCCGCGGTCTCGGCGATGATCGACGGGCGGACGCGGTGGAGGACGTCGGGATGGCGGCGGAAGATACCGGTTGCGCTGCACGGCGCATCGATCAGGATCGCGTCGGCGGGCTCGGCCGGCGCCCATTCGAGGATGTCGGCGTTGACGACCTCGGCCTTCAGATGCGTGCGGTAGAGATTCTCGCGGAGGCGCTTGATCCGGCTCTGCGAATTGTCGACCGAGGTGACGGTCCAGCCTGCGCTCGCGAGTTGGAGCGTCTTGCCGCCGGGGGCTGCGCAGAGATCGAGCACGTGGCCCTCTCCCTTCCCCAGCAACCGCGCGGGCAGCGAAGCGGCGATGTCCTGCACCCACCAGGCGCCGTCGCCGAACCCTGCCATGTCAGGGACCGAATCATGGTCGCCCAACCGCAGATGCCCGGGCATGAAGCTTTCGCCGCCGAGCTTCTCGCGCCAGCCTTCGGTTTCGGACGGATCGGCGATCGTCAGGTCGAGCGGCGGCACCTGCGCGATCGCGCGGCCGGCGGCGTCGACCATCTCCTCGCCCCATGCGGCTTCCCAACGTAGTTCGACGGGGCCCGGCAGCGTCGGCACTTCGGGGAGCAGCATGTTGGCGCGGAACAGCGTGCCGAACACGCCGTGGACGAGTTTGCGCGGGCCGCCGTCGACCAGCGGCAACACGGTCGAGATCGCGGCGTGCGAGGGCGTGCCGAGGATCAGCACCTGCACCAGCGCGATCCGCAGCGCCATCCGCGCCTTCGCATCGTCGGGGAGGTTGGTCTTGGTGACCGAATCGATCATCGCGTCGAGATCGGGAAGACGGCGCAGCGTCTCCGCGGCGATCGCGTGCGCGAGGCCGCGATCGGGACCGTGGATCGCGCGGGTGGCTGCGGGGAGTGCGGATTCGAGCGACTCGCCGCGACGCAGGACGGCGTCGAGCAGGCGGAGCGCGGCGCGGCGGGTCGGGACGCCAAGCGGTTCGGGGGCATGGGTATAGTCGGGCATCAAGGTCCTTCGCGTTCGGTTTGCCGCGCGGCTGTTATGGCAAAATCGCGCGACAGCGCCCATGTGGCGGTTACGACGCCAACACGCAAATCCGGAGAGCGACGATGGGCCAGCGCCCCGATCATGTGAAGCCACCCGAATATCTGGCGAAGACCACGCCGGTGCCGAAGCCCGAGCCGATCGTGCCGGACAAGGATCCCGAACCGCGCGATCCTACGCGCTATGGGGATTGGGAGCTGAAGGGCATGGCGATCGATTTCTGAGGGGGTTGCCTTAGTTCGTGGCCCACTCCCCTCCGTCATCCCCGCATAGGCGGGGATCCATATGCTCCACCGTCGGCAATCAGATCGCACCACCAGCCAATATGGGTTCCCGCCTCCGCGGGAATGACGGCGTTGGTGTGAGTAATCTGCGGCAGCGGTCCTGACGCAGGCGGAACGATTTACCCGGCGGCGCGTCGCGGTAAGATGAGGGGATTCTTTGAGAGACGCTGGGTGAAAATCACCGGCATCGTCGTCGCGAGCGTGCTCGTGCTGGGGCTGGTGGGGCTTGCCGCGTTTCCGTGGGGATCGCTGAAGGGCGTGATCGAGCGGCAGTTGACCGCGCGATTCGGGCGGCCGGTGACGATCGGCGGGATCGAGCGGGTCGACGCGTTCGGGTTCAATCCGACGATCCGGATCACGAACGTGCGGATTCCGCAGGCCGACTGGGCCGGCAAAGGCGATTTCGTTCAGCTGCGCGAGGCAGAGGCGACGTTTTCCGGGCTCGCTCTATTAAAGGGCGCGTTCGGGCCGCGCGACGTGAAGGCGCGCGGGCTGCATCTGGTGCTGGTGCGCGACAGGAACGGCCGGACCAACTGGGAACGGCCGGGCAAGCCCAAAGGCGGGAGCAGTTCGACCGATCTCGAGGGGCTGACGATCAGCGACAGTGTGATCGAGTATCGCGACGACAAGGAGGATCGCTTCGTCAAGGCGCGGTTCGCGTCGGATCCGGTGCACGGCATCCGGGCGGACGGTAGCGGGACGATCCGCGGCGCTGCGGTGCGGATCGGCGTCGCGGGGCCGTCGGTCGAGAAGTTTCATGGCAAACCCTGGCCGTTCACCGCCTCGATCGATGGCGAAAAGCTGTCGGTGACCGCCAAGGGCCTCATGGACAAGCCGCTCGACACCGATGCAATGACGCTGGACGTCACGGCACGCGCGACCGATCTGAAGCTGATCGACGCGGTGATCGAGGCGGGGCTGTTCCGGACGCAGCCGGTGTCGTTCAGTGCGCATGTGCGTCACGACCAGCCGAAATGGACGATCATGCAGTTGAAGGGCGTGGTCGGACGATCGGATTTCGCCGGCCACGTGACGGTCGACAAGCAGGCGGGGCGTAGCAAGGTGGACGGCGACATCGTGTCGCGCCAGTTCGATTTCGGCGATCTGGCGTCGGACGAGGGCGAGGCCGAGGGCGCCGCACTGGAACGTCGGATCGGGCCGCGGCTGGTGCCGAACACGCGGATCGATATCGGCAAGATCGACACGACGGACGCGCGGATGGGATTTCGGATCGGGCGGATCGTCAGCGCCAAGGGTTCGTCGCCGATCCTATCCGCGAAGGGCACGCTGGCGATCGATCATCAACTTCTGACGCTCGGCGATCTGGTCGCGCGACTGCCGCATGGCAACGTCACGGGCAAGGTGACGGTCGACCAGCGCGGCGACCGGAAGGTGCCGATCGTCGATATCGACCTACGGTTGCGCGGGAGCAGCGTGCAAGATCTGGCGGGCGGCGGCGGCGATTTCAGCGGCAACGTTAGCGCGCACGTGCGATTGAAGGGACCGGGCGAGACGATCCGCGCGGCGGTCGGGCGGTCGAACGGCACGATCGGGTTCGTCGCGCGCGATGGGCAATTGCCGCAGGGGATCGCCGCGGCGCTGGGGTTCGATGCGGCGCGGGCGTTGCTGGCGAAGGATGGCGAGCGCGCGGGTCTGCGGTGCGTGGTGCTGAAGCTGGATGTGACAGGCGGGCGCGGGCGGGTCGATCCGATGATCGTCGATACGACGGCCAGCCAGTTGCGGGGGGCCGGGAGCGTGGTGTTCCCGGGGGAGACGTTGGATATTCGACTGACCGGCGCGCCGAAACGCGATGCGCTGCTGCGGTTGCCGGGGGCGGCGTACATGACGGGGACGATCGAGCGGCCGACCGTGACGATCCCGCCTGAGGTGAAGTCGGTGGGGAATATCTTTAAGGCGATCGGGCGGGCGATTTCGGGGAAGCAGGGCCCGGTCGCGGGGGATGCGGATTGTGCGGGGCTGGCGGCGCGGGTGTTGCGGTGACCCTCAATCCTCGCCCGCCGGGGGAGGTGGCTGGCGCTTGCCAGTCGGAGGGGGAGGTAAGGGATACGTCTGTTCCGTGTCCTCCCCCTCCGTCACCTTCGGTGCCACCCCCCCTGGCGGGGAAGGATCGCGAGGTCAGCCCCCCTTGTTCTCCCGCGAAGGCGGGAGCCCAGTCTGGGTCCCCGCCTTCGCGGGGAAACAGTTTTAGCCGGCCTCGCCCTTTAACGGCCGCGCCAGCAGATCGCCGATTACGTCGCCTACCGGGGCACCGTCCAACAGGCGGCAGACGGCTTCGGTGATTGGCATGTCTACGCCGGCGTCACGGGCGGCTTCGCGGAGGACGGGGGCGGTGAAGGCGCCTTCTGCTACCGTGCGGCGGTCGGCGAGCAGCGTTGCGGCGGAGTCGCCTCTCCCCAGACCGACGCCGAGCGAGAAATTGCGCGAGCTGGTCGAGGAGCAGGTCAGGACTAGGTCGCCTAGGCCAGAGAGCCCGGCGAGCGTTTCCGCGCGCGCGCCTCGGGCGAGGCCGAAGCGCGTCATTTCGGCGAACCCTCTTGCGATCAGGGCCGCGCGGGCGTTCTGGCCTAGCCCTGCGCCCTCGACCACGCCGCAACCGATCGCGAGGACGTTCTTCACCGCACCGCCGATCTCCGCGCCGGCGACGTCGGTCGAGGCGTAGGTGCGAAAATGGCGTGCGGCGAGACGGGTCGCGAGGCGTTCGCCGAGGTCGGCATCCTCGCAGGCGAGCGTGACCGCAGTGGGCAATCCGGCGGCGACTTCGTGCGCGAAGGTGGGGCCGGAGAGCACGGCGATCGGCGCGTCCGGGTGGACGGCGCGGGCAACTTCGCCGACGAGGCGCTTGCTGCCGGCTTCGATGCCCTTGGCGCAGAGGACGAGGGGAATGCGGCCGACCGGGGCGGCGGCAAGGACGCTGCCGACGTGCTGCGCAGGCGCGACGACGAGGATCGCGTCCATGTCGGCAAGCGCGGTGAGGTCGTCGGTCGCGCGGATCGTCGGGGAGAGCGCAACGCCGGCCAGGAAAAGGCTGTTCTCATGGTGTGCGTTTATGGATTCGACGACGGCGGTTTCGCGTGCCCAGAGGACGACGTCGCGGCCTTCGTGCGCCGCGACCTGCGCGAGTGCCGTTCCCCAGGCGCCGCCGCCGATGACGCCGATCTTCATGCCTTCACCCCTGCACCACGCACCGCTTCGGCGTTGGGATCGAGCGGCCAGCGCGGGCGCGCGGCGACGTCGAGCGGGTCGGTGAGTCCGGCGGCGAAGCGCTCGGCGCCCGCCCAGCCGATCATCGCGGCGTTGTCGGTGCAGAGCCACAAAGGTGGCGCAACGAAGCGGAGGCCGTGATCGCTGGCGAGAGCCTGCAATGCGCCGCGCACCGCGGTGTTGGCCGCGACTCCGCCAGCGACGACGAGCGCGGTGGCGCCGTGCGACGTCCGCAGCGCCTTGGTCGTGCGGTCGATCAGGCAGTCGACGACCGCGGCCTGGAACGAGGCGGCAAGGTCCTCGGGCGAATATTGGCCGACGACCCGGGCGACCGCGCTTTTCAGACCGGCGAACGAGAAATGCGGTTCGGCCGAGCCTTTGAGCGGGCGTGGCAGCGGGACCGCCTTCGGATTGCCGAGCGCAGCGGCGCGTTCGACCGCAGGGCCGCCAGGGAAGCCGAGGCCGAGCAGCTTGGCGGTCTTGTCGAAAGCCTCGCCTGCCGCGTCGTCAATCGTCGTCGCCAAACGCCGGTACGCGCCGACGCCCTCGACCAGCAGCAACTGGCAATGGCCGCCGGAGACCAGCAACAGCAGGTACGGAAATTCCAGGTCGGGATCGGACAGCCGCGGCGAGAGCGCGTGCCCTTCGAGGTGGTTGACCGCAATCAGCGGCTTCCCTGCGGCGTGCGCGAGCGCCTTGCCCGTCACCAGCCCGACCATGACGCCGCCGATCAGCCCCGGCCCGGCGGTCGCGGCGATCGCGTCGACGTCGGCGAGCGTCAGCTTCGCGTCGGCCAAGGCCGCGACGATCAGCGGCTCCAGCGCCTCCACGTGCGCGCGCGCGGCGATTTCGGGGACGACGCCGCCGAACGGGGCGTGTGCAGCCTCCTGTCCCAACAGCCGATGCGCGAGGACCTGGCGGTCGCCAGTGACGAGCGCGGCGGCGGTTTCGTCGCAGGAGGATTCGATACCGAGGATGATCATCATACACCTGTATATGGGTGCGCGAAGCTTGTCGAAGCCCCGCCCTTTCTGCATGGCGCGCAGGATGACTCGTTTTCGGCTCGGTACGCGCGGTTCGCCGCTGGCGCTCACCCAGGCGGGCATGGTGCGCGATGCACTGTGCGCGGCGCATGGCTGGTCCGACGACGCGGTCGAGATCGTCGTGATCCGCACCACCGGCGACCGCGTGCAGGATCGTGCGCTCGCTGAGATCGGCGGCAAGGCGCTGTGGACCAAGGAACTCGATCGCGCGCTGCATGATGGCGACATCGATTGCGCGGTGCATTCGATGAAGGACGTCGAGACGATCCGGCCCGCGACGCTGAAGATCGCGGCGATGCTGCCACGCGCCGACGTGCGCGACCGGCTGATCGGGGCGGAGACGCTCACCGACCTGCGGCCGGGCGCGGTGGTGGGCACGAGTTCGCCGCGGCGGCGCGCGCAGATGCTCCGGCTTCGGCCCGACCTGGAGATCGTGCTGATCCGCGGCAACGTCGACACGCGGCTCGGCCGGGTGGCGAGCGGCGAGATGGATGCGACTTTGCTCGCTGCCGCCGGGCTCGACCGGCTCGGGCGCGACGACGGGCATGCGATCCCGACCGATGTGATGTTGCCCGCGCCAGCCCAGGGTGCGGTCGGCGTCGAGGTGCTCGCGGGGAGCGCGGCGGGCGAGATCGTCGCGGCGATCGACCACCATGATACGAGTGCGTGCGTGCTGACCGAGCGCGCGCTGCTCGCGCGGCTGGGGGCGGACTGCCATTCGCCGGTCGCGGCGCTCGCGTCGCTGGCAGGCGAGACGCTGACGTTGCGCGCCGAGCTGATCGCCGAGGATGGGTCTTGCGACGTCGCGGGATCGATCGAGGGCACGGTCGACGACGATCTCGGCACGGCACTCGCGGAGGATCTGCTCGCGCGTGCGCCGGCCAGCGTCAGGCGGCTTTTCTCCGCATGAAGCCCCGATGACCCGCATGGTCGTGGTGCTGCGGCCGGAACCGGGCAACACGCGCACCGCCGATGCCTTGCGCGCGCGCGGGCTGGAGGTGCGGCAGGTTCCGCTGTTCGCGGTGGTGCCGGTCTATTGGACGCCGCCCAATCCCACCGGGTTCGACGGGCTGTTGCTGACGAGTGCGAACGCGGTGCGGCATGGTGGCGCGGGGCTGGGCCTTTTCAGGCGGTTGCCGGTGGTCGCGGTCGGCGCGGCGACGGCGGCGGCGGCGAGCGGGGCCGGGTTCGCGGTCGCGGTGACGGGCGGCGAGGATGCGCGCGCGGTGGTGGCCGAGGCGCGGGATCGGGGTTTCGCGCGGTTGCTGCATCTTGCCGGGCGCGAACAGGCGCCGACCCAGGACGGCGTCGAGGCGGTCACCGTCTATGCGAGCGAGGCCGTCCCGGTGCCGGCGGACGTCGCGCGGTCGTTCGAGGATGCGCTGGTCCTGGTGCATTCCGCGCGCGCCGCCGCGCGGCTGGCCGAGCTGGTCGATGGGGCAGGCGCGGATCGCTCCCGCATCGCGCTGGTCGCGATCAGCCGGGCGGTCGGCGACGCGGCCGGGACGGGCTGGGGCGAAGTCGCGATTGCCCCCGAACCGAGCGATTCGGCGGTCGTCGCGATGGCCGCTGCGTCCGCGAACACGCGCGCGATTGACCAGCGCGCGCGCGGCGGGGATAAGCACGCCATGAGCGACTACGTGCCGACCGATCGCCCACGGGCACGCGGACCTAGAATGGGTGTCATCCTTGCGCTGGTGGGCCTTGCGTTCATCGCCGGCCTCGCGCTGATGGCGTATGCGGCCAAGACCGTGCCGTGGTTCGGTTTCACCCGTTCCACCGCCGCCGCGACGACGGCGCAGCAAAAGGCTTCGGCGTCCGCGACCGGCTATATCCCGTCGCAGCCGCTGGGCCCCGACGGCGAGCCGCAGGCGGCCGCGCCGGTCGATACCGCGGTGCTGGCGACGCGCGAGGCGACGCTGGCGGCGCAATTGGCCGCGCTCGAGGCGCGCACCGCGGCGATCACGACGGATGCCAGTGCGGCCGGCGGACAGGCGACGCGTGCGGAAGGGCTGATGGTCGCGTTCGCCGCCCGCCGCGCGCTCGATCGCGGGGTCGGGCTCGGCTATCTCGAGGAGCAGTTGCGGCTGCGCTTCGGCCAGGCCCAGCCGCGCGCGACGATGCTGCTGATCCAGGCCGCGCGCCAGCCGGTGACGCTGGAGGATTTGCGCCAGGGCCTCGACACGATCGCGCCCGACATCACGACCTCGACCGGCGAAGGCTGGCTCGACACGATCCAGCACCAGATCGATTCGCTGGTAGTTTTGCGCAAGGCCGGCACGCCCTCGCCCATGCCCGCCGACCGCCTCGCACGCGTGCGCCGGTTGCTCGAAGCGGGCCAGGTCGAGGCGGCACGGGCCGAGGTCGCGCGCTTGCCGGGTGCGGCGCAGGCCAGCAACTGGATGGACGCCGCGCGGCGCTACGTCACCGCACGCCAGGCGCTCGACGTGATCGAGAACACCGCACTGATTGGCCAGGCGGGCCAGCCGCAGCCGGCGCCCGTGGTTATCCCGCCGCCGGTCGTGGAAACGACGACGCCGGACGAGGGCGCTGCCGGCATATAAGCGGGCAAACGTCGTTTCGGGTGTGGTGTTGATCTAAGTTGTTATCATTGCTGGCGACTTGCTAGCACGAGATTAACCCGCCGAGCCCAACCTGCGCCCATGAACCCGGTCATGCCCCGCAGTCCCAAGGACCTAGAACTCTGGCATGGGCGCCATATCCAGCTCGCCACCCTGGCGCTGACCGCGCAGGTGATGGAGATGCATCTCAGCCTTGCCGCACTGTACAGGGAACAGATCGCCGTGATCCTGCTGGGAAGACTCTAGCGCGATATCGCCGGGATCACGCGCGACGATACACTCGCTGCCAACGGGACCAAATCAACCGGCTACACGCTCGATCAGCGCCATTGCCGCGTGGGGCGCGCGGACCTTGGCGCCGTTGATGAAGAAGACGAACGTCTCGCGGGGGGTCTTCGCCGGGGCGGTGTCCTCGACATAGGGCAACCCGTCCGGCCGCCCGCCCGCCGCCCAGGTCTTCGCCTTGGCGGCCCAGTCGTCGAGCGCGGTCGGGGCGTAGCCGGCGACGAAACGCTCCTCGGCATCCTCCAGCCGGGCATAGACGAAATCGCCGGTGACATCGGCGATCGCGGGGTATTCGGCGGACTGCGCGAACACGATCGCGACGCCCGCATCGCGGCACATCGCGACGAATTCGGGCACCGCGAAACTTTCGTGTCGAACCTGGATGGCGTGGCGCAGCGCCAGTCCGTCCTGCTTGGCGGGCAGCAGTTTCAGGAACGCGGCGAAGTCGTCGGCGTCGAATTTCTTGGTGGCCATGAACTGCCATAGGATCGGGCCGAGCCGGTCGCCCAATTCGATGATCCCCTGCCCGGTGAACTTCGCGATCGACTCCCCCGCGTCGGCCAGCACCCTCCGGTTGGTGCAGTAGCGCGAGGCCTTCAACGCAAAGACGAACCCGTCGGGTACCGCCTTGGCCCAGGACGCGAAGGTCGCGGGCTTCTGGCTGCCGTAATAGGTGCCGTTGATCTCGATCGCGGTGACGCGCTCGGCGGCATAGTCCAGCTCGCGCTTCTGCGGCCATTTCTCGGGATAGAAGGTCCCGCGCCACGGCTCGTAGGTCCAGCCGCCAATACCGATTCTGATGGTCATGCCGGCGAGTGTAGCGCGATAATGCAGGGCTTGGCGACATCGCCCCAAGCTGGCCGCCCAAGGCGCGGATCGTCGGTGCCACGGAAAGACCCCGACAGCCGAAGCTGCCGGGGTCTACGTACCGCTTGCAACGCGTGCAGCGGATCCGATCGGCATCGTCATCCTTTGGGGGGCGATGCCGATGCCGGGGCTCGGATTACTGAAGCAGCTTCAGGACGCTCTGCTGGCTCTGGTTCGCCTGGCTCAGCATCGCGGTCGATGCCTGGCTCAGGATCTGCGCCTTGGCGAGCGCGGTCGTCTCGGACGAGAAATCGGTGTCCTCGATACGGCTCTTGGCGTCCGACAGGTTGGTCGAGTTCGAGGTCAGGTTGTTGACTGCCGACTGGAGCTGGTTCTGTGCGGCACCCAGACCGGCACGTGCCGTGTTGATCGTCTCCAGCGCGGCATCGACCGTGGTGATCGACGAATTGTCCGTCGCCGTACCCAGGTCGAGTGCGGTCGCCGCCGTGATCGTCGCATCGGCAACCAGCGAAGGCAGCGTCAGGCTGACCTTGTCTTCGATGTTGGCTCCGGCCTGGATCGTGACGACACCGGCCGTACCCGTGCTACCGTCGAACAGCTTGTTGCCGTTGAACTTCGTATTGGCCAGCGTGCTCGTGATCTGCGCGGTCAGTGCGGTGACTTCTGCCTGGATATTGACCTTGTCCTCGGCGCTGTACGTGCCGCTCGACGACTGGACCGCGAGTTCGCGCACGCGCTGCAGGTTATTGGTGACCTCGTCGAGCGCGCCTTCGGCGGTCTGCGCCATCGAGATGCCGTCGTTGGCGTTGCGGATGCCCTGGCTCATGCCCTTGATCTGCGACGACATCGACGTCGAGATAGCGAGACCGGCTGCGTTGTCCTTCGCCGAATTGATGCTCTTGCCGGTCGACAGGCGCTCCATCGAGGTTGCAAGAGCGCTGCTGGCAGCGTTCGAGGCGTTCGAGGCGCGCATAGCCGAGATGTTGGTACCGATGACAGTCATTGCGAAATCTCCGTATATGTTCCGACGATCCGCGCCGCCCCCATGGCGAAAACCCCGTGCCGTCGAGATGAGTAACGGCCGCCTTCGCGCCGACTTAAATTAAAAAATCGCCCCTCGCGCACGGGCTCGCACACCGGTGCAGGCGTGCTCGCGCGCGCGAACGCGACCGTGTGTGTCCATGCGGACGCGCCCGGACAAAATTTGCCGGCGGGCGGCAGCGTTTAACCACAAGTTTACCAACCTTGGCGCAAGTCTCGAATCGTCCAGGGGGAACACCATGCGTTCGATTTTTCCGTCAGCCGCAGTCACTTCGCGGAAATATGCGCTCGTCTCGTCGCTGCGCGCGCAGGGGTTCGGCGTAGGCTCGTTCGAGACGGCACAGCCGGGTGCGGACGACCTGTTTCTGGTCGCTGACGGCGAGGGCATCACGGCCCCTGCCCGCACCGTGGTGATCGGATGCACGGGTCGCAAAGTGACCCCGTCGCGAGGCGGTGCGCCAGCCCGGATCAGCTTTGCCGCAGAAGATACCGCGGTCGGCAACGGCTTCGCCCGCGCCCTGATCGGCGGCCCGGACATGCCGACCGCCGCGGACCCGGAATCGCTCGCGCTGCTCGCCCTCGCGGAGCGCGTCGCCGCCGCCGACATCACCGTGCTGATCAACGGCCCGACCGGCACCGGCAAGGAAGTCCTGGCCCGTGCCATCCACAACGGCTCCGCGCGCAAGGACAAGCCGTTCATCGCGATCAACTGCGCCGCGCTGCCCGAATCGATGCTCGAGGCGCTGCTGTTCGGTCACCAGAAGGGCGCGTTCACCGGCGCGTCTTCGGGCGGCGACGGGTTCTTCCGCGCGGCAAACGGCGGCACGATTTTGCTGGACGAAATCGCGGAGATGCCGCTGCAGCTTCAGGCGAAACTGCTCCGCGTCTTGCAGGAGCGCGAGGTCGTGCCGCTCGGCGCCTCGGTGCCGCAGTCGATCGACGTCCGCGTCATCGCCTGCGCCAACCGCGATCTCCACGCCGAAGTCGCCGCCGGCCGGTTCCGCGCCGATCTCTATTACCGCCTCGCGGTGTTCCCGCTCGCGACCAAGTCGCTGGCCGAGCGCCCGCAGGACATCCCCGCGCTCGCCGCGACGCTGATCCTGCGTCACGCCGGCAACCGCAACGTCATTCCCTGGCCGAGCCATGCGGCGATCGAGCAGCTGATGCTGCACGATTGGCCGGGCAACGTCCGCGAGCTCGAAAACGTGATCCAGCGCGCGCTGTTGTTCTGCGGCGGCGACACGATCGAGGCGAGCCACATCGTGTTCGATCGCCCCGTGTCGATGACGTTCCAGCGGAGTGCACCAGTCGCGTCGATCGCACCCGTGGCGCCGAGCGAACCCGAAACTCTCGGAAACATCGTCCAGATGAGCGAATTCGCCGCGATCCGCGAAACGCTCAAGGCCTGCAACGGCAGCCGGATCGAGACCGCGAAACGCCTCGGCATTTCCGAACGCACGCTACGCTATCGCCTCGCCAAGGCACGCGAGCAGGGCGACGACATCGGCAACGCTCAGAACTGGGGCAGCGCCCATAACTGGGCCGCCTCGGCATGAGCGGCGTGTCCGGAATCGGAGGCGGCGCGATGAGCGTCGACCGCGTCATGGCGCTGCGCTCGCAGATCCTCGAACGCAACCAGGCGCTTTCGCGTGCCGGGGCGAGCGCGACCGTCGCGCCGACCGAGACGGTCAAGCCGACCAGCTTTGCCGACACGATGGAAACCGCGCTGAAAAGCGTCAACGACGGCCAGACCCAGGCCGCCAAGCTCAGCGAAAGCTATGAGCGCGGCGAGACGGTCGACATCGCGAAGGTGATGCTCGCCCGCCAGCAGGCGTCGGTCGGGTTCGAGGCGACGTTGCAGGTTCGCAACAAGCTGCTGTCCGCCTACAAGGATATCATGAGCATGCCGGTCTGACATGAGCACCGCACTCATCCCCGCTTCATCTGGCGCGACCGAACGGTTCGCCAACCCCCTACAGCAGATCAAGGGCGTGTTCGCGCAGCCGGCCGTCCGTCGCTCGCTGCCGATGGCGCTGATGGTCGGCCTGATCGCCGCCGCCGCGCTTGCGTGGATGAGCCTGTCGACGCCGCCGCAGAAGACGCTGTTCAGCGGCCTGCCCGATTCCGACAAGGCCGTGGTCACCTCCGCGCTGACCACCGCGAACATCAAGAGCCATATCGACGAAGGCACCGGCGCGCTGACCGTCGGCGAGGATGATTACAGCCGCGCGAAGATGCTGCTGGCGGGCCAGGGCCTGCCGAAGGCGGCGCCCGGCGGTTACGCGATCCTCGACCAGTTGCCGATGGGCGTTTCGCGCGCGGTCGAAGGCGAACGCCTCCGCCAGGCGCGCGAGTCCGAGATGGCGAAGTCGATCGAGGAGATCGATGCGGTCGCCGAGGCGCGCGTGCATCTCGCCATGCCGGAAGCGTCGGTGTTCGTCCGCGACAACGCCGCGCCATCGGCGTCGGTGATCCTCAAGCTGCAGGGCGGCCGCTCGCTGAGCGATGCGCAGGTCAGCTCGATCATCAATCTCGTCGCGTCATCGGTGCCGGGTATGAAGCCCGAGGCCGTGACGATCGTCGACCAGATGGGCGCGCTGCTCACCAAGGCCGGCGGCAACGACGGCGCGGGCGCCGCTAGCGACGCGCGGATCGATATCCAGCGCCGGATCGAGGACAAGTATCGCACCCAGTTGATCGCGCTGCTCACGCCGCTGGTCGGCGCAGGGAATTTCACCGCCGAAGTGCAGGCCGACGTCAATCTCGACGAGAGCCAGGCGACGCGCGAGAGCTATGAAAAGCAGGGCGTGCTGCGCGCCGAGACGGGCAACTGGACCGGCAACCAGAAGGACGGCGCAGGCGCTGCTCCAGGCGGTATTCCGGGTGTGCTGAGCAACACCCCGCCCGCTGCCAGCACGCTGTCGGCGCCACAACCTGCGACCGGCAATCCCGGCACGCCCGTCGCGCAGCCGGTCGCCGGGGGCCCCGCCCCCGACGCGATGAAGCAGTCCGACCAATATCAGCGCGCCTACGACCTCGGCCGCGAAGTGTCGGTGACGCGCGCCACGCCGGGCGGGGTCAAGCGCCTCTCGGTCGCCGTGCTCCTGCGCGATCCCGAAAAGGGTCGCCGCACCGCGATGGAGATCAACCAGATCAGCGATCTCGTGAAGAGCGCGGTCGGCTTCGATCAGGCGCGCAACGACAACGTCACGGTCATCAGCCGCAAGTTCGCCGGCGCCACCGATGCCGCCGCTGGCCCTGCCTGGTACGACAATGCCTGGCTGCCGGTACTCGCCCGCAACGGCACCGCGATCGTGATCGCGCTGCTGGTGCTGTTGCTCGGCGTCCGCCCGATCGCCAAGGCGCTGATGAAGAAGCGCGAGGATGCCACGACGCGTCCCGCGTTTGGCCAGCCGATCGGCGAACTCGATGGCGAGGGCGCACCCGCCGGGATAGGCGTGGCCGCCCCCGTCAGCCTCGACCAGCTCGAGAACACGCGTGGCTATGACGACCGGATCGGCGCGGTCCGCGGCTTCACCCGCGACAATCCTACGCGCGCTGCGCTCGCCGTGCGCGACATGATCAAGGCGGACGCGAAGTGAGCGAGGTTGCGCTTCGCACCTATACCGGCGTCGAGCGCGCCGCGGTGCTGATGATGCTGGTCGGCGAGGAGGAGGCCGCGGCCATCCTCCAGAAGCTCGAACCCGAAGAGGTGCGACAGCTCGGCGCGGCGATGTTCAAGGTCGCCGACGTGTCGGAGCAGGAAGTCGAGGACGTGCTCGACGATTTCGTCGACCGCGCCCGCGAGCGGACCGCGATCGGTTTCGACCCGCGGCCCAAGATCGAGGCGGTGATGAACCGCGCTCTGGGCCGTGAAAAGGCGGAGAGCGTACTCGCGCGGATCACGCCGGCAGAAGCTGCGTGCGAACTCGAACTGCTCGACTGGCTCGACGCGCCCGAGATCGCGGCGATGATCGAGAAGGAGCATCCGCAGATCGCCGCGGTGCTGATCGCCAACCTCGATGCGTCGGTCGGCGGCCAGGTCCTCGAACTGCTGCCCGATGCGGTCCAGCCCGACATCCTCCACCGCATCGCGCGACTCGGGCCGATCACGCCCGAAGCCGTCGATACGCTGCGCACGCTGCTCGCCAACCGCACCAGCACAGGGTCGACCGGCGCTGGCGTCACGCTGGGTGGCACACGCGAGGCGGCGAAGATTCTCTCCGGTGCGCGCAAAGCGACCGAACAGCGGGTGATGCCGAAACTGTTCAAGATCGATCGCGACGTAGCGAAGGCGATCGAGGAGGCGATGTTCGTCTTCGACAATCTGCTGGAGCTCGACGACAAGAATCTGGGCACGCTGATCCGCAACGTCGACAGCGAGATCCTGACTAAGTCCTTGAAGGGCGTCGACGAGACGATCCGCAACCGTTTCCTCGGCTGCATGTCGGCACGCGCCGCCGACGGCATCCGCGACGAGATGGAAGCACGCGGGCCGATGAAGCTCGCCGAAGTGCTCGAAGCGCAAAAGGCGATGATCGCGATAGCCCGCGGGCTGGCCAAGGACGGCACGATTCAGATGGGCGGGGGCGAAGACGATTATGTCTAACGGCTTCACCGCGGGTTTCGCGTCGCGCCACACGACGACGGCGCACATCCTGGCGAGTGCGTTCGCGCCGCCGTCCGGGTTCGCCGCGGCGGATATCCGCGAGCGTGCGGCACCGCGTCCGACGAGCAATTTCTCGTCGCCGAGCTTCACTTCACAACCCATCACGGAGCCGAGTGCGCCGAAACATTTCAGCCCGGCGGACAAGGACGTGAACCCGACCGCGGGCTGGGATCCGCTCGATCCGGTGAGCGAATTTTCGTTCATCGATCCGCTCGCCGACGCGCATGCCGCCGGTTATGCCGAGGGTCTCGCCGCTGCGGCCGCTGCCGCGCGGGAAGCCGGAGCGCGCGACATCGCGTTGCTCGGCGATCTCGCCACCGCGCTGGGCGGCGACCGGATCGACCGCGAACGGATCGCAGGGCAGCTCCGTCAGACCGTCTTGTTCCTCGTCTCCAAGCTGGTTGGCGAAGTCGGCATCGCGCCCGACGTGCTCGCTGGCCGGGTCGAAACCGCCGCCGACCTGTTGTCCGACTCCGCCGAATCCGCGCTGCTCCGCGTTCATCCCGACGATGTCGCGTTGCTCGAAGGCCGCCTGCCGAAAACGATCTTCGCAGCGGGCGATCCGGGCGTCGCGCGCGGCAGCTTCGTACTCGAAAGCGCATCGACCATCGTCGAGGACGGCCCCGAACTCTGGCTCGATCAACTCGCGCAGGCGATCGACCGAGTGCCGGTGCCCAAATGCTGAACCGCTTTACCGCCGACTATCTCGAAACCCTTTCCAACGCCGATTTCGTCGCCAAGCCGAAGGTCTCGGGCCGTCTCGCCTCGTTCGACGGCCTGTTGATGGAAGCGGTCGGCCTGACCCTTCCGGTCGGCACCGTCTGCCAGGTCGGCGAAGGTGCGGCGAGCGTCGAGGCGGAAGTCATCGGCTTCCGCAACGGCCGCACGTTGATGATGAACCTCGGTGGCCCCGCCGCGCTCCTCCCGCGCGCACCGGTCAAGCCGATCGGCCCTCCGGGTGAAGCCGAAGTCGGTGCCGCGCTGCTCGGTCGCGTGGTCGACGGCGCCGGCAAGCCGATCGACGGGCTCGGTCCGATCCGCGGCGCCGGTCGCTGGCCACTGGCCGGCAAGCTCCAGTCGCCGCTCGACCGTGGCCGGGTGCTCGAACCGCTCGACGTCGGCGTGCGCGCGATCAACGGCCTGCTGACGATCGGCCAAGGCCAGCGCGTCGGCATCATGGCCGGGTCGGGCGTCGGCAAGTCGGTGCTGCTCGGCATGATCGTCCGCGCGGCGCAAGCCGACGTGATCGTGATCGGCCTGATTGGCGAACGCAGCCGCGAAGTCGCCGACTTCCTCGAAACCAAGGTCGCCGGCGAAGCGCGCAAACGCTCGGTCGTCGTCGCCGTCCCCGCCAACCACTCCCCCGTCCTCCGCATCCGCGGTGCGCTCCGGGCGCACGCGATCGCCGAGTCCTTCCGTGACGAGGGCAAGAAGGTCCTCCTGATCATGGATTCGCTGACCCGCGTCGCGCACGCCGGTCGCGAGATCGGTCTCGCGCTCGGCGAGCCTGCATCCGCACGCGGCTATCCGCCGTCCGCCATCGCGATGCTGCCGAACCTGATCGAACGCGCGGGCGTCGACGTCCACACCGGCGGCTCGATCACCGCGATCTACACGGTGCTGGCGGACGGCGACGACGGCAACGATCCGGTGGTGGACTCGGCGCGCTCGATCCTCGACGGCCATATCGTCCTCAACCGCCACCTCGCCGAGCGCGGCGTCTACCCCGCGATCGACATCGGCCCGTCGGTCAGCCGCGTGATGACCGACATCGTCGACGCACCCCATGCCAAGGCCGCGCGGACGCTCCGCCGCCACCTCGCCACGTACGAGGAAAACCGCGACCTCGTGCTGATGGGCGCCTACCGCCACGGCGCCGACCCTGCGATCGACGCCGCCATCGCCTGCCACCCGGCGGTCATGGAATATATCCGCCAGGACGCCGACGAAAACGTCTCGCTGAACGACGCGGTCGCCGAACTGACCGGCGTGTTCGGCGGCTGAAATGGCGGATGCCCGCAGCAAGACGCTGGCGCGCATCCACCGCGTCCGCACGCTCCAGCTCGGTCTGACCCGCGCCGACGAAGCCCGCGCGCACGACAAGTTCGCCAGCGAACAGGCGCTTTCCGGCCGTATCGCGCTGCTCGCCGAAGCCGTAGCGCCGATCCACGAAACGCGCGCCGCGGTCTCGCTGGGCGCGTCGGCGCATTACCGCGACCGCCTGCAACAATCCGCCAATGCCGCGGTCGAACGCGTGCAGGCGGCCGAAAATCGCGTCGAACGCGCCGCCGAGGCAACCCGCGTCGCCAAGCGCGATCAAAGCGCGGTTGAGAAGCTGCTCGCGCGCGCAGACGCCGACGCGGTGCTCAAGGCGATCCGCGCGATGGAGGAAGCGCCGGCGTTCCGGAAGGTTCGGCACGATCCTTGCTGAGGGAAGGCTATGCGGCCGCGTGCCGATCGCCCGAACGAGTATTCTGCATGATCCAGACCGCCGTCTTTTCTCCCGTTCTCTCCGCGCAGACACGATCGCCGGCCGTGCAGAACGGGCGGACAGTGGTCGATTTCGCCGATTCCTTTGCACAGGCAAACGATGCGCCCGACGAGCGTGCGTCCCTCGGCCTGCCGCCTGCACCGTCGGCCCCAACGGCGCTCGTCCCCCTTCCGAGCATCGCTCCCGATGCCGTCATCCTGCAGGACGCCGCCGTAACCGGCAACGTCTTGCCGATCGTGACGCCCGCCGCTGACCAAGCGGTGGAATGGCAGCCCATACTCACACCACACCCCGCGCAGACACTAGCGATTGCAAAGCCGTCACTGCTTCCGGCAAGCACCCTGACGCCCGAAATGGTCGAAACCGCGCCGCCCGCCGGCAAGGCCGAGCCGGTCGCGATCCCCGCCCTGGTTGTACGTATCGCCCGACCGACGGCGTTCGCCGGGATACGCCGAGACCCCCGCCCCAAGGATGGCCCTGCCGCGGACGAAGTTACGGAGCAGCCCGCCGAGGCCCCGATGCCGGCAAGCCCAACCATCGCCGCAGACATCACGCTCGCGCCGCAACCGGCGGTTCTCGCCTTGCCGGTTGTCGCGATCGCCGTCGATGTCGCCGATACGTCGCGTACGGATAACGGCACTGCGACAGCCCCACTATCGCCAGGACTTCCATCGTCTGTCAGCAAGTTCGCCGACGCCACGCCCTCCCGCACGACGGGCAAGGCTGGCCAGCAAGCACATGCCGCAGCACCGCAGACCATAGAAGCGCCCGCGCCCGCCCCCACAACGCCTCCGGCCGCCGTTGCCGATACACGCCCTTCGTCCGCCGTCACGAGCAACGCGACGCCTACTTCCAGTTCCGCGCAGAGCCTGCCGGCCGCCCTCGCGACCCTTCCACCGATCGCCACCCCGCCGACACAAGTGGCGGCACCCATCGTGCCGACATCCGTCTTGCCTTCCCTCACGGGCCCGGCATCCACGGGCAGAGGCGATACTCCGGCGCCGCCCGAGCTCACCGACGCAGCGCCCGTATCGACCGGCATCGACCCGAACAACGCCATGACGCGCTGGGTCTCGACCGACGCCACCGCGCCCGTCGCACTGGCCGCGGCCCGACCCGACGCGATCCAGCCGCAGCCGGGCATTGTCGCGTCGGCAAGCCAGGTGTTCGGCGCGGCGATCCAGGCCGCGACCAGGGCGCGCGACGATCGCGACAAGGCGGATCCGACCACATTCTCGCTGGTAACCGGCGCGCCCGTATCGGCACCGGCGATCCGGACGGCCGAGACGCAGCAGGCGCCACTCGACATGCGCCAGGATCGCTGGCCGCACGCGATGATCGAACGGATCGAGATCCTCCGCGATGCCGCCGACGCCGGCGACACGCGGATCCGCCTGATCCCCGACGCGCTCGGTGCGATCGACGTATCGATGAGAAAGGACGGCGACACCGTGCGCGTCCATTTCCATGCCGAGCAGAGCGCAACGCGCACCCTATTGCAGGACGCTCAGCCGCGGCTCGTCGAACTCGCCGAAGCGCGCGGGCTGAAGCTTGCCCAGGGATCGCTTGCCCAGGGCACGCCAGGCGACGGCGCCGCGAACAACGGCCAGCACCGCCCACCAGCGACGCCGCAAGCCCCGACTCGCACCACGGCTTCGCCGGCGGTGGACGCAGCGCTCACCGAAGACACCCGAATCGCTTGAACCGAAGGACTCCGACATGGCCGACAAGAAAGATACTGCGGACGCAGCGCCCAAGAAAAAGGGCAAGATGAAGATGATCCTGATCGGCGGCGGTGCGCTGCTGGTCCTGGTCGGTGGCGGCGTCGGCGCGGGCGTCTATGCCAGTAACGCCGGGTTGCTCGGCGGCGGTCACGCGGCGGTCGACGATGGCAAGCCCAAGCTCGTCCCCAAGAGCGAGCAGAAGCATACTGGCGACGGCGACGACGAGGGCGGCGGTCATGGCGGCGGCGATGAAGCCGCACCCGAAAACCACGGCATGAAGCCCCCCGCAGGAGAGGGCGGCGACAAATACGCGTCGACCTATTACCCGATGGAGAAGGAATTCACCTCGAATCTCCAGGACTCGCCGCACTTCGTCCAGGTCGGTATCGCGGTCGCCACGCCGTACGACGACACCGTCATCACCAACCTCAAGACCAACGACATCGCGGTCCGCTCGGCGATCCTGATGGCGCTCGGCGACACCACCGAAGAGCAGGTGATGAGCAGCGACGGCAAGCGTCAGTTGCAGGTCAGATTGGCCAAAGCGATCAACGATACGCTCAAGCAGAAGGAAGGCTTCGGCGGCATCGGTAACGTTTACTTTACCAGTTTCGTTGTTCAGTGAGGCATGGTTAACGAGGGCTCAGCAAAGACGCGCGAACGGCGCGACCGGGATCGGTCCGGCGCGCCCAAAGACGGCGTGCTGCATCAGGGCGTGCTCGGCGGGGCCAAGCTCAATCCGTTCGGCGACCTGCATTCGCTGCAGCATCTCTCCGCACGGTTCGCGCGGGGCTTGCGCGGTGTGTTCGAGCCGTTGCTCCGTCAGGAGGTTCGCTGCTGGGCCGAGCCGCTCGTGGTCCAGCGCTTCACCGATTACCGCGCCGAGCGCAGCGATACGCTGACCGCGTGGCTGCCGCTGATCATGACGCCGGGCATGGCGCAGGCGCTGTGCATCATGGACGGCAAGTTCGTGCTCGAGCTGCTCGACATGTTCTTCGGCGGCACCGGTGCCGCGCCGCACACGCTGCCGACCGAATTCTCGCCCGCCGCCGAGGCGATGGTCGCGCGGATCGGTCAGATGATCGCCGCGCCGCTGAAGACCGCGTGGGAGCCGATGGCGCGGTTCGATTTCCTGCCGACGCGCGTCGAGGTGAACCCGGCGATGATCGCCGATCTCGACGGCGAGGACGCGATGATCGTCACGCGCTTCGGGATCGCCGCCGGGGCCGCAAAGCCGGTGTTCCTCGATCTCGTCTATCCCGTCTCCGCGCTGAAGCCGCATGCGCCGTCGCTGACCGCGAAGGTCGTCGGCAAGTCGGCCGAGCCCGATCCGGCCTGGCGCACCGAACTGACGCGCGCGGCGATGAACGTCCGCTTCCCGATCCGCTCGGTGCTCGCCGAGCCGGTCGTCAAGCTGACGATGCTGATGGACCTGAAACCCGGCGACGTGATCCCGATCACCATCTCGGGCGACGTGCCGGTGATGGTCGGCAACAACCGGCTCGGCTGCGGCACGGTCGGTACGTCCAACGGCTTCGCCGCCATCCAGCTCACCTCGATTACCAGTTTCGACGAAGGATTTGCAGCATGAACGACATGACCGGAGGCTTCCCCGTAGATGCTGCCGTCGCCGCCAATTTCCGGCTGCTCCAGGATGTCGACGTCAAGCTGACCGTCGAGATCGGCTCGACCAGCCTGACGCTGCGCGAACTGCTCGCGCTCGGCGAATCCAGCGTGATCGAGCTCGATCGCCAAGCCAACGAACTCCTCGATGTATTCGTCAACGGCACCCTGATCGGCCGCGGCGAAGTGGTGACGGTCGGCGAACGCTTCGGCGTTCGGATGACCGAGCTCGTGTCGCCCGACAAGCGCGGCTGAACCGATGCTCTGGACCTATATCCTCAAGCTCGTCATTCTGCTGCCACTCGTGTGCGGCCTGATGTTCGGCTGCCTGTATCTGTGGCGCAAGTTCGAGAGCCGGATCCCGGGCAAGCCCTCGACGCGACTGATCGGCGTCAAGGAAACGATGATGATCTCGCCGGGCCTGCGCCTCGCGGTGATCGATTTCGAGGGCCGCCGGCTGCTCGTCTCGGTCGGCCGTGGCGGCGTGCACCTGATCGACAAGGTCGACGCATGAGCGCGGTCGCTCGTCCGACAGTGACCCGCAAGGGTTCGGGCCCTGCCCTGTTTGCCGCGCCGAAGCGCTCCCCGTTTTCCCGCGAACGCGGGAATCCAGGAGCCAAGACCGTTGCCCTCCATAACCCTGGATCCCCGCGTTCGCGAGGAAACAGCTTGGTGTGGATCGGCCTAGCCCTCCTGCTCGCCCTCTTCCTCGCGATGCCGGCCTTCGCGCAAGCCGTCCCCGCTCCGACCAACCCCGCCGTCGGCGACGCGGTCGATCGCGCGCTTGGCCAGCTCGGCGGACAGGCCGCGGGCAACACCGGCCAGAGCGGGTCGCTGTCGCTGAGCTTGCAAGTCCTCATCATCATGGGGCTGCTGACGATCCTGCCAGGGATCCTGCTGATGATGACCAGCTTCACGCGGATCATCATCGTGCTCGCGATCCTGCGCCAGGCGCTCGGCCTCCAGCAGACGCCGCCGAACCAGGTTCTGCTCGGACTGTCGCTGTTCCTGTCGTTCTTCATCATGGCGCCGACGATCAGCCAGATCAACACGACCGCGATCCAGCCTTATGCTGCCGGACAGCTGGCGGGCACGCAGATGATCACCACCGCTGGCGTCCCGCTGCACGCGTTCATGGTGAAGCAGACGCGCGTGAAGGACGTCACGATGTTCGCGCAGATCGCGAAATCGGGCCCCTATGCCTCGTCGCTCGACATCCCCTTCTCGGTGCTACTCCCCGCGTTCGTCACGTCCGAACTGAAGACCGCGTTCCAGATCGGCTTCCTGATCTTCCTGCCGTTCATCGTCATCGACCTTGTCGTCGCGACCGTGCTGATGTCGCTCGGCATGGCGATGCTCAGTCCGACGATCATCTCGCTGCCGTTCAAGCTGCTATTGTTCGTGCTGGTCGACGGCTGGGCGCTGGCGATGGGCAGCCTCGCCAATTCGTTCGCGACCTGACGCCGTGGACGCGCAATATTTCCTGACCGTCGCGAACCAGACGATGTGGGTGCTGGCGCTCGCCAGCGCGCCGATCCTGATCCCGGCGCTGCTCGCGGGGCTGATCCTCGGGATGATCCAGGCGGCGACGTCGATCAACGAGCAGACGCTGTCGTTCGTGCCGAAGCTGGTGGTAGTCGCCGTGTCGATCCTGATCTTCGGGAGCCTGATCCTGGGGTTGCTGAGCGATTTCACGATCGGGATCTTCGAGCGTATTCCGGACTTGGTTAAATGAGCCAAAATTTCCGTTCGTCCCGAGTAGACTTCGAGCTCGTCGAGAAGGCGTATCGAGGGACAGGTACCTCGATACGGGCCCTCGACTTCGCTCGGTCCCTACTCGGCACGAACGGCAACTGAGATGTTGGGTTTTGGGCTCAGCATCGAGCCCCAGCTTTGGGCGCTCATCTTCGTGATGATCCGGATCGGGGCGACGTTCATCGCCGCGCCCGTGTTCGGCAACGTCTCGGTCCCGGTCACCGTGCGCGTGACGCTGTCGGGCGCGATCGGCTTCCTCGTGCTCGCCGCGCATCCGATCGTGCCGCCGCAACAGATCTTCGCCGTCTCCACCATCCTGTCCGCCGCCGCCGAAGCCCTTGTCGGGCTCGCGCTCGGCTTCGTCCTCCAGATTTCGTTCGCCGCGCCGATGATCGCGGCCGAAGTGATCGGCGGCGCGATGGGGCTCGGCTTCGCCTCCTCGATCGATCCGCAGAACGGCAAGTCCTCCCCAGCGCTCGGCCAGTTCTTCTCGATCATGCTGACGCTGCTGTTCCTGTCGGTCGACGGCCACCTGATCCTGATCGACCTGATCGTCCGGAGCTACGACGTGCTCCCGCCCGGCGCCGCGTGGATCGGGATCGAGCGGCTGAAGGCGATCGCGTTCTTCGGCGGCTATGCGTTTCTCGCCGGGCTGTTGCTTGCGCTGCCCGTCGGCTTCCTGCTGCTCTGCCTCAACATCGTCGTCGGCATGCTGAGCCGCGCCGCGCCCGCGCTGAACCTGTTCGCTGTCGGCCTTCCCGCCAGCCTCGCGGTCGGTGTCGTCACGCTGGCGATCGCGTTCCCGACGATGGGCGACTACATGCTCGTCATCGTCCGCGAAGGGCTGTCCGCCACCGAAAACCTGGGGCTCGGCTGATGTCCGAAGATTCCGGCGAAAAAACCGAATCCCCAACCGCCAAGCGCAAGAAGGATGCGGTCGAGAAAGGCGACATCCTCCGCTCGCGCGATTTCGCCACCGCGCTCAGCATGGTCGCGGGCGTCGGCTGGCTGATCTACGCCGGCCCGCACCTCATCACTGCCTGCAAGCAGGTGATGGCGTCGAGCTTCCAGTTCACCCACGCCGATGTCGAGGATTTCTCACCGTGGCGCCCGTTGATGGAAGCCGGCGGCAAGCTCGCGCCGTCGCTGATCAGCCTGTTCGTCGTCACCATCGCCGCCGCGATCCTCAGCCAGGCTGGGCTCGGTTCGCTCGGCTTCAACGGCAAGCTGATGGCGCCCAAATACAGCCGCGTCGATCCCGCCGCCGGACTCAAGCGGATCTTCGGATCGAACGGCTGGATCGAGCTTGGCAAATCGCTGCTGAAGGTCATCCTGCTCGGCACGATCGGCGGCTGGATGCTGTGGAACGCCGCGCACACGACGATGGGGCTCGCCTCGTCCGCCGATCTCAACCAGGCCCTGTCGACGCTCGGCGGCACGTTCAAAGCGATCCTGATCGCGATGGCGTTCGGGCTGTGCGCGATCGCCGGCATCGACCTGCCGATCCAGATCATCCGCCGCCTTGGCAAGATGCGGATGTCGAAGCAGGAGGTGAAGGACGAGCACAAGTCGACCGAGGGCAATGGCGAGGCGAAGGGCCAGATGCGCGCCAAGATGCGCGCGATGGCGAGCGGCGGGCTGCGCAAGTCGGTCGCGGAGGCACATGTCGTGCTGACCAACCCGACGCATTTCGCCGTCGCGCTGCGCTACGATCGCGGCAAGGACCAGGTGCCGGTGGTGGTCGCCAAGGGGCGCGGCGCGACCGCACTGGCGATCCGCGAACTCGCCGCGGAGGGCCGCGTGCCGGTGCTCGAATATCCAATGCTCGCCCGCGCGGTCTATTACACCAGCAAGGAGGGGCAGGAAGTCCGCGACGACCTGTACATGGCGATCGCGACGGTGCTCGCCTTCGTCTTCGGGCTGAACGTTGCCGCAGGTGGCGCGGCGGCCCCGATCCAGCCGTTCGTCACCGTGCCGAAGGACGCTCGATTCGATGAAAATGGCATCAAACAGGCCTAAACATCGCGGCCGCCCGGCCGTTCTTACAGACGAGCGCGCACGTGCAGGGATTTCGCCATGGTAACCTCGACGACGAGCACGACGGCCACGCCGACACCCGCGGCCACCCCGCAAAGTGCGGTCAACACCGCAACGCAAGCGCTGCTCAACGGGCTGAACGCGGGCTCGGGCGTCGACACCGGCACCTTGGTCACGTCGCTGGTCGAAGCGCAGTTCGCGGCACGCACGGCCGCGCTTAAGGCGAAATCCGACACCCTCACCGCGCAGATCTCGGGCGTCGGTACGCTCAAGAGCACCATGACCGGCTTCTCCACGGCGCTCGCCAATCTGGTGAAGAGCGGCAGCCTGCAGTCGCAGCCCAGCAGTTCCAACAGCACCATCCTGTCCGCGACCGCGCTGTCGGGTGCAAAACTGTCGAACCTGTCGGCCAGCGTCACGGTCACGCGCCTTGCGACCGCGCAGGTCGCGCGTACCACGACTGCGGTCCCTGCCGCAGATCGTGCCGCCTCGCTCGATACCGGCGCGCTGACCCTGACGATCGGTGGCGGGGCGGGCATTGCGATCGATATCGGCGACGGGAGCATCGATGCGATCGCCGCCGGTATCAACGCGTCGAAGAGCGGCGTCACGGCCTCCGTGGTTACCGACGCCAATGGCGGTGCCTATCTGTCGGTCAAGGGTGGCACCGGCACCGCACAGGCGTTCACCTTGAAAGGTGACGGTGCCAGCGGTGCGGTCGATATCGGCGGCGATGCGACGCAGACCAGCCTGGTGTCGACCGCGCAGAACGCGCTGCTCACCGTCGACGGCATCGAGGTCGAGCGACCGAGCAACACGGTCAGCGACCTCGTCGATGGCGTCAAGCTGCAGCTCAACGCGGTGTCGACGGTCCCCATCACGCTCGCCAGCAGCACGCCGACCGACGCGCTGACCCAGGCGGTCAACGATGTCGTCACGACCTTCAACGAGGTGCTGAAAACGATAACCGAACAGACCGATCCGATCACCGGCAACCTCCGCGCCGACCCGGCTGCGACGGCCTTGCTCCGCTCGCTGAAGGCACTGGTGTCGAAGCCGCTGGTCGGCGGCGCGACCGCGGGCATTCCGCGCAGCCTGTCCGAGATCGGCGTCGCGACCAACACCGATGGTACGCTGCGGGTCGATACCACGCTGCTCGCCCGGCAGCTCGCCGCCTATCCCGACACGATCGAATCGATGTTCGCGCCGTCCTCCACCAACGTCCTCGGCCTGTCCGGCACGCTCAGCGCGCTCACCAACAGCGCGACGAACACGTTGACCGGCCTCGGCGCGTCGACCGCGCGGTATACGGCCGCCGAAGCCGACCTCGCCAAGCAGCAGGACAAGGTCACCGACCAGTCCGCTCAGCTCACCACGCGCCTGACGCAGCAATATGCGAGCATGAACTCGCGCGTGTCCGCGTACAAATCGACCCAGGCGTTCCTCACCAACCAGATCGCAGCCTGGAACAAGAGCTCGTGACCTACGCCAGTACCCTCGCACGCGATCCGTTCGCGACCTATCGCCAGATCGACGCGGTCGGCCGTACCGCCACCGCCGATGGCCCTGCCCTGGTCCAGCTGCTCTACAAGGAACTCGTCGCTGCCCTGCGCGCCGCCGCCTGGGCCTGCGAGAACCGCAAATTCTCCGTAAAGAGCGACCGGATCACGCGCGCCACCGCGATCCTGTTCGCACTCGAAGCCGGTCTGGACTTCGAAAAAGGCGGCCAGGTCTCGGAGACGCTCGCCCGCCTGTACGGCGGCGCGCGGAAAACCGTCATCAACGCCTCGCTCGGCCATGATCCGAAGCCGTTCCGCGATTCCGCGGACATGCTCGACGAGATCGCGCAGGCTTGGCGGACCGCCAGCGCCGCCTGACCTTTACCGCCGGAACCAATGGCGCCCGGCAAAGTACAGCACGACGCCCGCCGCGATCACCGCACAGGCGCCGGCGATCGCATCGAACGCCCAGGGCTCATCGGCATAAGGCAGCCCCTTCACGTTCATGCCGTATAGCCCGGTGAGAAACGTCAGCGGCAGGAACACCAGCGCCGCCACCGAGATGATCAGCGAGCGGTTGTCGATCTGTTCGGCGCGCAGGTCGGTCAGCGTCTCGTGGATCAGCGCGGCGCGTTCGCGGATCGATTCGAGTTCCTCCGCCATCCGCGCGGCCCGGTCCGCCGCCGCGGCCAGATGCAGCCGGTCGTCATCCGCCAGCCAGTCGCCGGGTAGCGCCGCCAGCTTCTCCAGCGCCGCCCGTTGTGGGCTCAGGAAACGCTTGTAGCCGATCGCCGCCACCCGCACCCTGCTGACCGCGCGGCGCAGTTCGAACACGCGGTTGGCGTCGAGCTGTTCCTCGCAATCGTCGAGCTGGTCGCCAAGCGACGCGACGTCGGGGTCGAGATCGGCGGTGATCGCGGTCGCGAACGCGGCGATCAGGTCCCCCGGATCGCGCACCTCGCCGCGTTCGACCATCTTTTCGACCTCGGCGACCGCGATCAACGGCTTCCGCGTGACCGAGAATACCCAGCCCTTCACCGCCCAGATCCGCACCGAGGCGAGCATGTCGGAGGTGTCGAGTTCCTCGTGCGAACGACCGCGGAGGTTGACGAATGCACCGTCGCCGACCGCTTCGCAGCGCGGCCGCGTCTCGGTCGCGGTCAGCGCGTCGACGACGTAATCGAGCAGCTTGGCCTCGTCGCGAAGCCACGTCTGCGCGTGCTCGGCGGTGGTCGACAGATGCACCCAGATAAGGTCCGCGGTGCAGCCGAGCGCTTCCTTCACGTCAATCCGCGCGGCCTTGCCGTCGGTGACGCGAAAGCCGAACCCGCTCACCGCACCATCTCGTTCACAGGGCCATCTCGACATCGACCGACAGGCCGGTGCCGGGATCGTTTGGCATCGGCTCGCACAGCCGCGCGGCATCGGCGCGCGCGCGGTCGAGGATCGCCGCAGGCACGTCGGGGCGATGATAGACGCGGTCGGCACTGGCCAGCGCCCGCGCCTGGCGCAACGTCAGGTCCTCGGGATCGTCGGAGAGTAGGACGAGCGTAATGGCGACGTCGCGCCTTGCCGCGGGCACGTCCGTCGGGGCCAGCCACGCGTCGACATCATGCGTCGGCGACAGCGGGTCTAACATGCCCCCCGCCCCCATCGCCGTCGCCAGCGCACGGCGGCGCTCGCCCATGTCGGGCCAGCGCTTCCGCAACGCGCCACGCGCCGCCTGCAACGCCAGCGCGAGCTTGCCCAGATCGGCGGGCACCAGTGCCTCCAGCCGCTGCCGCAACGCCGCCGCCAGCCCCGCCGACACGCCGCTCGTCCCGATCGCGATCAGCACCGGCGCGCGGTCGACGATCGCCGGCAGCGTGAAGTCGCACAGCGCCGAACGATCGACCGCATTGACGAGGATCCCCCGCGCCTTCAGCCGCGCGACCGCCGCCAGTGCCTCGTCCTCGTCGTCGATCGCGACGATCGCCAATGACGCTGCGGCATCCTCGCCGACCACGTCCGCGCCCGCACGATCGAGCAATCGCCGCTTCGCATCCGCCGCCTCGCCCTCGCCGAGCAGGATCACCGGTCGCCCCGCCAGCCTGACGAACAGCGGCAGGCTCTGTAGCGGAAGCGGTGCGGGGGTCACCGCTTGAGCCATTCCGGCACGCGCTCGGCCGCCAGGATCGTCTCCGGGTGGATCCGATCAGCGACCACCGCAAACCGGTCGCCATCGACCAGCACCTCGGGCACCAGCGCGCGACTGTTATAGGTCGAGGCCATCGTCGCACCGTAGGCGCCCGCGGTGCGGAACACGCCGAGATCGCCCGACTTCACGACATCGATGTCGCGGCCAATCGCGAAGGTATCGCCCGTCTCGCACACCGGCCCGGCGATGTTGGCGGTCATCCGCTCGCCGGTCGGCTCGACCGCGACGAAATCATGATACGCATCGTACATCGCGACGCGCGCGAGGTCGTTCATCGCCGCATCGACGATCACATACGGGTTCACGACCCCCGGCTTCACCCAGATCACCTCGGTCAGCAGCACGCCGGCATTGCCCGCGATCACGCGACCGGGCTCGAACATCAGTTCGACGTCCCAATCGGCAGTCGCGCGCGCGACCATCGCGCCGTAGTCGGCGGGGCTCGGCAGCACATCGCCGGGCTTGTAGGGCACGCCGAGACCCCCACCGAGATCGACGCGGCTGATCCTATGCCCGGCGGCGCGCAGTTCCGCGACGAGTTCGCCGATCCGCGCATAGGCAGCCTCGAGCGGCGCGAGGTCGGCGAGCTGGCTGCCGATGTGGATCGCGACGCCGCGCAGGTCGAGCCCGTCATGCTTCGACAGCCGATCGAACATCGCGACCGCCTGGTCGATCGCCACGCCGAACTTGTTCTCCTTGCGCCCGGTCGAGATCTTCGCATGCGTACCGGCGTCGACGTCCGGGTTGACGCGCAGCACCGCCGGCGCGCGTTGACCGCGGGCGTGGGCGAGCGCAGCGAGGACCTCGCCCTCTTCCTCCAGCTCGAGATTGAACTGGCCGATCCCGGCGTCGAGCGCCTGGGCCAGTTCGCGCCGCGTCTTGCCGACGCCCGAGAACACGATGTCCGACGCCGGGATCCCCGCCGCCAGCGCGCGCTGCATTTCGCCGGCCGAGACGACGTCGGCGCCGTATCCTTCGTCGGCCAGCACGCGCAGCACCGCGACGTTGGGGTTCGCCTTGATCGCATAGGCCAGATGCACGCGCCCCGCAGGCTTCAGGGCATCGCGGAACACCTGCGCATGGCGGCGGAACGTGGCGGTCGAATAGACGTAGACGGGCGTGCCGACGGCCTCGGCGATCGCCGGCAGGGCGACGTCCTCGGCATGCATCACACCGTTGCGATAGTCGAAATGGTTCATGGATCAGGTCTTCAATTTGGCGGCGGCAGGTCGAACTCGTCGCTGCGTCGCTCGTCGGATTTGGTCAGCAGCTCGTCGCTGCGCTGCGGGCGTTGCTGCGTGGTGGGCGTGAGCAGCTCCGCGGCGGTCGGCTGGGTCTTCGCGCCATAGGGCGCGACCGGGAGCGTCTTGCCCTCCGCCGGGACGAGCCCGTCCGCTGCGCCGCAACCCGACAGGGGCCCCGACAGAGCCAGCGCCAATCCCACGATGCCAAAAAGCCGTTTCATGCCGTATCCCCCCGAGCTGCACGGATCGCAGCGCGCACATTGTCGGGCGCAGTGCCGCCGAAGCTGGTCCGGCTGGCGACCGACGCGTCGACCGACAGCACGCCGTACACGCGTTCGTCGATCCGCGCATCGATTGCCTTCAAGTCCTCGATCGGCAACGCATCGAGCGCCACCTTGCGCTCTTCCGCCAGCTTGACGCAGCGCCCGGTGACATGATGCGCCTCGCGGAACGGCAGCCCCGCCTCGCGCACCAGCCAGTCGGCGAGATCGGTCGCGGTCGCAAAGCCGCTCTCGGCCAGCCCGCGCATCCGATCGGTGCGGAACGTCGCGCTCTCGACCATCCCGGTCATCGCCGCGATCGACAGCGCGAGCAGGTCGTGCGCCTCGAACACCGGCGGCTTGTCGTCCTGCATGTCCTTCGAATAGGCGAGCGGCAGGCCCTTCATCGTCACCATCAGTGCGGTCATGCAGCCGAGGATGCGCCCCGCATGGCCGCGCACCAGCTCGGCCGCATCGGGATTGCGCTTCTGCGGCATGATCGAGCTGCCGGTCGACCATTGATCGCTCAGCGCGACGAAGCCGAACGGCTGCGACGCCCACAGCACGAACTCCTCGGCGAGCCGCGACAAATGCAGCGAAGTCTGCGTCGCGGCGGTGAGATATTCGATCGCGAAGTCGCGGTCGCTGACGCCATCGAGCGAATTGGTCATCGGCCCGTCGAACCCGAGCGCCTCGGCGGTCATCGCGCGGTCGATCGGGAAACCCGTCCCAGCCAGCGCGGCCGACCCCAGCGGCGATCGGTTCATCCTTGCGCGGGCATCGGCGAACCGCCCGACGTCGCGTGAGATCATCGCGTGATACGCCATCAGGTGATGGCCTAGCGTCACCGGCTGCGCGGACTGGAGATGCGTGAAACCGGGCATGACGCTCGCCGCATGCTCCTCGGCGCGGGTGAGCAACGCGGCCTGGAATCCCGCAAGCGCCGCCAGCGCCTGGTCGATCGCATCGCGCACCCACAGCCGGAAATCGGTCGCGACCTGATCGTTACGCGAGCGCGCGGTATGCAGCCGCCCGGCGACCGGCCCGATCGCCTCGGCCAGCCGCGCCTCGGTCTGCATATGGATGTCTTCGAGGACCAGATCCTCTTCGACGCCGTGCTCGGCATAATGCGCCGCGACCGTGTCGAGGCCTGCCGCGATCGTCGCCGCATCCTCCGCCAAGACGATGCCCTGTTTGCCGAGCATCGCGACATGCGCCTTCGAGCCGGCAATATCCTGCTGCCAGAGGCGCTTGTCGAAGGGAATGGAGGCGTTTATCTCGCGCATGACCGCTGCCGGCCCCTCGGCGAACCGCCCACCCCACATCGAATTGGAACCGTCCATGTTCTCGCGTCCTGTGTTCAATTCGCTGCCGATCGCCTGTCTTGCCGGGACGGGCCTGCTGGTCGCCGGCTGCGATAGGAAATCGCCCGCGCCGGAGCAAGCAAACGTCGTCGCGGCGAACACGGCGTCCGCCGACGAGGTCGCGCCCGGCCCCGCGCCCGACGAAGCGACCGGCCCCGCCGCCAGCACCGAAAAGCTCGACCGCAGCCACAAGGGCGAGACCGGCCCGGCGGTCGCCTTCACCGCCCCCGCCGGCAAGCCGGTCACGCTCGCCTCGTTCAAGGGCAAGCCGTTGCTGCTCAACCTGTGGGCCACTTGGTGCGCGCCGTGCGTGGCGGAGATGCCGACGCTCGACGCCGCGGCCAAGTCGCTGGCCGGCAAGGTCCAGGTGATCGCGGTCAGCCAGGACATGCAGGGCGCGGAAAAAGTGACGCCGTTCTTCGCCGAGAAGAAGTTCACGACGCTGCAGCCGTATCTAGATCCGAAGCTCGGCCTCAGCCTCGCCTATCAGGCGAACCTGCCCACCACGATCCTCTACGATTCGGCGGGCAAGGAAGTCTGGCGGATGACCGGCGGCTATGAATGGAACACGCCCGCCGCGGCCAAGCTGATCGCGGAGGCGTCTTAATCCCTCCGTACGACAGGGCAGTGTGCCGACTCGCCTTGGTGACGAGCCAAAGGTTGATGGCGAGCCGGCACCCCCGTCCTAACGCACGAATGACGAAAAAATGTGTAAACCGGGCAGAGACTGATCCAAATACGACGAGCCGAGCTTCAGCGCGCGTACCGGCTTGGCGTGCCGTCATAGGGGGGGGGTGAGCCAACAGCCAGTTGCTTCCACGGCCGTCAGCCCCTTAGGAAAATGCTCGATCTACCGTGGAACCTACCCGGCGAAAGGGGATGAGATGACCGAACCCCGTATCGCCCGGCTATCCAATCGCCACCGCGATGTGCTCCGCGGTGTCGCAGCACTCCGCAAGACCAAGCAGATCGCCGCCGATCTCGGTATCGCGCCGGGCACCGTCGACGGGTATATTGCCGAAGCGGTTCGTATTCTGGGCGCCGTCGACCGCGGCGACGCCGCGCGCATGTTCGCGAAGCACGAATGCATCGATGACCGGCCGATCGGCGACCCCGGATATTCCGGGGGGCAATCTTCATGGGTGTCCGCGCCGGCCTCTCCCGTGACAGAACTCGAACAGCCGGTGATCGACCCGGAGGTATCTTGCGATGCCGGCACAATCAGGCCGGCGACTTTTTCGAGACTACTTCCGATCCGTCGTGCAGGGCAGCGCAGCAACGACCTTCCCGTCGTAGCGAGGCTGCTTTGGATACCGGCTATCGCAGTGATCCTCGCAATCGGCTTCGGCATGCTTGCAAGCGGTCTTACGGTGCTCGCCGAGTTGATCGAACGGCTGGGGCGCTTGTCAGGTTAACCGATCGGGAAGGCCGCATTAGGCGGAGAATCGCATGGACCCACAGCTCACGCGGACCGGCAAGGACATCGGCGTCCTGCTGAATAGGCTCGAAGCCCAATTGGCCGAAGCCTTTGCGATCTGCTCGCACCTCGCGGTCGCAACGACGACGTTCGGCGGCAGCGCCGGCGTAACCCCTCGGATCGCGCAACCCGTCGTCCACGAACTCGGTGCCACAATGGCCGCGATCGCCCAGGCACAAGGCCACGTGATCGCCGCCCATCGCGGTGCCGAAAGGATCGGCAAATTCGTCGGTTTCGGCGATGGTCTGCCCAAACCCGATCAGGCCTTCTTCGCCGGCGCGGAAGACAATCATCTCTCGATCGTTGCCGCGGCAGCCTGAAGACCGGGCGGATCGGGCGCGATGATCCACATTCTGGTCTATTATGCCGTTGCGCTGGCGACATGCTGGTTCGCGTTTCGTCATGGCGGGTTGCCGGAAAGGATCGTCGCTGCGGCATTCCTGCTCGCGGCGATCGTCTCAAGCATGGTGGCATTTTCGGTCCGGCCGGCGTTCCGCTCGGTCGACGGCGCGCTGCTGTCGGTCGATGTCGTCCTGCTGGGTGGGTTGATCGCCGTCGCGATGTTCGCGAACCGGTTCTGGCCGATCTGGATCAGCGCGCTGCATCTCCTCGCAATCGCGGTGCACGGCGTGAGGGCGTATGATCCGACACTGGTACCGTGGATGTACGCGGCGGCGATCAGCAAGATCGCCTATCCGATGCTCGCCGTGTTGATTGTCGGCACCGAACGCCATCGACGACGGCGGTCGTCACAGGGTTGCGACCCGGACTGGTCGCCAAGCGTGTCGAGTGTCGCGAAATCGCCGCGCTGAGCCCGCCACGAGTCCCGGCAACATTCACCGATACTGATTACAAGACATGGAGCGACGCCGATGAGCGACCCCCTTCGGCTGCGTTACCCAGCGCAGCACCCATCACCTGATCCCGTACCCACAGAAGGCGCGCCGGCGCCCATACCGTCCGGTACCTCCACCCGTGCCGCAAGCACCATGCCTGGTGTCGATCCGTCCACGCCGACCGAACTCGACCGTGCCCGCGCCCTGATGCATCAGCAACAGGCGCGATCCGCCGCCTTCGCACCAGTGCGTGCGCTGTTCCACGATCCGGCCTGGGACATATTGCTCGGCTTGTTCATCGCCTATGAAGAAGGCAAGCCGCTGACGATCGACACGGTACGGGCGACTACCGGGCTATCCGAAGTCGCGGTCCGACGTTGGCTGCTCACGCTCGAGCATCGCGGGCTGATTACCTGCTGGCCACAGACCGCAACGCTATCCGAACGCTCCCTCGGCTTAACCGACGACGCCCTGACCAGGATGCTGCAATTTCTGCAGAAAATTTAGGGAGCGCTGGATGCCCCGTGAGGATTCGAACCTCAATAGGCGGTATCAGAAACCGCAGTCTTACCATTAGACGACGGGGCATCAGCGAGGGCGCGATCTAGGCGGGCGGTTTGGCGCTGTCAACGCCAAGATGTTGCCGATGTGCCACGTCGCTTGCGTAATCGCGCCGCCGCGCTACATTCGTGATCAAGCACCGGGCGGGTATTTTCCCGCGGCGGCAGACATAGATAGCGAGTTTTACGGCGATGGGGGATGTTTCCGCCCGAATGCCGTTCCGGCAGGGTGGTCCTGCCCGTCCGGCGATGACCCGGCCCTCTCGTGGGCGGTGGGCCGATGCGCAGGCGTTTGCCGCGCTCGATCTTGGCACCAACAATTGCAGATTGCTGATCGCGCGGCCCCAGGCTGGCGGGTTCGCGGTGATCGACGCGTTCTCGCGAATCGTGCGGCTGGGCGAGGGCCTGGCGTCGACCGGCAAGCTGAGCGACGCGGCGATCGAGCGGACGATCGCCGCTCTACGCGTGTGTTCGGACAAGTTGCAGCGGCGTAACGTCACGCTGGCGCGATCGGTCGCGACGGAGGCGTGTCGGCAGGCGTCGAACGGGCCGGACTTCATCGCGCGCGCATTGGCCGAGACGGGGATCCACCTCGACATCATTTCTGCCGAGGAAGAGGCGCGGTTGGCGGTGCTCGGCTGCCATGCGCTGATCGAGCCGGGGGAGGATCCCGCGCTCGTATTCGATATCGGCGGCGGATCGACCGAGCTGGTGCTGATCGATACCTCGACGCCTGTTCCGACCGTGCTCGACTGGCATTCGGCGCCGTGGGGCGTGGTGTCGCTGACCGAGCATGCCGGCGGTGGCGAGGGCGAAGACGGTCGCCGTGCCGCGTATGCGAAGATGCGGCAGGTCGTGGCGGACAGTTTCGCTGGGTTTGCGAGCCGCCTGCCGCGGCATATCGAGCGGCCGCGGTTGCTTGGCACCAGCGGCACGGTGACGACGCTCGGCAGCGTGCATCTCGGGCTGAGCCATTACGACCGGTCGGTGGTCGACGGGCTGATCGTACCCGCGTCGGCGATGCGGCGGATCAGCGCCGACCTTTCCCATATGTCGATCACGGAGCGCGCCAAGCTGCCGTGCATCGGCAACGAGCGCGCCGACCTGGTGGTCGCGGGCTGTGCGATTTTGGAGACGATCATGGATTTGTGGCCCGCCGAACGGCTCGGCATCGCCGACCGCGGTATTCGCGAAGGCATACTGCGCGGCTTGATGGGCTCGCCCAAGCCCGGCAAAGCCACGGGAGCGACGGCATGAGCCGCGGCGGCTCCGGCGGGCATGTCCGCGTGCTCACCGCGCGCAAGCGGACCGCGCAGTCGACGCGCTGGCTAGAGCGGCAGCTGAACGATCCGTATGTGAAGCGTGCCAAGGCCGACGGCTATCGCAGTCGCGCGGCGTACAAGCTGATCGAGCTGGACGAGCGGTTCGAGCTGATCCGGGGATCGAAGCGCGTGGTCGATCTCGGTCTCGCGCCGGGCGGCTGGGCGCAGGTGATCCGACGGCGGATCCCCAAGGCGACGGTCGTGGGCATCGACCTGCTCCCGGTCGATCCGATCGAAGGCGTGACGATCTTCGAAATGGATTTCCTCGACGACGCAGCCCCTGGCAAGCTGATCGAGGCGCTGGGCGGCGCACCGGATCTGGTGCTGTCGGACATGGCGGCGAACACCGTCGGGCATCCGCAGACCGATGCCTTGCGGACGATGGCGCTGGTCGAAACCGCGCTGCATTTTGCATGCGAGGTGCTGGAGCCGGGTGGGACCTTCGTGTCGAAGGTGTTCGCGGGCGGTGCGGATTCCGAGCTGGTCGCGGAGATGAAGCGGAACTTCAAGACGGTGAAGCATGCCAAGCCACCGGCGAGCCGCAAGGGGTCGGTCGAGTGGTTCGTGGTGGCACAGGGGTTTAAGGGTCGGTCAGCGGATTAGCGTGGCTAATCCGCGTCGCGGACCGACGCCGGCCAGCGTTGCGCAGCAACGACTGACGACACGGCTTCGCCGTGGCGCCCTGCCTTAGGGTAGTCCGAGGCGCAGCAGCAGATTACGAATAAGCTTGTTTCCCCGCGAAGGCGGGGATCCAGACTGGGCTCCCGCCTTCGCGGGAGAACAATGGGGTGGGCAGTTAGCCCGTCTGAAACTTGGCTCGTAACTCGCGTCATCGTCATCCTCGCGCAGGCGGGGATCCATATGCTCAGGCGTCTACGATCCTACGAGAGCCTAGCCAATATGGGTTCCCGCCTCTCCGGGAATGACGAACGGACCAGACCATCCCACGCGTGCCCTCATCCTTCCCACGGCAAGCGCCGCGGGCCCCTTCCCTCTCCCCTTCAGGGAGAGGGTATAGAAAAAGCCCGCGGACTTGGGTCCACGGGCTCTCTCTGTTTCGCGCGCCACGGCAAAGCCGCGTCGTCGGTCGGGCGATGCCCGCCGGCCGAGGGTGCGGCCAAGACGTGGATTAGCGAGTGCTAATCCACTGCCTTACCCTTCGTAATCCGCCCCAAGATTCTGGTTCCGCGGCGGCGCAGCAGCGGTAAGACGCAACGCTTCGGCCGAAGCTGCCAGGCTGCCAACGGCGTCGACCTCGTCGTCGTCGTCGACGCGAACCTTCTGCAAGCCCTGGATGACCTGTTCCTTGAGATGCGCTGGCTTGACGTTCTCGTCGGCGATCTCGCGCAGCGCGACGACCGGGTTCTTGTCGCGGTCGCGGTCGAGCGTCAGTTCGGCGCCGCCCGAGATCTGGCGCGCACGCTGGGCCGCGAACAACACCAGGTCGAACCGGTTGGGGATCTTGTCGACACAATCCTCGACGGTAACGCGCGCCATGCGGCTTCCTTCGTAACAACGATAGAATGAGAATGCGTCGCCTAGGGGGGGTAGCCCGCAAAGTCAAGAATTGCGCGGATCAGCGTCCCTGGGTTGCCACTCGAGCCCCCCATGTCCATCACGCACGCCATGGACGATCCCACCGAACAGCCGACATTCGCCGTCGACGGCAACCAGATGACGCTGCTCGATACCGGCCCGCGCCGCCTCGACGCGGTGCTCGCGCTGATCGACGGCGCCGAGCGCACCCTGCGCATACTCTATTACATCTACGCCGACGACGAGTCGGGCAAGCGCGTCAACGCCGCGCTCATCGCCGCCGCCAAGCGCGGGGTCGACGTCGCGCTGATCGTCGACGGCTTCGGCAGCGACGATGCCCCCGACGCGTTTTTCGAACCGCTGGAAACCGTCGGCATCTCCGTCTGCCGGTTCTCTGCACGGTTCGGCCGCCGCTATTTGCTGCGCAACCACCAGAAGCTCGCGCTCGCCGACGAAGCGCGGATTATCATCGGCGGCTTCAACATCGAGGACGATTATTTCGGCACCGCCGCCGAACAGGCCTGGCGCGACCTCGGTCTGCTGGTCGAGGGGCCGGCGGCAGGCCGGCTGGCCGGGTATTTCGACGCCTTGAAGGACTGGATCCACGAGCCCAAGGGCAAGCTGCGCCGGCTGAATGCCGCGCTGTCGCGCTGGAGCGAGACCAAGGGCACAACACGGTGGCTGATCGGCGGACCGACGCGGAAGCTGTCGCCCTGGGCGCGCGCGGTACGCGACGACATGCGTGCCGGACGACGGATCGACATCATTGCCGGCTATTTCACGCCCAGCCCCGCGCTGCTGCGGCGGCTCGACAAGGCCGGGCGTCGGCAGGCGGACGTGCGGATCGTCACGGCCAGCAAATCGGACAACAACGCGACGATCGCCGCCGCGCGGTTCACCTATGCGGGGCTGTTGCGGAAGGGCGTGCGGGTGTTCGAATACCAGCCGACCAAGCTGCACACGAAGCTGTATGTGATCGACGACGCGGTCCATGTCGGCTCGGCGAATTTCGACATGCGCAGCCTGTTCATCAACCTCGAGTTGATGCTGCGGATCGAGGATGCGGCGTTCGCCGCGCATGTCCGGGGGTATATCGACGGCGAAGTGGCGAAATCGACCGAGGTGACCAAGGCGCTGTACCAGGCGAACACCGGCTGGGTGCAGCGGTTGAAGCAGCTCGGTGCGTATTTCGTGGTCGCGGTGGTGGACCCGAGCTTGTCGCGTGGACTGAACTTCGGGATCGACGAATAGGCCGCGCCTGATCGACCTGCTCAAACGCCGACCGCCTGATCAATCGTCACGCCCGCCCACAACCCGTCACCCCAGCGAAAGCTGGGGTATCCCCGTTGAAGCGGGCATGGGCTCGAACCGAGATACCCCAGCTTTCGCTGGGGTGACGAAGCTTGGGGGGTGAGGTGTCGGGGTCGGGATGAGCAGTGGATTCTGGGTGCATTCGCGACGCACTCGGCGCCGACGGCAAAGCTGCCGTCGGACGGGTTCGGCTTAGCCGACCCGCCGGCCGGGCCTGACGCTGCACTGCGCGCAACGGCGCGGACGTTGCCGCGCCTGCGTCAGTCCTTCCACGCCCAATACAACTGCGCCGGGGGCACGTTCCACCACTCCATGTCGTGGTCGATCGAGTCGAAGTGCGGCGTCAGGAAGTCCTTCACCTTGGGCGAGAACTGATAGACCAGGAACGCGCCGCCGGTGCGCAGAACCGAGTGCGTCGCGGTCGCGATCGCCGGGCCTACACCGGGGGGCAGTGTCGAAAACGGCAGCCCGGACAGCACATAATCCGCCTTCTCGAAGCCGTGATCGGCGACGATCGTCTCGACCTCGTCCGCCGACCCCAGCACCGCGAAAAAGCGCGGGTCGGTGATCGTGTGGCGCAGATACTGGATGAACTCGGGGTTCGTATCGATCACCACCAGCTTGGCGTCGGGTGCCATCCGGTCGAGGATCGGGCGGCAGAAGGTGCCGACGCCCGGGCCGTATTCGACGAACAGCTTGCAGTTTGCCCAGTCGACCGGGTCGAGCATTTTCCGAATCAGCTTGTCCGACGACGGCACGATCGATCCGACCATGACCGGATGTTTCAGGAAGCCTGAAAAAAACATCTGCCACGGGGACGGCACGCCGGCGGGGCGACTGCGTGCACGCCGGGTGGCGGTGGTCGAACTGGGCATCGTGTTCCTTACGATCAGGGGTCCCGCACGGTGGCGGAGCTTTGCCCCTCCCGTCGCACGAATTCCGAACGCGTTTCAAGGGCCGCGGGTTGCATGCGGCGACGAACCGAAGTGGAAGTCGTGCAGCGACAAGTGGTTCCGCCGAGCGCCAACGCCGTTGCCAAGCCTGCGGCATCGCTTAAGCACAGGCCATGCACGACGATCGAACAGGACAAGTGGCGGCCATTTTCGTGTCGTTTCGTAACGGCGCGGACATGATCGGCTATGCGGAGGCTGTGGCGGCGATGGATGCGCTCGCCACCGCGCAGCCGGGCTATCGCGGGGTCGACAGCGCACGCGAGGCGGACGGCATGGGGATCACCGTCAGCTATTGGGCGGACGACGCCGCCGCGATCGCGTGGCGCGACCACCCGGAGCACGCCGCGATTCGCGAGCGCGGGCGGGCGCTCTGGTATGATCGCTATTCGGTGACCGTCGCGCGGGTCGAGCGCGGCTATGCCTGGGTGCGGCCATGATCGGCGGAAAGATCGGCGGAGCGACCGAAGGCCCGAAGATCGACCGTCGCTTCGCGCTGATGTTCCTCGTGATGCTGACGATCGCGGCGGGCAACACCGCGCTGCAATCGGTACTGCCCGCGCTAGGTCGCTCGCTCGGGGTCGCCGACAGCGCGGTGGCGGCGGCGTTCTCGGTGTCGGCACTGCTGTGGGTGATCGCCGCGCCGTTCTGGGCGAATCGGTCGGACAAGCACGGCAGGCGGGCGATGATCCTGCTGGGCGTCGGCGGGTTCAGCGTGTCGCTCGCGCTGTGCGGCGTGTTCCTGATGGCCGGGATCAACGCGTGGATCGGCGGCACCGCGGCATTCCTCTGCTTTATCGGCGGGCGACTGATCTACGGAACGTTCGGTGCGGCTGCCCCGCCGGCGGTACAGGCGCTCGTCGCGGGCGAGACGACGCGTGAGGAACGGACCAAGGCGCTGACCCTCCTCGCCTCGGCGTTCGGGCTCGGCACCATATTGGGGCCTGCGATCGCACCGTATCTGATCCTCGGCTCGATCGGCGGGGTCGAGATCGGGCTGGCCGGCCCGGCGTTCCTGTTCGCGGTGTTCGGGGTGGCGGTGTGGATCACGGTCCGACGGATGCTGCCCGACGACAAGATCGTCGCCCCGCACGAGACGCACGGCGCGAGTTCGGCCTATCCCTCGATCGGCGGCGCCCCGACCGGCGCCTCGGTCGCCGCCGCCACCGGATCGCATGTCGAGCATGTCGGCTACACCGACCCCCGCATCCGCGCCTGGATGATCGCCGGACTGGTGATGGGTCACGCGCAGGCGATGACCGGGCAGGCGATCGGCTTCCTCGTGATCGACCGCCTCCACCTCGCCCCTGCGCTGGCGCTGGAACCGACCGGCATCGTCCTGATGATGGGCGCAGGCGCCGCGCTGCTCGCGCAATGGGGCATTATCCCGCGTCTCAACATGACTCCGCGCCAGCTCGTGCTGACCGGGCTCGTGCTGGCGGCGGCGGGCACCGCACTGACCGGCATCGCGACATCGCTCTACACGATCGCCACCGCCTATGCGCTGGCCAGCCTGGGCTTCGGTTTCACGCGACCGGGCTTCACCGCAGGCTCGTCGCTCGCGGTCGGCGCCAACGCGCAAGGCTCGGTCGCGGGCAAGGTGACGTCCATAAACGGCGCAAGCTTCGTGCTGGGCCCATCGATCGGCGTCGGGCTGTACGAGGCGCAACACTCGCTGCCGTACCTCGTCGCGGGCGCGGCATGCGTCGTGATGATCGCCTATGCCTGGGTGTCGCTGAAGGATGCCAGGGACAGTTAGAACGGATCGGCCCGAAATGCATTTCTGGCCGCACACGTCATCGTTGCGCGTGCGGCCCTCCACTCGGTCAGGCGATGCTTGTGCTTTGGTCTGCCGGCTCGCAACCGTCCGCTATTTTGCGGAAACCATGATGCAGTACAAAAGCACCGGCACGCCGATCAGCAGAATCATCAACAACAAATTCATCTGGATAAGTCGGCTCAGCCATTTCGGCCGCTGCACGGAATGCTCGTTCGCATCCGATTCCGAATAGTCTTCGACGATATCCATGTCGAACTTGTTGGAAAAGAAATGCCTTGGCCGCATCCGCAAAAAGGGCTGAGGCGAAGGAGCGTGATCGTCTATGTCCTGGCGCACCGACGGATGATCGCCGGATTTCGAGGCGGAGTCTGACATGATGTGGTTTCCGTTTTACTCGAGATCATGGGCGTGCAGAGCACGTCCCAAAGGTCAGATCGAATAAAGCCCGAACTCGAACGGCCTATAGCCGCGAGCTCGGGCTAACCACGTGCGGCGAGTTGCCCGGAATGGTCGCGGAAACGCTTATGTATCGCAGGAGCGTACATGAAAGTTACATCGGTGCGGCATGACGTAATGTCAACGTATAGCGCCGCAGACCCGTATCGCCGATGGGGTAGCCCCCCTCCGCCGGGAGGGGGGCGCTAGTCATTCCGCACTCTTAGCGGGAAAGGCGAAACCGATCGGCTGGATCGCCGTGGCGTCCTGCTTCAGGCGGGCGGCCATCTGTTCGTATTCGCGTTCGGTCTCCGGCGTCACGCTGGCGCGGGACTCCTTCAGCGCACCTTCGAAGTCGGCCATCGTCACGTCGGCCGAGTCGATCGAGCGACGCAACGCCACCAGGCCCGCGCGGCGGACAACGTCCTCCAGATCCGCACCGGAGAAACGATCCGTACGATCCGCGAGCCGATCGAGATCGACGTCCGACGCCAGCGGCATCTTCTGCGTCTGGATGCCGAGGATGCGGCGGCGGCCTGCCTTGTCCGGAACGCCGACATAGACGAGTTCATCGAACCGGCCCGGCCGCAGCAACGCCGGGTCGATCAGGTTCGGCCGGTTGGTCGCGCCGATCACGACGACCGATTGCAACTCTTCCAGCCCATCCATCTCGGCGAGGATCGTGTTGACGACGCGCTCGGTGACCTGCGGCTCGCCGGCACCCGAGCCACGCGCAGGCACCAGCGAGTCGAGTTCGTCGATGAAGATCACGCAGGGCGCAACCTGCCGTGCGCGCTGGAACAGACGGGCGATCTGCTGTTCGCTCTCGCCATACCATTTGCTCAGCAGATCGGACGATTTGGTGGCGATGAAGTTCGCCTCCGCCTCGCGCGCGACCGCCTTTGCCAGCAGCGTCTTCCCGGTGCCGGGCGGACCGTAGAGCAGGAAGCCCTTGGCCGGGCGGATGCCGAGCCGGCGGAACGCGTCGGGATTCTTCAGCGGAAGCTCGACGCCCTCCTTGAGCCGCATCTGCGCATCGTCGAGGCCGCCCACGTCTGCCCAGCGCACGGTCGGCGCCTGCACCATGACTTCGCGCATCGCCGATGGCTGGACGCGTTTGAGCGCCCCGAGGAAATCCTCGCGCGTGACCGACAATTCGTCGAGCACTTCGGGCGGGATCGTCCGCTCCTCGAGATTGAGCTTCGGCATGATCCGGCGGACCGCCTCGATCGCCGCCTCGCGAGCGAGCGCGGCGAGGTCGGCACCGACGAAGCCATAGGTGGTCCGCGCCAGTTCATCGAGGTCCACACGGTCGCCGAGCGGCATGCCGCGTGCGTGGATGCCGAGGATCTCGCGACGGCCGCGCTCGTCGGGCACGCCGACGACGATCTCACGGTCGAACCGACCCGGACGACGCAGCGCTTCGTCGATCGCCTCTGGACGGTTGGTGGCGGCGATCACGACGAGGTTCGCGCGCGACTCGAGACCGTCCATCAACGTCAGCAACTGCGCGACGAGACGCTTTTCCGCCTCGCCAGACACCTGGCCACGCTTCGGCGCGATCGAATCGATCTCGTCGATGAACACGATCGAAGGCGCTACCTTAGCCGCTTCCTCGAAGACCTCGCGGAGGCGCGACTCGGACTCGCCGTACGCCGAGCCCATGATCTCGGGGCCGTTGATCAGGAAGAACTGCGCGTCGGATTCGTTGGCGACGGCGCGCGCGAGGCGGGTCTTGCCGGTGCCGGGAGGGCCATGCAGCAACACGCCCTTGGGTGGATCGACGCCGAGCCTCTGAAACAGCTCGGGGTAACGGAGCGGCAGTTCGACCATCTCGCGCAACTGGTCGATCGTCTGCGCCATGCCGCCGATGTCGTCATAGGTGACGTCGGCACGACGCGCGGCCTGCGGCTCCTCGTATTCGGAGCGCAGTTCGATCTCGGTGTTCTCGTCGATATGCACCACGCCCTTGGGGCTGGCGGCGATCACCGCGAGGCGGATCTCCTGGAGCGCGTATGCCGGCGCGTTCATGAACTGCTGGACGTTGGGCGGCATGTTGCCGACGCGCTGGTGCCCTGCGGTCGCGACGATGTCACCTTGGCAGATCGGCCGACCGAGGAAGGTGCGCTTGAGTGCGTTGGTCGAGCCCTGGAGGCGGAGGTTCTGCTGCGCGGGGGCAAAGACGACGCGCGTCGCAGGCTTCGATTCGGCTTTCCGCACCTCAACGAAATCGCCCGAGCCTACGCCGGCGTTCGCACGCTGGAGCCCGTCGATGCGGAGGATGTCGAGACCCTCGTCCTCGGGATACGGCCCGACGGCGCGCGCGGGCGTGTTCTGCTTGCCCAGGATTTCGATCACGTCGCCTTCGCCGATCCCGAGCGTCGCCATCAATGCGCGCGGCAGATGCGCGAGGCCGCGGCCACTATCCTCGGGACGCGCATTGGCGACCTGGATTTTCCGCGTTGGGATTTCGCTGTCGGGCATGTCGACTCCATTCGAACTCGTAGCGCCTGACATAGGGCGCCGGTTCCGATGGTTCGAGGCCTTGAAATCGCCTTCCCGGATGGAAAACGCTCAAAAAAAGGGCCGGCCAATGAAGGCCAGCCCATGAAAGTTTTTAGGAGAGGATGCCTGAAAGGCGAGGTCTTTTTGCGGCGAGACGGTTCATGTTGCAAGTGCGAAGGGATCAGCTACGATTGCGCTAACTGCAATCGTATGGCTGAATGCGTCCTGCGGTCTTTGTCACACGCGTCGAGTCGAAAGAGGAATCATGCGCAGGCTGCCGCCACTGGGGGCTATCGAGGCGTTCGTGCAGGTCGCGCGGCTGGGGTCGATCAAGGCCGCGGCCGAGGATCTGGCGCTGTCGGCGCCTGCGCTCAGCCGGCGCGTGCAGAGTCTGGAGCGCTTCATCGCCAAGCCATTGTTCGCGCGCAGGCACCAGGCGATGGTGCTGAATGCGGATGGCGAGCGGTTGCTCGCACAGATCGCGCCGGTGCTCGACTCGCTGTCCGACGCGGTCGAGTCGCTGACCAGCACGACCGAGGTGCTGCGGCTGCGTCTCGGCATCCTGCCGCTATACGCGTCGCAGAAGCTGTTTCCGCGGCTCGGCGAGTTGCGCACGACGCATCCCGAACTGCATCTCGACATCGATACCGCCGCGCATCTGGTGTCGCGGCTCGGCGATGGGCTGGATGCGGTGATCGCCCTGTCGCGCGAGATCGATCCGGCCTTCTACGCGCGGCGGCTCGACCGCAATTCGGTGTACGTGATCGGTGCGCGCAGCCTGCTGGAGCGGCCGGACCCGATCACGCGACCCGAACAGCTGACAACGCTGACCGCGCTTGTCCACCGCGACATGATCGATACGTTTTCGGCGTGGCGGACCGCGGCGGGGCTCGACGATATCGAGCCGCTGGCGATCGACCATTTCGATTCGGGTGCACTGATGCTGGAGGCGGCCGCGCAGGGGCTGGGCGTTGCGTTCATGCACGCAAGCCATTTTGCGGACGCGAACGATCCGCGCCTGGTGCGGCTGTTCGATATCGAGGTCGAGAGCCCGTACAGCTACTGGTTCGTCTGCCGCCCGCGGGCGTTGCAGGCCAAGCCGGTGAAGCTGTTCCACGACTGGCTGATCCGGACGTTAGCGGAAGTCTGACCGCTACTCCCCTCCCGATTGCGGGAGGGGTCGGGGGAGGGCGTGCCTCACACACCGGACACCGGTACGTACGTCGCGCCCTCCCCTAGCCCCTCGCGCAAGCGGGAGGGGAATTATGCTTACGCAGCGCGTGCTTGTTCGCTGCTGTCCCCTGCTTCTCCTCTGTCCCCTGCTTCGCAGCTGCCCCCCTGCCCCCTGTCCGTCACCCCAGCGAACGCTGGGATATCCCAGTTGGGAAGCGGCGAGGCTCGAACCGGGAAATCCCAGCTTTCGCTGGGACGACGGGTGGCGTGTGGGGTTGAGGTCAGAGTCGGAGTTAGAAGCATTAGTGGCCTGCCGCGACACGCTTCTAACCCGAGGCGCGTCGCGGCTAAGCCGCGCCGTCGGACGGAGCGTTGCACCGCCGGCCGGCTTCAGCTGTCTCCGGCGTAGCTTCGCTACGCCGGAGACAGCCTTCAGGCAGCGCGTGCCTTGATGATCTTGCCCGGATTACGCGGCGGCTCGCCCTTCGGCAGCGCGTCGACCAGGTCCATGCCGTTCGTGACTTCGCCCCAGACGGTGTACTGCTTGTCGAGGAAGCGCGCGTCGTCGAACACGATGAAGAACTGCGAGTTCGCCGTGTCGGGCTGGTTAGTACGCGCCATCGAGCAGACGCCGCGAACATGCGGCTCGGCCGAGAATTCCGCCTTGAGGTTGGGCTTGTCCGAACCCGAGGTGCCGGTTCCGGTCGGATCGCCGCCCTGCGCCATGAAGCCCGGGATCACGCGGTGAAACACGACGCCGTCGTAGAAGCCGTCATTGGCCAGTTCGACGATCCGCTCGACGTGCTTGGGGGCCAGATCCGGCCGCAGCTTGATCGTGACATCGCCGCCTTCGAGGGTCAGCGTCAGCGTTTCGGGGGTGTCGGCCATTGTAACTTCTCCTGAATTGATGGGGCGCAGATAGGGAGCCGCACTCCGACTGGCAAATGCACGCCGGCCGGGTTAGGGCCCAAACGCGCACTTTTTAAGGGAGGCTGCCATGAGCGAACTCGAGCTTCCCGAGGTCGAAACCGAAACCCAGCCCGAGACCCAGCTCGACCGCGACGACCATTTGCGGCCCGAATTCGTGCGGGCCGTGCTCGATGCGGTCGAGGAGGGCAATGACGAAGCGGCGCGCGCGCTGGTCGAGCCGCTGCATCCGGCCGACATCGCCGATCTGTTCGAGCTGACCCCGCAGGAGGATCGCGCCGCGCTGGCACGCGCGGTCACCGACCTGCTCGGCGGCGACGTGTTCGCCGAGATGAACGATTACGTCCGCGAGGATCTGATCGATGCGCTCGAGCCGCACCAGGTCGCCGATCTCGCGTCCGAACTCGATACCGACGATGCGGTCGCGATCATCGAGGACATGGACGAGGACGAGCAGCGCGCGGTTCTGCGCGCGCTCGATCCCGACGATCGCGCCGCGATCGAGGAGGCGCTGAGCTACGCCGAGGAATCCGCCGGCCGCCTGATGCAGCGCGAGCTGATCGCTGTCCCCGAGCATTGGACGGTCGGCGACGCGATCGATTACCTGCGCGGGCATGAGGAACTGACGACCGATTTCTGGGAAATCTTCGTCGTCGATCCCGCGCACAAGCCGATCGGCACGTGCCAATTGTCGTGGATGCTGCGTACCCCGCGCGGGATCGCGATCGCCGACGTGATGAAGCGCGAGCAGACTCTGATCCCGGTCGACATGGATCAGGAGGAAGTCGCGCTGCGCTTCCAGAAATACGCGCTGATCTCCGCCGCGGTCGTCGATCACGGCGGCCGGCTGGTCGGCATGATCACGGTCGACGACATCGTCCACATCATCTCCGAAGAGGCGGGCGAGGATTCGCTGCGGCTGGCCGGTGCAGGCGATGGCGACATCAACGAGCCGATCCGGCTGACGGTGCGGACGCGGTTCACGTGGCTGGTGGTCAATCTCGGCACCGCGATGGTCGCGTCGTCCGTCGTCGGGCTGTTCCAGGGAACGATCGCGAGCTTTGCGCTGCTAGCGGTGCTGATGCCGATCGTCTCGGGGATGGGCGGCAATGCCGGCACGCAGACGCTGGCGGTGGTGGTGCGTGCGCTCGCGACCAACCAGCTGACGAGCTCGAATACCGCGCGCATGATCGGGCGCGAGTTCAGGATCGCCGCCGCCAATGGCGTGATGCTGGGGACGCTGATCGGCTTCGGCACGTATGTGATCTTCCACAACCAGAATTTGTCGATCGTGATCGCGGCGGCGATGCTGACCAACAACCTCGTCGCGGGGCTCAGCGGCGTGCTGGTGCCGGTGACGCTCGACAAGTTCCGGATCGATCCGGCGGTGTCGTCGGCGGTGTTCGTGACGACGATGACCGATACGATGGGGTTCTTCTCGTTCCTCGGGCTGGCGTCATTATGGGGTCTGCACGGTTGATCGGGGCAGTTTAAGACCCATTTCCAACGCCATGCCGCTCCACCTCACCAAAGTCGCGTTCGGCGCGGACAGCGTCGACCACCTCGCCGAGCGGCTCCGCCTGCGCGGCCAGGAGGGGCCGGTGTTCCTGACCACGCGCTATCTGCCGAAACGGCACGAGGAGGTGGCAGGGCCCGTTGGTGAGGGGGGTTCGATGTTCTGGATCCTGAAGCACCAGCTGATCGCGCGCTCGCCGATCCTCGGCTTCGGCGAAGCGGAAGGCGGCCGCGTCGCGATCCACATCGATCCGACGCTGGTGCTGGTCCAGGCCCGCCCCAAGCGCGCGCACCAGGGGTGGCGGTATCTGGAGGGGGCTGATGCGCCGCTCGATCTGGGCGGTGACGCGACCGGGCTGGATGTCATGCCGCCGGCGTTGATGACGAAGCTGGCGGAACTGGCGCTGATCTGAGGGGGCGGGTTACTTTTCGCGCCGATGACCTGCCGTTTAGCCGTCATGCCGACCCTTAGATGGTTTCGGGAAAGGCGGTCCCGGCATTCACCCAAATTCCGTCATCCCAGCTAAAGCTGGGATATCACCGTGTGGCAGGCGTCACCTGCCCCGCGGGATACCCCAGCTTTAGCTGGGGTGACGGATTTGAGGGGAATGCGGATACATACGGGTTGGGTCTGCCACGCAGAAGCCGATCTGTAAAAGCGGGCGAGAATAGGTTGGCAACCTCGCCCCTGTTTCCCTCAGGGAGCGGATCCTGCCGACCCTGCGGCCCTCGCCACGCCACACACCACCGGTCCACCAGCCGTCGCATCGACCCGGCACTTGGCATTGCCCGCGACCGTCACCGTCCCCAGCCCGCTGTTCGTCACCTGCGCCGTGTACCGCGCCGCCGCCTTCACCTCGCCGACGCCATCCAGATGCACGGTCAGGTCGTCGACCACCAGCCCCGACGCGTCCATCGCGCCCGGCCCGCTCGTCACCAGCCGGGCGCGCGCCGCGCGGCCGGCGAGGGTCATCTGGCCGGTACCGATCAGCGTCGCGTTCAACTGGTCGGTGTCGGCCGCCGCGACCGACAGGCTGCCGTTACCGCTGACCGTGACGTCGACCCGCATCCCGCGCATCCTGGCGATCGTCAGCCGCCCGCCGGCTGCGACGCTGGCCGAGGTCAGTCCGGGCGTCGACAGCGTGATCACGAGCGGCCCCAAGCCTCTGGTGCGCGGCTGTTCGCCCCAGCCGCCGGTGCCCTTGCGGACCGACAGCGTCGTCCCGTCGACGCGAACCGCCACGGTTTCGGTCATGCGGGAATCGCCGGTGATTGTCGCGCGCGGCGAGCCGATCGCGACGCGCACCTCGAACGGCCCCTCGACGCGGACCCGGTCGAAACTGCCGACCGAGACCGTCCGGCTGGACCCGGATTCTTGGGCGGATCCTTGCGCGAACGCCGGCGAGGACAGGAGCAGCAGTGGCGCGAGCAGGTATCTCATGCCCGCGACCGTCGCCGCTCCCGCCGATCTTCGCAAGCCGTCCCGCGCAAGTCAGCTTCCGCAGCGGACGCTCCCGGAGCCCATCTTGGAAACCGTGCAGCGCGAACGCGGCCCGAGATCGACGTCGCCCGAGCCCATCATATCGACCTTGGCCGGGCCGTCGACGACCGCGCGGACGCTGCCAGAACCAGCGATCTCGACCTTCGCGGACTTCGCCTGGAGCTTCGACGCCTCGACATTGCCCGAGCCGGCGATCTCGACGCTCAGATCGCGTGCGGACCCGCTGGCGCGTGCGGTACCGGAGCCCGCGATCGAGAATTTCGCCGATTCCACCTGCACCGCGGCGATCGTCAGGTTGCCCGACCCTGCGATCCCGCCTTCGAACGCGCTGCCGTCGACCCGGTCCACCGCCATGTTGCCGGAGCCCGAGACGTTCGCCTCGGTCAGCCGCGGCAGCGTGACGTACACCTTGACGTTCGCCCCCTTACTCCAGCCGAAGCCCGTGCCGTTCTTGCGACCGATGTCGAGCGTGTCGCCGTCGCGCTCGATCCGGAGCCGGTCGAGCTGCTCGCTCGGCCCCTCGGCGCGGACCGAGAAGCCGGTGCCGACGCGGACGTCGACATCGTCCGACCCGCGCAGGTCGATCTGGTCGAAATCGGTGACCTGGAAGGTGCGGGTCGTGCCCGACCCCGCCGCGGCGACCCCGGATCCCTCCTTGTCGTCGTTCCAGCTGAACGAGCAGGCGGCGAGAGGTATGATCAGCCCGAGCGCAAGAAAGTTCATCGCATCCTCCTGTGTATTGTTTGAGCAATACACCTGATCGAAAGCGCTGCAAAGCGAAATTACGGGGGCGGCGGATGTGTGGCCCGTGGAATCCTCCCCCGCAAGGGGGAGGTGTCGCCGAAGGTGACGGAGGGGGAGGACACGGAACAGGGATTTCGCTTGCCTCCCCCTCCGTCTGGCAAGGGCCAGCCACCTCCCCCTGGCGGGGGAGGATTACAAATATCAGCGCCTCTTGCAGGGATAGGCGTCGCGAAGGGCGTCGCGGACGACGAAGGAGGGCGCGCCGGTGCCGGTCTTCTTGGCCCGTGCGCGGAGATACTTCCGCACCGCCGCTGCGACCTCGATGTTCGAGGCGCGGGCCGGGAACGGGCAGATGTCGCCCGCCAAGGACAGCGCGTCGAATTCGCCGAGGATGTAGCCGGTGCAGAAATTGGCGGTCGGATCGCTGTCCTTGCCCCGGCAATATTCGAGCAGCTGCTGGGTCGTTAGCGAACTCACCACGACCGCTCGATCGCGTGTTCGATCAGCGGGGCGATCAGCGGATCCGGCAGCCGCGGCGGCTCCGGCAAGCATCAGTAAAATCATGACGTTTCCTCTGCGCCGGACAGCGCCCTAGCTGCCGACTGCGGCGCTGACATACGGCAACAGGCGCACGCGTGGGAACACGTCGTCGAGCGATTTGGTGTCGGGCAGGATATAGACGATGCCGCCCTTCTTCTGGAACTGTGGCGTAAGCGTCCGGGTGTAGAATTTGGTGCCGACGTTGATGCAGCCGAAGCTGATGCGGTTGTCGTCCGGCGTTGGCGACAACAGCCTGTCGACCCGGTGCTCGCTCTTGTGCGTGGTGATCACCGCGTGGATCGCGACCGAATTGGCATAATCGACCCAGATCACGCGCTGGTGACCGAAGGCGCGGCCGAACTTCGAGACGAACCGCCCCGCCGGCGTGGTCCGCTCGGCCGGACCGATATCGGCAAGGTCCTTCGCACCGACGCCCGGCGAGGAATCATCCCCCACGCCGACGCCGAGCAGAACGGGCGCCTGACCGAGAAACTCGCCCGTCGCGCTGAACAACAGCAACGATGCCGCCTGCTTGTCGATGACGACATAGGGCAGCCCGGCATTGTCGTGCTCGGCCGCGATCCAGGCGATCACGCGACTCGCCGGCTCCGATTGCGCCGGAAGGAGCAGCGGGGCCGTCTCGACCGCCTTGGCGGCCTTGGTGCGGGACCGCTTCGGAACCTTGGCCTTGCGCGACTTGGTGGCGACGGCGGCCTTGCTTGCCGCCCCACTCCTCGTCTCGCCGGCCGACGCGGCCTGCGGTGCGACGAACGCAAGCACGAGTCCTAAGCCCATGCCCATGTGGCACGCACGGCGAAACAGCCCCCCGGATATCGTCCGGCGAGGCTGTCCGTCGATGCTGACATTAGCGAAGATGGCTTAGCCGCGCGGCTTGCGCTGGCGCTGCTGGGCCTGCATCTGCATCTGCTGGTCGAGGCCATCGACGCGGCCGTTGAGCTGGTCGATACGCTGGCCGTTCTGCTGCGACTGGCCGGCGGCGGCCTGTGCCTGGGCGAGTGCCTGGCCGGAGGTGCCTTCGACGGTCCGCAGGCGGCCGTCCATGCCGTCGATCCGCGTGTTGACCACGGCGATCTGATCGCGGACGAAGCCCTTCGTCGCGCAACCGCTCAGGCCGACCCCGGCGATGAGGATCAGGGCGACCGTCGGGTATTTCGGGAGATTCGTACGCATAGACTTAACCTTTCCAAACATGGATGGCGTCAGTCAGCGGAGAGTCGAGGCAATGACAATCGATATCCGGCGAGACGGTCGCTCCGTCCGGCGAGACGTTCAGCCGGTAGGGCGAGACTTGTCCGACGATGGAGTCTGCGACTGAATTTTGCGTGTAACGATCGTGCCGGTCGCTTTCTTGATCGATGGCAAGCTTACGTTCAGATTAGCGGAATCAGCCAAACTTAACGCAGGATATACTTGAGGTACTTGCACCAGCCCCGCGAAGGACGGGGATGGTCGTGGAGAGTGCCACCTTTCGATCCTCCCCCGCCAGGGGGAGGTGGCTGGCGCTTGCCAGACGGAGGGGGCGGCAAGGGCTACGTAGGTTCCGTGCCCTCCCCCTCCGTCACCTTCGGTGCCAACTCCCCCTGGCGGGGGAGGATCGTTGAGTTCGGTGCAAAACGAAAAAGGGCGGCCCCGTGGGACCGCCCTTTCGTCTCGGCAAAGCGCCCGGCGGTTACGCCGGCACCTTGTCCTTGTTATAGATCGCCGCGGCCGCGCGGAGGATGTCGAGGATCTTCTCCTGCGCCTTGGGCTCGTCGAGTTCTTCCATCGCCGCCAGTTCGCGAGCGAGGCGGCTGGTCGCGCCTTCGAAGATCTGGCGCTCGGAATAGCTCTGCTCGGGCTGGTCGTCGGCGCGGAACAGGTCGCGGACCACTTCGGCGATCGACACGAGGTCGCCCGAGTTGATCTTCGCTTCATATTCCTGCGCACGGCGCGACCACATGGTGCGCTTGACCTTGGGCTTGCCCTTGAGCGTGTCCATCGCCTCGCGCATCGTCTTGTCGGACGACAGCTTGCGCATGCCGACGCTTTCGGCCTTGTTGGTCGGCACGCGGAGCGTCATGCGCTCCTTCTCGAACCGGAGGACGTAGAGTTCCAGTGTCATGCCGGCGATTTCCGAGCGCTGGAGCTCGATCACACGGCCGACCCCGTGCTTGGGATAAACGACGAAATCACCGACATCGAAGGACAGTGCCTTGGCAGCCATTTGGGGCCTTTCCGGATCAGGCCTCCACGCGACGCCTCGACGAAGGACTCGTCGCTGCTGCATCGGGGGGAGGGATAGGTCTACACGTCAAGCGGATGACGTAGATCATCGCGCCCGTCGCGGCCTCTTCTAGCAGCTTTGCAACAAAATTACCAGCCGAACGTGGCAGGCGGCTTGCCCTTTTCGGGATTCGCCGCCTCTTATCAGTCGCCTGCGCCGGGTTCGGGTGAGAAATACTTATCGAACTTGCCCTCGACACCCTTCATCGCGTCGGCATCCGGCGGGGTCTGGTTGTCGTTGCGCGTGACGTTGGGCCATTGCGCCGAGAAGGTCGTGTTCAGCTCGAGCCACTGCTCCAGCCCGCTCTCGGTGTCGGGCAGGATCGCCTCGGCGGGGCATTCGGGCTCGCACACGCCGCAGTCGATGCATTCGCTGGGATTGATCACCAGCATGTTCTCGCCTTCGTAGAAGCAGTCGACCGGGCACACTTCCACGCAGTCCATGTACTTGCAGCGGATGCAGGCATCGGTGACGACGTAGGTCATTGCAGAACTCCTGGGCCGGATTCCTTTCCGGCGACGAACGCGCCAGCGACTATGCGCGCACGCCCGTCGCGTCAATCATAGCAAGCCTTCTGCGAGACGTTATCAGGCTTTGTCGCTCTCGTATTCTTCCCCGCCAGAGGGAGGTGGCTGGCACTTGCCAGACGGAGGGGGAGGACACGCAACGGCGGTGATCGCCTACCTCTCTCTACGTCACCCCCCTTGCAGGAAAGGATATCAAGGCCGGCGTTGGCCGAGGTGCGGCGAGAACCACTCCGTCACCCCGGACTGGTTCCGGGGTCCACGGTCCCGCGAACCAAACTCTATCGAATGTGCGGCACCGTGGATGCCGGAACGAGCCCGGCATGACGAACTACGAGGTACGCCTGTCGTTCGAGACCGATCGAGACCCGGGTTATTCCGAGGCAGGATCACGAACGGTGCCGGCAGGCGTCCGTCCAGCAATCAAATCCTGATAACACCCTTGAGCCTCGGGCGCCGGCCCACGCCGCGCCGGCAAAGCCTCGACCCGGATCACCCGCACCCGCTCCTCAACCGCAAACGTCAGCACATTCCCAACCCGCACCGGGCAATGCGCACGATCGATCGGGCGCCCATCAATGCGGAGGTGGCCCCGCTCGGCGATCGCCTGCGCGGCGCTCCGCGTCTTGGCCAGCCGCACAAACCACAGGAACCGATCGATCCGCATCGCGCCTTCAACCATGGCGGACCAGTGCAGCGAGTCCGGCAAAGGCGTTCTGCCGCGACGGATCGATCGGCGTCGGCGCCACGGCACGTGCCGGCGGACGCCCGCGCCAGACCCACCTCGGCGCATCCCCCGCCAGCGCCTTGAACCCGAGTTCGGCCATCAACCGCTCCAGCGATGCCGGATCGACGCCGATCGAGGTGGCCAGCGCCGGATCTGGCGCAAACGGCGTCCGTCCCTGCCGCGAATCGTGCGCCGCCCGCGCGATCCGCTCGATCAGGTCGACCCGCACCGCCTGCAGCCCGAGCGGACGGAACCCCGCCTCAAGAACCGCTCCATCGCTGCCACGCGCCAGCACCGTAGCGCCATCACGCGGAGCGGTGATCGTCACCCCGCGAGCCGCCGCGAGGATACGCCGCCACCGCGCCGACTCGGGCTTGAGCAACCGCGCATCGAACAGATCGAGCGCCCCGACCGTGATCCCGATCTTGCGCAACCGCTTGCGCTCCTCGGGATCGATCGCGTCGAGCGCGAGCCGCATCGGCAACCGTGGCAGGATCCCGCCGGCCTCCTCGATCGCACTGGCAACCGCCCGCAACGCCGGCGTGGCGTTGGGATCGCGGCTCACCTCAGCGAGATGGACCAGCACCGCGATCCGCCGCTTCAGCATCGCGCCAAGCCAAAGCGCCAGCCGCGCCTCAATCCGATCGCGCGCCGGCTTGTCGAGGCAGTCGAGCGACCGATCGAGCACCAGTTTCGGCCGAGCGAACGACGGCCCCGCCGCCAGCCGAGCCACCGCATGCCCCGCCCAGATCACCTGCGCCGCATCGTCGAGCGCGATATCCGCGTCCGGCGCATCGACCAGCGACTGCCCACGCCGCGAGCGCTCGCCGGTCAGCCGCTTTTCCGCCGCCGCCAGCAACAGCCGCTTATCGCTCGCCCGCGCATCCGCCGCCACCGTGAACCGGAACCCGTCGAGGCGACCGATCGGATGATCCTCGACCATCACCTCGCCCTCGGGACCGATCACCACCGGCAGCGCGCCTGCATCCGCGCCGATCTGGCGCATCAACGCGGTCGTACGCTTGTCGACGAACCGCTGCGTCAGGCTGGCATGCAGCGCATCCGACAGCCGCTCCTCCAGCGCCGCCGTGCGTGCGGCCCAGAGCGTAGGCTCGGCCAGCCAGTCGGCGCGCTGTGCGATATACGCCCAGATCCGCGTCGCCGCGATCCGCCCGGCAATGACCGGCACGTCGCCCGCCACCGTATCGAGCCGTGCGATCTCGTCCGCGAACCACTGGTGCGGGATATGCCCGCGCCCCTCGCTCAGATGCCCGAACACCCGCGACACGAACCGCGCATGCGGATCGAGCCCGACCTTGCGGAAATCGGGCAGACCACACGCCGCCCACAACCGCGCGACCATCGCCGGATGCCGCGCCCGCTCGCGCACCCAACCCTCCTCCGCCAACCGCTTCAATACGCCGAGATCGAGCGCTTGTGGCGCAGCGCGCAGGACACCGGCGGGCGGACGCGCTTCGAGACTGGCCACCAGGGCGTCGATGCTGGAGAAATCGGGCTCGCCCTGCCGCCAATAGAGGCTTTCGAGGCGCGGAAACCGATGCTCCTCGATCGCCAGCACTTCCTCAGGCAGGAACGCGCCGGGGCCATCGTCCGACAGCGCGCCGAACGTGCCGTCGCGCTGGTGTCGCCCCGCACGCCCCGCGATCTGCGCCATCTCCGCCACCGTCAGCCGACGCTGGCGCTTGCCGTCGAACTTGTTGAGACTGGCGAACGCGACATGCGCGACGTCCATGTTGAGCCCCATCCCGATCGCATCGGTGGCGACCAGATAATCGACCTCGCCCGCCTGAAACATCGCCACCTGCGCATTGCGGGTCCGAGGGCTGAGCGCCCCCATCACGACCGCGGCACCACCGCGCAGACGCCGCAACATCTCGGCGACCGCGTACACTTCCTCCGCCGAGAACGCGACGATCGCCGACCGCTTCGGCAGCCGGCTGATCTTCTTCGCGCCTGCATAGGTCAGCGTCGAGAAGCGCGGCCGGTTGACGATCTCCGCGTCGGGAACGAGCTTCTTGATCATCGGCCGCAACGCCTCCGAGCCGAGGATCATCGTCTCCTCCCGTCCCCGCGCGCGGAGCAATCGGTCAGTGAAAACGTGACCGCGCTCCGGATCGGCGCCCAGTTGCGCTTCGTCGATCCCGACAAAGGCAACGTCGCGAGCGGGCATCGATTCGGCGGTACACAGGAACCAGCGTGCATCGGGCGGCACGATCTTCTCTTCGCCGGTCACCAGCGCAACGCGGTTAGCGCCCTTGATCGCGACCACCCGGTCGTAAACCTCGCGCGCAAGCAGTCTCAGCGGAAAGCCGATCATGCCACTGGAATGCGCGCACATCCGCTCGATCGCGAGGTGCGTCTTGCCCGTGTTGGTCGGGCCGAGGACCGCGGTCACGCCAGCGGAGACATCGTCGCTCATGGCCGACAACATCGGGGGTAAAGCGGGCGTGCGCAATGACCTGCGCGCAATTGCGTCGCCGAACGCCCCACAGAGTCCGCCCGGTCGAGGCTGGCGCGCGTTGACCATCCCAGCCGACACGCTAGGCCGGGACCATGGCAAAACCCGACCGCCTCGCCCGCCTCGACGCCCAGCGCGAGGATCTCGAAACCGACTATCGCGCGACCTTGATCGCGGCACTGGAAAAGACCGCCGCCGGCGCGCTCGGGCTGTTCGACCGCACGCCGGACCGCCGCGTCCGCGCCGCGATCGCGCCGACGATCGACGCGCTCACCGAGATGGGCGACGACATCGCCGCGATGCGCGATCGCCTGATGATGGAGCCGTTCGCGCTCCACGCCGACTTCTTCGCCGCGCGCGGCCCGGTCAGCGCCAGCGCGGTCGGCGAACAGAAGGAAGCGCGGTTGTGGCTCGACCGGCTGACCGCCCCGTCATCCTGACGAAAGTCAGGACCCAGAGCCAAAGACGATAGCGCTCGTCACCCTGGGTCCTGACTTTCGTGAGGATGACGGGTGTGGGACGACGCTACCTCCAAACAGCCCGCGCCGACCCCTCGAACCGCCACCCGACATTGGTCCCCGCGAGGAACGGCACCACCGCCGTCTCCCCCGCCCCGATCGACGCCGGCACCTCGGCATCGCCGCGCACCAACGTCACCGTCCCTTCGTTCAACGGCAACCCGTAGAACCGCGCGCCATGCTCGGACGCGAACCCCTCGAACTTGTCGAGCGCGCCCTCCTCGTCGAACACCCGCGCGTAGGCCTCCAGCGCGAACGGCGCATTGAAGATCCCGGCGCACCCGCACCCGGACTCCTTCGCCCCGACGACATGCGGCGCGCTGTCGGTCCCGAGAAAGAACCGCGGCGACCCCGACACCGCCGCCGCGCGCACCGCGAGCCGATGCGTCTCGCGCTTCAGCACCGGCAGGCAGTAAGCGTGTGGCCTGAGCCCACCATCGAACAGCGCGTTGCGGTTGATCATCAGGTGCTGCGGCGTGATCGTCGCGCCGATCGGATGATCCGCCTCGGCCACGAACGCCGCCGCCTCCGCGGTCGTGATATGCTCCAGCACGATCTTCAGCCCCGGATAGTCGCGCACCAGCGGCGTCAGCACCCGCTCGACGAACACCGCCTCGCGGTCGAAGATGTCGATCGACTTGTCGGTCACCTCGCCGTGGATCAACAGCGGCATGCCGATCCGCTGCAACGTCTCGAGCACAGCCGTCAGCGCGCGGATATCGGTCACGCCGTGCGCCGAATTGGTCGTCGCATGCGCGGGGTACAGCTTGCACGCGGTGAACACGCCCTCGGCATAGCCACGCTCGAGCTCGGCCGGATCGGTGCCATCGGTGAGATAGCACGTCGTCAGCGGCGTGAAATTCGCACCCCCTCCTTCGCTACCATCCAACGCGGCCATGATCCGCCCGCGATACGCCTTTGCGGCGTCGATCGAGGTCACCGGCGGCGTCAGGTTGGGCATGATGATCGCGCGCGCGAACTGCCGCGCGGTATGCCCCGCCACCGCCTCCAGCATCGCGCCATCGCGCAGGTGGACATGCCAGTCATCGGGGCGGCGGATCGTGAGGCGCTCGGTCATGCCGCCCTCCTATCGGCGCACGCGCGGAGATGCCAGCCGCCCCCCGCGTCAAATCCAGCCGCGCTTGGAAATCGCCCCACGCGCACTAGGTGGTAAGGATGGACCAGCGCACCCCCACAACGACGCCCCCCACGATGCTGGCAGACCGCAGCGTGATCCGCGTCGCCGGCGAAGACGTTCGCGGCTTCCTGCAGGGGCTGGTCACCGCGGACACCGCGTTGCTTACCCCCGACACACCCGCCTGGGCCGCATTGTTGTCGCCGCAGGGCAAGGTGCTGTTCGACTTCATCCTCTGGGCGGACGGCGACGACGTCCTGATCGACGTCGAGGCCGCGCAAGCCGAAGCCCTCACGAAGCGCCTGACGCTCTACCGCCTGCGCCGCGCGATCACGCTCCAGCCCGACGACGCCAAGGTCCACTGGTCGCCCTCTGGAAACCAGGGCGTCCCCGACCCGCGTCTTGCAGACTTAGGCCAGCGCTGGCTTGGCCCAGCCGGCGAACCGGCAACCGGCTGGCACGCGCATCGCCTGTCGCTCGGCGTCACCGAAGGCCTCGCCGAACTCGGCAATGGCGAAACGCTGTGGCTCGAATGCAACGCGCGTGAGCTGAACGGCGTCAGCTTCACCAAGGGGTGCTATGTCGGCCAGGAAAACACCGCGCGCATGCACCACCGGTCGAAGGTCAACCGCCGCCTCGTCGTCGCCCCCTTCACCGAACCAAGTGCCCGCACCCGCGTCACCTACCCCGATCGCGGTCTGATGATCGAACACCGCCGCGTCGAGGCGCTCGGCGACGCGCTGATCCCCGACTGGCTCGCGGCCGCCTTGGCCGAAGGCGCCCCGACGACGGTATAACGCCTCACTTTGCGTCGCATGTGCCTGCAGGAAGATGCGTTCACGCGAAGGCGCAAAGCGGTCCTGAGCTTCGCCGAAGGGGCGCGAAGATCTTAGCCCCCGACGAAACTGCTCGACCGTCCACGATCGGACAATCGGCGCAGTCATTCTAAAAGGCCCGTGCAATAGCAGGCAACGCTGCCCCGCCCGAACCCTCTTCGCGCCTTTTGCGCCTTTGCGTGAACACATCGACGCTTCGCTGAGCACCGCCAGTCGATCAGGTCGGAAGTCAGAGAGTTTGTTCGCGCAGAGGCGCGGAGGCGCGGAGAGTTTCCGCTTGAGAATGTGGTGGCACGTCGGCCGATCAGGTTGCTGAAGGGCGAAGCCGATACTCGAAAGCGGCATTCGCGGACGCGCTCTCCCGGAACGATCAATCTCCGCGCCTCCGCGCCTCCGCGCCTCCGCGCGAAAAGAATCGACACCTACCAAATCCAAGAAACCCGCGGCTCAAACCCCGCTCGCGCAAAGCACAAAAGAAAAGGGAGGCCGGCTTGCGCCAACCTCCCCGATCTTCATTCCGTAACCGACCCGAGGGCCGATTGGCGAAAGTCTTACTGGCCCGAACCCGGACCGTAGGTGACTTCCACGCGACGGTTCTGCACTTCGCGAACGCCATCGGCGGTCTCGACGCGCGGACGGCTCTCGCCGAATGCTTCCGTCGAGATGACGCTGTCCGGGATGGCATGCGAAGACAGGTATGCCTTCACGCCATCTGCGCGGCGCTGCGACAGACCAACGTTGTACGAAGCCGAACCCGACTTGTCCGCGTGACCTGCGAGCATGACCTGTGCGTTGCCGCACGACTGGTACTGCGTGATCGCGTTGTCGAGGATCGACGCTGCCTCTGGCGTGATGTCCGACTTGTCCCATTCGAAGAACACGATGAACGGACCAGGCGAGCAGACCACTTCGACCGGCGCCGGCGGCGGCGGAGGAGGCGGGGGAGGCGGCGGCGGCGGCGGCGGCGGCGGCGGCGGAGCAGCAGGCTCGCCGAAGTTGTACGTCACACCACCAAGGATGCTGTGCGAACGGAAGCGACCGTCGAACACGCGGTTCGAAACGTCGACCAGCTTGACGTTCTCGGCGTTGAAGAAACGATACTTCAGCGTCGCGTCGATGTGATCGGTCAGCGGTGCACGGATACCGGCTAGGCCCTGATACGCGAACACGGTGTCCGAGTCGTTCAGGAAATCGCCGTTGTTGTTGAGTGCGTACTGCGCCTTGACGCGAGCAACACCAACACCACCGCCGATAAAGCCCTGGATGCCATCGTCCGGACCGAAGTCCAGAAGGCCGTTCAGCATGAAGCTGAGAGCCGACGACGAGCCACCGGCGTTGTCGTAGTTACCAGTGATCGCATTACCGCGTGCACCGGTCGGACCGAACACAGGCGTGGTCGTGGTCGACGAGTAGCCGTCCACGGTTGCCTTGCGGTAGCCGACTTCGGTTTCGAGGCGGAAACCGCCAAAGTCGTAGCCCATTACGGCGTCGACATCGTAACCATAGTCATGATCGACCGAACCGGCATTGTTCAATGCGCCGATATCATAGTCGATGTCTTCAACGATCATCGCACCGCCTTCGACGCCTACGTACCACGACTTATCGCGGGCGAGGGCGGGAGTGGCGAGTGCGGTGGAGGCGAGTGCCAGAACGACGGCAAGCTTCCGCATACTAATCCCCTTTCATGAGTGTCACACGGACATCGCAAACTCCCTATCCTCGGGGTTGTTTCCACGCAAGTTCACAAATGTTGGATGTGTTGCCGGAACGACACAGTTTTTGGGGTGTTTCAGCCGCCAATCAACCCGTGGCCGCGTAAACAGCCCAATATGGCGAAAATCGCGGTCCTGGTCTGCGCGTCGACGACGGTGCCGCCGGTGGGATCGGGAATCGCCGCCCGGCGCGGCCCGACAACGTCGACTCCGCCGATCGATACACGCGATCCGGCCAGCACGCCCAGCGTCCACGCCCCGCCGCCGAACCGCGCGACCTGCCCGTCGGTCACGCTCCACACCGCCATCCCGTCGCGCGGAGCCACGAACCGCCACCCGCCGCTCGTCCAGCCCGCGATCGCCTGCGCCTGCCCAGCCCAGCCGCCGGTCGGCGCGGCGCCGACGATCCACGCGTTCCCCGCCACCGGGTTCGCCGGCGGCGCTTCGGTTCCCACCGCCAGCACGCTCGCCTGTACCGCCAGGTCGAGCAGCGCGAGCGCCTCGTTATGCGTCGTTTCCTTCTGCGCCTGCCCAGGCTGCAACAATGGCAATGCCAGCAGCGGTGTGGTGTCGTCGCTCATCATTCGTTCCCCCGTTCGATTTTCAGGCCCGTTCGGTTTTTTCAGGCCCGTTCGATTTCAGGCCCGTTCGATTTCAGGCCGGTACGATCAATTCCGCCGCCAGCGACTCGCCGAACACGCCCCGCTGCCGGACCGCCACGCTGGCAGAGGCGGCACGCTCGGCTGCGGTCACCGCCACGAACGGGACGGCCATCTCGACCTCGCGTGCGGTTCCCCCGGCGGTGACAGTCACCCGGTATGCCTCGACCTCCTCGGACAGCGGCGCATCGACGCCGTTGATCCAGCGCCACCCCGCCCGGCTGCGCCGAGTCCACTTCACCGTCGCGCTCCCGTCCGCTTCGGCAAAGCAGCGCAGATGCACCGGCGATGGCGGCACCACCGACGCTCCCCGCATCACGCACCGCGTCTCGACCGGGGTGGCATCACCCACCCCCGAGGCCATCACGCGCACCTCACGCCCGAGCACCGACAGCGGCAGGTCGAACGTCCGCGCCGCCTCCGCTTGAAGCAGCACGAACCGATCCTCAGCGACCTGCAAGCCGATGGCAGCCTCGCTCCCCCGCCGCCCCCGAAGCAACCCGCTCAACCGCCACCGTGCGCCACCCAAAGGTTCCGCCCGCGCGAACTGGACGAGTTCATCGCCGACCAGCGCCAGGTTTACACCCCGATCGAGCGCCGCCGCATCCGCATCGCCCAGTTCCATGTCCGCATGCGCCAGGACGATCTCGAACACCCCCCGACGGTCGACCAGAGTCGCTGGCGCTCCCGACGCTACGACCGCGATCGTCCCCAGCACCGCAGGCGCAGCCGTCGCTCCGGCCGCCACCCAACTCACGCCATCGTCCACGCTGTAGAGCAGAGCCGCCTGCCGCCACGCCGCGCCCGCCCCTGCCGCCACCACCGTCATCCGTGGCGCGGTCAACGGCGTGTCCTCCAACCCGGGAACCTCGAACGCGCGCAGGATCGTCGTCCCGACCACCGCGTCCACCGCCCCCGAAACCCGTCCGCTCGTCGCGGTCGCCGGCAGCGACGCCGCCACCAGCGGCACCAGCCCCAGGGTCACCGTCCCCGCCACGCGCATCGTCCCGAACAGCTTCGGAATCTGCGCCCCGTAAGACGACGTCTGCACCGCCAGCTCGACCAGCCGCGGCCCCTCCTTCCGCGTGCCGAAGAGCGTATGATCCACCGACTGCCCGATCAGCGCGCCGATCGCGCCGCCAATCGGCCCGCCCACCGCCGTCCCCACCGCGGTCAATACCAAGGTCGCCATGTCACACCCCCACCCGCCAAACACAGGTCAAGGGCCAGGGCGGCATCCCGGGCCGCTCCACCACGCGCCGCAGACCCGCGTCCGCATGCACGAACCCGCCCGCCGTCCTGATCCCCAGATGAATCTGCCCCGGCCCCACCGCCATCAGCAGCACGTCGCCCGGCTCGGCCTCGGCGACCCGCACCAGCACCCGATCGAGCAAACCCCAATCGCCACCCCGCAGCGAATACCCGCTCGGAACCTCGCCAAGATAACCCCCGGCCCGCAAGGCCAGCGCGACCACCCCGACACAATCGAGCCCGTCCGCCCCCCGCCCATGCAACCGAAACCGCGTCCCAACCGCGGCCAGGGCAGCCTCCGCAATCCGGCTCAAGCCCCGGGATACCGGGTAAGCAGATCGATCCCCGGCAAAAACGGCTCCCCCCGAAAATTCACCGTATTCCCGAACCGCCCCGCACAGGTGGCGAGGCTCTTGTCGCACCCCTCGACGACCTCGACCAGCACCCCCGCCTCGACCACGAACGCCGGCACCGCGCGCAACGTAACCGCCACCCCGACACCCCGCGCCACAGCACTCTCCAACCCACAATTCGCACCCCCGAACCAGCGCAACAGCCCGCCCCCCAGTCCCTCCGCGCTGGAATCCAGCGTCACCACAGCCCCCAAGCAAGCGACCACCCGGGCAAACCGCCGCCGCCCCGCCATCGCCACCCGACACCGCCGATCCCCCAGCTCCGCGCGACATTCCGGCGACGTCTCCTCGACCACCGGCCGGTCCAGCGCCGCACTCGCCCCCCGCAATTCCGCGGTGAACCCGTCATCCCCCAGCTCGACCGCCCCGATCACGCCCTCACCCAACTCCACCCGAAAAGCCGGATCGGTCCAGTCCACCGCAAACAGCACCACCCGGGCGCCATCCCAGCGCCCCGCCAACAAATCCCGCTCCCCAATCGCGGCGCTCGTCAAAGCCCCCGCCACATCCATGGTATCCGCCTCCAGCCCATCGGCCCGCTGGATCGCCGACGGCGTCATCCCCGGCGCCGCCCGGTGCACCAGCCCGTCCACCACCAGATCCCGGTCATGCGCGGTCAAGCCGACCGCCACCCCATCCCGCCGCTCGATCCGCCAACACAGCGCGATTGTCGCCAGCTCAGCATCCAGAAACATGAGCCTCTCCTCTAAAATCCCTCTCCCTTCAGGGGAGAGGGAGGGGCCCGCGCGAAGCGTGGGAGGGTGAGGGCAAGCGTCGTCGGAGAGCACATGCCCTCACCCTCCCGTCGCAAGGGCTCCTCCTTCCCTCTCCCAACGGGAGAGGGTTATTCTCTGACATCGACCAGCGGCACACTCGCCGCCACCCCAGCCAGAAACGTAGCCCGCGCCACGCTCAACCGATCCTCGGCAAACCGCACCGGCACATCGAACGCAAACCCGGCCGTCACCACCGCCCCAAGAGCAGGCGCCACATCCAGCACCACCCACCCCCCAGCCTCGACGGAAAACGCCGCAGTCCCAACGCCCCCCACAGCCACCGAAACGCTCCCAGCAACCGGCCGAGTAATCCGCCGCGCCGCCGCCCCGTAAGACTTCACCAGGGCAAACCGCCGAACCACCCCATCGCCGACCCCAACAGCCTCCCCGACAGCGTCGAAGTCGAAAGGATCCCGCAACCGAAACCCCCGCGCCGCCCCCATCCGCGCCCGGAAGAACGCGAGCAGCACCCCGATATCCGCCTCGCTCCGAAGCCCCGGCCCGACATCATACGACGTCCGAGCCTCAGCCCACGCCGCGTTGCGCGCCTCCCGCCCGCCCGCGCTGGTCAGGATCGCGGTGGAGAACCCCGGCGCCACTTCCCCCGGCCACCCCCGCGACCCGGTCCGCATTCCGCGCCAGCAACCGCAGCGCCAAGTCGACGCTCGTTATGGTCGGCGTAACACCCAGCGACCCCATGATCACGCCATCGCCACCTCCGGCACCAGCGCCAGCCCCGCGCCCCGCACCGGGAACAACCGCATCCCCGCCACCGTCCGCCGCCCGAGCCGCCGCGTCCGCCCGCCGCCGCTCCGCCCCGAAGCCCTCGGTCTTCGCCTCGCCGCACGTCGCCGCCCGCGCCTGCTCGATCCCCGCCTCGATCGCGGGCGCCGGGTCGATCCCCTCCAGCGCCAGCGCCATCAGCGCCTGTTCGAGCCGCCCATAGCCCTCCGCCAGCGCCTCCTGCCACTGCGCCGCAAACACCGGATCGTGTCGCCGCACATAATAGGCGCCGCAATCGGTCATTCCCATCGCCGCCGCCGAAGCCCGCACGTTGCACGTCGCGCTCAGCATCGCGAAAAACCCCTCGCGTCGCGCCTTGGTCCACCCGTCCTTGCGCACCGCGGCGCACTGCACGACCCGACTATTCGCCGCCACCAACCGCACCATCCCCGCTCTCCCGATAGGACGCCAGAACGCGAAAAGGCCGGCGACACCCGAGGCTCCCACCCCGACCGTCCCGGCCTCTCTCCGCCCGAGCCACCAGCCCGACCCGCAATTCTTCAGCGTTCCTGTTATGTACCAGACGAGCGTGACGATGTCAAGCGCTTTAACCGATCTGGTTCGCAGCTCGAGTAATTGAGATTGACTGCGAGGGAGAGAAGATGATCCTGCCGGCTGTTCGTCAGCGTTCGCTCAACGTCGCCTAGCGGCTAGAGCAAGTCCCAAGCTGTCGTGAAATCCAGTTCGTTGATTAACTGGATCGGCGTACGCCAAGTGACCCCGCAGGCCTCACAGATGTTTGGGACTTTCTTATTCGCACCCTGCTTCTTCGAGTCCCAAGTCTCCGCAGTTACGACTACGCGATCGCTGTGCCCCATCGCTGCGGCAACGAGGAAGGGGTCCTGACCGATTTTGATAACGTCAGCATCGCTAAGGATGGCGCTATAATGACCAAGTACCGCCTGGACTTTGCCGAGGTCGCTCTCCTCGACAAGCAGCAGCGCCTTTTTATGCTTTTCCTCTTTGACCCACTCGGTTAGCGCATCGTTGCCGCCCTCGATTTCGCCGTAGATTTCGGACGGCATTTTAATCGACCCCGCTTCCGCATGATAGACGAGCCATCGCCAAAACTCGGGCACTCGGTGCAGCGCATACCAAGTTTTGTGAGAGTTGATGAGGGCGTTGGCGTCTAGCAGGTAGATCATCCGGCATTCATCCGCCTAGGCTCAGCAAGTAGCGGGTAAACATTCATCGGCTTGACCCCCAGCATCCTCGCGGCCCGGCTTGGAGTAAGCGATCCGTCAGCAATACCTCGCCGTGCTAGACTCAGCAGGGCGGAACCGAGGCGGTGTTGCCGAACGACGTACCAGCTTGGTCCAGGACGCCCCCGGCTACGCTCTCGGTTTTTATCCTTGGCTGCTAGCCACTCCGCACGAAATTGGTCGCGCAAACTTATCCAGCGCACTTCAGACACGCGCCCAGCAGCAAACAGTTGATATGCGATCATCGTCCGGCTGACGTTAATCCTGTCCGCTAACGCGTTAATGCCTTCAACTTCCACAGCATCACCGGATGCTGGCAAATCGTCAATTTCGGCAGGCGAAATGAGCGTCGCAGCGGCAGTATCGTTGCAAAGCCGTTCAACACCAGCGCTAGGCCGACCGCCGCTGACGCCGCCCGCGCCTAATAGGAGATGCGAGAGTTCGTGAAGCAGTGTGAACGACCACGCCGACTTTGCGTCCTGATCGTTGACGACAATAAAGGGCGCTATGGGATCGGCAACGGCAAAACCGCGGAAGACCTTCACGTCGATAGCGGTGGTGTGGTGCCCACAATCGCCGGCGAGTAGCACGAAAACGCCTCTCGCTTCCACGAGCCCGCGAAGATAGGTAAAGGCCTCCTCCGCCGTGCGGCATGCGCGAAATTCGGCTCTGCTAAATCCGATAGCCTCAACAATAGCCGCAGATAGGCGCTCGGGATCGCGCGTAGCTCTTTCCGAGCCCACGAGCGGCACCGGGACCACGTCTTCCTCTTCCTCTAGTGCATCCCGTGCGAGGGCCTGACGGGCCGTTACATCCCGCAGAAGAGTTGCCAACAGCACATTCGACGGATCGCTTTGGTCTGGAAGCGTGCGGAAATCCTGACCGATATCTGCAACGGCGGGTGGGGCCGACAAGTAGAAGGTTAGCAAAGGGCGATGGTACTGCTGCACCATGCGCTTCAACAGCGCCGCGGATAATTCTCCTTCGCCAGCCTCGATAGCAGCCAAGCGGTCGGCGGCCGCCACTCCACGTGCAGCGCCGAGACCAATCTTGCGCGCAGCCGAATCCAGGTCAAGACCCGCGGTCTCTCTCGCCCACTTCAAAATTACTGGGTTCACGTTCGGCACCGGGTTACAATGCACCGGGTGGAGTTAACGCGCTACCCTCAACAATTTTCGGCACCTTACCTTTTGCCAAGCCCCCCTCACCGAGTAGGTACAGGTTCCGCCCCCGAATAATCATAAAACCCGCGCTTCGTCTTCCGCCCGAACCACCCGGCCTCGACATACTTCACCAGCACCGGCGCCGGCCGGAACTTCGGATCGCCCGTCCCCTCGAACAGCACGCGCGTGATCTCCAGGCACGTATCCAGCCCGATGAAGTCCGCCAGCGTCAGCGGCCCCATCGGATGGTTCAGCCCGAGCTGGCACGCGAGGTCGATATCGCGCACGCTCGCCACGCCCTCGCCGAGCGCGAAGCACGCCTCGTTGATCATCGGCATCAGCACGCGGTTGACGATGAAACCCGGCGCGTCGTTCGCATGCACCACCTGCTTGCCGAGCTTTTCCGCGAACGCCTCGACCGCCGCCACCGTCGCGTCCGACGTCGCGAGGCCCCGTATCAGCTCGATCGGCCGCATCACCGGCACCGGATTGAAGAAATGCACCCCCATGAACCGCGCCGGATCGGGCGCCGCCTGTGCCAGCCGCGTGATCGGGATCGACGACGTGTTCGACGCCAGGATCGCATCCGGCTCCAGCACCTTGCCGACCTCGGTGAAGATCTGACGCTTCACCGCCTCGCGCTCGGTCGCCGCCTCGACCACGATCGCACAGTCGCCCATGTCCGCGACACTCGCGACCGGCTCGATCAGCGCCAGCGCTGCATCACGCGCCTCGCCCGCGATCTTCTCCTTCTCGACCAGCCGGCCGAGCGCCTTGGCGATCCCCGCCTTGCCCTTGGTCGCCGCCTCCAGCGACACATCCGCCAGCAGCACGCGGTACCCCGCCTGCGCCGACACCTGCGCGATCCCCGCGCCCATCTGGCCTGCACCAATCACACCGATCGTCTGCACATCTCTCTCCTAAAATCGTTGCCTCTCCCTAGCCGCTTTTCCCCGCGCTGCCAGCGCGCTAGGCTGCAAACATGCTGTGCAAACCGATCTTTTCCACCCTAGCGCCCCTCGTCATGCTCCCGCTGATGACGGCCTGTTCGCCAAGCCAGCCCACGCCGCAGCCCAAGGCCGACTCCGCGCCCCAGGCCAGCACCGAGCCCGCCCCCGTCGGGCCGACCGCACCCCAGCCGACCCCCACGACCGACACGCACGCGCCACCCAAGCCAGGCGCCACGAAGACCTTCACCGACTGGACCGTAGGCTGCGACAACGGCTTACGCTGCACGCTCGGCTCGCTCCTCCCCGACGCGAGCATCGGCGAGGATACGATCACGCTCAACCTGACCCGAGAGCCCGGCCCGGTCGCGAACGGCGGCGGCAAGGTCTCGCTGGCGATCGAGACCCGCAACGACCAGGCCGCCACCAAGCGCCCGCCCGCCAGCTTCGTGGTCGACGGCAAGCCCATAGCCCTGCGCAACGCAACCGCGCTCGTCGCCGCGGTCGCCAACGCCCAGTCGCTGAAGATCCTCGACGCGAACGGCGCCACGCTCGCCACCGTCTCGCTAAAGGGCGCCGCCGCCGCCCTCCGCTACATCGACGCCAAACAAGGTCGCGCCGGCAGCACCGACGCGATCGTCGCCAGGGGCCCCGCCCCCTCGCGCGCGCCAACGCCAGCCCTCCCCGTCATCGCCGCGGTCGCGCCATCGGGCACTGCGGCCAAGCTCACCCCCGCGCAGGTCGCGACGATGCGCAAACGCGGCACCTGCGATCTCGGCAACTTCCCCCCCGGCGCAGACCCGGAACTGTTCGCCCCCGAAGTCCACGCGCTGGGCGGCGGCAAGTCGCTCGCGATCCTCCCCTGCTCGACCGGCGCGTACAATCTGATCGGCGCGCTCTTCATCATCGACGGCGCCACGATCACCCCGGCCCAGACCGACGCCCCCTCCGGCTTCGAGGAGACCGGCGCCGACTCCGGCACGCGGGTGAAGAGCGTCGTGAACGGCGCTTTCAAGAACGGCATCCTGACCAGCTACGCCAAGGGCCGCGGACTCGGCGATTGCGGCGTGATTCAGAGTTTTGTCTGGGACGGCACCCGCCTGCGCCTGTCCGAACAATCCGAAATGGGCGAATGCCGCGGCAACATCGACTACATCACGACGTGGCGCGCCAAGGTGGTGCGCTAACCCCCGCCCCCGCCCCCGCCCCTCAGGGTGCTGGCCGCTCGACCTGAGCCTCGGCCAAATACACCCCGAACAGCCCCTCGGGGTCGGTCCACGCCGCCACCGGCGTCCACCCCCCCGACCGCAACAGGATCCGCGCATCCCGCTCGCCATATTTATGCGAGTTTTCCGTGTGGATCGTCTCACCCGCAGACATTTCGAAAGTCCGCCCATCCACGTTAAACGCAACGTCGCGCGTCGCCTCGAGATGCATCTCGACCCGCGCACGATCGTCGTTCCACACCGCCTTGTGCCGGAACGCGTCGACAGGGATATCGCCGCCCAGCTCCCGATTGATCCGCTCGAGCAAATTCAGGTTGAACGCCGCCGTCACGCCCTGCGCATCGTCATACGCCGGCACCAGCACGTCCTCGCTTTTGATCCGGTCCATCCCGATCAACAGCATCGCGCCGACGCCGAGCGACGCCCGCATCGCGCGCAACAGATCGACCGCCATCAACGGGATCATGTTGCCGATCGTCGATCCCGGAAAGAACCCCAGTTTCGGCGTATCCGCGATCGTCTTGGGCAAACTCAGCGGCCGCATGAAATCGGCCTCGAACGGCAACACCAGCAGGTCGGGGAACTGCTCGCCCAGCACCTTCGACGATTCGCGCAGAAAGTCGCCCGAGATGTCGATCGGCACGTACACCGACGGCGCGACCGCATCGAGCAGGATCGGCGTCTTGGTCGACGATCCCGACCCGAACTCGACCACAGCGCGACCCTCGCCGGCAATCTTCGCGACCTCCGGACACACGGTCTCCAGGATCGAGCGCTCGGTCCGCGTTGGGTAATATTCGGGCAGATCGGTGATCTTCTCGAACAATTCCGAACCGCGCCGGTCATAGAACCACCGCGCCGGGATCGCCCGCGGCACCCGCGCAAGCCCGTCCAGCACATCGGCGCGGAATTGCGGGTCGGCGAGCGTCTGCTGGCCGTCCTCGATCTCAGGCTTCAACATCAGATATCTTTCGCGAGGCGCACGCCGGTGAACTGCCACCGTTGGTGCGGATAGAAGAAATTGCGATAGCTCGCGCGCACGTGACCGCGCGGCGTCGCGCAGCTGCCGCCACGCAGGATGAACTGCGAACTCATGAACTTGCCGTTATATTCGCCGACCGCGCCGTCGACCTTCGCGAACTTCGGATAGGGGCGATACGCGCTGCCGGTCCATTCCCAGACATCGCCGAAGAACGCCGGACCGCCCGGCGAAGGCCGCGGTTCGACCGGACCCGCGACGTCCATCTGGTTACCACCGGAGGCGTCATACGAAGCCGCGACCGCCTCCCATTCGAATTCGGTCGGCAGTCGCGCCCCGGCCCAGCTCGCATACGCGTCCGCCTCGAAGAAGCTGACATGCGTCACCGGGGCGGCCGGATCGATCGCGCGGCGACCGTCGAGCCCGAACCGGGTCCAGCCGCTCCCAGACTCGCCATCGCGCTCTTCCCAATAGAGCGGCGCGACGATCCCTTCCGCCTTCACCCACGCCCAGCCATCGGCCAGCCAGTGCCGGGCATCGCGGTAACCACCATCGGCGATGAAGGCGGCCCATTCGCCATTGGTCACGGTCCGGTCGGCGATCGCGTGCGGCGACAGCAACGCAGCATGACGCGGCCCCTCGCAATCGAACGCGAACCCTTCGCCGTCATGGCCGATCTCGACGATCTCGCTGCCACGCTCGATCCAGCCGATCGGACCCGGCATCGCCACCGGAATTTTGCGCGCCGCCGGCCACATCGCCGGCTCGAGCGGGTTCTCCGAAAACATGTGGAGGATATCGGTCACCAGCAATTCCTGGTGTTGTTCCTCGTGATGACAGCCGAGCGCCACCAGCGCCTGCGCATCCTCGGACAAGGTCGGCAGCGCGTCGATCAGCGCCGCATCGACATGCGCGCGATACGCCCGCACTTCGTCGAGCGACGGCCGCGTCACCATCCCGCGCCGATCGCGCGCATGGCGACGCCCTTCGGCCTCGTAATAGCTGTTGAACAGGAACGGGAACCGCTCGTCGTGCAGCGCATAGCCTACGACATGATCGCGCAGGACGAACGTTTCGAAGAACCACGTCGTGTGCGCCATGTGCCATTTGGTCGGCGATGCGTCGGCCATCGACTGCACCGTCGCATCGGCATCCGAGAGGGGAGCGGCGAGTGCGAGCGTCAGATCGCGAACCGCGGCAAACCGCTGGGCTAGAGGGGAGGTCTCCGGCGCCGTGGCGCGATCGGGACGGACGGGACTCGGCATCGATCTCTCCTCAGTTCTACGTCGACCGATGCGACGTTGGAACGCGAGCGACGATACGCGCCTAGACGCGGGTAGCCCCCGGTCGCCATAGAACGTCGCCGGCCCCGTTTTGGTTCACCGCCCGCGACGCCACGAACAGGAAATCCGATAACCGGTTAACATACGCTAATGCGGCCGGATTAAGCCGCTGCGTCTCGCTCGCGCCGACTGCGGATCGCTCCGCCCGTCGGCTGATCGCCCGCGCCAGATGCAGCGCGGCGGCTTCGGCGGAGCCGCCCGGCAGGATGAAACTCCGCAACGGGGCGAGGTGCGCGTTCATCGCGTCGATCTCGCGCTCCAGCCGCTCGACCTGCGAGGGCACGATCCGCAACACCATCTCCGACGGCGTAAAATCGTCCGCGCCGGCTTCGTCCGCGCCCGCGGGCGTGGCCAGGTCCGCGCCGAGATCGAACAGGTCGTTCTGAATCCGCGTCAGCGCCGCCGCCATCGGCTGATCGCCGAGCGCGATCACCGCGAGGCCGATCGCCGAGTTCGCCTCGTCGACATCGCCGATCGCCTGCATCAGCGCGCTCGACTTCGACACGCGCGATCCGTCGACGAGACCGGTCGTGCCGTCGTCGCCGGTGCGCGTGTAAATCTTGTTCAGCTTGACCATGAATGTTCCAGATTAAAGCGCATCAAAGCCCCGTCGCCGTGCCAATAAACCCCGCCCCAGCGACCAAATCCCGCCGCCCTGGCAACCAAATCCCGTCACCCCAGCGAAAGCTGGGGTATCCCTCGTGGCTCGTGACATCCGCCAAACGGTGAGATCCCAGCATCCGCTGGGACGACGCAAGTTGCAGGCAAAATAGCCCAAAATGCAAAGCCGCTTACGTCCGCCCCGCCGCGAACAGGATCACGACGACGATCAGGATCGCCAGCGCCTGGAAGAAGATCCGCTGCTGCATCATCCGATTCGATTTCAGCGACGCGGTACTCGGCCCGTTCCCATCGCGCACCTGCGCGCTGCCCTCCTGCAGGAACGACACGACGCCCCGCACCAGAGCCACGACGGTCGCGATCATCGCCGCGATCAGGAGGATGACGAGGAATGTGTTCATGACCCGAATGTAAGCGCGCACCGGCGGGGTAGCAATGGCGTACCCGAAGCCGGAAAATGACCCATGTTGCCGATAAGCAATGTTGCGGACTGCCGCGTGGGTAGCGCACATGGCGCATGCTCTATCTTGCGCTCAAGGCCCTGATTTCCGGTATCCTGATTGCTGCCGCGTCGGAACTGGCGAAGCGCTATCCCGGTTTCGGTGCGCTCGTGGCGTCGCTGCCGTTGGTTTCGGTGCTCGGCATGATCTGGCTCTGGCACGACAAACCCGATCCGCGGACGATGGCCGCGCACGCCGGCGCGACCTTCTGGTACGTGCTGCCGTCGCTGCCGATGTTCCTGCTGATCCCCGCGCTGTTGCGACATGGTACGCCGTTCTGGGTGTCGCTGGTGGCGGGGTGCATACTGACGATCGCATTGTACGCAGCAATGACCTGGGCCGCACCGAGACTGGGGATCGAGCTGTAGCAGAACCAATCAAAACACCACCCCGGCGAAGGCCGGGGCCCAATTGGGAAAGCCGAGGTAACGGAGCGATGCGTTACGCCAGCAACGTCCCCCAACTGGGCCCCGGCCTTCGCCGGGGTAATGGCATTTTACGGGCGTCACACCTCCCTCGCCGTTTCCCCGCGAAGGCGGGGACCCAGTCTGGGCTCCCGCCTTCGCGGGAGAACAAGGAAGTGCAGGTCGCCAGCCGTTATAAGGCCGCCGTGACCGGAGGATATTCGCCCCACCTTAGCTCAGGTGCTCACCTGGAAGTCGCGAGCCGATCCCCACCTCGCAACCGAGCCGCCAGTCTCGCCCCATCCTCCCCCGCCGCCCGCATCTCCGCCAACGACAACGCCCCGTCCCGTTTCGCCAACCGCCGCCCCGCCGCGTCCACCACCAGCGGATGATGATGATACGAAGGCACCGGCAACCCCAGCAAAGCCTGCAACACCCGGTGCACGTCCGTCGCCGCGAACAAATCCACCCCGCGCACCACGTCCGTCACGCCCTGCGCGGCATCGTCCAGCGTTACCGCCAGATGATAGCTCGCCGGCGCATCCTTGCGCGCCAGCACCACATCCCCCTGCGCCAGAGGATCGGCCACCACCGTCCCAGCAATCGCATCATGCCACGCCAGCATGCCGGTCATCGCCACCGCCTTCGCCATATCGAGCCGCCAGCAATGCGCTAGATGCGCGCGTGCGGTCATCTCCTCGACAGTCAGATCCCGGCAGATCCCCGGATAGACCGGCGCAGCATCCCCCTGCGGTGCGGACGCACTCGCCGCGATCTCCGCCCGCGTACAGAAACACGGATAGACCAGCCCGCGCGCCTTCAACGCCTCCAGCGCAGCCTGATATTTCGCCAGCCGCTCCGACTGGAACACGAGCAAATCCCACCGCAACCCGAGCCACGCCACATCCTCGAGGATCCCCGCGACGAACTCGGGCCGGCTCCGCGTCCCGTCGATATCCTCGATCCGCAGCACGAACCGCCCGCCGCGCTCGCGCGCAAAATCATGCGCGCGGATCGCCGATGCCGCGTGGCCGAGATGCAACCGTCCGGTCGGGCTCGGCGCAAACCGCGTAATAACCGTCTCGCCGCTCACCGCGCTTGACCTGACGATACGCGCCGTGCTGTCATGTCCTTGTCATCGCTGTCGTCCATAGGGCGCTCTGCGAAGCCTGAGTGGGAGGAGCCGTGTTTCACCCCGACCTGATACGCCACCCGGATGGTTGTCCGGCGCTCGTGCTCAATGCCGATTATACGCCGCTTTCCTACTATCCGCTCAGCGTCTGGCCGTGGCAAACCGCGGTCAAGGCTGTTTTCCTCGATCGTGTCGACATCGTCGCCACCTATGAACGCGAAGTCCGCAGCGCCAATTTCGCGCTGAAACTGCCCTCGGTGATCGCGCTGAAGCAGTTCGTCCGACCGTCGCAATTTCCCGCCTTCACCCGGTTCAACCTGTTCCTGCGCGACAAGTTCACCTGCCAATATTGCGGCAAGCTGCGCGATCTCACCTTCGACCATGTCGTGCCGCGCGCGCAAGGCGGTCGTACCACGTGGGAGAACGTCGTCACCGCCTGCTCGCCCTGCAACCTCAAAAAGGGCGGGCGTACGCCGAAACAGGCGGCGATGCCGCTCCACCTCGAGCCGATCCGGCCGACCAACTGGCATCTGCAGGAACACGGCCGCAGCTTTCCGCCCAACTACCTGCACGACACATGGCACGACTGGCTGTATTGGGACGTTGAACTGGAAGCGTAACGGCTTTCGAGACGACGGGAGATACTATGCAGGTGAAACTGGTGGCGGCGCTCGCCGCGACGGGACTTTTCATGTCCGCATGCGGCGACAAGGACGAGCAGCGCGCACAGGCAGACGCCAACGCGGTAGGCTTCGTGCCCCCCTCGGTAACCTCGCGCCTGGACTTCGGCGCCAGCATGGAACGCCGTTTCCGCACGCTAGACCGCAACGCCGACGACCGCATAACCAAGGACGAACTCCCCGCACCGAACGCGCGCATCAAGGCGTTCGACCGTAACAAGGACGGCATCATCACCGCGATCGAGTGGAGCGAAGGCACGCTCGCCTGGTTCGACAGGATGGACCTCAACCGCGACGGCACGGTGACGTCCGAAGAACGCGCGGAATCGCGTAAGCGCTGAACCCAAACACCCGTCACCCCAGCGAACGCTGGGGTATCTGTCGGGGTTCGCGGCACCTGCCACACGCGGAGATCCCAGCTTTCGCTGGGATGACGGAGTGGGGTTAGGATGGCGGAGTATCTGGGAGAAACTTAAGGCCGACGCCCAAGGCACCCATAGACAATAATATTACGTATCGCCCGTGCAATGCATTCGATTTCACGCCTCAAGCCTTCCATTCCCGGTTGACCTGAACTCTGCCGCAGCGCAGCAGGGGATCATGGCTAGCCTCCCCGCAATCGCGAACAATTCCGACATCCGCTTCCTCGGCAAACTGCTCGGCGACGTCATCCGCGCCTATGGCGGCGAGCGTCTGTTCGAGGCCACTGAGACGATCCGCAAGGCGTCTGTCGAGCGCCACCGCGACGCCTCCGAAGGCAAGCCCGGCGACGATCGCGCGGTCGATCTCAGCCTCGAAAAGCTCAGCCTCGATGAGACGCTCGATTTCGTCCGCGGCTTCATGCTGTTCTCGATGCTCGCCAACCTCGCCGAGGACCGCCAGGGCATCGCCGCAGAAGACGGCGCCGACCTCGCCTCCGCGATCGCCCAGCTCGAATCCGAAGGCATCGACCGCACCCAGATCCGCAAGCTGCTCGACCACGCGCTGATCGCCCCCGTTCTCACCGCGCACCCGACCGAAGTCCGGCGGAAAAGCATGATCGACCACCGCAACCGCATCGCCGAGCTGATGGCGTTGCGCGATCTCGGCCGCGACACCACGCCGGATGGCGACAGCGTCGACGACGCGATCCTCCGCCAGATCGCTTTGCTCTGGCAAACCCGCGTCCTCCGACGCGACCGCCTCTACGTCACCGACGAGGTCGACAATGCGCTCAGCTATCTGCGCGATGTGTTCCTCCCCGCGCTCCCCGCACTCTACCAGCGCTGGGACCGCGCACTCGGCGAACGCACGCCTAGCTTCCTGCGCCCCGGCAGCTGGATCGGCGGCGACCGCGACGGCAATCCCTATGTCACCGCCGATTCGCTCAAGACCGCGCTGTCGAAGGCGAGCGAAGCCGTGCTCGGCTATTATTGCGACGCGGTGCACGCGCTCGGCGCCGAGCTCTCGATCTCCACCGAACACGCCCCCGCCGACGCCGCGGTGCAGGCGCTCGCCGACGCCAGCGGCGACGATGCCGCCAGCCGCAGCGACGAGCCCTATCGCCGCGCGCTCTCCGGCATCTACGCCCGCCTGTCCGCTACACACGACGCGCTCACCGGCAAGCACGCCCCGCGCCCCGGTCGCCTAACCGGCGAACCCTATGCGAGCCCCGCCGACTTCCGTGCCGACCTCGTCACGCTCGCACACGGCCTCGGCATCGCGCTGAAGACCGGCGGCGCACTCGGCCGGCTGATCCGCGCGGTCGAGACGTTCGGCTTCCACCTCGCCACATTGGACCTCCGCCAGAACAGCGCCGTCCACGAACGCGTAGTCGCCGAACTGCTGAACGTGGCCGGCGTCGAAGCAGACTATATGTCGTTCGACGAAGACCAACGCGTCGACCTCCTCAGGCGCGAACTGGCCAACGCCCGCCCGCTCACCTCGCGCTTCGCCGACTACACCGACGAGACCGCAGGCGAACTGGCGATCGTCCAGGCCGCCGCCGACGCGCATGCTGCCTATGGCCCCGCGTGCATCACCAACTACATCGTCTCGATGGCGCAGTCGGTCAGCGACCTGCTCGAGGTGAACCTGCTCCTGAAGGAAGTCGGCCTCTACCGTCCCGGAGACACGCCGACCGCCGCGATAATGGCGGTGCCCCTGTTCGAGACGATCGGCGATCTCGAAGCCGCCCCCGGCGTCATGTCCGCCTGGTTCGCGCTCCCCGAGATCGCCACCATTTCCAAGGCGCGCGGCCATCAGGAAGTGATGATCGGCTATTCCGACAGCAACAAGGACGGCGGGTATCTCACCTCCACCTGGCAGCTATCAAAAGCCTCGACCGCATTGAAACCCGTGTTCGCCGCGGCGGGCGTCGGCATGCAGCTGTTCCACGGTCGCGGCGGCGCGGTAGGACGCGGCGGCGGTTCGGCCTTCCGTGCTATCCGCGCGCAGCCCCCGGGCACCGTGCAGGGCCGCATCCGCATCACCGAGCAGGGCGAAGTCATCGCCGCCAAATACGGCACGCGCGATGCCGCGATGACCAACCTCGAGGCGATCGCGTCGGCCACGCTGCTCGCCAGCCTCGAGCCCGAACGCCTCTCCAACGCCGACAACGCCAGCTTCTCCGCGGCAATGGACACGCTCAGCGACACCGCGTTCCACAGCTACCGCGACCTCGTCTACGGTACGGAAGGCTTCCGCACCTTCTTCCGCCAGATGACCCCGATCGCCGAGATTGCCGGCCTCAAGATCGGCAGCCGCCCCGCCAGCCGCACCAAGTCCGACCGCATCGAAGACCTCCGCGCCATCCCCTGGGTGTTCAGCTGGGCGCAGGCGCGCGTCATGCTCCCCGGCTGGTACGGCGTCGGCCGCGCGATCGCCGATTTCGAGGACAAGGCGCTGCTGAAGGACATGGCGCAAGGCTGGCCCCTCTTCGCCTCCGCCCTGGCGAACCTGGAAATGGTCCTCGCCAAGTCCGACATCGGCATCGCCGAACGCTATGCGGGTCTGGTCGAGGACGACAAGCTCCGCGAGATCTTCACCACGATCCGCGACGGCTGGCACCAGACTCACGACGGGCTTTTGCAGGTAACAGGCCAGTCCCGCCTCCTGGAAAAGCACCCCGCCCTAGACGCCTCGATCCGCCTCCGCCTGCCCTATATCGAGCCGCTGAACCTCCTCCAGATCGAACTGATAAAACGCCGCCGAGCAGGCGAGGACGACCCGAGGATCGGCGAAGGCATCCTCCTCTCGATCAACGCCATCGCCACCGCCCTAAGAAACAGCGGCTAATCCTCCCCGGAACGGGGAGGGGGACCAGCGAAGCTGGTGGAGGGGGCGTGCGGCAAAAATACCAGCCGTGAGACTCGCCTTATCCAAGCGCAGCGCCCAGTATCACTCCGACACAGCCGTAACGCCCGCGGCGCTCCCCCTCCACCCCGCCGCTACGCGTCGCGGTCCCCCTCCCCGTTCCGGGGAGGATAAAACGGCGCAGCGACATCCTCACGCACCCGCATCAACCGCCCCGTTGCCCGATCCAGCAAAGCCCAGGTCGTCACCGCCTCCAGCTTCACCTTCCCATCATCCCCAACAAACCGAACATGCCGATCGAACCGAGCCCCCTTCGGCGCCCCCTCGACCCAAGTCTCGCCAACAACAGTTTCCCCCGCGACGACACTCCCGCGGTAATCGATCTCATGCCGCGTCACGACCCACACATACGCCAGCTTGTGCTCGGCCGGCGCCACCGCCTCCCAATGCGCGGTCGCGATAGCCTGGATCCACTGCACCCAAACCGCATTGTTCACATGCCCAAGCTCATCGATATCCGCGTCCTGCGCAGTGATCGAGAGCGTGAACCGGCTCACCCCGCGACGCCCAGCTGCCACAGCACGAACGCATGCTCCTCAGCCCCCTCGCGCAGAGACTCGAACCGCCCCGACTTGCCCCCATGCCCCGCGCCCATATTGGTCTTGAGCAGCAGCACGTTATCGTCGGTCTTCATCAACCGCAGCTTCGCCGCCCACTTCGCCGGCTCCCAATAGGTCACGCGCGGATCGTTCAGCCCGCCCGATATAAACATCGGCGGATAAGCCTGCGCCTTCACATTGTCGTACGGAGAATACGACCGGATCAACTCAAACGCCGCCTTGTCCTCGATCGGGTTCCCCCATTCGGGCCACTCGCCCGGCGTTAGCGGCAGGCTCTCGTCGAGCATCGTGTTCAGCACATCGACGAACGGCACGTCCGCGATCACCGCACCCCACAGCTCAGGGTCGGAATTGACCACCGCCCCCATCAGCTCGCCGCCAGCAGACCGCCCCGCGATCGCGATCTTCCCCGCCGACGTCCACTGCGCGTCGACCAAAGCCTTCGCCACATCCACGAAATCGTTGAACGTGTTCGCGCGCTTCTCCAGCTTGCCATCCAGATACCATTGCTGGCCCAGATCATCGCCGCCGCGGATATGCGCGATCGCATAGGCGAACCCGCGGTCGAGCAGGCTCATCCGCCCGGTCGAGAACCCCGGCGGGATCGCATAGCCGTACGCGCCATAGGCATAGAGGAACAAAGGCGCCGACCCGTCTTGTACGAACCCGGCGGGATACACGATCGATACCGGAATCTCGGTCCCGTCTCGCGCGACGATCTTCAACCGCTCGGTCGCGTACTTCTCGGGATCATACCCGCTAGGGATCTCCTGCACCTTGAGCATCGTCCGCTCACCGGTATCGACGTCGTAATCATACACCGTCCCCGGCGTGACCATCGACTCATACCCAAGCCGCAGCACCGTCATGTCGTATTCGGGATTGTCCCCAAGCCCGGCGACATAGCTCGCCTCGGGAAAGTCGATCCGCCTGCCCTCGGTCGGCGTCTCGTACCGATGGATCGCGATCTGATCGAGCCCGTCCTCGCGCCCATCGACGACGAAGAAGTCCTGATAGCACTCCACCCCGGTCATGTAGAAAGTCGGGCTCGCCGGAATCAGCTCGCTCCAGGCATCCGGCTCCTCGACCAGCGCGGTGCAAAGCCGGAAATTCGGATCGACGTCGTTGGTATGGATGAACAGCGTCCCGTCATGCTCGTCCACATCATATTCGCGGCCCACCTTCCGCGCCGAAACGAGGATCGGCACCGCCAAAGGCTCGTGCGCGGGCAGCAGATAGAGTTCGCTCGTCACATGGTCGCTGGTCGCGATCACGATCCACTTGCGCGAACTCGTCTCGCCGACGCCGACGCGAAAGCCCTCGTCCTCCTCGTGGAACAGCACCACGTCCTCGGAAATCGGCGTCCCCAACCGGTGGAACCGCGCATTGTCCGTCCGCCACTGCTCGTTAGCCAGTCCGTAGAGAAAGCCCGCATCGTTCGCAGTCCAGACAATCTCGCTGAGCATCCCAGGGATCACGTCGGGCAGGTGCTCGCCGGTGTCCAGATCCTTGACCCGAACCTCGAAACGCTCGCTGCCATTGTCGTCGATCGCATAGGCGAGATAGCGCCCGTCATTGCTGACCGAGAACGCGCCGAGCCGAAAATACTCGTGCCCCTCCGCCAGCGCCGGCTCGTCGAGCAACAACTCGTCGTCACCGCCTGCGACGGGCTTGCGCCACCATTTCTTATACTGCCCGCCGGTCTCGTACGCGGTCCAGTACAGCCAATCGCCATCCTTCTGCGGCACCGAGGATTCATCCTCCTTGATGCGCGCCTTCATCTCTTCGTAGATCGTATCGACCAGCGCGGTATGCGGCGCCATCTGCGCCTCGAAATACGCGTTCTCGGCCTCCAGATATGCGAGCACGTCGGCGTCATCGACCTCCGGATAGTTCGGATCTTTCAACCACGCATACGGATCCTCGATCGTCACGCCGTGCGTGGTGAAGCTGTGCGGGCGCTGTTCGGCGATGGGGGGCGTGGTCATGCAGCGGTGTTAGCGGGGCCGCGGGTGGAAGCCAAACGCTGTAGCGTTGGGGAGCGGCTGAGGAAGAGTGCCAGCCACGCCCCATGCACCACCCCGGCGAAGGCCGGGGCCCAGTTGGAAAGGTTGCAGTAACGGCGCGCAGTCCTTCGTCACGACCGTCCCCCAATTGGGCCCCGGCCTTCACCGGGGTGGTGGCGGTTGGTGTGAGTGACGGTGCACCAACCGTGTTTCCCCGCGAAGGCGGGGACCTAGACTGGGCTCCCGCCTTCGCGGGAGAACTAAGGATGAGCACCGTTCGATTGCGCTCTCCTCGCCCCTTGGGAAGTGTCCCGCCCCTCCCCACGCTGTCCTGCCGTGCCCCTTTCTGGCAGAACCCCCGCATCACCCGACATCGACCGACGAGAGACCCCAACATGCCGACCCACACCGACCGCCTAGCCGCCCTCCGCACCCAGCTCGCCGCCGAAGGCCTCGACGGCTTCGTCATCCCCCTAACCGACGAGCACATGAGCGAATATGTCGGCGGCTACGCGCAGCGCCTCGGCTGGCTCACCGGCTTCGGCGGCTCGGCCGGCACTGCCGTGGTCCTCGCCGACCGCGCCGCGATCTTCACCGACGGCCGCTACACGATCCAGGTTCGCGAGCAGGTCGACGGCACCCAATGGGCGTACGAACCCGTGCCCCAGACCAGCCCCGCCGCCTGGCTCGCCAAGCACGCCCCCGAAGGCGGCCGGATCGGCTACGACGCATGGCTCCACACCGGAACCTGGGTCGCCGACGCCACCACCGCCCTCGCCGAGCGCGGCGCCACACTCATAGCGGTGGACGCCAATCCCATCGACGCGATCTGGACCGATCGCCCCGCCCCCTCCCCCGCAAAACTGACCGTCCAGCCCGACCAGTTCACCGGCGCCTCCTCCGCCGAAAAGCGCGCCGCAATCGCCGACTGGCTGGCCGATCACAAGGCCGACGCGGTCATCCTCAGTGCACTCGATTCGATCGCCTGGGCGCTCAACATCCGCGGCGGCGACGTCGACCACACCCCCGTCGCACTCTCCTATGCGATCGTCGGCGCAGACGGCACCACTGACCTGTTCGTCGCCCCCGACAAACTCGACGACACCGTCCGCCAGCATCTCGGCAACGCCGTCCGCCTCCACGACCGCACCGCCTTCGCCGCCGCCCTCGCCACCTACGCCGGCAAGCGCGTCGCCGCCGATCCCGAGCGCGCCGTCGCCGCGATCACGCAAGCCCTCCAAGCCGGCGGCGCCAAGATCCTCCCGCTCCGCGACCCCGTCGTCCTCGCCAAAGCCATCAAGAACCCCGTCGAGATCGCCGGCCACCGCGCCGCCTCCGCGCGCGACGGCGCCGCACTCGCGCGCTTCCTGCGCTGGGTCGAGATCGAATGCGTGAAGGGCGGCCAGACCGAACTCAGCGCCGCCGCCAAGCTGCTCGCCTTTCGCGAACAGACCGGCGTCCTGAAGGACACCTCGTTCGACACGATTTCCGCGACCGGCCCCCACGGTGCTATCCCGCACTACCACGTCACTAAGGAATCAAGCGCCCCGATCGAGCCCGGCCAGCTCTATCTGATCGACTCCGGCGGCCAATATTCGGATGGCACCACCGACGTGACCCGCGTCATGCCGATCGGCGAACCCACCCCCGAAATGTGCGACCGCTTCACCCGCGTCCTGAAGGGCCATATCGGCATCGCCACCGCGGTCTTCCCCGACGGCACCATGGGCGGCCAGATCGATGCCTTCGCCCGCCGTCCGCTCTGGGAAGCAGGCCTGGATTTCGGCCACGGCACCGGCCACGGCATCGGCGCCTATCTCGCGGTCCACGAGGGTCCGCAACGCATCGCCGCACCCAACTACCCCGGTGGCGCAGCGATGGAGCCCCTGCGCGCCGGCATGATGCTCTCCAACGAGCCCGGCTATTACAAGGCCGGCGAATACGGCATCCGTATCGAGAACCTGATTCTGATCGAGCCGCGCACCATCCCCGGCGCCGACCGCGAGATGCTCGGTTTCGAAACGCTCACCTTCTGCCCGATCGAGCGCACGCTGATCGAGCCCGCGCTGCTGACGCCGCAGGAGCGCCAATGGGTCGACGACTATCACGCCAGGGTATTGGCGGTCCTTACCCCGGAAATGACCGACGCAAACGATCGCGCGTGGCTCGCGGCAAAGTGCGCGCCTCTCAGCTAGAAGGCTCGTCCCCAGGCGCAGGCGCAGCCCCGACGGCACGCGCCTGCGCCTTGCGCCGCCGCAGGTTCTCGCGCAGCGCGGCGGCCATGCGCTCGGCCTTCTCCGCCGCCTTTCGATCCCGATCATCCATAAATACGCCCTACATCTTGGCGGGACCGCTTGACAATCGCCCCGCCCTCGTCTCTTAGCCCCACTCCGCCGGCAGCGATGCCAGCGAGTGCTGCCGTAGCTCAGTGGTAGAGCGCATCCTTGGTAAGGCTGAGGTCGTGAGTTCAATCCTCACCGGCAGCACCAGTTTTCTGATTGTTGCCCCGCATCGTTTGCTTCGACAAGCACGATGCGGATGCGCCGACAAATCATCTCGAACCCTGGTATTCCTCGGGCGCCTGCTTCGGGCAGACTGTAGTCACAGCGCCGATGGTGGATCGACGGTGTCCGGCCGACGTACGCCGCGTCCGATTTATGATTCCAGTCTACGCGTCCGGTGCTAGCATCGGCACTGCCTCTTGTGTTGCTTAAATACAACACCATTTCAGTGCCAGACACTGACACCAAGACCCACAGGAATTCGTCATGAACATCGACAAATTCACCGACCGCGCGAAAGGCTTCCTGCAGTCCGCGCAAACCGTGGCGATCCGCATGAACCATCAGCGGATCGCGCCCGAGCATCTGCTGAAGGCGCTGCTGGAGGATGAGCAGGGCATGGCCGCCGGGCTGATCGCGGCCGCGGGTGGCGACGCCAAGCGCGCGACCTCGGAAACCGATCTCGCGCTCGCAAAGATTCCAGTCGTGTCGGGCTCCGGCGCGCAGACCACGCCGGGAATCGACAACGACGCGGTGCGCGTACTCGACCAGGCCGAGCAGATCGCAAGCAAGGCGGGCGACAGCTTCGTCACCGTCGAGCGCCTGCTGGTCGCGCTCGCACTGTCGCTCAACACCGCGGCAGGCAAGGCGCTGAAGGCCGGCGGCGTGACGCCCGAAGGTCTGAACACCGCGATCAACAGCGTCCGTCAAGGGCGCACCGCCGACACCGCGGGCGCCGAGGATCGTTACGACGCACTGAAAAAGTTCGCGCGCGACCTCACCCAGGCGGCGCGCGACGGCAAGCTCGATCCCGTCATCGGCCGCGACGAGGAAATCCGCCGCACGATCCAGATCCTCGCGCGCCGGACCAAGAACAACCCCGCGCTGATCGGCGAACCCGGCGTCGGCAAGACCGCGATCGCGGAAGGGCTAGCCCTGCGGATCGCCAATGGCGACGTGCCCGATACGCTGAAGGATCGCCGGCTGATGTCGCTCGACCTCGGCTCGCTGATCGCGGGTGCGAAATATCGCGGCGAGTTCGAGGAGCGTTTGAAAGGCGTGCTCGACGAGGTGAAGGCCGCCGAGGGCGACATCATCCTGTTCATCGACGAGATGCACCAGCTGATCGGCGCGGGTAAATCCGAGGGCGCGATGGACGCGGGCAATCTGCTCAAGCCGGCCCTCGCTCGCGGCGAACTCCACTGCGTCGGTGCGACCACGCTCGACGAGTATCGCAAGTACGTCGAAAAGGACCCGGCGTTGCAGCGGCGCTTCCAGCCGGTGATGGTCGGCGAACCGACCGTCGAGGACACGATCTCGATCCTGCGCGGGCTGAAGGAGAAGTACGAGCTCCATCACGGTGTGCGGATCACCGATGGCGCGATCGTCGCCGCCTCGACGCTGTCGAACCGCTACATCACCGATCGATTCCTCCCCGACAAGGCGATCGACCTGATGGACGAGGCCGCGTCGCGCATCCGCATGGAGGTCGAATCGAAGCCCGAGGCGATCGAGAACCTCGACCGGCGGATCATCCAGCTCAAGATCGAACGCGAGGCGTTGAAGCGCGAAACCGACGACGCGTCGGTCGACCGGCTCGACACGCTGGAGGGCGAACTCGTCAACCTGGAGGAGCAATCCGCCGAGCTGACGACGCGCTGGAAGGGCGAGAAGGACAAGATCAACGCCGAGGCGCGACTGAAGGAACAGCTCGATGCCGCGCGGCTCGAGCTGGAGCAGGCGCAGCGGTCGGGCGACCTCGCCAAGGCGGGCGAGCTTTCCTACGGCACTATCCCGGGGTTGCAGCGCCAGCTCGACGAGGCGGCGGGCGCAACCAAGGGCGCGATGCTACGCGAGGAAGTGACCGCGGACGACATTGCCGGCGTGGTCAGCCGCTGGACCGGCATTCCGGTCGAACGGATGCTCCAAGGCGAGCGCGACAAGCTGCTGGCGATGGAGTCGACGATCGGCAAGCGCGTGATCGGCCAGGCGCACGCGGTGAAGGCGGTCTCGACTGCGGTCCGCCGTGCGCGCGCGGGATTGCAGGATCCTAACCGGCCGCTGGGGTCGTTCCTGTTCCTCGGACCGACCGGCGTCGGCAAGACCGAGCTGACCAAGGCGCTGGCGGAGTTCCTGTTCGACGACCCCAGCGCGATGGTCCGCATCGACATGAGCGAGTTCATGGAGAAGCACGCGGTCGCGCGACTGATCGGCGCACCTCCCGGCTATGTCGGCTATGAGGAAGGCGGCGTGCTGACCGAAGCGGTGCGCCGTCGGCCATACCAGGTGATCCTGTTCGACGAGGTCGAGAAGGCACATGGCGACGTGTTCAACGTGCTGTTGCAGGTGCTCGACGACGGGCGGCTGACCGATGGCCAGGGGCGCACGGTGGATTTCAGCAACACGCTGATCATCCTGACGTCGAACCTCGGCAGCCAGTATCTGGCGAACATGGCAGAGGGCGACGACGTGTCGTCGGTCGAACCGCAGGTGATGGAGATCGTCCGCGCGCACTTCCGGCCGGAGTTCCTCAACCGGCTCGACGAAGTTATCCTGTTCCACCGCCTCGGCCAGTCGCACATGGCGCCGATCGTCGACATCCAGGTATCACGCGTCGACAAGCTGTTGGCGGATCGCAAGATCGTCCTCGACCTCACGGACGCCGCGCGGGCCTGGTTGGGGCGTGTAGGGTACGATCCGGTGTACGGCGCGCGGCCGTTGAAGCGTGCGGTCCAGCGCTATCTGCAGGACCCGCTCGCTGACATGATCCTGCGCGGCGAGGTGAAGGACGGTTCGACGGTGCACATCGACGAGGGCGACGGGAAGCTGGTTTTGGTGGTTTGAGGCAGGCCGCGATGTCCGCGGCAATCCGGGCAGACGCGGCCGTCGCTGACGACGCGGATGCACCATCACCGCGTCGTTAGCGGGAAACCTGCTAAAGGACCGTGGTGAAGAACCGACAAGGTTAGGTTCACCACGGTCCCATGGTCGTCGCAGCGCACCGACTTGCCGTTTGCCTATCTTGCGCCCCGCCTCCTAGGAAATCGGACGGAGCAACGGCATGTGCCCTTTACTGAGCGCCGGGAGCCGTCAGGGTGGGCAGCATGCTTCGTCCCAACTCCTGGCTGGAGCGGGCCGCCTGGTCCCACTCGGCCTTGCTCATGCAAACCTTACGCCGCGCGATGTTCGATCCGACTTGCGCATAGCGACGGCAGATCGGTTTTGGCTCGTCTTTAGCCGCTTGTGCTGCCGGTTCATTGGCCGATGCATTGCTTTGGAGCGCTGGCGGCGCGCCGGCCACAGTCAACGCCAACAGGATAATGCTGATCGTCATCGCTATTCCTTCGATTACGCCATCTGACATCGAAGACTATCAACGCCGATCGCCACGCTCAAACAAAAACGGAGGCAGGACTGGCCCACCTCCGTCATATAGTTGGTTAGTCAGATCCGCCTCAGATCAGAACCGAAGGCGGGCACTTGCTGCGAAACGGCGACCCAGGGCGTCGTACGTCGAGGGATAGACGTTGCCGCTGTTATAGGCCGTCGCGCCGATCGTCGAACCAACAACCTTCGGCTTGTTGTCGAGCAGGTTCATTGCCGACAGCGTCAGGTCGAAATTGTCGGTGACGCCGAACCGGGTCGTCAGATCGAAATAATGCTCCGCACCGATGCGCTGGAACCGATCCAACGGACCACCGCCCGCAGCAATGTCGTCTGCGAGTGCGAGCGGCTCGTACTTCACCGCATCGACATAGCGCCACAACAGCGAGACGTCTGCCGCACCGATGGTCAGCGTGGTCCGCTGGTTGAAGCTGAACTCCGGCTGGATCGAGCCGCAGTTCACGCTGTAGTAGCCGACGCATTCGCGGTTGATGGACGTCGGAGTCGCCTGGAACTTCCTGCTGTTTGTCCAGGTGCCGATGAACGACAGTGCCAGGCTACCGAAGCCCAGATCGCTGCGGTAGTTCGCCGCCACATCGATACCGTCGGTCGTGAGGCGACCCAGGTTCGAAAGCGGCACCGACAAGCCATCGGCGCTGCCGTTCAGGCTGCCGTCGAGCGGATTACGCGATATCGCCTGGCAGCCGAGCGAGGTTGCTGCCTGAAGCGGCGTGTAGCAGGCACCAAGCACATCGCCGACCGTCGGAGAGGTGATCGCATCGCGAACCTTGATGTTGAAGTAATCGACGCTGATATTGAAGCCGCGCACGAATTCGGGCTGGAACACGGCGCCGACCGTCCAAGTGTTGGCCGTTTCCACACCCAGAGCGGCGTTGCCGCCCTGCCTGATGTTAACCTGCCCGGCCGACGGCAAAGGAATGTTGCCCACGAGAGCATTGGCCTGAGCCTGCGTGGCACCACCAGCAACGATCTGGGCGGCGCAAACGCCACCCAAGGCGCTGCCGGCGGTTACACCCGCACCCGCGCAGGGATCTAGGGCCGAATTGTCGAGACCGGTGACCAGTGGCGAGAACAGCTCGCCGATATTCGGCGCACGCGCCGCCTTCTGGTAGTTACCGCGGATCTTCAGGCTGGTGACGGGCTCCCAGGAGCCGCCTACCTTCCAAGTCCAGTTGGTTCCGGCTGTCGAATAGTCGGAAACACGGCCACCGGCTTCCAGCGTCAGGCTGTGGAAGAACGGCTTGTCCTCGACGAGCGGCATGATCAACTCGCCGAACGCTTCCTTGACGTTGTACTGGCCGGCGACGTCGGGCGATGCCGCGCCGTTGCCCAGCACTTCGTTCGGGCGCTGCGTCAGTTCGTCGGAGATCACCGCCGCGGTGTACTTGCGGTACTCGGCACCGAGCGCGAACGAAATCGCCTGCGTTGCGAACGGGCTGGCCACGCCGAAATCGCCATTCACAACGCCGTGAACCTGCGCGATCGTCGTGCGGGTCAGCGTGCTGTTCGTGACACCCAGAAGATAGCCGAGCTGATCGGGAGTGATCGTTCCGGCTTCACCGAACAGATTGATCGGCACGCAGCCATTCGACGGATCGACGCACGCGGTGGTGCTAGTCGCCAGCGAGGCCTGACGCAAACGGGTCAGCGTGCCGTTTCCGGTCTGGCGCTGAACATTCTCGCTCTCACCGTAGTTACCGCCAAAATCGAAGCCGATCGTGTCGGTGATGTCGCCGCGGATACCTGCCTGATAGTCGAACACCGTCGTGGTGTAGGTCGACAGGCGCGGCCCGGCTTCGACGAAGCGCCGTGAAGCAACGGTCGTGAAGGTGCGATAGTCCGCGCTGCCGGGGGCGGCGGACGCCGCTGCGTTGCACTGTGCCACGGTCAGACCGTTTGCTGAACAGATCTGGCCACGCGCTGCGGCAGGCAAATAGGGATTCGAGTAGTTCATCGTCAGCGAGTTGCCGAACGTGCCGGACGACGCGATGACGGTCTGCACCGTGTTGCGCGAGAAGAGGCCACGGTTATAAATCTCGATGCCTGGCGTTACTTCATAATGCGCCGCGCCGAACATGTTGTAGCGCGTGAACGGCGTCTGGAAGATGTTCTGCGGGTTGAAATTGAACAGAGCAAAGGTTGGGACCAGCCGGCCGGTAGCTGGATCGATCTGCTGGTTCGTACCCAGGCCCAGGCCGGTGAAGCGTCCAGGAACGGTCGTGCCCGACCCACCTGCCAAGCCGGTGTACGAATCGATGTTGTTGACGGAAAAGTCGCGCTTGCCCTGCGTGACGGGATCCGCTTGCTGATAGCCGACACTGAACACCGCGTTGCCGCGCCCATCGCCGAAGTTCGCACCGATGGTCAGGTCTGCGCGGAACACATTGCCATCACCGCGCTCGGTGATCTGATTGCTGATGTTTGCTTCGACGCCCGAGAAATCGCGCTTGGTCACGAAGTTGACGACGCCGGCCACTGCGTCTGCACCGTAGGTGGTGGACGCACCACCGGTCAGAATGTCCGTACGCTCGACCAACGCGAGGGGGATGTTGTTTAGATCGACCACGCCGGCCAGACCCGACGGCGCGATACGCCGACCATCGAGAAGGACGAGGTTGCGGTTCGTACCAAGGCCACGAAGATCGACGAACGATGCGCCGCCGTTGCCGTTGTTCACGGCGCTGCCGATCGAAGGGACGACACCGGGCAGTTCGCGCAGGAACTGTTCGGCGACGTTGGTCTGGCGAAGCTGCAGCTCCTCCGAGGTCACCGAATTGATCGGCGACGACTGAACCAGGTTTGGATTACGAACCAGCGTACCGGTAACGACGATGTCACCGCCATTCGCAGCCGCATCTTGGCCCTCGGCGGGCGCAGCGCCGTTGGGCGTGGAGATCTGGCCAGCGTCCTGCGCGTGCGCAGAGGTGCTCGCAACCAACGCAATACCCACCAAAAGGCTCGAGGCGAGCAAGCGCCCCCGGAAAATGTTCGTCATATAAACCCCTTTATTTGGCCGCCCTGTTAGGGTTCGGGCCGAACAATCGCACCGGCGGCATGCCGCGGATGACCGAAGATTGCGTACATTACCGCGATTGCACAACGTCGATCGGTTCCATTCCGCCTATTTTTGATCGATTGTACCATTTGTGTCACACTCATACGGGTTCGCAACACCCGGGGTCTCGGGGGATGTGGAGAGGACGCTCGACTTCGATCGGCAAAGTCGACAGACATCGATCTTCACGCACAGCGGATGCAACGACATGGGTTTCTTAAGACCGCTCGGGCTCGCCGGCCTTCTGTTCTCCGTTACCGCCGTTGCGCAGGATGGCCGGTTAGCCAATCCGCTGACGGGAATCGTACGCTGCCGGGCAATCCAGGCCGACGCCGAACGTCTTGCGTGCTTTGACGCGGCGGCGGCATCGGCGAGCATCGCCGAGCGATCCGGCGATATCCTCGTGATCGACCGCAAGCAGGTGGTCGCGGACAAGCGGGCGGGGTTCGGCCTGCCTAGTCGTCCAACCGATCTTTTCGGGGGAGGTGCCGCGGACAAGGCGACCAAAGTCGACCAGCTCGATTCGACGATCCGATCGGCCATAGCCGCCGCCAGTACCGGCCGCTGGAATTTACGCCTGGCGGACGGCACCGAATGGCAGACCATCGATGCGATCCCCGCCCCGCCCAGGCCTGGCACCGCGATCTTGGTAAAACAGGCCTCGCTCGGCGGTTATCGCGCGACAATCGGCAAGGGACGCTCAGTTCTCGTGAAGCGATTGCGCTGAGCCCGGCATCGCCCCCGCCGCCAGCATCGGGTCCAGTTTCGCATCACCCCATTTGAGACTCCAATGGAGGTGCGGGCCGGTCGCACGGCCGGTCATGCCGACGGCGCCGATCGGTTGGCCTTGGCGCACGTGATCGCCGGGTTTCACGTCGATGCGGGACAGATGCAGGAACGCGCTGTTGAGGCCCATGCCGTGGTCGAGCATCAGGAGGTTGCCCTCCAGCGTGAAGGGGCGGTCGGCGGCGAGGATCACGACGCCGTCGGCGGGGGCGGTGACGATCGCGCCGGTTGGTTTGGCGATGTCGGTGCCCGAGTGATAGCTACCGGGCTCGCCCTTGTAGACGCGTTGTGCGCCGAACAGGCCGGATATGCGGCCGGTAGCGGGCCAGGCGAAGGATTGACGCCAACCCTGCGCGTCCGTGCTGCGAGCGCGTGCGGCGACGATCTGCGCGAGTTCGGGCGGGCGGAGTTTCGCGAACACCGGGTCGGGTGCGGGGAATTTCGGAAGCGTGTCGAGGCGCTCGATCCGCCAGGCGCGCGGCGCGATCGTGAGACTTTGCGTAACACTGCGACCGTCCGCGAGCGTCGCGGTCAGCGAGGCTTGCGGGCCGGCGTCGCGGTCGAAACCGGCGATGAAGCGACCGTCCGGGGATAGCGAGATCGGCTTGCCGTCGAGCGCGACCGAGCGCGTACCGGCGGGAGCGGTGCCGAGGATCAGGCCACCCTGGCTGAGCGTGCCGGTCCAGCGGAAGGCGGATTGGCTTGCGGTAGTCGGCGGCGGCGCTTGCTGGGCGGTGGCGCTGGTCGCGGCCAGCAGGACGAGCACCGCCGCCCGGATCGCCGCGCGGATCATCGGGGGGCCATCGCTTCGCTGGCGGCGGCAGCGGTGGCATATGCCTCCTGGCGGGCGACGCTCCAGTAGCGCAGGTCTTCGAGCGCAATGCGGTGGCCGGTCGCGGCGCAGGGGACGTGGTCGCCCGGGCTGAGCACGCGGAATCCGTTGGCCATATAATGCAGCCGCGCGGCGCGGTCGGAGTTGGACATCAGCATTGCGGGTCTTCTCTACAGCAGGGTGGGCTGGCGTGGCGCCGGATCGGGCGCGGCCTTCGCCTTGGGGGCAGCATAGGTTTTGGCGGCGGGGCGCTCAAGGCCGGTGTCCATCACCGCGTCCACCACGCCGTCGCGGAAGTGGAGCGTCAGCGTCCCCGCGTCGCGTGCGGACCTGGCGGAGGCGAGCGTCTCGCCGCCGGGGCGGGCGGTGACGCGGGCATAGCCGCGGTCGAGGATCGCGTCGGGGTTGAGCGACTGGACGAGGCGCCAGGTCGCGTCGAGCTGCGCGCGTTTGGCTTCGAGTTTACGCTCGAGCGTGGCGGGCCGGAGTGCGGCGCCCGAGCGGTCGAGACTGCCGCGCGCCAAGGTCAGGCGACGCTCCAGCCCACGATCCAGACGCTGGCCGAAATCGTCCGCACGCTGGCGTTGCGGCCCGAGCAACTGGTCGCGCTTCGGCAGCAGCCGCGCCAGCGCGTCGAGGCGCTCGCGACCGCGCTCGACATGACGGCGGGCGCAGCGTTCGGTGCGGTTGCGGTGGCTGTCGATCGTCAGCCGCAGGTCGGCGAGCACCGGCACCGCGATCTCGGCCGCCGCGGTCGGCGTCGGCGCGCGGAGGTCGGCGGCGAAATCGCACAAGGTCGTGTCGGTCTCGTGGCCCACGGCGGAGATGATCGGGATCGTGCACGCCGCCACAGCACGCACGACGACCTCCTCGTTGAACGACCACAGATCCTCGACCGAGCCACCGCCGCGCGCGACGATCACGAGATCGGGCCGCGGTACCGGACCGCCGGGGACCAGCGCGTCGAACCCGCGGACGGCGGCGGCGATCTCGGCGGCGGAACCCTCGCCCTGCACCTTGACCGGCCAGACGATGACGTGCGTCGGGCAGCGATCCTCGAGCCGGTGGAGGATGTCGCGGATGACGGCGCCCGTCCCCGAGGTGACGACGCCGATCACCTTCGGCATGAACGGCAGCGCCTTCTTCCGCGTACCGTCGAACAGCCCCTCGCCCGCCAGCTTCGCCTTCAGCTTTTCGAGCAGCGCCATCAGCGCGCCCGCGCCTGCCAGCTCCATCCGCTCGATGACGATCTGGTATTTGGAGCGGCCGGGATAGGTGGTGAGCTTGCCGGTCGCGATCACCTCGATGCCGTCCTGCGGCACGAAGGCGAGGCTCGACGCATTGCCCTTCCAGATGACGCCGTCGATCACCGCCTGGTCGTCCTTGAGCGACATATAGCAATGCCCCGACGCGACGCGCTTCCAGCCCGAGATCTCGCCGCGCAGCCGGACATGGCCGAACTCGCCCTCGACCATACGCTTCAGCTTGAAGGCGAGTTCGCCGACCGACATCGCCAGTGCGTTGTCGCCGGGGACTTGCTCGGCTACCAGCCGCCCCATGTCGCTGGACAATTCATCGGAAAAGGGATCGGGCATGAACGTCCTGCTGCTGGGCTCGGGGGGTCGCGAACATGCGCTCGCGTGGAAGCTGGTGCAATCTCGCGGCCTCGATACGCTGTATGCCGCGCCGGGCAACCCCGGGATCGCGCGCATTGCGACGCTCGTGCCGCTGGATGCGACGGATCATGCCGCGGTCGTCGCGTTCGTGCGCGAGCATGAGGTCGGGCTGGTCGTGATCGGGCCGGAAGCGCCGCTGGTCGACGGGCTGGCGGACACTTGCCGCGCGGCGGACATTCCGGTGTTCGGGCCGTCGAAGGCGGCGGCGCAGCTCGAGGGGTCGAAGGGCTTCACCAAGGACCTGTGCCTGCGCGCCGGCATTCCGACCGCGGGCTATGTCCGCGTGAAGACCCGCGCAGAGGCGGATGCCGCGCTCGCCCGCACCTTCTCGCTGCCGGTCGTCATCAAGGCGGACGGCCTCGCTGCGGGCAAAGGCGTGGTCATCGCGTTCAGCGCCGCCGAGGCAGATGCCGCGCTCGACGCGCTGTTCGCCGACGGGGAAGCCGAGGCGGTGATCGAGGAATTCCTGGAGGGCGAGGAGGCGAGCCTTTTCGTGCTGACCGACGGCGTGGCGCTGATGCCGTTCGGCTCCGCGCAGGATCACAAGCGCGTTGGCGAGGGCGATACCGGGCCGAACACCGGCGGGATGGGCGCATACAGCCCAGCGCTCGTGCTGACGCCTGCGCTGGAAAAGCGCGCGATCGACGAGATCGTCGCGCCGACCGTCGCGGCGATGGCAGCGGAAGGCATGCCCTTCAGCGGCGTGCTGTATGCGGGGCTGATGCTGACGCCGCAGGGGCCGAAGCTGATCGAATATAATGCGCGGTTCGGGGATCCCGAGACGCAGGTGCTGATGATGCGCTTCCAGGGCGACCTGCTCGCGACGATGCTGGCGGTGGCGGAAGGACGGCTCGGCGATATGCCGGCGGCGAAGTTCAGCGACGAGACTGCGCTGACGGTGGTGATGGCGGCTGAGGGCTATCCGGGGACGCCCAAGGCGGGCGGCGCGATCGTCGGGCTGGATTCGGCGCGGGCGGCTGGCGGCACGGTGTTCCATGCGGGCACGCGGCTCGAGGACGGCGGGCTGGTCGCGTCGGGCGGGCGAGTCCTCGCGGTGACGGCGACCGGCGACGACGTCGCGACGGCGCAGGCGAACGCCTATCGCGCGGTCGAGGCGATCGATTTCGCGGAAGGCTTCTACCGCCGCGACATCGGCTGGCGCGAGATCGCGCGCGAGGCTTGATGCACGTCTGATCCTCCCCCGCCAGGGGGAGGTGGCTGGCGCTTGCCAGACGGAGGGGGAGGAAAGGGTAACCCCTGTTCCGCGTCCTCCCCCTCCGTCACCTTCGGCGACACCTCCCCCTGGCGGGGGAGGATCAGACATGGCTACCTAACCCAATTACCTCTCGCCGCCTCCCTCGCGTGGCGCTACGAGTATGAGCATGAACGAAACTTCCGCGACCTCCGCCTCGGGCATGAGCCTGCTGCCCGACGGCATCGCCACGCTGACCGCGATCCACTTCACGATCATCGCCGTGGTGGCGATGCTCGTCGTGATCGGCCTGATCTGGGGCATCAAGGCGAAACGCAGCCGCGTGAAGGCGTCGCGCGACGTGATCGCGAATGCCAAGGAAGCCGGCGTTGCTCCGGTACCGGTCGAGTCGCCGCGCGCGCCAGCTCCCGAGCCGGCACCCGTCGCGCTGGCTCCAGCCCCGCCGCACGGGGCCGAGCCGCGCAGGGCCGAGCAGTCCCAGACGCAAACGCGGACGGTCGCTCCTACCCCGGCACCATCGCCATCGCCCTCGCCCGCGCCATCGCCATCGCCATCGCCCACGATCGAGCGCACGGCCGCGCCCGCCGCGCCGCAGCCGCCGATCATCGACGAACCGGCCCCCGCCCCCACGCAGTTGGCGCCCAGCCCGGCTCCCGAGCCAGCGGTGCCGGCCCCGGCCGAATCCGCCCCGATCGCCCCTCCCGTGTCGGCGCAATCCTATGCCGATGGTCCGGTGACGCAGTTGAAGGGACTCGGGCCCAAGGTCGCGACGCAGCTCGGCGCGCTCGGCGTCACGACGGTCGGCCAGATGGCCGCGCTGTCGGAGAGCGAGGCGCAGTCGATCGACGCACAGCTCGGCAATTTCACCGGACGGATGGGGCGCGATCGCTGGATCGAACAGGCGCGGTTGCTGGCGGCCGGCGACAAGGCAGGCTTCGAGGCGGTGTTCGGCAAGCTGTAACCCGCGTCGGTCGATCGACCGGCAGCACGACACGCGCACGCGGCGGATGTCGATTGGCTCTATGCCGCGCGGGCGGCGACGGGCATGTCACGCGGTGTCGTACCTCGAAGTATGAGGGCGGTATTAGACAGGGCGATGAGTGCACATGCTGGCAATGATGAGTGCGATGCTGCTGACCACCGCGCCGGTGCTTCCGACGACCGGACCGGTCGCCGGACCGGTCGCTGTGCCCGGCGCGACGCCATCGCCGTTCGCCGGCGATTTCCCCGTACCGGCGTCGATCCCCGTAACAATTCCCGTATCGTTGCCGATATCGATGGCAACGTCCCCTTTGGCCCTGATCGGCTCGCTTCCAGCCGTCGAGTTTTCGCCGCAGGGGCTTCCCACGCAGGCGATTCCTCCGGTCGGCCCGCCACCGTTGCGCGCGCCACCCTTGCGCACGCCGGCGACCGAGCGTGGCACGCAGACCGACATCATCGTCACCGGCCGCAAGGAGAGCGCGAGCGATCCGCTGCGCGCGGCCAACGCCGAGTCGTTCGCGGTGACGCAGAAAGTCGACGACGCGGTGATCGGCCCGGTCGCGCGGACCTACAAGAAGACCGTGCCGAGCCCGATCCGGCGCGGCATCCACAATTTCCTCTACAATCTGCGCGAGCCGATCGTCTTCCTGAATTTCCTGCTGCAGCTCAAGCCGGGCAAGGCGGCGGAGACGGTCGGGCGGTTCGCGATAAACTCGACGATCGGCGCGGTCGGCGTGATCGACATGGCCAAGCGCAAGCCGTTCCGCCTGCCCAGGCGCTCGAACGGGTTCGCCAACACGCTCGGCTATTACGGCGTGAAGAACGGCCCGTTCCTGTTCCTGCCGCTGGTCGGACCGACGACGGTGCGCGACCTTCTCGGCGGCGCGGTCGATCGCCTGATCCTGCCGGTCGGCGTCGGCAAGCCGTTCACCAGCGCGACCTACACGATTCCCGCGGGTATCCTCGGTGCGCTCGATCACCGGTCGGAGTTCGATCAGACGCTCAAGGACCTGCACAACAATTCGCCCGATCCGTACGCGGCGACGCGGGCCTTTTATCTCAACCGGCGCCAGGCGGAGATCGACCATCTCCACGGGCGCGTCGAGGGCGATCCGGCGGGCATGTCGGGGCCGCCGCCGAGCGTGGTGCCGTTCGTGCCGAAGTATCTGGAGCCGGGCGCCGCGGCCGATTCGGGGACGGTCTCGGCGGTGCCGGGCGAGAGTTCCAGCGGTGCGCCTGCCGTCGATGTGCCGGCGGCGGCGCCCGCGGTGGCGGCTCCCGGCGTTGGTGTACCTGCGGCGGCGCCCGCGACTGCTGCTCCCGGTGGCGACGCGACTAGCGGATCCGAAGCTCGTCCCTGAACGAAGGAGGTGCCTTACCCCCCCTCTCCGTTCGTGCTGAGTAGAGACCGAGTAGCTCCGTCAGGAGCGTATCGAGGGCTCGTATCGAAGCACAGGTTCCGCGCGCCAACCTGTCCTTCGATACGCCGCTTCGACAAGCTCAGCAGCCACTCAAGACGAACGGAGGGGCGCCCCAACGCTCGTCACCCCAGCGTACGCTGGGGTCTCCTGATTGGGATAGATCGCGCATCAAACGGGGATATCCCAGCTTCCGCTGGGATGACGGGATTTGGAGGCGGCAGGCTCGCCCATGCACCGTGAGTTCTCCTGGCAACGCAGGAGAACCTTCCCCTCAGACTTCACTCACCAGCAGCTTGTCGATGCGCCGCCCATCCAGATCGACGATCTCGAACTTCCACCCCTGCTCGACGAAGCTCTCGCCCTCCCCCGGCAGATGGCGGAACACCGACAGCGCCAGCCCGGCAACCGTCGCGTAGTCGCGGTCCTCGGGCAGGTCTATACCGAGGCGATCGGCCAGCGAATCCGCCGCCATCGTCCCCGCCACCAGCAGCGAGCCGTCGTCGCGGACCACCACCGAGGGCGCGTCGTCCGGATCCGAGTCCGACTTGAACTCGCCGGCGATCGCCGCGAGCAGGTCGGCCGGCGTGACGATGCCTTCGAAATGGCCGTATTCGTCGTGGATCAGCGCCATCGGCACCTCGGCCTCACGCAGCGCCAGCAGCGCGTCCATCGCGTCGATCTGGTCGATCACGACCGGCGCCTTGCGCATCAGCGCGCGCAGGTCGATCGGTTCGCCGCGGAACAGCGCCGCGGCGATGTCGCGCGCCTGGACCACGCCCTTGACCGCGTCGATCGAGCCTTCGCCGACCGGCAGGCGGGTGTGCTGCGACGCGAGCAAAGTTTCGCGGATCTCGTCGGGGCCCCAGTCGCAGTCGAGCCAGTCGATCTCGGTGCGCGGCGTCATCACTTCGCGGACCGGGCGGTCGGCGAGGCGGACGACGCCCGAGATGATCGAACGCTCATGCTCCTCGATGATCCCCGACTTCGACGCCTCGGCGACGATCATGTGGAGCTCTTCGGCGGTAACGTGTTCTTCCGATTCGCGGTTGAGCCGAAGCAGCTTGAAGATCAGCGCGCTGGTCGAATCGAGCACCAGCACGATCGGCGCGGTGCCGATCGCGAGCCAGCGCATCACCGGCGCCATGAACGAGGCGATCGCCTCTGGCGCCCGGAGCGCGAACTGCTTGGGGACCAGCTCGCCGATGATCAGCGACGCATAGGTGGTCAGGCCGATGACGATCGCGAACCCGACGGTCTCGGCGGTCGAGGCGGACAGCCCCCAGGCCTGCAGCCGCGCGGCGGTCGGCATGCCGAGGCTGGAGCCCGAATAGGCACCGGCCAGGATGCCGATCAGCGTGATCCCGATCTGGACCGTCGACAGGAACTTGCCCGGGTCGGCCGCGAGCACCAGCGCGGCGCGCGCGCCCTTCTTGCCTTGGCGCGCCATCGCCTCGAGCCGCGCTTTCCGCGCGGAGACGATCGCGAGCTCGCTCATCGCGAACACACCGTTCAACGCGACCAGCGCGAGGATGATCGCGACGTCGATCCAGGGGAAGGGGGGAAGCGGTGCCATTGGCTCGCCGTCTCTTTGCAGGACAACGGCCCGTCGCACAACCGTCCTTGCACATGCTCGACATTACGCCACCAAGATGGTCAGGCTCGGTTCAGTGCGCAGGCGGAACAATCGTCGCTACACCGGGTTATCGGCCGTATCGGGCATAACGCCGTCATCGATCATGTCTCAGGGAGTTTATCTATGAAAACCAAGATGTTCGCAGGTGCCGCAATCGCCGCATTGATCGCCACCAGCGGCTGCACCACCGATCCGGAGACCGGTCGCCAAACCATCTCGAAGACTGCCCTGGGCGGCATCGGCGGTGCACTCGGCGGCTATCTGCTCGGCGACGTGGTCGGCGGTCGTCGCGACCGGACCGAAAAGCTGCTGGGTGCGGGCATCGGTGGCCTGGCGGGTGCGGGCATCGGCGCGTACATGGACAAGCAGGAGCGCGACCTGCGCGCGCGCACCGCAGGGACCGACGTGCAGGTGATCCGCCAGGGCGACGACCTGGTGCTCAACATCCCGTCGGGCATCACCTTCGCCTATGATAGCGCGACGGTGCAGCCGCAGTTCCAGCGTACGCTCGACCAGGTCGCGGATACGCTGTCGCAGTATAACCAGACCTATATCGACGTGTACGGCCACACCGATTCGACCGGCAGCGACGCGTACAACCAGACGCTGTCGGAACGCCGGGCGCGCTCCGTCGCGGACTATCTGGCGGGCCACGGCGTCCAGACGGCCCGTATCGGCACGCGCGGTTACGGCGAGACGCAGCCGATCGCGTCGAACGATACCGATGCGGGCCGGGCTGCGAACCGTCGCGTCGAAGTGAAGATCGTCCCGATCACGCAGAGCGACATGCGATAATAAACGCCCTTGCGATCCTCCCCCGCCAGGGGGAGGTGTCGCCGAAGGTGACGGAGGGGGAGGACACGGAACAGCGGTTTCCCTTTCCTCCCCCTCCGTCTGGCAAAGGCCAGCCACCTCCCCCCTGGCGGGGGAGGATCTTTTTCAGAAGAGTCGTCCGCCGTTCGGTACGTCTTGGCTCGGCGATATCAGCACGACCTTCCCATCCGCGTCGGGGAAGCCAAGCGTCAGAACCTCCGACATCATCGGGCCGATCTGGCGCGGCGGAAAGTTGACCACCGCCGCAACTTGGCGGCCGACCAGTGTTTCCGGCGTATAGTGCTCGGTGATCTGCGCGGAGGAGCGCTTCACGCCGATCTCCGCGCCAAAATCGATCCGGAGCTTGAACGCGGGCTCGCGCGCTTCGGGAAAGGGTTCGGCATCGACGATCGTGCCGACGCGGATGTCGACCTTCTCGAAGTCTGCGAACGCGATCGGGTCAGAAATCGACATTGTCGTAGTGCGCCGGGGGTGAGATCAGCTCCATTCGTTCGGACAGCAGCGGGCGGAAGCTCGGCCGGCTCTTGAAGCCGCGATACCAGCGCGCGGTCTGGTCGTGGCCCTTCCAGTCGATCCCGCCGAGATAATCGGTGACCGAAATCTGTGCGGCGGCCGCGAGATCGGCGAGGCTCATCGTCGCGCCGCCGAGCCAGTTCCGGTGATCGAGCAGGTAATCCATATAGTCGAGATGCCCGACCGCGGCCTTCATCGCCTCACGCAGACCCTTGGCGTCGGGCGCGGCGCGGTGCGCGAGGCGCTTGACCATCCGCTCGTGGAGCAGCGGTCCGGTAACGTCGCGGTAGAAATGCGTGTCGAACCACGTAACCAGCCGGCGGATCTCGGCGCGATTGGTCGCGGTGCCGTTGATCATCGCCGCCTTCTCGACGGTTTCCTCGAAAAACTCGCAGATCGCCATCGAATCGATCAGCGGGGCCACGCCGCGCGACGCGTCGACCATCACCGGGGTCTGGCCGGCGGGGTTCATGTCCATGAACTCGTCGCGGCGATCCCAGGGCGATTCGCGGACGAGTTCGTATCCGACCCCCTTCTCGCCCAGCAGCAGACGCACCTTTCGCGAGAAGGGACACAGGGGAAATTGATAAAGCTGCCACATGCGCCTCGTTTAGGCGGTGGGGGGCAGCTGTGTCACTAGCGCGGGTTGGTCGGCGTTGCGTTTGTGGCAAGAAGATTTTGTTCGCGCAGAGGCGCAGAGAGCGCGGAGGTGTTGCGCTTGTCGCGAAGCGCGCATGTGAACAAGGTCCGTTGGCATGCAAGCAGCCCGTTCCGGGCGAAACCCCTCGGCGTCCTCTGCGCCTCTGCGCCTCTGCGCGAAACCAACTTATTACACCCTTCCAGCGAAGGCCGGGGGCCAGTTGGAAAGGTCGCCGTAACGAAGCGCTCTCCTTCGTTTGCGACGTCCCCCAACTGGGCCCCGGCCTTCGCCGGGGTGGTGTTTGTGTGGCGTCGTTTACTCCGCCGCGACTAACTCCGCGCTGTCATCCAACGGATGGCTCAGCCGCGTCAGCATTTCCTTCGGCACGATCTGCCAGAAATGCGGCGCGACCCGGTCCCAGTCCTCGAGCAGGCCCTTCGACCATTTGCTGTCGGTGGTGTCGGCGTGATCGCGAACGAGGTCGAGCAGGACGTCGGCCCAGTGGAGCGATTTCACGCGGTCCCAAGTGATGTTCTCGGGGTTGGCGCGCTTTTCGAACGTGCCGTCGGGATCGTAGACGAACGCCATCCCCCCGGTCATGCCCGCGCCGAAGTTCGCGCCGACCTTGCCCAGCACCACCGCGATGCCGTTGGTCATGTATTCGCACCCGTTCGCGCCGCAGCCTTCGACGACCACGCTCGCGCCCGAATTGCGCACCGCGAACCGCTCGCCCGCCTGCCCCGCCGCGAACAGCCGTCCGCTGGTCGCGCCGTACAGCACGGTGTTGCCGATGATCGTGTTGTCCTGGCTCGCGAGCGGCGAACTCACCGCCGGCCGCACGATGATCGTACCGCCCGAAAGCCCCTTGCCGACATAGTCGTTCGAATCGCCGAACACTTCGAGCGTGATCCCCTTGCACAGGAACGCACCGAGCGACTGCCCCGCGCTCCCCCGCAGGCGGATCGTGACGTGATCGTCCGCCAGCGTCGACATGCCGAACTTCCGCGTGATCTCGCTCGACAGCCGCGTACCGACCGCACGGTGCGTGTTGCGCACCGAATAGGTGAGCTGCATCTTCTCGCCGCGCGAGAATACCGCCGCCGCGTCCTTGATGATCTGCGCGTCGAGGCTGTCGGGCACCTCGTTGCGGAACGTCGACAGCGAGAACCGCCGCTGAGAATCGTCCGCGTCGACCTTCGCCAGGATCGGGTTGAGATCGAGGTCGTCGAGATGCTCCGCCCCGCGGCTGACCTGGCGCAGCAGCTCGGTCCGGCCGATCACGTCGTCGAGGCTCTTCACGCCGAGCCGCGCAAGGATGTCGCGCACCTCCTCGGCGATGAAGGTCATCAGGTTGATCACCTTCTCCGGCGTCCCCACGAACTTCTGCCGCAGCGCATCGTTCTGCGTGCAGATCCCGACCGGGCACGTGTTCGAATGGCACTGCCGGACCATGATGCAGCCCATCGCCACCAGCGACAACGTGCCGATCCCGAACTCCTCCGCGCCGAGGATCGCGGCGATCACGATGTCGCGCCCGGTCTTGAGGCCCCCATCCGTGCGCAGCCGCACACGACCGCGCAGGCCGTTGAGCGTCAGCACCTGGTTGACCTCCGACAGCCCCATTTCCCACGGCGTGCCGGCATATTTGATCGACGTCTGTGGGGAAGCGCCTGTCCCACCGACATGGCCGGCGATCAGGATCACGTCGGCATGTGCCTTGGCGACGCCCGCAGCCACGGTGCCGATGCCCGCCGACGAGACTAGCTTCACGCAGACGCGAGCGCGCGGATTGATCTGCTTCAGGTCGTAGATGAGCTGCGCCAGATCCTCGATCGAGTAGATGTCGTGATGCGGCGGCGGCGAGATCAGCGTCACGCCGGGCGTCGCATGACGCAGTTTGGCGATGAACTCGGTCACCTTGAAGCCGGGCAACTGCCCGCCCTCGCCGGGCTTGGCGCCCTGTGCGACCTTGACCTCGATCTCCTCGCACGCGTTCAGATATTCCGCGGTGACGCCGAAGCGGCCGCTCGCGATCTGCTTGATCGTCGAGTTCGCATTGTCGCCGTTCGCGTATGGCACGAAGCGCGACTTGTCCTCGCCGCCCTCGCCCGACACCGCCTTCGCGCCGATCCGGTTCATCGCGATCGCCAGCGTCTCGTGCGCCTCGGGCGACAGCGCCCCTAACGACATGCCCGGCGTCACGAAGCGCTTGCGGATCTCGGTGATCGCCTCGACCTGGTCGACTGGAACGCCCTCCGCGGGGAAGTTGAACTGGAGCAGATCGCGTAAGTACACCGGCGGCAGGTCGGACACCCCGCGCGAGAATTGCAGATAGCTCGTATAGCTGTCGGTCGCGACCGCGGTCTGGAGCAGGTGCATCAGTTGCGCGGAATAGGCGTGCGTCTCGCCGGTGTGACGCTGGCGATAGAAGCCGCCGATCGGCAACGTCGCCACCGCCGGATCGAACGCTGCCTCGTGACGGTCGGTCGCGTTGACGTGCAGCGACGCATAGCCCTCGCCGCTGATCTTCGCGGGCATGCCGGGGAACAGGTCGTTGACCAGGCTGCGCGACAGCCCGACGGCTTCGAAATTATACCCGCCGCGGTAGGACGAGATGACCGCGATGCCCATCTTCGACATGATCTTGAGCAACCCCTCCTCAACCGCGACGCGGTGGCGGCGGAGGCATTCGGCCAGCTCCAGATCGCCGAACAGCCCGCGCGACTGCCGATCAACGATCGCGGCTTCGACCAGATACGCGTTCACGGTGGTCGCGCCGACGCCGATCAGCACGGCGTAATAATGCGTGTCGAGGCACTCAGCCGAACGGACGTTGATCGACGCGTAGGAGCGCAGGCCCCGCCGCACGAGATGCGTATGGACGGCCGCCACCGCGAGCACCCCGGCGATACCGACACGGTCCTCGGAAATCGCCTCGTCGGTGAGGAAGATCTCGCTCTTGCCCTGCCGCACCGCCTGTTCGGCCTCGTTGCGGATCCGCTGGATCGCCGCGCGCAGCTTCTCCGGTCCGCCGCCAACCTCGAACGTGCAGTCGATCTCGGCGACCGCATTGCCAAAATGCGCCTTCAGCCGCGCCCAATGCTCGCCCGTCAGCACCGGCGAATCGAGCACCAGAACGCGCTCGCGCTGGTCGCGCACGTCGAGGATGTTGGCCAGATTGCCGAACCGCGTCTTGAGCGACATCACGTGCCGCTCGCGCAACGGGTCGATCGGTGGGTTGGTGACCTGCGAGAAGTTCTGGCGGAAGAACTGGCTGATCAGCCGCGGCTTGTCCGAGATCACCGCGAGCGGCGTGTCGTCACCCATCGATCCGATCGCTTCCTTGGCGGATTCGACCATCGGCGACAAGATCAGCTCCATGTCCTCCATCGTCTGGCCCGCCGCGACCTGACGACGCGCGAGCTCGGCGCGATCGTAGCGCACCACCGCATCCTCGACCGACGGGAGGTCGGCGAGCGTGTGGAATTCGCCGATCATCGCGGCGTAATCCGCCTCGCCCGAGATGCGATCCTTCACTTCGCGATCCTGGAGCAGCCGCCCTTCGTCGAGGTCGACCGCGATCATCTCGCCCGGTCCCAGGCGGCCCTTGGCGACGATCGTGGACTCAGGAACGACGACCATGCCGCTCTCCGACCCGACGATCAGCAGACCGTCAGAGGTCAGCGTATAACGCAGCGGCCGCAGCGCGTTGCGGTCCATGCCCGCGACCGCCCAGCGGCCATCGGTCATCGCCAGCGCGGCGGGGCCGTCCCACGGCTCCATGACGGACGCGAGATACTGGTACATCGCGGTATGCTCGGGCGGCATGTCCGGGCTCGCGGCTTCGGGCACGAGCATCAGCTTGGCGGTCGGCGCATCGCGGCCCGACCGGCAGATCGCCTCGAACACCGCGTCCAATGCCGCGGTGTCGGACGCACCGGCGGGGATCACCGGCTTGATGTCCTCGGAATTGTCGCCGAACGCGAGGCTCGCCATGCGAATCTCGTGGCTCAGCATCCAGTTCTTGTTGCCGCGGATCGTGTTGATCTCGCCGTTATGCGCGAGGCAGCGGAACGGTTGCGCCAGCCACCATTGCGGGAAGGTGTTGGTCGAATAGCGCTGATGGAAGATCGCGACGCGCGATTCGAAGCGCTGGTCGCACAGGTCCGGGTAGAATACCGACAGCGATTCGGCGAGGAACAGCCCCTTGTAGATGATCGAACGGCACGACAGCGAACAGATGTAGAAGCCCTGAATCTGCGCCGCGATCACGCGCTTCTCGATCCGCCGGCGGACCAGATACAGCGTCTTCTCGAACTCGGCGGCGTCCTGTTCCTCGGGCAGCGGCCCGGCGATCATGATCTGCTCGATCTCGGGACGCGTCGCCTGCGCCTTCTGGCCGATCACCGACACGTCGACCGGCACCTGGCGCCAGCCATAGATGGTATAGCCCGCCTCGATGATCGCGCTCTCGACGATCGTCCGGCAATCCTCCTGCGCGCCGAGATCGGTACGCGGCAGGAAGATCATGCCGACCGCGAGCCGGTTCGGACGCACCTTGTGGCCCGAGGCGGCGACCGCATCGTCGAAGAACCGCAGCGGCAGGTCGATGTGCAGCCCCGCGCCGTCCCCCGTCTTGCCGTCGGCATCGACCGCGCCGCGGTGCCACACCGCCTTCAGCGCATCGACCGCCGACTGCACCACGCGCCGCGACGCGCGTCCGTCGGTGGCGGCGACGAGGCCGACGCCGCACGCATCGCCCTCATATTCGGGGCGGTACATGCCTTCAGCAGCGAGGCGGGCGCGTTGATCGATCATCGGGGAACCCTGTTCGTTGCTCATGCCGCCACCTTCGCGTTCGCCGCCTTGGTCTTCAGCCATTTGTGCATTGTCGCCGCCACATCGCGGCCGTCGCGGATCGCCCACACCACCAGGCTCGCGCCGCGGACAATGTCCCCCGCCGCGAACACGCCATCGAGCGAGGTCATCAGCGTCTTGCCGTCGACAAGGACGGTACCCCAGCGGCTAACGCCCAGCTCAGGGGTCGCAAACAAGCTTGGCAGGTCCTCGGCATCGAAACCGAGCGCCTTGATGACGAGATCGGCGTTCACCGAATAATCGCCCGCGGGATCGGGTTCGGGCGCGCGGCGGCCGCTCGCGTCAGGCGCACCGAGACGCATTTTCCGTACCTTCACGCTCGACACCATGTCACCGCCATCGAAGCTCTGCGGCCCCGACAGCCAGACGAACTCGACGCCCTCCTCCTCGGCGTTGGCCACCTCCCGCTGCGAGCCGGGCATGTTGGCGCGGTCGCGGCGGTAAAGGCATTTCACCGACTTGGCGCCCTGGCGGATCGCCGTGCGGACGCAGTCCATCGCGGTGTCGCCGCCGCCGATCACGACGACGTCCTTGCCCTCGGCATTGAGGCTGCCGTCGTCAAATGCAGGGACCGCGTCGCCAAAGCCCTTGCGGTTCGAGGCGACGAGGAAGTCGAGCGCTGGGACCACGCCGTTCGACCCGCCACCCGGCAGGTCCATCGCACGCGCCTTGTACACGCCGGTCGCGATCAGGATCGCGTCGTGGCGCTGGCGGAGATCGTCGAGGCTCGCATCGTGACCGACCGCGAAGCCCTCGTGGAAGACGATGCCCGCCGCCTTGAGCCGCTCGACGCGGCGCATGACGATCGGCTTTTCGAGCTTGAAGCCTGGGATGCCGTAGGTGAGCAATCCGCCGGCGCGATCGTAGCGATCGTAGACATGAACGTCATAGCCGTGCCCACGCAGATATTCCGCTGCGGTCAGGCCAGCCGGCCCCGCGCCGATCACGCCGACCGACTGGCCGCGCGATTTGCCGGGGACCAGCGGCTCGACCCAGCCATTTTCCCAGGCGGTGTCGGTGATGAACTTCTCGACCGAGCCGATCGTAACGGCGCCGTGTCCGGTGAACTCGATGACGCAATTGCCTTCGCACAACCGGTCCTGCGGGCAGATCCGGCCGCAGATCTCGGGCATCGTTGAGGTCGCGTTGCTGAGTTCGTACGCCTCGCGGAGGCGCCCTTCCGCGGTCAACCGGAGCCAATCGGGAATGTGGTTGTGCAGCGGGCAATGGACCGAGCAATACGGTACGCCGCACTGCGAGCAGCGCCCGGCCTGCTCTTCAGCGGGTTCGACCGCATAGCGTTGCGCGATTTCACGGAAATCGTCGGCCCGCTCTTCCGCGGTGCGCTTGGCGGGATAGGATTGCTCCCGGCCGACAAATTTGAGCATCGAATCGTTCGCCATGATAGCCTCCGACAGCCGCGTTATTGCGCGATCGGAGGCTTGTCATGGCTAAAACAGCATTTAGGTAAGCTATACTGCCTGATAAAACTTAATAATTACCAGGTTTTCTGATAGACGGTCTCGACAAGTCTTATTGATGCCGAAGCGGACCTACTTGCTGAGCAGCCAGATTAGCGCTGCCGAACCCGCCACCACCCGGTACAAGGCGAACGGCACGAACCCGTGCTTCGTGACGATCCCGACGAACCACTTTACCACCAGCAGCGCAACGACGAACGACACCGCGGCACCGATCGCGATCGCGCCCAGCCCGACGCCGCCACCGCTCGCGATCGCCTCGCGGTTCTTCAGCAGTTCGAGCGCACTCGCGCCCAGCATCGTCGGGATCGCGAGAAAGAAGCTGAACTCCGCCGCAGTGCGCCGCTCGACGCCCAGCGCCAGCGCGCCGAGGATGGTCGCGCCCGACCGGCTGACGCCCGGGATCATCGCAAGACACTGGAGGAAGCCGATCCCGATCACGGTCTTCAGCGGGATGTCCGCGACGCCGCTAATGTCGCTGCGCGGCGCGAACCGCTCGACCGCGAGGATCGCGAAGCCGCCCACGATCAGCGCAATCGCGACGACCTCGGCATTGCCGAGCAGCGCCTCGATATACTTATGCAACGCCAACCCGATCACCGCCGCCGGAATAAAGGCCACGACCAGGTTGCGCAGGAACAGCCACGACTTGGGCTCGCGCTTGATCAGCCCCATGCCGACCGCCCAGAACGTCCGCCAGTACAGCACGACGATCGCGAGGATCGCGCCGAGCTGAATGACGACGTTGAACACCTCCCAGCGCCCCGCATCATAACCCAGCAGCCGCGTCGCCAGGATCAGATGCCCGGTCGACGAGACAGGCAGGAATTCGGTGATCCCCTCGACGATGCCGAGGAGGATGACGGTAAGAAGTTCGGTCAAGCAGGCGCTCCGGCGTCGCGGGTGTTAGGAAAGACGTAGCACGGGCGGGTTCAGCTTGGGTGGACTTCCGCGCGCGTTTCGGCGCGCCGACCGAACCGTCCGGCCTTGCGAAAACGCACCAGCCAGCCCGGCGCGACCGTCGACAACGGCGTCGCTTCGATCCCGAACGCCGCCAGCCCGTCGGCGCCGGTGACGACATTGTCACTCTGCAGCATCGTCCACTGGTCCTTGGTGATCGGCGCCCCCGGCAGGAAACCGGCTCTCGCGATCAGCGCGCCGGCAAAGTCCGGAAGCTCCACAATCGACGGATTACGGCCGATCGTCTTTGCGATCCAGCGGATCAGATTCCCCATCGTGATGATGTCGGGCCCGCCGAGTTCCAGCGTCTGCCCGCCGAACGTCTCGGGCGCCGACGCCGCCGCGACGATCGCATCGGCGACATTGCCGACGAAAACCGGCTGGAACTTCGCCCCGGCGCGCAGCACAGGCACCACCGGCGCCTTGGCGATCATGCCGGCAAAGCGATTCACGAACTGGTCTTCCTGGCCGAACACGATTGACGGCCGCAGGATCGTCGCGGTCGGGAACGCCGCGAGCACGGCCGCCTCGCCCTGCCCCTTCGACTTGCCGTAGGCCGAGGCGGACTCCGGATCCGCACCGATCGCCGAGACATGCACCAGCGCACCGACACCGGCCTCGGCCGCAGCCTTTGCGACCGTCTGCGCGCCGAGCGCCTGGATCCGCTGGAAATCGCCGGCGAGCACGCCGACCAGATTGACCACCACGTCCGAGCCTTGGACCGCATGCGCGATCGTCTCGGGCTTGGTGACGTCGGCGCCGACGAACTGCGTCTGGCCGAGCCCGCCGAGCGGTTTCAGGAAGAACGCCTGCCGCGGATCGCGCTGCGCGATGCGGACACTCGCGCCCGACGCCAGCAGCGCCTGCGCGACATAGCGGCCGACGAAACCGCCGCCCCCGATCAACGTCACCAGTTTGTCGTTCATCGCCCGTCCGTCCACTTTGTTTTACCTGCCCATTCGCGAATAACCCCTTGCCCCAGCAAGAGGCGTGTTGACAAGCATCGCGACCCTCCACTAGAGGCGCCCTCCTACCCCGTGCCCGGATGGCGGAATTGGTAGACGCACCAGCTTCAGGTGCTGGCGATCGCAAGGTCGTGGAGGTTCGAGTCCTCTTCCGGGCACCAGGGTCCCCCCGTTGGGGGGGGGCCCATGCGATCCCTCATAGATTAACGAGGGCGCGGCATTTTCCTGCGGCGAAACGACTCCGGAAAAAGCACTGCACGTCAGCGCCTCAACTCAATATTTCCAATCCCAAGCCCTTCGTCCTGGCTTTCCTGAACCGGCCCCACCGCCCTCTGCGAGGCCCATCTACGCTCCACGCTGGCACGCGCCATTGACGACTTTGCCGATCTCGACAGCATGTTCGCAATACAGACGACAAATTCGGCTCTTTTGGCAGAAGTTTCTTTGGCAGAAGTTTCGATAAATTGCGCTGCCTCAGGCTACTGGATTCATCCGCTCTAGAAAATTCTTAGTGACCGCTAATTTTCTAATATGACACGTCTGCGGCAGGCGCTTGTTCTACCATTTCATTCCACCGAAGCATTGCTTCTTGTAATGCTGTTTTTTGCTTCTCAACGGAGTACGTCGTGTTTCTCGAGCTGACCGACGAGGAAGAGTTGAACCTTGATACTGCCGTCGAGGCCTCGGAGATAATCGGGGTCCAGCTTGACGAGCTAGACGAAGGCTTCCTTCGCGAGTTGGTCGACGCGTTCGCTGTTATCGCTGCGGAATACGGTGGGGAAGCGCAAGAGGTGGTGCGCAATATCCCGTATGGTCTCTATCTCGAAGAAGCGCTCGCCGCCGACGAACCGGTGAGGTTGGCCGAACTAGAGGCATTGCGCGACGCGAGAGATGGAATGCGAGGGCACCAACGCGAGAATTATGTAAGGTCACGCCACCGGTGCCGACATCTTGTCGTCAGTGGCGACCGATACGAATTTTCTACGGATTTGAGTGCGCAGCTTCGGCCTTTGTGGGGCACCGTTTTCCAACGCGGTTGGGATCGGATTCACGCGGCCGAATAGGTCGGTTTCGCCAGAGAGACAGACGCCGATCCTTGCTCCGCGACCCGGTCCCTTTGGGTGCGATTCACCCGCAAATCGTTTCTATCGACTGCGCGCTAAAGACAAATCGGCAGCCGCTAATCTCGGCCGCCAAGTCTTTCATGGTCCGCACGAACTCACGTGCACAACAGGATCAGAACGGCAGCCAGCGGCTTTTGTGCGTAAGATTCATGTATCCGACGTTCACACCTGCGCGCCAGCCGACACCGAGGCGGATCGGGATCAGCACGACGTTGCCGCGCCGAAGATAGGTCGCGGCAAACCCCCCAACGAGGTAGAGGCGCCCCTCCACAGCGGGAAACCGCTTGAAGAGTTCTTCCGTGTCATAAAGATTGTAGACCAGCACAAAGACCTTGTTCGCGTCGCCGCCAACGTCGAACCCAACCGATGGCCCGGTCCAGTACACCGGCTGCTGGCCCTCGACCTTGTGGCTCATGATGCCCGAGCCGTAGCGCACGCCGAGAATGAACGCCCCCGAGGCTTCGCGGCCCGCAATATACGCATTGGGCTGCCCTTGGTCCTTCAGGATATTTTCGAGCAACCCGCCAAGTCCGGCCGCCCCCTTGCCGAAAACGCCTTCGCCCGCAGCCAGCAAGTCATCGCGCTCATAGGTATCGGCCGCCTGCATCGTAGCTTCGGCGCGCGTTTCCGGTGCCTGCGCATTTGCAGGGGGCAGCGGCGCGGGCACGGGCTCTGCTTGAACCGGGGTTTCGGGGTAGGCGGGCCGCGATGGCTGGGTCGTCACCTGCCCGCGCGCCGGGGACGAATACGCTTGCGGGGCGAGATCACCGTCGATCGCCTGATTGGGATCGATCGTGCGGACCTGCGCCGATACGGTGCCGCCGCAAAGGGCTGCCGCAAAGGCACCCAAGCCAAGCCAGAAGCTGCGCATGTCGATCGATCCCCAAATACCTGCCGTCGGTGGATTAACCAACGTCTGTCTTGCGGCGCAATGAACGAACGGGATGCGCGTGTCGAATTCGGGCGAATTCGGGATGAACGACGGGTTTGTGAACCACGCCCACCGCGCCGCCCCAACGAGCAGAGGGGAATTCACACGACACCTTATTACTACCGTTGCTCCATACGCCGACCCTCGCTATAGCCCCGCATCTGCTGCAGCCGGAGACGTGGGTGAGTGGCTGAAACCAGCGGTTTGCTAAACCGCCGTACCGGGTTTACTGGTACCGAGGGTTCGAATCCCTCCGTCTCCGCCAAACTATGCCAAATCGGTTTGCCCTTCGGGATCCCTCATTCCCAGCATGACTGGCTATGGTGTGAGGCATCGGACGGGTCGGCTGCTAATACGCATCTCTTACCGATAGTCTTAGACCGTCGCTGCTGGAACGGTGAGCGGCAAAACGTTCAGTGCGTGGCTCTGATGCATAATATCGCAATATGGCGTGCATCCGCCCCAAGCGGCTGCACGGGGCATCACAGCATGAAGCTAGCTGCTCTTCCCATAAATCATCCGAAACGCACTGCGAGTCCGTCGTGGAAGCGTTAGCGGATCACGCGCGTGACGTGGCCCATCTTTCGGCCCGGACGCGCTGTGCCCTTACCATAGAGGTGGAGGTGCGCGCCTGGTTCGGCGAGCAACTCCGCCCAATGGTTCGCGTCGTTGCCGATCAGGTTTTCCATCGTCGCTTCACGCCCGGTCAGCGTCGTTGCGCCCAGCGGCAGGCCACAAATCGCGCGAATGTGGTTTTCGAATTGCGAGCATTCGGCGCCTTCGATCGTCCAATGGCCGGAATTGTGCACGCGCGGTGCCATCTCGTTGAAGACCGGGCCGTCGGCGCCGACGAAGAACTCGCAGGCCAGCACGCCGACATAGTCGAGTTCGGCTGCGATCCGTTCGGCGAGCGCGGCGGCCTCGTCGGCCTGAGCCAGCACGGGAGCGGGTGCGGGGACGGTCGAGTGGCGGAGGATCGCATCCCGGTGGACGTTGAGCGGCGAATCATATCGTGCCGTGCGCCCGTCGTGGCCCCGCGCGATCAGGATCGAGAATTCATGGTCGAAGGGAACGAACGCTTCGAGGACCGCGGGGCCGCCGATCGTGTTCCAGGCGGCCTGCGCGCCATCCGGAGCGTCGATCTTGACCTGGCCTTTGCCGTCATAGCCGAACCGGGCGGTCTTGAGGATGGCGGGCGTGCCGATCGCCTTCAGGCCTGCCTGCAAGCTTTCGAGGCTGTCGACTGCGGCCCAAGGCGCCGGGCGGCCGCCGACGCTCTCCACGAAGCGTTTCTCGCCGATCCGCTCCTGAGCGACGCGGAGCGCGCGCGGGCTCGGGTGGACGGGGACGCGGTCGGCGAGCCATTCGACCGGCTCGACGTCGATGTTTTCGAACTCGTAGGTCACGACGTCGCAGGCATCGGCAAAGTCGGCGAGCACGATGCGGTTGTGATAGTCGGCGCGCGTCATCGTCGAGGCGGACTGCGCGGCGACGCTCTCCTGGTCGGGCGCGAGCACGTGCGTGTGATGGCCGAGCTGCGCCGCGGCGGTGGCGAGCATGCGGCCGAGCTGGCCGCCGCCGAGGATGCCGATGGTCGATCCGGGAGGAAGCGGCGTCATGTCAGCGTCTTTCAGGCTATCGTCTTCAGGCGGGGTCGGTGGCGACGGCGTCGGTTTGTGCGGCGCGCCAGGCTTTGAGGCGTTCGGCCAGCGCATCGTCGGACGTCGCGAGGATCGCCGCGGCGAGCAGCCCCGCGTTGATCGCGCCGGGCTTGCCGATCGCGAGCGTGCCGACGGGGATACCGCCGGGCATCTGGACGATCGAGAGCAGGCTATCCATCCCCTTCAGCGCCTTCGATTCGACGGGCACGCCGAGCACCGGGAGATGCGTCATCGAGGCGGCCATACCGGGGAGATGCGCCGCGCCGCCGGCGCCTGCGATCACCACCTTCAGGCCGCGATCGGCGGCGGTGGTCGCATAGTCGTAGAGGCGTTGCGGGGTGCGGTGGGCGGAGACGACCTTGGTCTCGTAAGCGACGTCGAGCGCGTCGAGCGTCTCGGCGGCGTGGCGCATCGTCTCCCAATCGGAAGTGCTGCCCATGATGATGCCGACTAGAGCCATTTCCGTCCCCGGATCAAAGGAGCGCCGTGCCTAGCGATGGGCGGGGGTTAGGGCAACCGTCGCCCGACTTCCGCCCCTCCTCCGTCATCCTGGGCTCGACCCAGGATCCAGAGCCACGAATGCCGCCGCCCTTGGCTCTGCATCCTGACTTTCGTCAGGATGACGGGGGGTGTAGGTATCAGCGCTCGCTCAGGTAATACCGGTCAGTGGCGTTCAGGTCCGAATCAAGTTCGTAGACGATCGGCTGGCCGGTCGGGATCTCGAGGCTGGTGATCTCGTCGTCGGGGATGTTGGAGAGGTGCTTGACCAGCGCGCGGAGCGAGTTGCCGTGCGCGGATATCAGGATGCGCTGGCCGTCCTTCAGCGCGGGGGCGATGCGCTCGTCCCAGTAGGGGAGGACGCGAGCGATGGTGTCCTTGAGGCTCTCGGTCTTGGGGATCGCGATGCCGTCGTAGCGGCGGTCCTTCGACAGGTCGAAGGCGCTGCCGTCCTCCAGCACGGGGGGCGGGACGTCGAAGCTGCGGCGCCAGGTGTGGACCTGCGCATCGCCGTGCTTGGCCGCGGTCTCCGCCTTGTCGAGCCCGGTGAGGCCGCCATAATGCCGTTCGTTCAGGCGCCAGTCCTTCTCGACCGGGAGCCAGAGCCGGCCCATCGCCTCCAGTGCGATGTTGAGCGTCTTGATCGCCCGCGTCTGGAGGCTGACGAAGGTCTGGTCGAAGTCGAGGCCCTTGGCGGCCATCAGTTCGCCTGCGGCCTTGGCCTCGGCCTCGCCCTTGGCGGTCATGTCGACGTCCCACCAGCCGGTGAAGCGGTTCTCGAGGTTCCAGGTGGACTGGCCGTGGCGGATCAGGACTAGGGTCGGCATGCGGGCTCCTGCGATGGCGGGACTGAAACGAAAAACGCGATGCCCCTCTATCCGTCATCCTGACGAAAGTCAGGATCCAGAGCCAAGAAGGACGGCGCCCTGTCACCCTGGGTCCTGACTTTCGTCAGGATGACGGTAGATCGAGGGCGATGCGGGCAGTCAGATTTCGTCGATCATGTCGGCGAGCGTCTCCAGCATCGCATGCGCAAGCTGTTTCGAGCGCTGGGGCGACCAGCCGAATTCGGGATCAGCGTTGGCATCGTGATCTTTGAACGGCATTTCCAAGGTCATCGACACCGCGCCGAAGCGCTCGGCGAGCTGATTGGTCGACATCGACAGGTTCGCGGTGCCAGCCGCGGACTTGGGATAGCCCTTTTCGGTCTGGAAATCGGGCGTGTGCGCGGCGAGCCGCCGGCCGTATTCGTAGAATTTGTCGCCATGCGCGTCGGTCCAGGACGGGATGCCTTCGAAACCTGCGATGAAGTTTGCAGGGATTGCCTCGTCGCCGTGGATGTCCATCGCGACGTCGACGCCGGTCTGGTCCATCGCGTTACGCACGCACAGGACTTCGGGGCTCTTCTCAGTGCTGGGCGTGTGCCATTCGCGGTTGAGATTCACCCCCACCGCGTTGGTGCGCAGATGACCGCGGCGCGTGCCGTCGGGGTTCATATTGGGGACGATGTTGAAGGTCGCCTTCGCGAGCAGATCGGCGGTGATCGGGTCGGCCGAATCGGTGAGCCGCTCCAGCGCGCCTTCCATCCACCATTCGGTCATCGATTCGCCGGGATGCTGGCGCCCGTAGATCCAGACCTGCTTCGGGCCGTTGCCGATCGTGAAGCAGTCGATCGCCTGACCGTCGAGCGACTGGCCGAGTTCGCGGTGCGCGACGCCCGGCAACAGCGCGGTACGGGCCACCAGCGCCTCGTGCATTTCCATCGTGTACGGCGCGAAATAGGCGAACCAGGCGAGATCGGTATCGGCGGTGAAATCGAATTCGAGCACGCCGTCCGCATAGCGCGTCTCGATCATCCGCCATGCCTGGCGATCGGTGCTGGCGCGGGTCTTGTAGCCCGGCCAGCCGAACGGATAGGCCGACTTGCCCGCGTTGAGGATACGATAGGTCAGCGTCCGGCCTGCCGCGCCCGCCACGCGGAAATAGAACCACTGGAAGAAGTCGGACTGGTGATCCGTGACGATCTCCAGGTCGATTCGGTCCCCGTCGATGGCGACAACACGGATGTTGCCGCCATCGAAGGCTGCGTTGATGGTAACGGGAGTAGCGGCGGGACTCATAGGCTGGTCGTTCATTTCACCTGAATAGTGCGACCGGACTCGCCGGGGAACCCCATGAACAAGGCGCGCGCCAGCTTCGCGGCCTGGATATCGGTGCGTGCGTCCTCCTTGCGGGCGTCGGCGAACGACTGCGCGCGACCTTCCCAGACGGGCGACTGGTCGGCGGTGCGCTTGATCGTCACCGACAGTTCGGACACGAGGATCGCGGTGCTCCCGCCGCCACCGATCGGGAAGCCGACCCCGCCGCCAAGACCGACGCCGCCACCGCCACGACCGCCGCTGAAGCCGCCGCCGCCCAGACCGATGCTGATCGGCGAGCGCTTGGGTGGGCCAGCCTGCGTGGTGCGGGTGAAGCCCACGGTCGCGACCAGTGGCGGCTTAGCGCCCGGCGTCGGCACGCTATACCCCACCTTCAACAACTCGCCCTGCACGGCGGCGGCGTAGGTCTTGAACTCAAGGCTGGCGGGGCCGCCGCCAGTGAGCGGTTGCACGGCGATCGTCCCGCGGTCGATCGGTTCGCCGAGATGATAGCGCAGCACCTCGGTCGGGGGCAGCGACGGGCCGGTCGCGCACGCGGTGAGGGATGCGCCTGCCAGCGCCAGGACCAGGATCGAACGTACCGCCATCGGGACTTCCTTAGAATGTTGCGCTATAGTAACGCTCCGACCAGCCGAGTGGGTTCCCGGATGGGAGGCCCTCTGCTGGTAGGAGCGTGTCCGTTGCTTGACTTGGACACACCCCGCCATTAGGCGATCCCGTCTTTCCGCACACCTAGATTTGAAAAGAAGCGAATCGATCATGAAGATCCGCAATTCCCTGAAGTCGCTCAAGGATCGTCACCGCGATAACCGCGTGATCCGTCGTCGTGGCCGTACCTACGTCATCAACAAGACCAACCGTCGCTTCAAGGCACGCCAGGGCTAACCTCCTGAAGACCGCCGTCATTTTCGACGTCGGTCGCGTCCTTTACGACTGGGATCCGCGGATCCTGTACGAGCGCCTGATCGACGACGATCGGGCGCTCGACGCGTTCCTGCGCGATGTCGTGACGATCGACTGGCATTTCCAGCACGACGCTGGTCGCGACTTCGCCGACACCTCGGCGGAGCTGGCCGCGTTGCATCCGCAGCATGCCGACCTGATCGCCGCCTGGGGGCCGCGATTCAGCGAGAGCATCGGTGCGCGAATCGCGGGCATGCACGAGATCGTCGAGGAGCTCGATTCGGCCGGCGTCCCGCTGTTCGCGATCACGAACTTCAGCCACGAGTTCTGGCCACCCTTCCGCGCGCGCGAAGCAGCGCTGTTCGACCGGTTCCGCGACGTGGTCGTGTCGGGCGAGGAGAAGATGGTGAAGCCGGATCCGGCGATCTATCGGCTGGCGCTGAAGCGATTCGGGCTGGCGGCGGAAGACGCTGTGTTCGTCGACGACAATGCGGCGAACGTTGCGGCGGCGCGAGCGCTCGGGATCGAATCGGTGCTGTTCACGGACGCTGCGGATTTTCGTGCGCGGTTGGTCGAGCTGGGGCTCCCGATCGCCCAGCATTCGTCATCCTGACGAACGTCAGGACCCAGAGCCATTAGCGTCGAGGCCTGTTACTCTGGATCCTGACTTTCGTCAGGATGACGGGGTGGGGTCGTTCACTGGCTCAGCGAAACAGACTGGCGCAAATTGGCGATCGCGGTTTCCTGATCCGGGACCGGCGGCTCCGGCATAACGCCGCCCTCGAAATCGTCCATCACCGTCACGGCCGTCCCCAGCGTCGTGACCCCGAACAACTGCTTGGCGAAGCCGAGCGGCACGCGGATGCAGCCGTGCGAATCGGGGAAGCCCGGGTTCCGGCCGGCGTGGATCGCGATGCCGTCCCAGGTCAGCCGCTGCATGAACGGCATCGACGCATCGTTATACAGATTCGATTTGTGGACCGCGTTCTTCTGCAGGATCGGATAGGTGCCGAGCGGCGTGTCCTTGCCGTCCTTGCCGCTGGAGATGGTCGTCGCCGCAATCATCGTCGAGCCACGATAGACGAACGCACGCTGCTCCAGCAGACTGATGACGATGCTGACGGGCTCGCTCGACCCATTGTCCTTCCAGACGAACTGGTTGGGCGAGAGCGCGGTCGCGGCCTGCTCGATCGGCGTTGCTGCGAGTGCGACCGCCGACGCAGCCAGCGCGGGCTTGGCGCCCGCGAACAGCGCGAAGGCCAACCCGATTGCCATGACTGACCGCACCATCCCGCTCATCGTCCCGCCGCCTTCGATTCCCGATATTTCGTCCAACGCACGATTCTCTGGAACGTGCCGCCGCGCAGATGAGTCGACGAACCGACCCCAAGCCGGGGTAGTTCGAGGGAACAGACCCACAACCGGTGGAAATGGTTGCAGAATATTCACGGAAAATCCGCTATATGGATATTCAAGAAACGGGGCAATTTCGGGAAAATCGATGCACGACGAGCAAGGTCTTGTGCGCGAACGACGCGCGCTTCTGAAGAATAGTTTGGTATTGGCGGGGGCTCTGGCGGTACCGGGTGCCGTCTCCGCGACGACACGGCTCGGCCGCCCGCTGACTGCGCGCGACCTGAAGCCGATGTCGCAGCCGCCATTGCCGCGCACGACGGTTGCGGTGACGTCGCCGAAGGTGGTTCGCCCCGACCTGCTGCGCCAAGCGATGGCGTCGCTCAGCCGTCACGGCAGCCGCATTCAGCATCACGACCGCATCGCGATCGCCGATTTCGCGGCGCCGTCGGGAAAGCCGCGCTTCCACTTCATTGACCTCGCCAGCGGGCGCAGCACGTCGTTGCTGGTCGCGCACGGCAGCGGTTCGGATCCGGCGCATACCGGGTATCTGGAGCGCTTCTCGAACCGCTTCGGCTCGAACGCCTCGTCCGAGGGCGCGTTCGTCACTGACGACTACTACGTCGGCAAGCATGGCCGCTCGCAGCGCCTGATCGGGCTCGATCCGACCAACGACAACGCGCTGGACCGTGCGATCGTGGTGCATTCGGCCTGGTATGCGAACAAGGACATGATCGAGACCCACGGCATGCTCGGTCGCAGCCAGGGCTGCTTCGCGGTCGGCGAGCGCGATCTCGACCAGGTGTTCGCCCGGCTCGGTGCCGGCCGGATGATCTACGCGGCGAAGGTCTGAACTTTTAGCGGTCATCTCGATTCATTATCGTCATCCCAGCGAAAGCTGGGATATCCCGGTTTGGCGGGCGTCACCTGACACGTGAATTACCCCAGCTTTCGCTGGGGTGACGGATTGAGGCTAGGGGTTACGTACGAGCAATCGCCGCGACTGGCGTTCAGATTTCCGACGCGACGGTGATTTCCCTACTCCGCAGTCTGCGCCATCCGGCTTTGCTCCATCCGCCGGCGCGCGCGGCGGACGCCGCCGATGAGGCCCGACCACAGCAGCGCCTCCAGTCCGGCATAGCCCAGCCCGAGATGATCGGGCCGCACCGCCAGCACGTCGGCCAGCCGCACCGTTCCCGCGCGCAGACCCGCCCGGCCGATATCACCCCAGCGTCGCGCGGTTTCCCAACGGATCAGGCGGATGTCGTGTGCGGAACAGTCGTGCGTCGCGAGGAAATCCGCCTGGATCACGCTCAGCGCACTGCCCAGCGTCGCCAGCGCGGCACGATCGGGGACCGGGCGCTTGGCCATGTTGTGCAGCATGATCAGCCGCGCGACCCGCTCCGCACGATCGTCGAACAGCCGGGCATAGCGTTCGGTCAGGACGCGGACCGAGGCCGCCTCCATCGTGTCGACGAAGCGCTTCGAGACGCCGCCGGGATGGACGCGGTACAGCACCAGCGCCTCGTCGAGCCGCGCGATCGCACCGAAATGCTGGATACGCTGATACAGGTCGAAATCCTCGGCATACAGAAGCTCGGGTCGCGTCACCGGATCGAGCCGCCGCGCCACCTCGGTCCGCATCATCGTCGACGACCAGACCAGCGGGTTCTCGATGCAGGTCAGCCACGCGACCAACGCGGGCGTGGTGGTCGGCGCATAGCTGGAAGGGCCGACCAAGCCGGCGGTCAAAAGTTCGGCCGCGGTGCCCAGCAGCACGGTGTCGGGTTGCGCGTCGAGATACGCCACTTGCCGCGCGAAGCGATCGGGGCGGCAGATATCGTCATGATCGAGCGCGGCGATGTAGCGCCCGCGCGCCTCGGCGAAACCGCGGTTGCGCGCGAGCACCGGGCCGCCGTTCTTCGCCATCACGACCAGTCGCACGCGCGGATCGGGCCAGGCGCGCACCACCTCACGCGTGTCGTCGGTCGAGCAGTCGTCGACCACGATCACCTCGAAATCGCCGAAAATCTGCGCCTGGAGGCTGGCGAGCGTCTCCTCGATCAGACCGGCGCCATTATACGCGGCCATGACCACGCTGACGGCGGGGTCGGCGTTTCGAACGCTCGGCGTCACGCGGCCGCCAGCGCCTTCGACGCCATCACCTGATCGATGATCATCAAGCCCACATCGTTCTGCCAGAGCCACAAGCCATTGGCCTGCCCCGAAAAACTGCTTTCGCCGCCAAGCGCACCCCAGGGTACGAAACCCGCCGCCAGTCCCAGCCCGTACAGCCCGGGGATCGGCGCGCCATCGGCATCGACGATCCGGCAATGGCGGTCGACCATCGGCTGCCCGTCATGCGCCGCGAGCGGTATCTGGGTCCCGTCGCGATCGGCGATCGGCATGCCGATCGGGCGATAGCCGAGCGCGGCAACGACCAGGTCCGCCTCCTCGATCACCGCCCGTGCGCGCGTGTCTTCGTCGCCCGAAATGCGGTGCAGTGTCACCCGCGGATCGGGCGCGCGACCGTCGATGCCGAGCATCCGCAGCACCAGATCGCGCGCCTCGAGGCGGAAGCCGGCGAGCCGGTAGACGAACCCCGACACCGGGCAGATATCGTCGGGGCCGAAATCGGTGAACCCCTCGGCCTGCGCCGCCTCGACCGAATGATAGAAGGGGCGCAGCGGCCGGCGGTGCAGCAGCGTGACCGCCCCTGCCCCCAGCGGCAGCGCCGGCTGGCTTTTCAATAGCAGTGCGATCGTCGTCAGCGCGCTGGTCGAGCCGCCGATCACCGCGATCTTCGGGTTGCGCTTGCCGGTCAGGATATCGGCGACCTTCTCGAACCCGCCGACGGTCAGCACGTCGTCCGACTGGAGCAGGCGTCCGCTCGCCAGGTCGATAAGACGGCCCCCGGCAACGCGCTGCGTCGCAAGCCGGTCGAGCGGCTGGTGCCCGCCGGTCGCGACCACCACGTTGCGCGCGAGCTGGTCGAAGACATGCCCGTCCGACAGCCGGCGGACCTGCACGCTCCACAAGCCGTCGCCGACACGTTTCGCCCCCAGCGCCTCGTGCCCGGTCAGCACGACGCCGCCATTATCCCGGACGATATCGGTCAGCCGGTCGCCGGTCGCGCGCAACAGCGGCCCGACCTCGGTCAGCGGCACGCCCAATGCACCCTCGTGCGCGGCGACCGCACGCCCGGCGGGATGATCGACCAGCCGCGCGAGTTCGGGATGCACGTTGTCGCGCACCGCGGTCAGGAAGGTCTGCGCGGTCGAATCGGAGGTGATCGCGTAGCGTCCGAGCCGCCCGCCGCCGATCGCGTTGCCGCGCTCGATCACCATCAGCCCCGATGCGGCGAGATCGGGCAGCAGGCCGCGCTTGGTCGCCGAGGTCAGCATCGCCGTCCCCGCGGGACCGCCGCCGATCACGACGACCGAGGCGATGGCACCACCCGGGCCGCGTATCGACGCGCGGCGATCGCGTGGCCGGAGAATCGCCGCGCATGCCGAGGCCAGCGCGGTCGCCGCCCGCCGCGCATCCTCGACCGACATTGCGTCGGTGATCGGCAACGACAGCATCCGTCCGGCTATCCTGTCCGCTACCGGAGTCGGCTCGATCATCGCGGTCGCCTGGAACCAGGGCTGTTCGCCGAGATGCGGGCTGAAATACCGGCCACAACCGACGCCGTCCGCCTCGATGCTCTCGACGATCGAGTCGCGGTGGTGCGCGATATGCTCGGGAAGCAGCACTGGCATGAACTGCATCGCGCGACGGCGACCCGACACCGCCTGGAACTGGAAATCGGGCAGCGTCGCGCGGTAGGTCTCGTCCAGCACGGCGCGGTGATCGGCGATCACGTCGATCTCCGCGAGCTTGGCCTGCGCGATGATCGCGGTGATCTCCGGCAGCTTGGCATTGATCCCCGGCAGCGTGGCGTTGCGGCTGCCCTCGAACCCGAAATTCCCCATCGAGCGCAGCGTCGCAATCAGGTCGACGTCGCCGCTGTAAATCAGCCCGCCCTCGCCGACCGCGAACGTCTTGGTCGCGTGCATCGAATGGACCACCGCGAACGGCGCGCGCGCACCGAAGCCCAGCCCCGCCTCGTCGAGCGTGCCGAGCGACGAGGCCGCATCGACGACCACGCCGACGCCGTAGCGCCGCTGGAAATGGACGTAGCGATCAAGGTCGATCGCGTTGCCGAACGTCGCATAGGGCACGACCACGCCGATCCGCTCGCCATAGCGCTGGAGCAACCGCTCCTCCTCCAGCGCGCAGGCACCCCAGTCGTCAGGATCGATATCGCAGACCAGCGGTGTCAGCCCCGCCCACGCCGCCGCCTGCGCGGTCGCGGCGAAGGTGAGCGCGGGCATCAGCGCTAGCGTGCCCTGCTTGGGGTCCAGTCCGCCCATCCGCATCCCCGACGCATGCCGGATCGCGAGCATCAGCCCCAATGTGGCGTTGCCGACCGCGAGACACGCACCGTGCCCGCCGAACAGCGCATCGGTGACGCCGGCCTCGAACGCGCGAACCTCGGGGCCATTGTTGCTGAACACCCCCGATGCCTCGACCCGGCGCAACGCATCGAGGTGCTCGCTCAGCCGCGGCGGGTTCGGCGCGATCAGGGGGAGGCGTATCATCGGCGATCCGGTCTGTTGTGCGACAGGTCTATGCCTCCCCGCCCCCTAAGAACCAGTTACGCAAGCAAAGGCCATTCTATGCAAGACGGTTCTTTCCTTACATCACCCCGGACCGCGTCCGGGGTGATGCAGGACTTTAGCGCACCAATGGCAAGCTGATATAGCTTTCGTCCGCGCCCGAAACGGTGATCTTCTGCGTCGCCTTCACGTAATCCTTGGATTGCGCGAAGAAGATGTTCGGGACGAAGGTCTGCGGGTTGCGATCGTAGAGCGGGAACCAGCTCGACTGCACCTGCACCATGATCTTGTGTCCGGGCAGGAACACATGATTGGTGGACGGCAGCGCGAACTTGTATTTGAGCAGCACGTTGGCGGCGATCGGCTTGGCGACCGCCAGATCCTCGCGGTAACGCCCGCGGAAGATGTCCATCGCAACCGACAATTGATACCCGGCCATCGCCTTCTCGGCAGGGTCGACGTCGGGATACACGTCGATCAGCTTCACCACCCAGTCGCTGTCGGTGCCGCTGGTCGCCGCGGTCAGGTTCACTTCCGGCACACCGGCGATCGTCGTCGGCGCGGTCAGCGCATCGGTGGTGAAGGTCAGCACGTCCGGGCGGCCTGAGACCGCGCGCTGATCGTCGACCAGCCACTGTTTCCACGTCGACCCGCTCGCATAGGTCGGCAGCGTCGGCCGCACGCGGTAGCTGACGGGCGCCGCCGGATCCGAGATATAGTCCGCAGTCGTCGCCGCACCGCCGGTCGCGGTGAAGCCGAGGGCGCCGCCGGGCTTGAGGTAGAGCGGCGTGCCCGCGGTCGGCGCGGTCGGCCACTTGTCGAGCTTCTGCCACTCGTTGCGGCCCGACTGGAACATCGTCACCGGCGCGACGTCCATCGCCGGCTGATCGCTCTTCAGATAATGCGCGAGGAACGGCGCCAGAACGTGCCAGCGCCACCATTTGGCGGTGTCGGCATCCCATTTGATCGCACCCAGTGCGCTGCCGTCGCGCACCTCCTGCCCGTGATACCAGGGCCCCATCGACAGATAGACCATGTCGTTGGCGGTGTCCTTTGGCTCGAGCGCACGGTAGACCGCGGGCGCGCCGTAGATGTCCTCCTGATCCCACAAGCCGCCGACGATCAGCGTCGGCACCTTCAGCGGCTGGCCGGCAAGCACGGTGTCCATCGCCTGCGTGGACCAGAACGAGTCGTACGCGGGATGCTGCGTGATCTTGCGCCAGAAGCCGAGCTGTTCGAGCCCCTGCACCTTGCCGATCGCGCCCGCCGAGCCGCCCTTGAGGTAATAATCATAGTCGTCGGCGGTGTCGGTGATCCACGGCGTGCCGGCGTCCTTGGTCGCCTCCTGCCCGAGGATATACGGCATCATGCCCTGGCGGAACGCGCCGTTGTGGAACCAGTCGTCGCCGCGCCAGCCATCGACCATCGGGTTCATCGGCACCGACACTTTCAACGCCGGATGCGGGTTGATCAGCGCCATCAGTGGCAGGAAGCCGTCATAGCTGATCCCGCTGATCCCGACGCGGCCGTTGGACTCGGGGACATGCTTCACCAGCCAGTCGATCGTGTCGTAGGTGTCGGTCGAATCGTCGGTCTTGGTCGGGTTCTGCGGCGTGCCTGCGCGCGCCGGGTTCATCATGTAGATGCCCTCCGACCCGTGCATCCCGCGGACGTCCTGGATCACGCGGATATAGCCCGCCGCGGCGATCACGTCGCCGGCGCCGTCGCCGTTCTGGAGGATCCCCGCATAGGTGCCGCTGTCGACCTTGGTCTGGCCGTCGGCGTCATAGGGCGTGCGCGTCATCAGGATGCCCGCGTCCTTCGCGCCCTTGGGCACGACGATGACGGTGTGCAACTTCACGCCGTCGCGCATCGGGATCTCGACGACCTTGCGCACATAGTCGTAGCCGACATCGCGCGGCGCCATTTTCGCGGGGCGTTCGTCGTAATTCTGCGCTGTCGCGGGGGTGGTGATCGCGGGGGTGGCGAGCGCAAGCGCGGTGATCGCGCAGGCATTGAGCAAACGAGGCGTAAACTTCATTTTTCTTCTTCCTTCCCTCCCGGACCGAAAAAGAAAAAGGCTCGCCTTTCCGTGCGGAAATACGAGCCCCTCCCATAGTAGCTAGGGTACCGATCGCGTGATCGCTCTCCCCGCTGGTTCGAAAACCACCCAGGTCCAAAGACCGTCACCCCAGCGAACGCTGGGGTCTCCCGCTTGGCGGGTGCCAGTGGCCGCTCGACGAGATCCCAGCTTTCGCTGGGATGACGATGTCGCGGTGGATAACGATACTCGCCCAAGACCGTCACCCCAGCGAACGCTGGGGTCTCCCGCTTGGCGGGTGCCGGTGGCCGCTCGATGAGATCCCAGCTTTCGCTGGGATGACGATGTCGCGGTGGATAACGATACTCGCCCAAGACCGTCACCCCAGCGGACGCTGGGGTCTCTCGCTTGGCGGGTGCCGGTGGACGCTCGGTGAGATCCCAGCTTTCGCTGGGATGACGATGTCGCGGTGGATAACGATACTCGCCCAAGACCGTCACCCCAGCGGACGCTGGGGTCTCTCGCCTGGCGGGTGCCGGTGGCCGCTCGATGAGATCCCAGCTTTCGCTGGGATGACGGTCGCGAGACGGACGACGGCAGGCGTGGCAGACAGAGGTTCGCGGTCGCCACGCCAGACCGTTACGCCGTCCGCGTGCCGGTCAGCGGGAAGCTGCCGAAGGCGCCGGCTGCGACGCTGCCCTTGAGGACGTCGTCCTCGACGGTCGCCTTGCAGTCGAGCGTCATCGGCATCGGCACGGTCATGCTCTGCTTCCAGGTGATCGTGTCGCCATCGACCTCGCCGGTGACGTCCATGCCGCCCATCGCGCCCGATACCGCACCTGTGAAGGTGCTGCCGGCGCTGTTCACGGTCAGCGTCATCTTCTGGTCACCCAGCGGCGACTTGACCACGCAATCCCAGCTGCCATCGACGTTTGCCATTGCACTCTCTCCTGAATTTACTTGGCGCCGGCAACCGACGCCGCCGGGACGACCTCGACCGGCAGACCGATGCTGTCAAGCTGCGGCCGCACCGTCTTGGCATCGCCGACGACGACCCAGATCGTCTTCTTCGGATCGAGCGCCTGCTGGATCGCAGTGTTGAGTTGCGGCAGGTTAAGCCCTTGGTAGCGCTGCGTGATCGTCGCGTAGTAATTATCGGGCCGCTTCAACAGGTCGTTCTGCTGCATCGCGCCGAGCACCGCGTCGGACGTCTCGAAATTGCCCGACAGCGACCGGATCGCGCCGTTGATCGCGCGGTCGAACTCCGCCTGGGTCATCGGCTCCTTGCCGAGAAATGCGTCGATATCACCACGCAGTGCGGCGATCGACGGGCCGGTCTGGTCCGCCTGCACCGGTGCCGACAGGACATAGGGGGCGGCCTGCTCGTTCTGCTGGAACCGTCCCGACACGCCGTAGGACCAATGCTTGGTTTCGCGCAGGTCCATGTTGACGCGGCCGAGGAAGCTGCCGCCAAGCGCGTCGTTCGCGGTCGCGATCGGCAACAGGTCCTGCGTGCCCTTGAGCCCGGTCGGCACGCCGGCGACGATCAGCGACTGCGGGCTGTCCGGCCGGTCGATCAGCACGATCTTCGGCGCGGACGGCGTTACGGTCGCAGGGAACGCCTTGGCACCGGGCGCGCCGGTCGGCCGCCACGTCCCGAACCGCGCATCGAGCGCCGCCTTAACCTCGGCGAGCGGACGATCGCTGACGACGAAGATCTTCGCCTTGTCGGGCCGCAGCCACGCCTGCTGGAACGCGACCAGGTCGGCGCGGGTCAGCGCCGCCACCGCCTTCGGATCGCCGCTGCCCTGCGCCTTGGCATAGGGCGAGGTCGGCCCGAGCAGCTTGGGCAGGACGCGCGTCGCCAGCCCCTGCGGACTGGTCAGCTCCTGCGCGATCTGCGCGAGTTGCTGGTTCTTGACGCGCGCGACCTCGGCATCGGCGAACGCCGGGTTCTGCGCGATGTCCGCGAACAGGTCGACTGCCGGCGCCAGGTTCGCACTCGGCACCTGCAACGACAGGAAGGTCCGGTCGTTCGATGCGCCGGTGCCGATCTCCGCGCCCAACCGCTCCTTGGCCTCCGCCAGTGCGACCGAATCCCGGGTCGGCGTGCCCTCGTCCATCATCGACAAAGTCAGTTGCTGCGTGCCGAGCTTGCCCGCGACATCCGCTGCGGTGCCGGCATCGAAGCTCAACACCGCCTGCGTCACCGGCACCGCGGTGCGCTGTGCGTAGACGACCTCGATCCCGTTCGCGAGCCGCGCGCGCTCGACGGTCGGGAAGCTGAGGCCAGCGACGGTGCCGACCGCGGGCAATGGCCCTCGCGTCCCCTTGAACGGCGTTTCGGGCGCTGGTGGTACATCGGCCTTGGGCGGCACGACGGCGTTGGCATAGGCATCGCGCGGTCCGGGCACGACGGTCAACGAATAGGCCGGACGCGACAGCCACTTCGCTGCCGCGGCGCGGACGCTCGCCGGCGTCTCGGCGGCCAGTTGCAGGAGCTGTTTCTTGTAGAAGCCGGGATCGTTCGAATACAGCGCGCCCTCGGCCAGCGTCACCGCCTTGCCGCCGAACCCGCCGACCGATTCCAGCCCCTCCATCGTGTTCGCCGCGGTCGTCGTCGCGACCCGGCTGACTTCATCGGCGGTCGGCCCGTTCTTGATGAAGTCCGCCATGATCTCGTCGATCCGCTTCGACACGAGGGCCGGATCGACGCCTTCCCGGACGATCGCGCGGACCCCGAACATGCCGAGTTGGCTGAAGCTGCGGTTATACGCCGAGATGCTGACGACCAGCTTCTCCTTCTTAACCAGCGCGGTGTCGAACCGGCTGCTGGCGAGCCCGCCGAGCACGCCCGCCGCGACGTCCAGCGCAGTGCCGTCCTTGTCGTTCAGGCCCGGCACCACCCAGTTGCGGCTGATCATCATCGCGGCGACGCGGTCCCTGATCGTCTCGCTCACGGGCGCAGGCAGGGTCGGGATCGGCGCGGGGGGGACGATGCTCTCGGGTCCCTTCGGGATCCCGCCGAAATACTTCTCCGCGAGCGCCTTGCCGGTTGTCGCATCGACGTCGCCGGCCAGCACCAGCACCGCGTTGTTCGGGCCGTAATGATCCTTGAACCAGTCCTTCACGGTCTGCAGCGACGCCGCATCGAGATCCGCCATCGAACCGATCGTGGTGTGGCCGTAGGGGTGATCCGCCGGGAACAGCCCCTCGGTGATCTTGTACTGGGTCAGGCCGTAGGGCTGGTTGTCGCCCTGCCGCTTTTCGTTCTGGACGACGCCGCGCTGCTCGTCGAGCACGCCCTGCGTGATCGCGCCCGTCAGATAGCCCATGCGGTCGGATTCGAGAAACAGCGCGCGATCGAGCGCCGCGGTCGGCACCGTCTCGAAATAATTGGTGCGGTCATAATAGGTGGTGCCGTTGAAGTCGGTCGCGCCGACCTGTTTCAGCGGCTCGAAGAAATCGCCCGGTGCGTTCTCGGACCCGTTGAACATCAGATGCTCGAAGAGATGCGCAAAGCCGGTCTTGCCCTTGGGCTCGAACTTCGACCCGACATTATACCAGACCGACACCGCCACGACGGGCGCCTTGCGATCGGTATGGACGACGACGCGCAGGCCGTTCTTCAGCGTGAACTGCTGGTACGGAATATCGACCGACTTGACCAAGTCGGCGACCGGCGCAGGCTTGGCGGCGAGCGTAGGCTGCTGCGCGTGCACGCCGGTGACCAGAAGCGCGGCGAACGATACGCCGGCGAATACGGAAATCTTCGAAACCATGTGCGCTCATCACCCTGTTCGTCTGTTGCGGGCAGCATACGCACGCCTCCCCCAACGGCAACAAGGATTGCGAAATCAATCGGTAACGGAGCAATCGGCCGGCGACGCACTTGACGGAAGGCGGCAATCGGTAGCTGCGAAGCCGCGGCCTCGCTATCAGGCAGCATGAGCCAAGCACGATCGAGAGGAACGGAGCGCGGGACGCGGGTCGTCATTCCGCGGGGTAGCACCGCGGCGCAGCGTATTGCCGCCATACCGTCCGCCAGAGCCTATTGCGCCGAGGCGATCGTGCCGCCGGGGCGGCGCAGGTGATCCGACCCGACATTTCGGCGCATCACATCGGCACGCAGGGGCAGCCGCTTGCCATTGTCGATGGCTTCCATCCCGATCCCGACGCGCTGCGTGCCCATGCCGCTGCGCATCCTTTCGAGGCCGGGCGCAACCACTATCCCGGGCTGCGCGGTCCGCTTCCTCCGAGCTATCTCGCGGCGATCCGACCCGCGTTGACCGCGGCGTTGTCGGGCGTGTTCTATCACAATGCCGGGTTCACGCTGATCGACGCAAGCTATGCGATGGTGACGACGCCGGCCGATCGACTGACGCTGGCGCAGCGACTGCCGCATGTCGATGCGGTCGATCCAGGCCGCATCGCGCTGGTGCATTATCTCAATCCCGCATGCCGCGACGGGACCGCCTTCTATCGGCACCGCGCGACGGGTGCCGAGACGATCGATGCCATGCAGGCGCCGGACTATTATGCGCGGCTCAATGCCGAACTGGCGCGCGATGGGCCACCAGAGCCATCCTATATCGCCGGCTCGACGCCGTTGTTCGAACAGATCGCGCAGGTCGAGGCGCAGTATAACCGGGCGGTGATCTATCGCAGCGCATCTCTACACAGCGGCGTGATCCCACCGGACACCATGCTGAGCGAAGATCCGTTGCTGGGGCGCCTGACGATCACCGCATTCCTGTTGCTCGACTAGCACGAGGCCACCGGACGCTGGATCACGCCGCCCCTCGCTCGCATCGGCGGCCACGGTCGAATGACGGCGAGATTGCTCGGCGCGAACGACCAACGTTTCGTCGCGACGATCGATCGGCGTGCCGCCGTTTAAGTCGACTTTAGCATATTTTACGGCAGAGGGATTTCATCCGTGCACTGTGCGGCAATCCTGGCCGGCGATTCCCATCGAAGACCCCGCTCGACGACTTCCTCGATTACGCCCTTCAACCACCAAGGCAGCGCGCGTGTTTCTACGGGACGATCAGGGATATGAACTGGCGGGTGCCGCGGGAATGCGCCGCGCCGAGTTGCGCGTGGCATCGTCTTCGGTGCCGCCGTCCCATGATTCAAGAGCGGACAAGCTGCGCATCGCCGCGACACGAATCGACTGGGTTCCGGACCTGGGCGCGCGAATCGGCAGCCTCGACTGGTGGCGCGGGCTGGCGACTTGCACGGCCCTATGCCTGACGACCTGGGCGCTATCGCCGGGAATCAGACCCCTGGTGGGTGCCGTGCCGCAGCCGCTCGTCGGGGCAGAGTGGGACGAGGCGCGCGCGCAGGGCATTGCCCCGATCGGTCAGGGTGCAGCGACCGGCCGGCGGATGGCGGCCAACGATCTCGTCGCGCCGCTCGCCGAAGTGCCGGAACGGCCGACGGTGGACCTCTCTGCGACGCTCGGCCAAGGCGATCGGCTCGACCGCGTCCTGATGCGCGCCGGAGTCGGACGTGCCGATGCCAATTCCGCCGCTGCCCTGGTCGCGCAGGCCGTGCCGCTCGACGACATCGCTGCGGGCACCCGAATAGCGTTGACGCTTGGCCGACGTCCGGATCGCACCGTCACCCGACCGCTCGAAACACTCGATTTCCGCGCACGGTTCGATCTCGGGCTCGCCCTGACGCGGACCGCAACGGGGCTGGCGATGCAGCGCAAGCCGATCACGATCGACTCGACGCCGCTGCGGATCCAGGGACTCGTCGGATCGAGCCTATACCGGTCGATGCGCGCCGCAGGGGTGCCGGCCAAGGCCATCGAATCATACATCAAGGCGCTCGCCACGAGGGTTTCGATCGGTCGCGATATCGACGCCGCGGATGGCTTCGACCTGATCATCGAGCGACAGCGCGCGGCGACCGGAGAGACGCGGATCGGGGACCTGCTATTCGCGGGAATCGATCAAGGGCGACGCAAGGTCCAACTCGTTCGCTTCGGGCCAGGCGGCGCGAATGGCGACGGTGATGCCAGCGGCGCGTCGCGAACGGATGGCTGGTTCGACGCCAACGGGCAGACCGAACGGCGCGCGGTGTCCGGCTTGCCGGTGTCGGGCCGCATCACGTCGAACTTCGGCTTGCGCGTGCATCCGCTGCTGGGCTTTACGCGCATGCACAAGGGGCTCGATATCGGTGCGCCGTACGGGACCCCGATCCATGCGATGACTGACGGCATCGTCGCGTTCGCGGGACGGACCGGCGGCTATGGCAATTTCGTCAAGCTGACGCATGGCGGCGGGATGGCGAGCGGCTATGGTCATATGAGCCGGATCGCAGTGTCGTCGGGCACGCGCGTACGGCAGGGTCAGGTGATCGGGTATGTCGGATCGACGGGTATATCGACGGGCCCGCATCTACATTGGGAGGTGTGGAGAAACGGTACGGCGATCAATCCGCGGGCCGTGTCGTTCGCCAGCGCCGCGCAACTTTCGGGCGCATCGCTGCGCGCGTTCAAGGCCAAAGTGGCAAGGCTGCTGGCCGTGAGACCGGGTATCTGACGCCGCGCTGGGACTGCCGTTCGACATGCGGCTTCCAAGGCGGGACGGTCAAAGCCCGGAGCCCGGAGCCCGGCGATTGATCGCGCGCCCAGGGCAGATCGACGTTCGATCGCCACGTCGGCAGGGCGAAGATGGTTCGGATCCGGCGCCGGTGGATCCGATCCTCAGTCCGCCTTACGCTTTGTCTGCCATCCGCGCTTTGAGATCGGCGAACGCGTTTGCAGGTCGGAACTCGTCCTCGCTGATCACGCCCGCCGCTGCCAGTGCCGCCGCCGCATTCGGACCGCGCGGGAACGGATCGATCGACAGCGCCAGGGTGTCGGCCGCAACCCCGCCCAGATCGATCGTGCCGCCCTCGATCGCGACCGTATCGAGCACGTCGTCCGACAGCTCGACCTCGTCGCCCTCCGCCACCAGCTGTTCGACGAAGAGCAGCTCGACCGGTTCGTCGATCCTTGCATCGAGCGGTTCGTCCGTCACCGAGCAGGCCTGCACCGCCGCGCCGGTCACGCGGCCCTTCACCAGGATACCGCGGTCGTCGCGCCGGATTGCAAGACGCGCCTCCAACCGGCTGATCGAGACCAGTGCAAATCGCTTCGCCAACGCCGCACGTTCGCTGTCGGTCGCGGCGATCTCGACGATCCGCTCACGGTCGCCGATCGTATCGAGACGTTCCGGGCGACTGAATTCGGTGGTCACGGCAGGTCTCCAGCTAGCAGTTCAGGAAGGGGGTTCGTCGTCAGTCCGGCATGAAACGCCAGGACCGACGCCTTCACATGCGCCAGTGCGCCATCGTCCGCCGCGGTCCCCCGGTACAGGTTGCGCACCAGGGCGGGTCCGATATCCCCGGCCGCCAACCCATCCCGGTATGCCCCGAGTCGGCCCCCGAGCATGCTCATCATCTTTCCGATATGCTTACCGACGATGATGTCGCCGATCCCGAATTCCCGGAGCTGGCCGTCCATATCGTCGACGAAGCGTTCCGCGAGGCGTGCGGCGGGCTCGCCACCGGCCGGCTCCACCTCGAGCCGCAGCATCACGACCGCGAGCAGGGTCGCGATCATGTCGAAACGGCCGTCCACCGTATCCGGTACTGCGCCCTCCCTGTACCAATGCTCCGCCCGCGCCCGCATCACGACGGCATTGTACAGCGGCAGCGCCTCGTCCGGCTTCTCGCCACGCAGCTTTCTCAACCAGCTCAATCCGTCGTCCTTCGACCATCGACCGCGCTCTGGCTTGTTTGCCCGCGCGTCCTCGCATATCGAGGCGATCGGCGGCCGATGCAATCGCATCGGAACCGTCACGTTTTTTCGCGTGCCCCGGTTGGGAGTTTATATGAGCGTGTTTTCCGCCCGTACGGGTCTCGCCGCAGCACTCGCGGTCGCCGCATTGGCCAGCGGGAGCTGCACCCAGCTGCGCTCGCATCAAGGCTATGTGGTCGATACCGACCTCGTCAACTCGGTCCAGCCGGGCGTCGACAACCGCCAGTCGGTCCTCGCCACGCTCGGCAAGCCGACGCTCGCCGGCCAGTTCGATCAGGGCGACTGGTATTATCTAGCGCGTGACAGCCGCAACCTCGCTTTTCGCAACCCCCGCCCCAATGCGCAGATTACGCTGCAGATCAGCTTTGACCAGAACGGCACCGTCACCGCGATCCGACGCGGCGGGCTCGAACAGGTCGCGGCGGTCAAGCCTTATAGCAAGACCACGCCGACGCTGGGGCGCGAACGCGGATTCTTCCAGGATCTGTTCGGCAACATCGGCACGGTCGGTGCGGCGGGTGCTGGCGGCGCTGGCAATGGCGGCAATACCGGTGGCGGTGGTCGCGACCGGCCCTGATCACGGCGGTCGGTGGCGGGTTTGACCGCTTCGCATGCTACGCGGCGACGCGGTCGGGCCGGGATCGGCACCGATCCCGAAAGGGGGGGTGGGATCTCGGGCATAACGCCTCGCGAACCCGATGGTTCGCGTGCACCGACACGTTTCGGCCGGCAGGGTTCGGCCAAAAGGTCTCGAACGTCGGCGTCGATTACGTCCGTCATGCCCCCCGTCCTGTCAAACATCCGATTCCGATCCGACTGAATCCGGAACGGACATAAGCTGCTGTACCTCCCTGCCTCGGGGGGTGAGGCATGGCCGAGTCGCTGTGGATAATCGACGCGCTTGCACGCGAAACGCTGTTGTTCGCCAGCGTCGGACTCTTTCTCGGCGGGATCGACGATCTTGCGATCGACCTTATCTTCGTGATGCTTCGGATTCGTCGCGAGAGCCGACCCAGGCTGACCCTGGACACGTTGCCGCCGCCATGCCGACATGGCCGGATCGCCGTTTTCGTTGCCGCCTGGGATGAGGTGGCGGTCATCGGCGGCATGCTGTCGACCGCGCTCGCGCGGTTCGATCATGACGACTACCGAGTCTATGTCGGCGTCTATCCCAATGATCGCGGTACGATCGATGCCGCCGCCGCCGTCGCCGAGCGCGATTCCCGGATCACGCTGGTGATCGGACCGCGCGATGGGCCCACGACCAAGGCGGACTGTCTCAACACGCTGTGGCATGCGCTGCGCCGTGATGACGCCCGCGAGGGTGTGCGGACCAAGGCGATCGTGCTGCACGATGCCGAAGACGTCGTCCACGCCCAGGAACTGCGCGTCTTCGATAGCTTGATCGACCATTATGCGGTGGTGCAACTGCCCGTACTGCCGCTGGTGAACCGCGGCGCACGATTGGTGTCCGGTCATTACGCCGACGAGTTCGCCGAATCCCACGCCAAACAGATCGTCGTCCGGACTGCACTGGGGGCAGGCATGCCGCTGGCCGGCACCGGTTGCGCGATCGCGCCCGACGTCTTGGCAAAGATCGCGCAGGCCCGCGGCGGGGATCCGTTCGATGCCTCCAGCCTGACCGAGGATTACGAGCTGGGGTTGCGGCTCGCCGAACTCGGCGCACGCGGGATCTTCGCCCGCGTCGCGACCGACGATGCAGGCACCGTGGTTGCCGTTCGCGCGTATTTTCCCGGCACGATGCGGGAATCGGTCCGCCAGAAGACCCGCTGGATGACGGGTATCGCGCTCGCAGGCTGGGATCGGACCGGCTGGGGACGACCACGCGCATTTGCCGATCACTGGATGCGGATGCGCGATCGTCGTGCGCCGCTGGCCGTGGTGATCCTGGCCGTGGCGTATGTCGCGCTGCCACTATGGGCCGTCGCAGTGTGTGTGCACTGGACCCTGGGCGAACCGTTCCCCTACGCGACATGGACCGATCCGGCCGCCTTCTGGCTGTTGGTGGCCAATACCGGGTTGCTGGCGTGGCGTCTCGCGACGCGAATGCTGTTCACCGGACGCAGCTACGGCCTGCGCGAGGCGATCTGGGCGCTCCCCCGCTTCCTCGTCGGTAACCTGGTATCGATGATCGCGGCCCCTCGCGCGGTGATCCTCTATATCGGCATGCTACGCGGTGCTGCGCCGGTGTGGGACAAGACGCGACACGATTTTCCAGACCTGACGCCTGCCATGGCCGGCCTCCCGCCCTGCGCCAAGACCAAGATAGCCTCGCGTGGCGCCGGCAACGGATGACCGGCGGGCGCCCGCTACGGTTCCTTGCTTTGGCACTGGGGGGTTGGGTGATGATACGGGTCGCGGTGCTGCTTCCCGAGATTGGCGCGATCCCGCCGTCGGCGGTGATTCCGCACCTGGTAAAGGTCCTGGTACCTGCCGTCGCCGCGGCGGTTTTCCGTGGTGCTCCGCCACGGCACGCTAGCGCCCCGTCCGCTGTCAAAATCACTTTGCCGCCGCGATCGATTGCCAGCCGAACGATGCCGGCTCCGCGCCCGGTCGAGCCGCGCGTGCAAGCCATCGACGTGGCCCAGGCGCGTCCGCCCGATATTTCGCATGCCGTCACATCGATCCCTTCTCCCAGTGCCCCACCCTCCGCGATACCTCGCCCGAGCCGGTGGCACGCTAGTGCATGGCTGCTCGTCCGCGGCGGCTCCGCCGGCACCGTTTCGGGCGGCCAGCTCGGCGCATCGCAGGGCGGCATCCGACTGACCTACGCGCTTGGCGCCCGCCGTCGCTTCGCGCTCGCCGCGCGTCTTGCCGCACCGCTCAGCGGCGCTGGACGCGAAGCCGCGTTCGGCATCGAGTGGCAACCGACCCGGTTGCCGATCCGTATCGTCGCCGAGCAGCGTCTCGTGCTCGACGGTGGTCGTGGTGGACCGACGCTCGGCGTGATCGCGGGCTATGGCCCGTCCGACATCGCGCCGGGCATCCGTGTCGAAGCGTACGGGCAGGCCGGCGCGATCGCCCGCGATGGCATCCAAGCATATGTCGATGCCTCCGCCCGCGTGCTGCATCCCCTGGGTGAGGTCGGCGGCGCTCGCGTTGATATCGGTGTCGGTGCTTGGGCGAGTGCACAACGGGATGCTGCGCGCTTCGATATCGGACCATCGTTGGTCGTCACGGTGCCGGTGGCGCGCAAGACGATCCGGCTGACACTCGAGTGGCGTGACCGTATTGCCGGCGCCGCGCAGCCGGAGTCAGGGCCGGCGCTTTCGATCGGCAGCGACTTCTGACGAGGTCTTGCCCTTGGTGCGGAACCGGTATCCACCCCCCGGCAAATCATATGAGTCCAGCCTAGCCCCGCGCGCGCAATCCAGTGTAACGCTGCGGCCGTGGATCTGTATCTCCCCGTCGCCAACCTGTCGGTCAACGCGCTCGTCATCATCCTGCTCGGCGGGGGCGTCGGGCTGCTCTCCGGCATGTTCGGGGTCGGCGGCGGCTTCCTGACGACGCCGCTGCTGATCGTCTACGGGATCCCGCCGACCGTCGCCGCCGCCTCGTCGGCCAGCCAGGTGACCGGCGCCAGCGTATCGGGCGTGTTCGCGCATTTCCGCCGCAAGGGCGTCGATACCAAGATGGGCGGCGTGCTGGTCGCGGGCGGTATCGTCGGATCGTTCTTCGGCGCGTGGCTGTTCCGGCTGCTCCAGCAGAGCGGTCAGATCGATACCGTAATCGCGATCGTGTACGTTCTCATGCTCGGCTCGATCGGCGGTCTGATGGCCAAGGAATCGATCGGCACGATCGGTCGCGCGCGCACCGGGCGCCCGCCCAAGGCGCGCAAACGCCGCCATCACCCGCTCGTCGCGGCGCTGCCGCTGCGCACGCGCTTTTATGCGTCTGGCCTCTACATTTCGCCGCTCGCACCGCTGTTGCTCGGCTTTTTCACCGGCATCCTGACGATCCTGCTCGGCATCGGCGGCGGCTTCATCCTCGTCCCCGCGATGATCTACCTGCTCGGCATGGCGACCTCCGTCGTGGTCGGCACGTCGTTGTTCCAGACGCTGTTCGTGACCGCGGTCGCGACGATGGTGCACGCGACCACCACCAAGGCGGTCGACATCGTCCTCGCCGGCCTGCTCCTGCTGGGCTCGGTGGTCGGCGCGCAGATCGGCGCGCGGTTCGCGACCAAGTTCCGCCCCGAATATCTGCGCCTCGCGCTCGCGGTGATGGTGCTGCTGGTCGGCGCGCGCATCCTGCTCGGGCTGGTCTGGCGGCCCGAGGAGATTTTCTCGGTCACGCTCTCATGAAGCGCGCGCGCTGGCTCGTCCTGCTTGCGCCGCTCCTGATGGCGCAGGCGAAACCCGTGCTCGTTCCCGACGTGTCGCAGCGCAATATCGAGATCGCGTACAGCTTCACCGGCGCCGAACTTCTCCTGTTCGGCGCGATCCTCTATCCCGGCGGGCGGTTGCCGAGCGACGAGCATCCGACCGACGTGGTCGTCGTCGTGAAGGGCCCGACCCAGTCGGTCCTGATGCGCGAGAAGGAAAAGGTCGCGGGGATCTGGGTCAACGCGTCGCGCCTGCGCTATCGCTCGGCCCCCAGTTTCTATGCGATCGCCTCGTCCAAGCCGATCGACCGCCTCGTCGACGATCGGACGCGGGCGATCTACGAACTCGGGCTCGACAGCCTGCAATTGTCGCCCGCATCCAGCGCACCGGTCGACACGCAGGACCGTTTCCAGAAAGGGCTGGTCGATCTCAAGCGCCGCGCCGGCCTGTATTACGAGGCGCCGCGCGCGGTCGAAATCACCGACAGTGTGCTGTACCGCGCGCGCGTGTCGATCCCGGCGCGCGTCCCCGTCGGGCGCTTCACCGCAGAGACGTTCCTGATCCGCGACGGCCGCGTGCTGGCGGCGGCGGTGCGCGATATCGAGATCCGCAAATCGGGCTTCGAGCGCTTCGTCGCCCGCGCCGCCGACCGATCGTCGGTGATCTACGGGCTGGTCGCGGTCGCGCTGTCGGTATTCCTCGGCTGGGCGGCAGGCTGGATCGCACGAAGAGTGTAGCGCGCGTTCACCATTCGTCACCGGATGTTTACCCCTTTGCGGGCACGGTCGGGTTGGAATGACTGGGGATCTTGCCGGAATGAGCCAAATGCCGGGATCAGACGCGTTTGCGCGCGCAGCACCGCTGGGCGGTATTTTGCCCAGTGCGGATGCGGTTGCCGCACCGATCGGGGTCGTCTTCGCGATCGCCGGATCGAGTAGTCGTGTGTTGCTCGACCGCGCTTCTATCGGGGGGCTGTTCGACGATCCCGACCCCGTCGTCGCGGCAGCCGGTCAGGTCGGCGGCCAAGTCAAGATGCGCGTCGGCGGAACATGGCTGGTCGCCAATGTCCGCTCGTTGAAACTCGAGGATACGGCCGGCACCTGCATCGCCGCCGAAATCGACTTCCTGGGTGAAGGCGACGAGGAGAAACTCACCGGCAAGCTTTATCGCTTCCGTCGCGGCGTCACCCGCTATCCGATGCCCGGCTGCGAGGTGTTTCCGATCACGACGTCGGACCTGCAACAGATCTACGCGGCCGACGACCGGGCCAACATTGCGATCGGCACGGTCTATCCGACCGAAGACATCCCCGCGGCGCTGTACGTCGATGCCATGCTCGGCAAGCATTTCGCGCTCGTCGGGTCGACCGGCACGGGCAAGTCGACCGGCGCCGCGCTGATCCTCCACCGGATCTGCGAACTCGCGCCCCAGGGTCACATCGTGATGATCGATCCGCACGGCGAATATGCCGCCGCGTTCAGGACCAACGGTGCGATCTACGACGTCTCGAACCTGCAGATGCCCTATTGGCTGATGAACTTCGAGGAGCATTGCGAGGTGTTCCTCACCAGCAGCGGTTCCGCGCGGCAGTTCGATGCCGACATCCTCGCCAAATGCCTGCTCGCCGCCAAGGCCAAGAGCCGCATCGGCCAGGAGATCGCAAAGCTCACGGTCGATGCGCCGATCCCGTATCTGCTCAGCGACCTGACGACGATCATCAGCGCCGAAATGGGCAAGATGGACCGCGCCGGCGACACCGCGCCGTATCTGCGCCTGAAAACCAAGATCGACGAGATCAAGGCGGATCCGCGCTATGGCTTCATGTTCTCGGGGATGCTGGTCGCCGACACGATGGCGGGCTTCCTCGCGCGCATCTTCCGCCTGCCCGGCGACGGCAAGCCGATCTCGATCATCGACGTCTCGGGCGTGCCGTCGGAGATTACCTCGGTCGTGGTGGCGGTGCTGGCGCGCATGACGTTCGACTTCGCGATCTGGTCGCGCAACGAACCGCAGCGCCCGATCCTGCTCGTCTGCGAAGAGGCGCATCGCTATATCCCGGCCGGCGAGGAAACGGGCAGCGCGGTCGGCCGCATCCTCGGCCGGATCGCCAAGGAAGGCCGCAAATACGGCGTATCGCTGGGTCTCATCACGCAGCGCCCGTCGGACCTTGCAGAGGGTGTGTTGTCGCAATGCGGCACGATCATCGCGATGCGCCTCAACAACGACCGCGACCAGGCGTTCGTTCGCGCCGCGATGCCGGAAGGCGCACGCGGATTTCTCGATTCCATTCCGGCGCTGCGCAACCGCGAATGCATCATCTGCGGCGAAGGCGTGACGATCCCGATCCGGGTCGCGTTCGACAGCCTGGAAGCATCGAAGCGGCCGGCCTCGGCGGATCCGCTCTTCTCCCAGCTCTGGCGCGATACCGGCGGCGAAGATCAGATCATCGCCCGAACGATTCAGCGTTGGCGAGCCCAGGGGAAATAGCCGGCACGGCGGCGCTTCGCAGCCCGGGCAAGGTCAGTCCGCGTCGGGACCCAGGGTCGGGTCGAGGTCGCGGGGGCGGATGAAGCGCGTCAGGCGCGCTGTGACCGAACCGATGTCTGCCCAATCCTCGGTCTCGAACTGGAGTTCGGCGATGCTGGCGGTCGGATATTTGTCCTCCACCGCATCGCGGAGCGGATCGGCGCCGTCGGCCACCAGCATCAGGACAAGGTCTTCCAAACCCGGATTGTGGCCGACCAGCAGCGCGCGCTCGGCCTCCGCCGGAAATCCGTGGACCACGTCGAGCAGGGTCGCCGCCGACGCAAGGTAGACGCGGCGGTCCAGCGCCGGTGCGATTTCGCGGCCATAACCCGACTCGATCTGCTCCAGCGTCTCCGTCACGCGCACCGCCGGGGAGGCGATCGCATGGTCGAAGCTCAGATCGAGGCTGCGCATGTGGCGGCCTACCATCACCGCCGCGCGCTTGCCCTTGGCGTTGAGCGGGCGATCGAAATCGCGCGCGACCGGGTCGTCCCAGCCGGACTTGGCGTGGCGCAACAGCGTCAACGTCTTCATGGCAATCCTCAAGCCGGTTCGCGGCTTTCATGCCCTACCGGCGCTCGCGAGGAAAGCCGGCTTGCCACTCGGGCCACCGCTTCTTCGAGCGTGACGCGGGCGATCGGCACCCCCGGCGGGAACGCGCTGAGCAGTCGCGACGGCATCGCGGCGGACAGCATCACGAACACGCCGGAATCGTCCGCGCGACGGATCAGCCGGCCGAACGCCTGTGCGAGACGCGCGCGGACGAGACGATCGTCATAGGCCGAGCCGCCGCCCGCGAGCCTGCGCGCGGCATGCAGGACGGAGGGTTTCGCCCACGGCACGCCCTCCATAACCACCAGCCGCAGCGATTCGCCGGGCACGTCGACGCCGTCGCGCAGCGCATCGGTGCCGAGCAGCGACGCGCCGGGATCGTCGCGAAAGATGTCGACCAAGGTGCCGGTGTCGATCGGATCGACGTGCTGGGCGTGCAGCGGAAGCCCTTCGCGCGCAAGTCGATCGGCGATGCGGCCATGCACGCCGCGCAACCGCCGGATCGCGGTGAACAGCCCGAGCGTGCCGCCGCGGCTGGCGACGATCAACTGCGCATACGCATTGGCGAGCGCGCCGATATCGCCGCGCTTCACGTCGGTGACGATCAGGACTTCAGCCTGGCGCGTATAATCGAACGGGCTCTTCGCCTCGAACCGCGCAGCGGGTCGCAGGAGATGCGGCGCACCGGTGCGCGCTTCGGCCACCTCCCAATCGCCGCCGCCGGTGAGCGTCGCCGACGTGACGAGCGCACCGTGCGCGGGCTTGAGGACGATCTCGGCGAACGGCCGGGTCGGGTCGAGCCAGTGGCGGTGCAACCCGATGTCGAACTCGCGGCCCTCGATGCGGTCGACGGCCAGCCAGTCGACGAAATCGCCATCGACCGGTCCGCCGACGCGCGCGAGCAAGGAGAGCCACGACGCCACCGTCTCGGCGCGCCAGCCGATCGAGGCGATCGCGCCCTCGACCCGGGCTCGGGCAGGCGCGTCCATCCAGTCGGGCGCTTCGGCGAGCACGGCCTCAAGACGGCGGCCGAGCGTCACGAGCGGACGGACGAGTGCGTCGAGTGCCGCGGCGGCGGGCGCGGCGGCCTCGATCAGCGTCGCGTCGGGTTCGGCGAGTTCGGTTTCGAGCCCATAGCCCGCGTCGCCCGGTTGCTCGGCCCGCGCGTAGGTGAGCCCGCGGACGGCGGCCAGGAGCGTCTCGATCGGCCCGAACGGCGCGCCTTCGCCGAGGCGTTGCAGCCAGCCGTCCGACGCCAGAGCGCCCGCCGCGGTCACCGCGTCGGAGATCGCCCGCGCGCCCTGTTCGTCGTAGCTGGCGAGATCGGACAGGCGTGCGGCGAGCCCCCGCCGGCGGCCGCGACCACTCGACTCGGGGCCGAGGATCCAGCGGCGCAGTTCGATCGTCTCGGCGCCGGTCAGCGCGGTCGCGAACATCGAATCGGCGGCGTCGAAGATATGGTGCCCCTCGTCGAACACGTAGCGCGTCGGTCGCGTGGCGAGTTCGCGGCCTCTAGCCGCGTTGACCATTACGAGCGCGTGGTTGGCGATGACGATGTCGGCGTCCGACGAGGCGCGGGCGGCGCGCTCGATGAAGCATTTCCGGTAGTGCGGGCAGCCGGCGTACACGCATTCGCCGCGCCGGTCGGTGAGCGCGGTCGAGCCGTTGCGGCGGAACAGCGTCGGCAGCCAGCCGGGCAGGTCGCCACCGACCATGTCGCCGTCCGCGCTATAGGCGGCCCAGCGTGCGACGAGGTGCGCGAGGATCGCCGCGCGGCCCGCGAACCCGCCCTGCAGCGCGTCCTCCAGATTCAACAGGCAGAGGTAATTCTCGCGCCCCTTCCGCGTGACGACCTTCGCCTTCCGGATCGCGGCGTCGGGATAGAGCCGCGCGGTTTCCTGCCCCAACTGGCGTTGCAGCGTCTTGGTATAGGTCGAGATCCACACCGCGCCGCCGGCCTTCTCCGCCCACAGCGACGCGGGCGCGAGGTAACCCAACGTCTTGCCGATCCCGGTGCCGGCTTCGGCGAGGACTAGATTGGGCGTGTCGCGCATCGCGCGCGGGGCGAAGGCCGCGGTTGCGGCGCCGGCATAGGCGCGCTGGCCGGGGCGTTCCTCGGCACCGTGGCCGGTAAGGTCGACCAGACGCGCTTCGGCGTCGCCCGGCTCGATCGTGACGGTCCGCGGGGCGGGTCGCGGCGCGTGCTCCTCCCATTCGGGCAGCGACGAGAACAGCCAGCGTTCGTTGACCGCCGGTTTCTTCAGCCGCTCGGCAACGACCGGCGCCCAGGGCCAGCGCAGGCGGAACAACGATTGCGCCGCGGTCCACGCGCCCTCACGCTCGGGCCAATCGGCGTCGGTGAGCGCCAGCATCGCGTCGGCAGCGCGCAGAAGGAACGGCGCGACCTCCGCGTCCTCGGTCGGCACGTCGAGCCCGGTAACCCGCGCGATCCCCTTCGGAGTCGGCACCGCGAACTGTGCCGGGCGGAGAAACGCATAGAGTTCGAGCAAATCGAGCCCCGACAGATCGGGATACCCCAGCCGCTGCCCGACGAGCGGCGCGTTGAGCATGATGACGGGCGTGTCGGCAGCGATCCGGATCGCCTCGCCCCGCCCGATCGGCCGCGCGCCCTCAGCATTCGCGATCCAGATGCCGGCGTGGCTGGCGTGGAGGGCGGGATAGGGGAGCACCGCGCGACCTTGTGCGAAGAGGAACGAAAGGGCAACCTTTTGCTGCTTGTTATCCCGCGACCTATCCCGTCATCCCAGCGGAAGCTGGGATATCCCCGTGGAGACCGCGGCACCCGCCCCATGAAGATCCCAGCGTTCGCTGGGATGACGGGTGGGGGGGCGCGAATAGCGCAGCGGCGGATGGCGAGACGACGGGTGAACAGGTAAGCAGGTAAGCAGGTAAGCAGAAAACGGGAGGGTTGTGCGCTTCCTCCACCACACGCTATCGCCGCTCGCATGACCGACGACCTCCGCACCGCCGCCCTCGAGTCCAAAGCCTGGCCGTACGAGGAGGCGCGCAAACTCCTGAAGCGCTATCCGAACGGCAAGTCGGGCGATCCGGTGCTGTTCGAGACGGGCTATGGACCGTCGGGCCTGCCGCATATCGGCACGTTCAACGAGGTGCTGCGCACGACGATGGTGCGTAACGCCTTCCACGCGCTCAGCGATACGCCGACGCGGCTGATCGCGTTTTCGGACGACATGGACGGCCTGCGCAAAGTACCGGACAACGTGCCGAACGGCGACATGCTGCGCGAGCATCTCGGCAAGCCGCTGACGCAGATCCCGGATCCGTTCGGGACGCATTCGAGCTTCGCCGCGCATAACAACGCGATTTTGCGCGAGTTTCTCGACCGCTACGGCTTCGACTACGAGTTCGCCTCGTCGACCGAATATTACACGTCCGGGCGCTTCGACGAGGCGCTGAAGGGTGTGCTCCGCCACTTCCAGGGCATTCAGGACGTGATGCTGCCGACGCTCCGAGCCGAACGTCGTGCGACCTATTCGCCGGTACTGCCGATCTCGCCGACCAGCGGCATCGTGCTGCAGGTGCCGATCGAGGTGATCGACGCCGAGGCTGGGCTGATCGCGTTCGAAGACGAGGGCCAGCAGATCACGCAGTCCGTTCTGGGCGGCAAGGCCAAGCTCCAGTGGAAGGTCGACTGGGCAATGCGCTGGGTCGCGCTCGGCGTCGATTACGAGATGGCCGGCAAGGACCTGATCGATTCGGTGACGCAGTCGTCGAAGATCGCGCGCGTGCTCGGCGGGCGCCCGCCCGAGGGCTTCAACTACGAGATGTTCCTCGACGAGAATGGCGAGAAGATCTCGAAGTCGAAAGGCAATGGGCTGAGCCTCGAACAGTGGCTGACCTATGGCCCCGAAGAGTCGCTGGCCTTCTACGCCTATCGCGAGCCCAAGAAGGCGAAGTCGCTGCACATGGGTGTGATCCCGCGCGCGGTCGACGAATACTGGCAGTTCCGCGGCAATTATGCCGGCCAGGACCTGAAGCAGAAGCTCGGTAATCCGGTGCACCACATCCACGACGGCAAACTGCCGACGGGCGAGCTGCCGGTGACCTTCGGGCTGCTCCTCAACCTCGTCGGGGTGATGGGCGATGCGAGCAAGGAGCAGGTCTGGGGGTATCTGGCGAACTACGTGCCCGATGCGTCGGCGGAGAAGTATCCCGAGCTCGACCGGCTGATCGGCTATGCGCTGGCCTATAGCCGCGATTTCGTCGCGCCGACGCTGAAGCGGCGCGCGCCCGAGGGTGTCGAGGTCGCGGCGCTGGAGCGGCTGGATGCGGAGCTTGTTGCGTTGCCGGCCGAGGCGAGTGCGGAGGATATCCAGAACATCGTCTATGAGATCGGCAAGACCGGCGGGTTCGAGAACCTGCGCGACTGGTTCAAGGCGTTGTACGAGACGTTGCTGGGGTCCGAACAGGGCCCGCGGATGGGGAGCTTCATCGCGCTGTACGGGGTGGAGAACTCGCGGAAACTGATCGCGGAGGCGTTGGCGCGGTAAGGCCGCGCCCTGAAAGAGTTATCCACCCCGGCGGAGGCCGGGGCCCAATTGGGATACGCTGTTAACGAGCCTTCACGCTTCGTTACTCTGACCTTTCCAATTGGGCCCCGGCCTTCGCCGGGGTGGTATTTGAGCCCTCCGGTCTCGCGCGCCAACTAGACGAATCCGACGGAACATATTAGCAACAGGCCCGCCTCCCCCGATTCGGAAACCGGCATGTTCCATCGCCCGATTGCCCGTCACCGCCTGTTCTTCGCACTCCGCCCGCCGCTCCCGCTCGCGCGCCAGATTACCGCCGCAGCGTCGTGGTTCGAGACCGACGGCGACAAGCGCCGCCCTGAGCATCTCCACGTCACGATCGACATCCTCGACGACCATGACCGCGTGTCGACGGCGTTGGAGCGCGACCTGAAGGCGATCGGCGATGCGGTCGAGGCGGCGCCCTTCGCGCTCCGGTTCGATACCGTCGTCGGCAGCGAGCGATCCATCGCGCTGCGTCCGCGCCACAAGAATGCCGCGCTCGCCGCGCTGCACCAGCGGATCGCAGTGGCACGTGAGGCAGCAGGGTTGCGCGCCCGCGAAAACTATCGGTTCAGTCCGCACATGACGCTCGGCTACCGCGACGGCGCGCCGTTCACGCAAGCCATCGCGCCGATCGGCTGGACCGCGGATGCGTTCGTGCTGGTCCACAGCCATGTCGGCCGGACGCGCCACGACGTGATCGGGCGCTGGCTGCTGGACGGCAACGACGATCGGCAACTCGCGCTGTTCTGAGCCTTCGAATTTGCCGAACGCGCGCGACCCGGTAGGACCCGCAAGGCGATCGGTCGGTTCTTCCCTCGTGACCGCGCAGCAAGGAGCGACAATGCGGCTGTTTTTCGACGAGGCCCAGCGGAGCCATGCGCCAGCGCGCGAACTGCACAACGGCGCGTTCACCGCCTATGCGGAGACGCCTGCGCGCGTCGATGCGATCCTGCGCGCGATCGGCCCTGTCGAGGCGCCGGAGGATCGCGGCGAGGCGCCAATCCTGGCCGTCCATCCCGCGCCCTATATCGCCTTTCTCAAGGACGCAGCCCGACTTTGGCGGGAAGCCGGGCGCGAGGGCGACGCGATCCCCTACACCTTCCCGATCCGCGGGCGCCGGCCGCTCGACCTGACCCGGATCGATGCGCTGATCGGCGCGCACAGCTTCGATGCGACCACGCCGATCACGCCGCAGGCCTGGGCCGCGTCCTATGGCAGCGCACAGTCCGCATTGGCCGCGACGCACGCCGTACTCGACGGCGACCGCGCGGCATTCGCGCTCTGCCGCCCGCCAGGTCATCACGCGGGCGCGGACTATTGCGGCGGATATTGCCACCTCAACACCGCCGCGATCGCCGCGCAGGCCGCGCGCGACGCCGGTGTCGCGCGCGTCGCGATCCTCGACATCGACTACCATCACGGCAACGGTACGCAGGACATCTTCTACGCGAGAGGCGACGTATTCTACGCCTCGGTCCACGCCGATCCGAAGACCGACTACCCGTTCTACTGGGGCCATGCCGACGAGACCGGCGAAGGCGAAGGGATCGGCACCACGCTGAACCTCCCCCTCCCCCACGGCACGCGGATCGATGCATTTCGCGGGGCACAAAGCACTGCGCTCGATGCGATCGCAGCGTTCGATCCCGGACTGCTGGTCGTCAGCTTCGGCGCGGACACGTGGGGGGGCGATCCGATCTCGCATTTCAAACTGACCACGCCCGACTATGCGGTGCTGGCCGCCGACATCGCGGCACGCGGCTGGCCAACGGCGATCGTCATGGAGGGCGGTTACGCGGTCGACGCACTGGGGCATAACGTAGCAGTGTTTCTTGAGGGGTTCGGCAAATCGTCAACAACATCTTGACGAATCGCAGTCAATATTACATTGACGCATCGTCAAGAAGATATTGACGGAGAGCGAGTCGTGACACCATCCAACGAAACTGATCTTCGCCAACGTGTTGCCGGCCTTCCGCTCGCGTGGCAGGAGGAGCGTAGGCCTTTCGCAGGGGCGGCACGCGACGAATATCCACCGATGATCGAAGCCGCGCATGTCGTCGCCGACGAGGCACGGCTGGCGTTGCACCGTTGGATCGATGCCGGTCGCCGTGCCGGGCTGAGCTGGACAGAGATCGGTGCGCTGATCGGGATCAGCAAGCAGGCGGCGCAGCAGCGCTTCGGCGGTGGCCGTACCGACGACCTCGATGACACGGACCATATCGTTCGTCATGGGGCTAACGCCTTCAATGAGATGGCGATCATGGCGGAGGAAGGCGCGAAGGGCCGCGAACTGGTCGGCACTGGCATGCTCCGCCTGACTTTCGTCCAGACCGACCGCGCGTGGGAGTATCGCCGGATGGTCGGGATCGGCCCGGACACCGAAGCGATGGCGGCGCATGGGTGGCAACTCGTATCGTCGTGGTTGCCGTTCCATTACTTCAAGCGTTCAGTCGGTTGATGGCCGTCACTCGTACCCCGATTGCGACCCCCATCGCGATCGGCACCCCTGCCTATCGCCGGCTGACGCTGGCGATGCTGTTCGCGGGGTTCTCGACCTTTTCGCTGCTCTATTCGGTGCAGCCGTTGCTGCCGCTGTTCGCCGCGCAATATCGGCTGACAGCGGAGGCTGCGTCGCTGGCGGTGTCGCTGGCAACCGGGCCCTTGGCGATCGGCATCCTGTTCGCGGGATTCGTGTCCGACCGCGTCGGCCGGCGTCCGCTGATGATCGCGGCGATGTTCGCGGCGGGCGCGCTGACGCTGGCGGCGGCGGTCGTGCCGGGGTGGAGCGGACTGCTCGTGCTGCGCTTCCTGACCGGCGTCGCGCTCGCGGGCGTGCCGGCGGTGGCGATGGCCTATGTCGCGGAGGAGGTCGATGCGGGCGCGGTCGGCGCGGCGATGGGGCTGTATATCGCCGGCAGCGCGCTCGGCGGGATGGCCGGGCGACTGGTCGTAAGCGTCGTCGCCGATCTCGAAGGCTGGCGCTGGGCGCTTGCCGCGGTCGGTATCGCCGGCCTCGCGATGGCGGAGGCGTTCCGCCGGCTCGCGCCACCGTCACGCAATTTCACGCCGAGCGTGGGACGGCCGGGCGCCCTGTTGCGGAGCGCCGGATCGCTGTTCACCGATCGCGCGATGCCGCTGCTATATCTCGAGGCGTTCCTGCTGATGGGTGTGTTCGTCACGATCTATAACTATGCGGGCTTCCGGTTGATGAGCCCGCCTTACGCTCTCAGCCAGGCGGCAGTCGGCGGCGTGTTCCTGCTGTACGTGCTGGGATCTGTCAGTTCGGCGAAGTTCGGGACGCTTGCCGGGCGGCTCGGGCGGCGGAAAGTGTTCTGGGTCCCGGTCGTGCTGCTGATCGGCGGTGTTGCGCTGACCGCGATGACGCCGCTGGTGCTGGTGATCGCGGGGATCGCGGTGGTGACGATCGGCTTTTTCGGCGCGCATTCGATCGCGAGCGCCTGGGTCGGGCGGCGCGCGCAGGGTTCGCGCGGACAGGCGGCGGCGTTCTATCTGTTCTTCTATTATATGGGATCGAGCGTGCTCGGATCGGCCGGCGGGTTCGCGTGGACGCATGCCGGTTGGCCGGGGGTGACCGCGTTCTGCCTGTTGCTGGGTGTGGCGGCGTTGGTGATCGGGCTTGTGCTGCGCACGGTGCCGCCGCTGGTGATGGAGCCGTCGGTGCCGCAGCGGATGCCGGATCCGTGACCCCCCCCTCCCGTCATTCCGACCATTCCCGTCATCCCAGCGAAAGCTGGGATATCATGGTGCGGCACGCGTCATTTGATACGGAGTGATACCCCAGCTTTCGCTGGGGTGACGGGATGAGGCTGGTGGCAGGGTCGGTCTTGAGCGAATGCAAACGAACGCAGCCCGGGCGTCTACCGCGACGCCACGTCCGTCGCGTCGACCGGCGGCATACCCGCCATGCCCTTCGCGACCGCCTCGACCCGCTCCATGACGCGCAACACATTGCCGCCGGACAGCTTCGCCAGATCGCCATCGCTCCACCCCCGCCGCGCCAGTTCCGCGAACAGCAGCGGATAGCCGTCGACGCCCTTCAGCCCGATCGGCCCGGTCCCCTGGATCCCGTCGAAATCGCCGCCGATCCCGACATGATCGTGACCGGCGATCTTCGCGATATGCTCGACATGATCGGCGACCGTCGCGGCGGTAACCTGCGGCTCGGGATGCGCGGCGTCCCACGTCACAAGCGGCGCAGGCGATTTGGCGCCGTACACCCCCGCGGGAACGCCGATGCTCTTCGCATAGGCCGAGCGCGCGACGTCCCACGCCCGCCACTCGGCCGACAGGAAGGACGGGTAGAAGTTGACCATCACCACGCCCCCGTTCGCACCGATCGCCCGCAGCAGGTCGTCGGGAATGTTGCGCGGCGCGTCGGCGATCGCCCGCGCGCTCGAGTGCGAGGCGATCACCGGCGCCTTGGTGGCCGCCAAAGCCCCGGCCATCGTCGCGTCCGAGACGTGGGAGACGTCGACGATCATGCCGATGCGGTTCATCTCGGCGACCACCTGCCGGCCGAACTCGCTCAATCCGTTGGCGCGGGGTGCGTCGGTCGCGCTGTCCGCCCAGTTCAGGCTCTTGCCGTGCGTCAGCGTCATATAGGCGACGCCGAGCGCGCGATATTGGCGCAACACGGAGAGCCGCCCGTCGATCTGGTGCCCGCCCTCGACGCCGATTAGCGACACGATCCGTCTCGCCTTCTCGATCCGTCGGATGTCCGCGGCGGTGGTCGCGAGTTCGAACGTCGCCGGGTTCGCCGCGACGAAGCGGCGGACGATATCGATCTCCTCCAGCGTCATCTCGACCGCACGCGGCGCATCGGCGGGGATGTAGACCGACCAGAACTGGCCGCCGACATGACCCTTCCGTAACCGGGGAATGTCGGTCTGCAGCGGGTTCGGCAACCGTGCGGTATCGACCGAGAGATCGACCGCCTCGACCTTCGCGTCGTGCAACTCGCGGAGTTCCCAGGCGAGGTCGTTATGCCCGTCGATCACCGGGCTGCGCTCCAGCACGCGCTCGACGCGTCGTGAAAGCGCAGCGTCCGGGCTCGCCTGCGCGGCCAGCAGCAGGAATGCGGCGATCATGTCTTGGTCCCCCGTGGCGTCCGCTCCATCCTGAAGGAGGTGTTTGCGCGCGACAAGCCGGCTAAGGCGCTCGCCGGACGCAGACGGAGGGCGGAATTGGATACGGGAACGGCCGGACCGGCGCGCAAGGCGGACAGCCGCCTGTCCACCGCGATCGCGATCGCGCGGCTGATCGGGATCATGGGAATCGTCTATGTCCATGCCTGGACCGGACGGACCGCGGAAGAGCTCGCGGCGGTCGCGTTCAGTTGGCAGGCGGTTCTTCGTACCGTGCTGGGCGAGATGTTCGGGCGTAGCGCGGTGCCGCTGCTCGGGATGGTCTCCGGCTGGCTGGTCGTCTCGACCGCGACGCGACGGGGCTATGGCCCGTTCCTGCTGGGCAAGGCGCGGACGATCCTGCTGCCGATGCTGCTGTGGAACGCGATCGCGATTGTGCTGGTCGGGGCGGCGGCGACCTTTGGCGACCTGAAGGCCCCTACGCCGTCGAGCATCGGCTGGACGCTGAACGAACTCGTGCCTTTGGTGCATGCCAACGACATCAACGTGCAGATGCCGTTCTTACGCGATCTTTTCGTGTGCATGGCACTCGCCCCCCTCCTGGTCCGCGCATCGAGTATCTGGCTGGCGCTGGTCGCCTTGATCGTGGTCGGGTGGAGCGTGTCCGGGGTGCATGTTCCGCTGCTGTTGCGACCGCAGATCCTGCTGTTCTTTACCGCCGGGATCGCCGCGCGGCGATTTGGCATGGCGGAGCGGGTGGCGGGGTGGCCTGTCGTCCTATGTGCGCTGCCGTTCATAGCGCTGATCGCGCCGCGACTCTGGACCGCGCTGTTGGGGAACGCGTTCTTCGACGCGCATCCGCATATGATGGCGGCGTTCGACATCGTGTTTCGACTGGCCTCGGCGGTGCTGTTCTGGCGCCTCGCTTGGGCGCTGGCGGGAAGTGGCGTCGCTGAGCGGCTGCGGGCGGCGGAGCGCTATGGGTTTCTCGCGTTCTGCGATCACCTCGTGCTGTTGTGGCTGTTCGGGCCGATGATCGGGCTCGCGACCGGCGCGCTGGGGGCGGGGCTGTATCCGGCCTATCTGCTGGTGCAGCCGTTGCTGGTGCTCGGCGTCACGGCCGTTCTGGGGCGGGGGCTGATGGCGGTCTCGCCGACCGTCGCTCGGGTGCTCAGTGGCGCGCGGCTGGGGCGGTCCACTTCAGTTACTGCGTGACGGCGGATCGAACTGGTTCACCCATTCCTGGTTGTGGACGACGGTCGAGCGGACCGGTCGGCCGGCGGCGTCGAGCCAGGGGCGATAGCGGAAGCGCAGTTCGATCAGGCGGCAGGTGGTCGCATCGAGCACCGCGTTTCCGCTGGAGCGCGTGACACTGCAGTGGGTGACGCTGCCGTCGGTCTCGACTGTGTAGCGGACGCCGACCACCCCGCCCGCACCGATCACCGCCTCTGCATTGGGGAAGTCCTTGTTTTTGAAGCGACCCTTGAGGAGGCGGGGCGGGCTTTCGTCGCCACCGTCGCCGTCGCCGTCCCCGGAGCGGCCGCTACCGGTGCCATTGCCCTCGCCGCCCGCGCCCGTGCCTGATCCGGGGACGGGGGCAGCGCCAGTGGTGGCGTCGATGCCGGGGCCGGGTTTGAACGCGGCGATGACCGGTGGTGGCGGGACGATCGGGGGAATGATCGGTTTGGGGACGACGAGTTCGGTCGCCTTGGAGCGAAGGTTAGCGGGCGACGCCGCGCCTTCCGGGCGATGGCTCTTCGTGGGGCGGGGAACAATCTTTTCGGGCGGCGGTAGCGGTGGGGTGGGACCGACGGCGAAGGTCTTGAGGGCGTCGGGGATCGCGGTGGGGAGGCTGACGCCAAGGCCTAGAATCAGCGCGTAGCCGATGATGGCGCAGAGTACCGCGGCGCTAGCGGCGGATATCAGACGGTCGCGCAGGTTCTGGTGGACGCCGTACATGCTGGGTAATTGGGGAGGCGGGCATTGTGCGGCAACTCCGCGCGAAGGCGCGACAACGACATCGGTACTCCGGACGTAGTCGGTACTTATCCTGCTTCGACAGATGCACCTCCCCGGCGCAGGCCGGGGTCCAAGTGGAAAGGTCGATGTAACGAACGACCGTCCGTCGTTACCTCCGTTTCTCAATTGGGCCCCGGCCTTCGCCGGGGTGGTGCTCGCTTTGGTACGATAGCGCTCGGTTTGTAAGGGCATCGGTCCGACCTCGGCAGACCTGACGTTCGGCAGACACTAGAACGGGCGGTGCGACCGAAGTCACACCGCCCGTTTCTGGCGCGCGCCGCGGGAGTAAATCCCGCGTCGTCGGTCGGCGCTGGAGCGCCGCCGGCCGGCCTTTCGCGTGCGAACCTGCGCTCCGCTGGTTCGCAGCGGCGTGCTGCTGCACGCCTCGCTCGGGCTTACAGCTTCTCCGTCAGTTCCGGCACGATCTTGAACAGATCGCCGACCAGGCCGATGTCCGCGACCTGGAAGATCGGCGCGTCCTCGTCCTTGTTGATCGCGACGATGACCTTCGAGTCCTTCATCCCCGCGAGATGCTGGATCGCACCCGAGATGCCGATCGCGACATACACTTCCGGTGCGACGATCTTGCCCGTCTGACCGACCTGATAGTCGTTCGGGGCGTAGCCCGCGTCGACTGCGGCGCGCGAGGCGCCGACGCCGGCGCCGAGCTTGTCCGCCAAGGGATCGATCGTCGCGTGGAACTGCTCGCTCGAAGCCAGCGCACGGCCGCCCGAGACGATGATCTTCGCGCTGGTCAGTTCTGGACGCTCGTTCTTGGCGATCTCCGAGCCGGCGAAGGTCGACAGACCCTTGTCGCCGGTCGAGGCGACCGCTTCGATCTCGCCCGAGCCACCCTCAGTCGCAGCCTTGGCAAACGCCGTACCGCGGACCGTGATGACTTTCTTCGCATCCGACGACTGGACCGTCGCGATCGCGTTGCCGGCATAGATCGGACGGGTGAAAGTGTCCTCGCTCTCGACCGACAGGATGTCGCTGATCTGCATGACGTCGAGCAACGCCGCCACGCGCGGCGCAATGTTCTTGCCGTGCGTGGTCGACGGCGCAACGAACGCGTCGTGGGTGGCCATCAGTTCGACGATCAGCGGCGCGACGTTCTCGGCGAGCGCGTGCGCGAACGCGACGTCGTCCGCGACGTGCACCTTGCCGACGCCGGCGATCTTGGCGGCTTCGGCAGCGACGCCATCGACACCCTGGCCAGCGACCAGCAGATGGACTTCGCCGAGCTGGCTTGCCGCGGTTACGGCAGAAAGCGTGGCATCCTTGACGGCCTGACCGTCATGTTCGACCCAGACGAGCGTCTTCACTTGGCGACTCCCATTTCCTTGAGCTTGCCGACCAGCGCGTCGACATCGGCGACCTTGATTCCAGCCGAGCGCTTGGCGGGCTCGACGACCTTCAGCGTGGTCAGGCGCGGCGTCACGTCGACGCCGAAATCGGCCGGCGTCTTCTGCGCCATCGGCTTCGACTTCGCCTTCATGATGTTCGGCAACGAGGCGTAACGCGGCTCGTTGAGGCGAAGATCGGTGGTGATGATCGCGGGCAGCTTCAGCGTATCCGTCTCAGCGCCGCCATCGACTTCGCGTGTCACGTTGACCGAGCCGTCGGCGATCTCGACCTTCGACGCGAACGTGCCCTGGCCCCAGTTCAGCAGGCCGGCGAGCATCTGCCCGGTCTGGTTGTTGTCGTCGTCGATCGCCTGCTTGCCGAGGATGACCATGTCGGGCTTCTCCTCCTCGACGATCTTGGCGAGGATCTTGGCGACGCCGAGCGGCTCGACCTTCGTCTCGCTGACGACGAGGATCGCGCGATCTGCGCCCATCGCGAGCGCGGTACGGAGCGTTTCCTGGCTCTTCTGCTCGCCGATCGAGACGACGACGATCTCCGTCACGCCCTTGTCCTTGAGGCGGATCGCTTCCTCGACGGCGATCTCGTCGAATGGGTTCATGCTCATCTTGACGTTCGCCAGATCGACGCCCGTTCCGTCCGCCTTCACGCGGGGCTTCACGTTGTAGTCAAGCACGCGCTTGACCGGCACCAGCACCTTCATCGGGGTTCCTTCCAAGGTGAAATCATTCGTTCTCGCCCGCCTGTTACCCAGGGGTCGTTGCCGGGACAGATGGCTGTTTCGAGCCGTTTTCGCAAGTCCGGTATGGAAACATCACCATGCCGTAGCGTCACGGCGGTGTGTCCGGCGGGCGAGTCGTAATTCCAACGGATCCTCCCCCGCCAGGGGGAGGTGGCTGGCCCTTGCCAGACGGAGGGGGAGGCTAGCGAAACGTCTGTTCCGTATCTTCCCCCTCCGTCACCTTCGGTGCCACCTCCCCCTTGCGGTGGAGGATCGAGGGGGTGGCGATCAAGTCAAACGAAAAAAGGCCCGGACGTTTCCGTCCGAGCCCCCGTTTCGCAGAATCAGTATGCAGTCAACAGCGGTTACGCCGCGACCTTCTGCACCTCAGCGACGATCTTCTTGGCCGCATCGCCAAGGTCGTTCGCGGGAACGATCGCGAGACCCGAATTGGCCAGGATCTCCTTGCCCTTCTCGACATTCGTGCCCTCGAGACGGACGACCAGCGGCACCGACAGGTTCACTTCCTTCGCCGCGGCGACGATGCCGTCGGCGATAATGTCGCACTTCATGATGCCACCGAAGATGTTGACCAGGATGCCCTTCACGTTCGGATCCGCGAGGATGATCTTGAACGCCGCCGTCACCTTCTCCTTGTTGGCGCCGCCGCCGACGTCGAGGAAGTTGGCCGGGAACATGCCGTTCAGCTTGATGATGTCCATCGTCGCCATCGCGAGGCCGGCGCCGTTGACCATGCAGCCGATGTCGCCATCGAGCTTGATATAGGCGAGGTCGTACTTCGACGCCTCGAGCTCGGCGGGATCCTCCTCGGTCTCGTCGCGCAGTTCGAGCAGGTCCTTGTGGCGGAACAGCGCGTTGCCGTCGAACGCGACCTTCGCGTCGAGCACCATCAGCTTGCCGTCGTTGGTGACGGCGAGCGGGTTGATCTCGATCTGCTCGGCATCGGTGCCCATGAACGCGTCATACAGCTTCGACGCGGTATTCGCGGCCTGCTTGGCGAGATCGCCGGTCAGCTTCAGCGCGGCAGCGACGGCGCGGCCGTGATGCGGCATAAAGCCGGTCGCCTGGTCGATGTCGATCGACTGGATCTTCTCGGGCGTGTCGTGTGCGACCGCTTCGATGTCCATGCCGCCTTCGGTCGAGACGACCATCATCACCCGGCCGGTGGTGCGGTTGAGCGTCAGCGCGAGGTAGAATTCCTTGTCGATGTCGACGCCGTCGGTGACGTAGAGGCGGTTGACCTGCTTGCCCGAGTCACCCGTCTGGATCGTGACGAGCGTGTTGCCGAGCATGTCGGTCGCGGCTGCGCGAACCTCGTCCTCGGTCTTGGCGAGGCGGACGCCGCCCTTGGCATCAGGGCCGAGCTCGACGAACTTGCCCTTGCCGCGGCCGCCGGCGTGGATCTGCGCCTTGACGACATAGAGCGGTCCGGGAAGCTTCTTGGACGCCTCGACGGCCTCCTCGACGGTCAGCGCCGCGAAACCGGCGGGGACGGGGACGCCGAACTTGGCCAGCAGTTCCTTGGCCTGGTATTCATGGATGTTCATCGGGAAGGCTCCACGCAATTTTTAGGAAACTCGGGAATTGGTTAGGCGTAAAGCACAGGGCGGCCAGCAAATCCACCCTTAAGGCATTTGCAGTTGCGTCTCGTTCTCAATAAGCCGCTTTCGCGGCTGTCGCAGGCCGTAAATTCAGTACGCGATCGACCTCTACACCGCGCCAACGTCTGCCGCTCGCCGGGCTGTTTGCACAATGGTAACCCTTTTTCGGGTATCGCAGTGCCATGACACAGCCCGTTTCCCTCGAGCCCACCGATTCGACCGGCGAAGAGCTTCGTCAGGCGCTTCGCCGGGCGGTCAAGATGCGCGCGCACCTTCGCGATCGTGGCCAGACCCGATTCGAGATCGAGGTCACCGACCTGTCGCTTTCCGGGTTCCGCGCGGAAACGAGCTTTACCCTGTGGCCAGGCACCGTGGTGTGGCTGACTTTGCCGGGCCTCGCCGCGCTGGAAGCCGTGGTCGCTTGGCGCGACAAGTTCAAATATGGCTGCGCCTTCGCCAAGCCGCTCCATCCTGCGGTGTTCGAGCATATCGTGGCGCTATCGCAGCGCTAGGACACGAGCTTGGTCCTCCTGCGAACGCAGGGTCAGGGTTACTCAGCCCCGCCCTTGATTACCGTGGATTCCTGCGTTCGTACGAAAAAAGCTAGACGTCGGCAGAGCCGGCATTAGCCGACCGCCAGCCGTGTCGGTCGCTGCTCGCTTCTGCGAGCATCGGCGCGGCCGGCGCCGCGCCTGCGCCCGTCAGTCGAACAAACTCGACACGCTAGTCTCGTCCGCAATCCGCTTGATCGCCTCGCCGAGCAACGGCGCGATCTGGAGGTGGCGAATTTTGCCGTGAGCGCCCTTGATCACATCGTGGTTGCCGATCGAATCGGTAATGACGAGTTCACGCAATTCCGAACCCTCGACTCGCGCCACGGCACCACCCGACAGCACGCCGTGCGTTACATACGCCACGACGTCCTCGGCACCGGCTTCCTTCAGCGCCGCCGCGGCGTTGCACAGCGTGCCCGCGGAATCGACGATGTCGTCGACCAGGATGCAGAAGCGGCCTTCGACCTCGCCGATGATGTTCATCACTTCCGACTCGCCCGCGCGCTCGCGGCGCTTGTCGACGATCGCGAGCGGCGCGTTGTCGAGCCGCTTGGCAAGGACGCGCGCGCGCACCACGCCGCCGACGTCGGGCGAGACGACCATCAGGTTCTTGCCCTTGAAGCGCGCGAGGATGTCCGCCGACATCACCGGCGCCGCATAGAGATTGTCGGTCGGAATGTCGAAGAAGCCCTGGATCTGGCCGGCATGCAAATCGACCGACAGCACGCGGTTCGCGCCCGCGACCGTAATCAGGTTGGCGACCAGCTTGGCCGAAATCGGCGTACGCGGCCCCGGCTTCCGGTCCTGCCGCGCATACCCCATGTACGGGATCACCGCGGTGATGCGACGCGCCGACGCCCGCTTCAGCGCGTCGATCATGATCAGCAATTCCATGAGGTTGTCGTTGGCCGGATAACCGGTCGACTGGATCACGAACACGTCCTCGCCGCGGACGTTCTCGTTGATCTCGACGAAGACCTCTTCGTCAGCGAACCGCCGCACGCTGACATCGGTCAACGGTGTCTCGAGATAGGCGGCGATCTCCTGCGCGAGGGGCAGGTTCGAATTGCCGGTCATCAATTTCATGAAGCTATTTCCCGCTCTACAGTGCGAACCCCTTAGGCCCAGGTCGCGGATGGTGGAAGGGTTTGCCCGTCGGCGCTCGCCTTCGTACAGGGCGGCATGACCGTAATCACCCGTTTCGCCCCCTCGCCCACCGGCCGCCTGCACGTCGGCAACATCCGCACCGCGCTCCACAACTGGATGTTCGCGCGGGCCAACGGCGGCAAGTTCGTGCTGCGGATCGACGATACCGATCCCGAACGCAGCGAAGAGCGCTTCGTCGACGCGATCCGCGCCGATCTCGACTGGCTCGGGATGACGCCCGATGCGGAGGAGCGGCAATCGGCGCGGTTCGCGCTGTACGAGGCGCGGTTCGCGGCGCTGGTCGCCAGCGGTCATGTGTATCCGGCATACGAGACGACGCAGGAACTCGACCTGAAGCGGAAGATCCAGGCGGGGCGTGGGTTGCCGCCGATCTATGATCGCGCCGCGCTGGCGCTCGATGACGCAGCCCGCGCTAAGCTGGAAGCGGATGGGGTGCAGCCGCATTGGCGGTTCAAGCTCGATCACGACTCGGCGATCGCTTGGGACGATTTGATCCGTGGCGCAGCGCATTTCGAGGCGAAGACGATGAGCGATCCGGTCATCCGGCGCGCGGACGGGTCGTGGCTGTACATGCTGCCCTCGGCGATCGACGATGCCGATATGGGCGTGACGCATGTGGTTCGCGGCGAGGATCACGTGTCGAACACCGCGCTCCAGTTGCAGATGTTCGATGCGCTCGGCGTCGCGCCGCCGCGGTTTGCGCACGAGGCGTTGCTGACAGGCGCGGAGGGCAAGCTGTCGAAGCGGCTTGGGTCGCTCGGCGTCGATCATTTCCGCGAGGTCGGGATCGAACCGCAGGCGGTGCGCGCGCTGCTCGCGCGGATCGGGACGAGCGACCCGGTCGAGCCGATCGCCGACGCTGCGCCACTGATCGCGGGGTTCGACTTCGCACGGTTCGGGCGGGCGCCGGCGCGGTTCGACGAAACTGAACTGGCGGCGCTGAACGCGCGGATTTTACACGCGCTGCCGTATGAGACGGTGGCGGCGCGGTTGCCCGAGGGCATGGATGTGGCGGCGTGGGAGACCGTGCGTCCAAATCTCGTGACGCTGGCCGGTGCGGCGGATTGGTGGGGCGTGATCGAGGGACCGATCGCGGTCGAGCGCGACATCGATGCGGCGTATCTCGATCAGGCGTTGGCGGCGGCGGGGGCGATCGACTGGTCGAGCGATCCCTGGCATGCGCTGACTGGTCGGTTGAAGGCGGAGACCGGGCGAAAGGGCAAGGCTCTGTTCCTGCCGTTGCGCCGAGCGCTGACCGGGCGCGATCATGGGCCGGACATGGCGGCGCTGCTCCCGCTGATCGGGCGCGAGCGGGCGTTGGAACGACTCGCAGCGCGGTAGTCTCGCGGTCCCGGAAGTCGTTCGGTTCCAAGCATGTTCTCCCGCGAAGGCGGGAGTCCAGTCTGGGCTCCCGCCTTCGCGGGAGAACAAGGAATGGCGGCTGACGGTCGTTCCAATCGCAACCGGACTATTTCTGCGCGGCGATCGATAGAAGTACCCCCCACCCCAAACACCACCCCGGCGAAGGCCGGGGCCCAATTGGGGAACGTGGCCAACCAAGTACTGCACTTTGTTACTACGACCTTTCCAATTGGGCCCCGGCCTTCGCCGGGGTGGTTACTTTGATGCGTCCCGCGCGGCCGCCAAACAGGTACCGGCGCGCCCCAAATCGCTCCTCGACATCGAATACTTCCCGACCGGGAGGAGTTGGGGACATCACACATACTCCCCCGCCCTCAAACACCCTTGCTCCCAAAATGTAATGATGTACCATCCCAACCGGCGGTACCTATCTTGCCGCCATCCTCGAGGAGAAGCAGGGGAGACGGAAAATGTACGCGGATCGACCAAACCGGACGGGCGGATTCAATCCCGGGAGCCTCGGCGTCGCGCTGGTTATCAACTGCGCGGTGATCGGAGCCTTGTTCTTTGCGGCGCCTAACATGCTGCCGTTCGTGCCCGACACGCCGCTCGTGACCTATGTGCCGTACGCCCCGCCGCCGCCGCCCGAACCGGTGCCACCTACAGACCCGCTGATCCGCCAGCAACCGCGCCCCGCCCCGCGTCCCGATGCGCCGATCAAAATAGTGCAGATACCGCAAACCGAAGGCTTGACGGCTGCCCCCGATCCGCTCCCCTACACGCCGCCCATCGGGATCGAAGGCACCGGCACCGGCACCGTCGCAGTCGATCCGCCGAAAGCGGCACCCGTGTTCGTACAGCCGGGCATCGACCCACGCCACGCCGCCGACTTCCAACCGAGCTATCCGTCCGAGGAGCGCCGCGCCGAGCGCGAGGGCCGCGTCGTCGTGCGCGTACTCGTCGGTACCGACGGCCGGGTGAAACAGGTCGAGCGGGTCAGCGCGACCACCGACGCCTTATACCGCGCGACGCTGGATCGGGCGTTGGCGAAGTGGCGGTTCAAGCCGGCAACGCGCGACGGCGTTCCGATCGAGGCATGGCGATCGATGGCGCTGACCTTTGTCCTCCAGAACTAAAGCTTGAGGAGTGCGGGGCTGGCCTAGCCGGCTCCGTCCCCCTATCTTGGCGCGCATGGGCTTTTTCAGTCGTTTCACGCCGATCGTCGCCTATCGCGACCTGCGGCTCTTCCTCAGCCAGCGCCGGCCGTACGAACTCATATTTCTCGTGGCCGCGCTCGGCGTCACCAGCTTCCTGATCTACGCGTTCATGAAGGATTCGTACGTCGAGCAGGAATACCGCCCGAAGATCATCTATGTCGAGCAATGGCCCGCGGATCGCACCGATGCGCAGATCATCGCCCAGCAGAAGATCGACGCGCCGATCAAGGCCAAGGCGCTCGCCGAGCAGAAGGCCCGCGAAGACGCACAGCGCGCCGCATTCAAGCGATTGGATGACAAGCTGAAGGCGATGGGAATCTGACCGACCTGCGCTGGATGGGAACTGCACTGGCACTGGCTGAGCGAAGTCGCGGCAGGACGGCGCCCAACCCCAATGTCGGCTGCGTGATCGTCCGCGATGGCCGCGTCGTTGGACGCGGCTGGACGCAAGCGGGCGGCCGTCCGCATGCCGAAGCGATGGCGTTGGCCGAGGCCGGTGCGAAAGCACAGGGGGCCACGGCTTACGTCACGCTCGAGCCCTGCGCGCATCGATCGCCACGCGGGCCAGCCTGCAGCGACCTTCTGATCGAGTCGGGTGTGGCGCGCGTCGTCGCGGCGCTTGAGGATCCCGACGCTCGAACGGCCGGCCAGGGGTTCGCGCGGCTTCAGGCAGCAGACATCATCGTCACGCGCGGCATTCGCTCGGACGAGGCCCGTCGTTCGATGGCGGGGTTCCTGACGCGGCAGGCACTCGGCCGCCCCCATGTCACCTTGAAGCTGGCCACCTCGCTCGACGGCTGCATCGCGATGGCGGACGGATCGAGCCGATGGATCACCGGCCCGGAGGCCCGCGCCCATGCGCATCTCGAGCGGAGTCGGCATGAAGCGATCCTCGTCGGACGTGGGACGTATGAGGCGGACGCACCGCGACTCGACGTTCGGTTGCCGGGTCTGGAAGGTCGCGCGCCGAAGCGCGTACTCCTGTCGACCACGCTCACCGCTACCCCCTCCCCCTCTCCCCGTCATTCCAGCGAAAGCTGGAATATCCCCGTTGCCGGCCACGACGGAGCCTCACGGGGAGACCCCAGCTTTCGCTGGGGTGACGAAATTGGGACGGGTGACGGAATTGGGGCGGGTGACGAAATAACGGTCGCAGACGGAATGGTCGTGGAGCGAGGACTTGGAGCAGATGGCCATGCAAATTGGACCGTCATCCCCTCCCCTTCCGACATCGCCACCCTCCCCAACGTCGACCACATTCTCGTCGAGGGCGGCGCGGCCGTAGCGTCGGCGTTCCTTGCGGCCGATCTCGTAGACCGCCTCCTCCTCTACCGCGCGCCGATCCTGATCGGCGGCGGCAAGCCCGCACTCCGCGACATCGGCCTCACCGACCTGCCCGAAGCGCACCAACGCTGGACACACGTCGATGCGCGGCAACTTGGCATGGACCGGCTCGAGGTCTACGAGCGCGAACGAAACGAGGCATAATGTTCACCGGAATCGTCACCGACCTAGGCACCGTTACGCGCGTGGAGTCGCCAGGCGACACGCGCGTCGTCATTGCGACCGCCTATGATACCACCACCGTCGATCTCGGCGCGTCGATCTCGTGCTCGGGCGTCTGCCTGACCGTCGTGGATAAAGGCCCGAACTGGTTCGCGGTCGACGTCTCCGGCGAAACGATCAGCCGCACCGCCAAGGACCAGTGGACCGAGGGCCGGAAATTCAACCTCGAACGCGCGATGAAGCTCGGCGACGAGCTCGGCGGCCATATCGTAACGGGCCATGTCGACGGCCTCGGCACCGTAGTCGCGCTCGCAAAGGAAGGCGGCTCGCACCGCGTCACGATCCGCGCCGGCGCCGACATCGCGCCGTTCATCGCGCCCAAGGGCTCGGTGACGGTCGACGGCGTCTCGCTCACCGTCAACAACGTCCGCGACATCGACGGAGAGGTCGAGTTCGGCCTCAACATCATCCCGCATACCTGGAGCGTCACCACGCTCGGTACGATCCACGTGGAACAGTCGGTCAACATCGAGATCGACGTCCTCGCCCGCTATCTCCAACGCATGGAACATTACCGTGTCAAAGCCAGCTGAACGTACCGCCGAACTGGGGCGCCTGAAGCACGGCTATCTGTCGTCGCCGGAAGAGATCATCGACGAGGCGCGCAATGGCCGGATGTTCATCCTGGTCGACGACGAGGATCGCGAGAACGAGGGCGATCTCGTCATCCCCGCGCAGATGGCTACCCCCGAGAAGATCAACTTCATGGCCAAATACGGCCGTGGCCTGATCTGCCTCGCGCTGACCCGCGACCGCACCGAGGAACTCGGGCTCGAACTGATGAGCCGCAACAACGGCACGCGGCACGAGACCGCGTTCACCGTCTCGATCGAGGCGCTCGAAGGCGTCACCACCGGCATTTCCGCGGCGGATCGCGCGCGGACCATCGCGGTGGCGGTCGATGCGACCAAGGGCAAGGCCGACATCGTCACCCCCGGCCACGTCTTCCCGCTGGTCGCGCGCGACGGCGGCGTGCTGATCCGCGCCGGCCATACCGAGGCGGCCGTGGATGTCGCGCGGCTCGCCGGGCTCAACCCCTCGGGCGTGATCTGCGAGATCATGAACGAGGACGGCACGATGGCGCGGATGGACGACCTCGTCACCTTCGCGCAGTTCCATAACGTCAAGATCGGCACGATCCGCGACCTGATCGCGTATCGCCGCCGCTACGATCACCTCGTCGAGAAGCGCGCCGAGGCCAAGTTCACCTCCGAATGGGGCGGCGACTGGACCGCGCTGACCTTCTGGAACAAGGCGACCGGCACCGAGCAGGTCGCGCTGGTCAAGGGCAAAATCGACCCAGCCAAGCCGACGCTGGTCCGCATGCACGCGCTGTCACCGTTCGCGGATATCTTCGGCGAATCGGGCGATCGCGGCCGTATCCTCGCACGCTCGATGCAGATGATCGCCGACGAGGGCGCGGGCGTAATCGTCGTCATCAACCGCCCCCGCAGCAATACCTTCACCTCGGCGGTGATGAAGAAGGCGGGCGCGGAGATCACGCCTGACATGGAGGAACTGCGCGACTACGGCGTCGGTGCGATGATCCTGACCGAGCTCGGCGTCCACGACATGGTGCTGATCACCAACACGCACCACACGCTGGTCGGGCTCGATGGCTACGGCCTGTCGATCGTCGGCGAGCGGCGGATCGCCTCCCTGGATATCGAAGAAAGCTCCAACTGATGGCCCATCTCCTCATCGTCGAAGCGCGCTTCTACGACCACCTCAACGACCTTCTCGTCGAAGGCGCTAAGGCCGCGATCGAAGCCGCCGGCCACACCCACGAGACGATCACCGTGCCGGGCGCGCTCGAAGTCCCCGGTGCGATCGCGCTGGCGGCCGAGAGCGAGACGTTCGACGCGTATGTCGCGCTGGGCGTCGTGATCCGCGGCGAGACCTATCATTTCGAGATCGTCGCGGGAGAGAGCGCGCGCGGGATCATGCAGCTGACGATGGACGGCCTTGCGATCGGCAACGGCATCCTGACCACCGAGAACGAAGCGCAGGCACTCACGCGTGCGCGTCCGACCGAGGGCGACAAGGGCGGCGGCGCGGCCAAGGCGGCGCTGGCGATGCTGGCGCTGAAGGACCGCTTCCTCGCGTGAGATGCGCGCGTGGGTGAGGTGATCAACCTGCGGCTCGCGCGGAAGCAGCGGGCGAGGGCCGAGGCGGCGGTGCGTGCGGACCAAAACCGGCGGGTGTTCGGGAGGACTGGAGTCGAAAAGGCGGCGGAAGCGGCGGTGAAGGCTCGGGTGGACAGGACGCTGGATGGTGCAAAGCTAGAGAGCCCCGCACCCGACAAACCTCCGGAATAATCACAACGTCATCCTTCCCCTGGCGAAGGGGGAGCGTGGCACTCAGCGTTGTCCCTCATAATTCTCTTCGCGAACGCCGCGCCTGCGATCCTCCCCCGCCAGGGGGAGGTGGCGCCGTAGGCGACGGAGGGGGATGACACGGAGCAGAGGTTATCCCTTACCTCCCCCTCCGTCAGGCAAGGGCCTGCCACCTCCCCCTGGCGGGGGAGGATCGTGAAGTCGTGCGGCACCATGCCCTTCATTGTTCTCCCGCGACGGCAGGAGCCCAGTCTGGATCCCCGCCTTCGCGCGGAAGCAAATCTTAGATAGCCGCCGACAACCGCATCCCCCGCTGCCCTCAACAGGAACGTCCCGCGCGCCGCGCCGTTGTGCCTCCGTAACAAAGGGGCGATCATGATTTCGGATGCGAATGCGACGTTGCTCGCCAAACTCGGCTTCGCCGCGCGCGGGGTGGTCTATATCCTGGTCGGCTGGTTCGCCGTCGATGCAGCGCTGCATGGCGGCAAGATCGCCGACAATCAGGGTGCGATCGGGTCGATGGCCGATGGACCGCTCGGGCCATTGCTACTGGCGATCGTCGCGGCGGGTCTGCTCGGCTACGCGGTCGGGCGGCTGACCGAAGCCGCCGCCAATCCCGAGGGAATCGGCAGCGACATCAAGGGCAGCCTCAAGCGCATCGGCCACCTCGTCAGCGGGATCGCGCATCTGATCCTTGCCTGGACTGCCGCCAAGCTCGCGATGAAAATCGGATCGCGCGATGCATCGGCTTCGCCTGGCGACGAAAGCGCACGTGACTGGACCGCGCTGTTGCTCGACCAGCCGGCCGGACGCGTTCTGGTCGGCGCGGTTGCCGTCGGCGTGCTGGTTGCCGCGTTCCAGCAAGCGCAGAAGGCGTGGCGCGGCGACTTCATCCATGACCTCCGCGGTGACGCCCCCGCCCCTGGCTATGTCTGCACGATGGGCAGGGTCGGCTATGGTGCCCGTGCTCTGGTGTTCCTGATCGTCTCCGGACTGTTCGGGCTCGCGGCGTGGACGGCGCATGCGAGCGATGCGGGCGGCGTTGCCGATGCCCTGCAGATGCTGCAATCGCAACCGGGCGGCAAATGGCTGCTCGCGATGACCGGGATCGGGCTTGCGCTGTTCGGCGCATATAGTCTGGTCGAGGCGCGCTTTCGCCGCCTGCACGTCGACTTGCCCGGGACCGATTGATAGCACGTCGTTAACATGCCGGTGCTAGCGGACGGCATGTATACGATCAGTTTCGACGTTCCCACCAAAACCCTGACGATCCTCACCGAGGGGTTCTGGTCGATCGCGACGGCCGCGGCCTTCTCGGCGGAATTGCTCGCGCGCGGTACTGCGGCGCGGCTGTATCATGGGCGGTTCGTGGTGCTAGCCGACCTGCGCAAGGCGGCGATCCAGCCGTTGAAGGTGGTCGATGCGCTCGAAGCGATGATGCCCAAGGCGCTCAAGGTGACGTCCGCGCCGATCGCGGCAGTGGTCGCCTCGCATCTGGCAAAGCTCCAGACCGAACGCTATCTGAAAGCCGAGAACTGCCGGACCTTCCTCGACATCGACGAGGCAAAGGCGTGGCTTGCGGGCGACGGCCACGCCGCCTGACGGACTTTCAGTCCTGCGGTGCGGTCTCGAGCAACGCCGCCTCGACCTCTTCGACCGTGATGCCGAACGCGCCGGCGAGCCCCGACAAGGACGCACCGCGATCCGCGAGCGTGCGGATGCGCGCGGTATCGACGATCGTCTTGTAGCTGCGCGTGTCGCGGTCGGTCTTCGATTCCGCGCCGCTGCGGGCGAGCGCGCCCGAGCGGCGGCGTTTGGAGATCTTCAGCGCTTCGGCATCGTTGGCCGGCGGCGCATCGAGCCGCGCCTTGATCCGCTGATCCTCCTCGATCCGCCGGCTTTCGCGCGCGCGTTCGCGTTCTTGGGACTGGAGATCGCGCTGGGCGGCGCGTGACTCGGATCGCTGTTCGGATGCGGCAAGCCGCTCCTTCGCGCGCTGCTCGCGGCCGTTGGCGCGCTCCTCCGCCCGCTTTGCGGCACGTTCGGCGGTACCGGGCATGAGCGGCCCTGTTCCCCTGCCCCCGCTCGGCCAGCCGTCGCTCATTGCATGTCCTGTCGTCACCGGTGCGCCCTACGACGCGGAGGCGCGCTGCTAGGCGATGACGTCACCGGTGACTAGGGGGTCCAAGTCGTCACCCGACCATCCGCCCCCCCCGCCGTCATCCCAGCGAACGCTGGGATCTCACCGTGGGGCGAACGTCGCGAGCCACGAGGGATACCCCAGCTTTCGCTGGGGTGACGGTTTTGGGGTGGGCTGACGGAGCAAGGTGACGGACGGTCGGCAGTCGAGGCAAGGCCGCGACTTGGAGCTGCCGGGTTACGCGTTCGCAGTCTCGAGCGCGGGGTAGTCGATATAGCCCTCGGGGCCCTGGCTGTACCACGTCTTCGCATCGTCCTTCGCGAGCGATGCGCCGGTGCGCAGACGCTCGGGCAGGTCCGGGTTGGCGATGAACGTGCGCCCGAAGGTGATCGCGTCGGCATTGCCCGAATCGAGCTCGGCCTGCGCTTCCTCGACGGTTGTGTAGTCCGAGTTGACGATCAGCACGCCCTTGAACACCTTGCGGATCGCCGGGCTGAGCTTCGGCACGTCGGTCTTGCCGAACGTGCCGTCGGGGCCGGGCTCGCGCAGTTCGAGGAACGCGATGCCGAGATCGGACAATGCCTTAGCGGCGGCGGTGAACAACGGCTCGGGGTTGCTGTCGTCGACACCCTGCGAATCGCCGTTGGGCGACAGGCGGACGCTGACGCGATCTGCACCCGCGACCGAGATCACGCGCTCGGCGACTTCGCGGAGCAGGCGGACGCGGTTCTCGATCGAGCCACCGTACTCGTCAGTACGCAGATTGGCGTTATCGCGCAGGAACTGGTCGATCAGATAGCCATTCGCCGCATGGATCTGCACGCCGTCGAAGCCGGCCGCCAGCGCGTTCTTCGTCGCCAGCTCATAATCGTTCAGCAGGCGCGGGATCTCGTTCAGTTCGAGCGGACGCGCGACCTCGAAATCCTGCTTGCCCTCGAACGTGTGCGCCTGGCCTTCGGTCGCGGTCGCCGACGACGAGACCGGCTGGCCGCCGATGACCGACGAATGGACCTGACGCCCCATGTGCCAGAGCTGCGCGATGATCCGGCCACCAGCGGCGTGGACCGAGTCGGTGACGGGCTTCCAGGCGGCGACCTGCACATCGGTCCACAGACCCGGCGCGAACGGCCAGCCGAGACCTTCGCGGCTGATGCCGGTGGCCTCCGAGATGATCAGGCCGGCGCTCGCCCGCTGCGTATAATACTCGACCATCATGTCGGTCGGCACGGCATCCCTGTCGGCACGCCCACGCGTAAGCGGCGCCATGAGGATGCGGTTCGGCGCGGCGATGGCGCCAAGGGTAATGGAATCGAAAAGGCTAGGCATGGAAGCTCCTTATTGGCCTGACGGGCGGAAGATAGGAGGCTACAGGGCGGCATGCATCGCCCCGCCCCGCAAACATTATCTAGCGTGCCCGATACGCCGCGCGGTTCGACAGCGGAGGCGAACAATGTCGCTGCGCCGGGCCTGATCGCGTTCGCGGCGCTGGTGGTGGCGAACGTGGCGCTCGCGTTCGGGCCGTGGTTCGTGCGCGCGACCGAGGTCGGGCCGGTCGCGGCCGGGTTCTGGCGGCTCACGCTGGCGGTGCCGTTCCTCGTGGTGCTGGCGGTCCAGCAGGGCGCGCGGCCGAGGCGGCTCGGGTGGAAGCTGTGGGCCGGACTGCTCGCGGGCGGGGTGTGCTTCGCGGCCGACCTCGGCACGTGGCATCTCGGAATCCTGCGCACGACGCTCGCCAATGCGACGCTGTTCGGCAATGTCGCGACGCTGATCTTCCCGATCTACGGCTTCCTGATCGTGCGAAGCTGGCCGACGCGGACGCAGGGGTTCGCGCTGGCGCTGGCGGCGGCCGGGGGCGCGTTACTGCTCGGGCGGTCGTATCAGCTCGATGCGAAGAACCTGGCGGGCGATCTGTTCTGCCTGCTCGCGGGGCTGCTCTACACGGTGTATTTCATCCTGATGGCGCGCGCCCGGGCGACGCTCGCCCCGATATCCGCGCTGACGCTGTCGACGCTCGCCGGGATCGTGCCGCTGCTGATATTCGCGCTGGCGATGGGCGAGCGCGTACTGCCGGCGCACTGGGGTCCGCTGATCGGGCTCGCTTTGTGCAGCCAGGTGCTCGGGCAGGGGTTGATGATCTACGCGCTCGGGCGCTTCACCCCGCTGGTGATCGGGATCGCGTTGCTGATCCAGCCGGTGGTCGCGGGGCTGGTCGGCTGGCTGGTGTACGGCGAGCGGCTCGGCACGGCGGATCTGGTCGGCGTCGTGATGGTGGCGGTCGCGCTGGTGCTCGTCCGCCAGGGACCGGTTCCCGAAGCGTTACCCCTTGAAGACGCGCTTGATACGCCTGATTTTGGACGGCAGGAGACGGTATGACCCAGGACCTTACGCTCGACGAAATCCGCGCCCTGCTGGCGCCCGGCATCGCTTCCAACGCGGCGTTCGACGGCTGGAGCGACGCCGCGCGCGACATGGCCGCGCAAGCCGAGGGAATCGACACCGACGTCGCCGCACTGGCGTTCAAAGACGGCCCAGTCGACATGATCGACGCGTGGTTCGCGCATATCGACGGCGTGATGCTGGCCGCAGTGCCGCCCGAGCGGCTGGCGCTGATGAAGATTCGCGAGAAGATCACCGCATTGGTCGAGGCGCGACTTGATGCGACGTCGATCGATCGCGAATCGCTGCGCCGCGCGGTGGCGATCCTCGCGCTCCCGCAGAACGTGGCGAAGGCGACGCGGCTCGGCTGGCGGACGGTCGATACGATCTGGCGCGCAGCCGGCGACGTCTCGACGGATTATAATTACTACACCAAGCGTACTATCCTGCTCAGCGTCTATGCGTCGACGATAACCGTGTTTCTCGACGACGAGAGCGAAGGGTTGGCCGAAACGCGCGCATTCCTGGGTCGCCGCATCAACGGCATCATGCGGTTCGAGAAGGCCAAGGCCGGTTTTCTCAAGCGGACCGAGCACGGCTTCAGCCTGTCGCGATTCGTCGGTCGCCTGCGCTATCCGACAGCCTGAAGGTTTGAGCCCAGGACGACCATCAGGATTCGTCATCCTGGGCTCGACCCAGGACCCAGAGCCACGAACGCCGTCCCGTTTGGTTCTGGGTCCTGACTTTCGTCAGGATGACGATGCGTTGGCGTCAGTTGGATCGGCTTTGGGCTTCCCTTGCCGGTGAGTTACTGATAATCAGTCGCATCATGGACACTCGCCCCGATCGTTCCGTCAGCCTCGAAACCCTGCCGCGCAAGCAGCACGCCATTGTTGCGGCAATCGAGTGGGCGCGCCTTGCCGGGCCGGAAGCACGTCGCCTGCGCGAGCTGGGCTTTGACGAGGGTGTCGATGTCGAGGTGCTGCACCGCGCGACGCTGGGCCAAGGCCCGATCGCCTGCCGGATCGGCCGCATGACCGTCGCACTGCGCCGTGCCGTCGCCGGCGCGATCCAGGTTTCTCCCATGCCTGCCGCGGCCGAATAATCCTTTAGAATGAACGCAGCACCGCTGGTTGCGCTGGTCGGCAATCCCAATGCCGGCAAGAGCGCGCTGTTCAACGCGCTCACCGGTGCGCGGCAGAAGGTCGGCAATTATCCCGGTGTCACGGTCGAGCGGAAGGTCGGGCGGCTGATGCTCGACGACGGGCGGCCGATCGAACTGGTCGACCTGCCCGGTGCGTACAGCCTCGAGCCCTCCTCCCCCGATGAGCGTGTCACGCGCGACGTCGTCACCGGGACGCAAGATGGCGAGCGCCTGCCCGACGCACTGGTCGTGGTGGTGGATGCCGCCAATCTCGACAATCACCTCCGCTTCACGCTCCAGCTGATCGCCCTTGGCCTGCCGGTCGTGGTCGCGCTCAACATGGTCGATCTCGCCGAGCGCGACGGGCTGAAACTCGATCCCAAAGTGCTCGAACGCGAACTCGGCGTGCAGGTGATCCCGACCGTCGCAGTGCGCAAGCGCGGCCTCGACGACCTCAAGGCCGCGCTCTCCAGCATCGTCGTCAACGGCCCGATGCGCCTCCGTAAATCGGACGGCAGCGTCCAGGACGATATTGTTACGCTCCAGCGCCGCGCCCGTACGATCGCTACCGCGGCGACCGTATCCGAGACGACCGTCCGGCGCTGGACGCACATGCTCGACGCGGTCGCGCTGCATCCCGTGGCGGGGCCGATCCTGCTGCTCGCGATCATGTTCCTGATGTTCCAGGCGGTGTTCAGCTGGGCGCAGCCGTTCATGGACGCGATCGATGCAGGCTTCACCGCGCTCCAGGCGTTCCTGACCGCCGAACTGCCCGATTCGCTGATCCGCTCGCTGCTGGTAGACGGCGTCATCGCTGGCGTCGGCGCGGTGATCGTGTTCCTGCCGCAGATCCTGATCCTGTTCCTCTTCATCCTCGTCCTCGAGGCGAGCGGCTACATGGTCCGCGCGGCGTTCCTGATGGACCGGGTGATGGCGAGTGTCGGGCTGTCGGGCCGCGCATTCATCCCGCTGCTGTCGAGCTTCGCCTGCGCGATCCCGGGGATCATGGCGACGCGGACGATCGACGACGAGAAGGACCGGCTGACGACGATCCTGATCGCGCCGCTGATGACGTGTTCCGCGCGCCTGCCGGTCTACACGCTGATCATCGGCGCGTTCATTCCGAACACGCAGGTGCTGCCGTTCGTCGGATTGCAGGGCCTTGTGATGCTCGGCCTGTACGTGATGGGCATCGTCGGTGCGTTCGTTGCCGCGCTGGTGCTGCGCCGGACGGTGACCAAGGGTGTATCGTCGGGCTTCATGATGGAGATGCCGAAATACCAGTGGCCGCAATGGCGCGACGTCGGCATCGGCCTGTGGAGCCGTGCGCAGATCTTCCTGAAGCGCGCCGGTGGCATCATCCTGGTCTCGACGATCATCCTGTGGGTGCTGCTAAGCTTCCCCAAGCCGCCCGAGCAGCCCGCCGGTGCGCCGAAGATCTCGGCAGTCGATTATTCGGTCGCGGGTCGCATCGCCAACGGGATCGCGCCGGTGTTCGCGCCGATCGGCTTCAACCGCGACATCGTCCTCGCGCTGATCCCAGCAATGGCCGCGCGCGAAGTCGCCGTGGCCGCGATCGGAACCGTTTACGCAATCGACGATCCCGACAGCAACCAGGGCGGAAAGGCGATGATCGAGAACCTCCGCGGCCGCTGGAGCCTGCCGACCGCGCTCGCCTTCCTGATGTGGTTCGTGTTCGCGCCGCAGTGCATCTCGACCATCGCCGTCACGCGTCGCGAGACCAATGGGTGGAAATGGCCCGCCTTCATGGTTGGCTATTTGTTCGCCGCCGCCTACATCATGGCTGGCATTACATACTGGCTGGCGGTGTTCGCCGGCCTCTGAGGGGCATCATGGCAGGCAGCGTCAACAAGGTCATCATCGTCGGCAATCTGGGTCGCGACCCGGAGAGCAAGGCGTTCCAGAACGGCGGCAAGGTCGTCAACCTGCGCATCGCGACGTCGGAGTCCTGGAAGGACAAGATGTCGGGCGAGCGCAAGGAAAAGACCGAATGGCATTCGGTCGCGATCTTCAACGAAGGTCTGGCGAACGTCGCCGAGAAGTATCTGCGCAAGGGCTCGAAGGTCTATATCGAGGGCGCGCTCCAGACCCGAAAGTGGCAGGACGCGCAGGGCCAGGACAAGTACTCGACCGAAATCGTGTTGCAGGGCTTCAACAGCGTATTGACGATGCTCGACGGCCCGAACGGTGGCGCAGGCGGTGGTGCAGGCGGCGGCGGTGGTAGCCGCGGCGGTGGCGACGACTGGGCCGGCGGTGGCGGCGGCAACGACTTCGGCGGTGGTTCGTCGGGTGGTGGCGGCGGTTACGGCGGCGGCGGCGGCGGCCGTGGCGGTAGCGCACCCTCGGGCGGCGGTAGCGGCGGCGGGGCACGTGGCGGCAGCTTCGGTCAGACCGGCGGGTTCTCGGACGATCTCGACGACGACGTGCCGTTCTAAGCTCCGTGCCGACGCTGCATTCAATTCCTGCACCTTCGTTCGACGAGGCCGAGCGCTCACGCGTGATCTCGGCCTACGACGTCGCGGGCGCGCGCGCGAAGGGTCAGCTCGACGACATCGTGTCGTTCGCGGCCGAGCTTTGCGACGCGCCGATCGCGTTGCTGAGCCTGGTCGAGGAGGAATATCAACGGTTTCTCGCGCGTAGCGGTACCGATCTGGAGCAGACGCCGCGCAGCATGTCGTTCTGCGCACATGCGATGCACCATTACGAGGTGATGGAAGTGCCGGATGCGCGGAACGATCCGCGCTTCGTCGACAACCCCCTGGTGACCGGCGAGCCGTATGTACGGTTCTACGCGGGCGCGCCGCTGGTCTCCAGCGAGGGCGTGCCGCTTGGTGCACTGTGCGTTTTGGCGCCCGACCCGCGCGAGGGGCTGACGCGGTTCCAGCGAGATGGCCTGACGTTGCTCGCCAAGACGGCGATGGGACGGCTCGACGATCGTCGCACGGCCCGCGAGCAGGCCTTTGCCGAGGCCAAGGCACGCCGCGTTCTCGAGGCAAGCGACCTGAAGTTCCGCACGCTAGCCGACACCATGCCGCAAATGGTGTGGTCGACACTGCCCGACGGCTTTCACGATTATTTCAATGCACGCTGGTACGAATTCACGGGGACGCCGCCGGGGACGACCGACGGCGAAGGCTGGAACGACATGTTCCATCCCGAAGACCAGGATCGCGCCTGGTCGGTCTGGCGGCACTCGCTGGAAACGGGCGAGCCGTATAATATCGAATACCGGCTGCGGCATTTCGACGGCACGTACCGCTGGGTACTCGGCCGCGCGCTGCCGGTGCGCGACGAAAGCGGTGCGATCCAGCGCTGGTTCGGGACGTGCACCGACATCCACGAACAAAAGCTCGCCTATGAAGAGCGCGAGGTCATCAGCCAGGAGCTGAGCCACCGCATCAAGAACATCTTCGCGGTGATCGCCGGGCTGATCGCGTTCGCCGCACGTGGCAAACCCGAATTCGCCGGCATCGCGACCGACCTGCGCCACCGCATTACCGCGCTGGGCCGCGCCCATGACTTCGTCCGGCCCCACAGCGCCAATTCACGTCCGTCGGCGGCGCAGAACAGCCTGCGCGGCCTGTTGCACGAGCTGTTCGAGCCGTATCAGCGCGTCGATTCGATGCGCGTCACGGTGTCGGGCGACGACGTGACGATCGACGATCGCTCCGCCACGCCGCTCGCCCTGCTGTTCCACGAGCTGGCGACCAACGCGACCAAATATGGCGGGCTCGCTACCGAGCTGGGCACCGTACGGATTACCGTGACCTCGGACGACGGCATGGTCAGACTGACTTGGCGCGAGGAAGGTGGGCCGATCGTCACCGAACCAGCGACGCCGGCAGGGTTCGGCACGCAGCTCATCGAAATGAGCGCAGTGCGTCAGCTGGGTGGCAATATCGACCGGCAGTGGAACGCCTCGGGTCTGACCGTCGTGCTGGACATCCCGAAAGCCGCGTTCAGCCGTTAGACGATGCGGATGACATCGTCATGGGCGACCGGCTTCTCGTCGCAGGCGAGGGCAGCCGCTGCCAGGATCGCCGCGTCACTGAACGGCTTGCGGATATAGCCGAGACACTCGGCATCGCCGATTTGCGCGGGATTGGCGGTGACGAACACGACCTTGACGCCGTATTCGTCCGACATCCGCTTGGCGATCTCGGGCCCGGTCGCACCATCGCGCAGATTGATATCGACGAACGCGAAGCTGCATCCCGGCGCCGCCGCGATAGCGCTCTCGCGATCAGCCGCGATCCCTGCGACGCCGTAGCCGGCATCGGTGAGGATTCTCTCGAGGTCGAGTGCGACGAAAATCTCGTCTTCGACAATGAGGGCGGTCTTGGTCATCGGCGTGTTAACCGGTCGTCACAGGATAGGTTCCGTAGCGATACTGATCTCAATCAGTATTCGACGACATAGTGTCACATTTATCGCCGGACCGTTACCGTCGCAGCAGGAATACTGCGTGCTCTGCGAACAGGTTGGCGGCGCCCGCGCCGGTGCGCTTGTCGCCCGACAGGAACCACGCATCCTCGACGATAATTCCGCGTGCCTTCACGAAGCTGCGGAAATCGTCGATCGTGACGTGGTGGATGTTGGGCGTATCGTACCAGCTCTCGGGCAATTGCCGCGTCACCGGCATCCGCCCACCCCACAGCAGCGACAGCCGGACGCGCCAATGCGCGAAATTGGGGAAGCTGACGAACGCGTGCCGACCGATCCGGAGCAGGTGATCGAGCACGAGGTCGGGCGCGCGCGCGGTCTGCAAGGTCTGGCTGAGGATCGCGTAATCGAAGCTGCCGTCGGGGTAGCCCGCGAGGTCGATATCCGCATCGCCCTGGATCACCGACAGCCCACGCGCGACCGCGGAAGCGACGTTGTGCGCATCGATCTCCAGTCCGCGCGCATCGACGTCGCGGGTGTCGCGGAGTGCCGCCATCAGCGCACCGTCGCCACAGCCGATATCGAGCACGCGACTGCCTTGCGCGACGTTCTCGGCGATGACGGCGAGGTCGGTCCGTAAGGTCATGGTGCGGTCCGTAATTGCTCGGCGAGGCCGGGGGCGAGCCGTTCCATGTAGCGATCGGCGCGGACCAGCGGGTGGAAGCCGAGGTCGGCGTATACGCCGTGTGCGTCGGCAGTGACGAGGCCGATCCGCCGCAGCCCGGCGAACGATGGATGATCCAGGAACCAACTCACCATACGCCGCCCGAGCCCCTGCCCGCGCACGGACTCCTCGACCCAGACGTCGGCGAGCCACGCGAAGGTCGCATGATCGGTTATCATCCGCGCGAACCCCACTTGAGCGCCGTCCTGATACGCACCGAGGCAATGCGAGCCGGCGATCGCGCGCTCGACCAGATCGCGTTCGATCCCCGGCGACCAGTAGCTGCTCGCCAGCCAGCCATGGATGCGATCGACCTGCAACCGGCTCGGGTCGTCCGAAAGGATGATCGTCATCGCCCCGCCCTCAGGAAACCGTCGACGACCCGGTTGAGATCGGGCGCTTCGAGCAGGAATGCGTCGTGACCGTACGGGCTCGACAGCTCGACGAAGCTGACCGGCGCACCGGCTGCGTTCAGCGCCTGGACGATCGCGCGCGACTCGGCAGTCGGGTACAGCCAGTCGGTGTCGAAGCTGACGAGGCAGAATCGCGATTTGGTCGCTCGAAACGCGTTGGCGAGCAGCCCGCCATGCTCCTCGGCGAGATCGAAATAATCCATCGCCCGGGTGATGTAGAGGTACGAGTTCGCATCGAACCGGTCGGTGAAGGCGAGGCCCTGGTGGCGCAGATAGCTCTCGACCTGGAAATCGGCGTCGAACCCGAACGATTTCGCGTCGCGCGCCTGGAGCCGCCGCCCGAATTTCTCGGTCAGCCCGGCTTCGGACAGATAGGTGATGTGCGCCGCCATCCGCGCGACCGCGAGCCCCGCGGTCGGCGCTGCGTCGTCGTGATACTCGCCGCCGCGCCAGTTCGGGTCGGCCATCACCGCCTGGCGTCCGACCTCGTGGAACGCGATGTTCTGCGCGGTGTGCCGCGCGGTCGAGGCGATCACCACGCACGCCTTCACCCGGTCGGGGAAAGTCGCGGGCCAGCTCAGCGCCTGCATCCCACCCATCGATCCGCCGACCACCGCGTGGAGCACGTCGACGCCGAGATGATCGAGCAGCATCGCCTGCGCGCGCACCATGTCGCGGATCGTGATGACCGGAAACCCCATCGCCCAGGGCCGCCCGGTGGCCGGATTGATCGTCGCCGGCCCCGACGAGCCCATGCAGCTGCCGAGCACGTTCGCGCAGACGACGAAGTGGCGCGCGGGGTCGATCGGCTTGCCCTCGCCGACCATGCGCGTCCACCAGCCGGGCTTGCCGGTGCGGGGGTGGTTCGACGCGACATGCTGGTCCCCGGTCAGCGCGTGGCAGATCAGGATCGCGTTCGACGCGTCGGCGTTGAGCGTGCCGTAGGTCTCATACGCGATATCGACCGGCGACAGCAGCACGCCGCCATCGAGGCGCAGCGGCCCCGGCAACGTGACGCGCCGTGCGAGGCCGAAACGCGGGTCGGTGTCGTGGCCGGTGCTGGGGTCGATGGCAGGCGTGTCGAGCATGCCGCGCGCTACCATAAGCGCCCGCGAACATGCCAGCGCTGCGTCCTCGATCCTCCCCCGCAAAGGGGGGGTGGCTGGCCCTTGCCAGACGGAGGGGGAGGAAAGGAAAACCGCTGTTGCGTCACCCTCCCCCTACGTCGCTTCGCGCCACCCCCCCCTTGCGGGGGAGGATTAGCCGAACCGTCCCGTCATCCGTCCCCCCTCCTCCGTCATCCTGACGAAAGTCAGGACCCAGGGTAACGAGCGGTGACTTCCGTGGCTCTGGGTCCTGACTATCGTCAGGATGACGGGGGGAAGCGGGCGGACTCGATGCCGACCTTGGCCAAACACCATCCCACCCACGCACAAATATTTGCCACCGCGGCACCGCGCCCGCTATGTCCCGCGGCCATGACAAACATCATGCCCGCACCCGCGCCGAAGCCCTGGATTCTGGGGATCGCGCCGTACACGCCCGGTCGCTCGACGACCGACGATGGCCGCACGGTGATCAAACTGTCGTCGAACGAAAACCCGCTCGGCACCAGCCCCGCCGCGAAGGCCGCGTTCGATGACGCCGACCGGACGCTGGAACGCTACCCCGACGCCGGCGCGACCGCGCTGCGCGAGGCATTGGCGGCGCATTACGACCTCGATCCGGCACGCGTGATCTACGGCACCGGCTCGGACGAGATCCTGCATCTGGTCGCTGGCGCCTACGCCGGCCCGGGCGACGAGATCATCCACGTCCGCTACGGCTTCGCGGTCTACGAGATCGCGACGCGCCGGGTAGGAGCAGAACCCGTCATCGTCGACGACCGCGACTACGCCACCGACGTCGACGCGATCCTCGCCGCGGTCACCGAGCGCACGCGAGTCGTGTTCGTCGCCAACCCGAACAATCCGACCGGCACCTTCACGCCGCGCGCCGAAATCGCGCGGCTGCATGCCGGCCTGCCGAAGTCGGTGCTGCTCGTGCTCGACCAGGCCTATGCCGAATATCTCTCGCCCGAGGAGGACGACGCTGGCTTGGCACTCGCGATGACCGAGGCGAACGTGCTCGTCACCCGGACCTTTTCGAAGATCCACGGGCTGGCGGCGGAGCGGATCGGCTGGGGCTATGCCTGCGCGCCGATCATCGACGCGATGCACCGCATCCGCGCCCCGTTCAACGTCACCACCGCAGGCCAGGCGGCGGCCGTCGCGGCGATCGCCGACACCGCCTTCGTCGAGGCAACGCGCGCGCATAACGACCAGTGGCGCGGCTGGTTCGTCGAACAGATCGGGCAGATGGGCAATGCAGGCCTGCGCTGCGTACCGTCCAAGGCGAACTTCGTGCTCGTGCTGTTCGAGGGCAAGCTGACCGCCGACGCCGCCTATCACGGGCTGATGGAGGCGGGCTATATCGTCCGCTGGCTGCCGGGCCAGGGCCTGCCGAACGCGTTGCGCATCACCATCGGCACCGAGGACGAAACGCGCGGCGTCACCGCGGCGCTGCGCAATCTGGTCGAAAGCGCCTGATGCTGCCGTTCGCGCGCGTCACGATCATCGGGCTGGGACTGATCGGCTCGTCGGTGGCGCGCGCGGTACGGGACACGATGCCGACGGTCCGCGTGACCGGCTACGACGCCGACGCCAGCGTGCGCGAGACGGCAGACCGGCTGCAGTTCTGCGACGACGTTGCGGACTCGGCGGGGGCCGCGGTGATCGACGCCGACCTCGTGATCCTGTGCGTCCCCGTCGGCATCATGGGCGATGTCGCGCGCGCGTTCGCGGCCGAACTTCCCGCCGATGCGATCGTCAGCGACGTCGGCAGCTGCAAGGCCGAGATCGTCCGCGCGCTCACCGAAGCGCTGCCGAACGCGACCGTCATCCCCGCCCACCCGGTCGCCGGCACGGAGCGCAGCGGCCCCGAGGCCGGTTTCGCAACGCTGTTCCGCCACCGCTGGTGCATCGTCACGCCCCCCGAGGGCGCCGACCCGGTCGCGGTCGAGCGCGTTTCCGAATTCTGGCGGCGGCTCGGCGCGCAGGTCGAGACGATGGCGCCCGAGCACCACGACCGTGTCCTCGCCGTCACCAGCCATCTGCCGCATCTGATCGCCTACACGATCGTTGGCACCGCGGGCGATCTCGAGGAGGTGACCCAGTCCGAGGTCATCAAATATTCCGCCGGCGGCTTCCGCGACTTCACCCGGATCGCGGCGTCCGACCCGACCATGTGGCGCGACATCTTCCTCAACAACCGCGAGGCGGTGCTGGAGATGCTGCAGCGCTTCTCAGAGGACCTGAGCCATCTCCAGCGCGCGATCCGCTGGGGCGATGGGGATGCGCTGTTCGACCTGTTCACGCGGACTCGGGCGATCCGGCGGAGCATCGTCGAGCAGGGGCAGGACGACGACGTCCAGGATTTCGGGCGTACGCACGGCTGAGCTGGAGCCACCGTACCGTTTAGAAGTTAGAAGCGCACCTCCCCGGCGGAGGCCGGGGCCCAGTTGGGTAGGCCGAAGTAACAGCGCACAACGCACATTAGCGACGTCGCCCAACTGGGCCCCGGCCTCCGCCGGGGTGGTGAATCGGTTGAGGTACCTTCCCCGGACCTAATCCAGCGCGTTCATCGCCGCATGGACCCGCTGCTCAGCCTCCTCCCGCGGCAGGCCCGGCGGCACCACCTCGCCGAACCGGAACGTGATCACCCCCGGCAGCTTCGGCCCCTTCTTCGGCCACACCAGCCCGCTGTCGCACGCGATCGGCACCGTCGGCATCTTCAGCGCTCGATACAGCCCGGCAAACCCTGGCTTCAGCGGCGGATGCTCACCCGGCGAGACGCGCGTCCCCTCGGGAAAGATCAGGATCGAGCGGCCCGTCGCCTTGGCCGCGCTCGCTTCTCGCATCATGTTGCGCATGGCCTTGGCCGAGGCCTCGCGGTCGACCACGATCGCGCCGTATCTGCGCGCCGCCCAACCCCAGGCCGGGATGTCGGCCAGCTCGCGCTTCAACACGATCGCCGGGCCGTCCAACAACGCCTGAAGTTCGAGCGTCTCGAACATCGCCTGGTGCTTGCAGGCGTAGAAGGCCGGCTCGGTCGGCCGCGTCCCCTCGATCCTGATATGCACACCGAGAATCCACCGCGCGCACCAGCGATGGAAGCGCGTCCAGATCGTCGAATGCACGATCACCGCGCGCGAGCCGAACAGCGCCGAGATCGGCACGGTCACCACGATCGGCACCGAGATCGTATAGAAAACGAGCATGAAGGCCCAGTTACGCAACCAAATCATCCGCCAAATCCAATCCACAACGCGATCCGGCGAAGGATCAACTTGTTGTATTCGTTGACCAGGGTCCCGAGCCGCGGCGTACCGGGCACGCCGTCGCCGAGAATCACGACGTTCTTGTCGAGCGCCGCCGACAGCTCCATCCGGGCGCGTGCGACGTGCCAGTCCGACGTCACCAAGCGCACCGACCGGTATTTGTGCACGCGCACCCATTGCGCGGTCTCCTCGGCGTTCGAGCGCGTATCGACCGCGTCGCCGCCAAGATCGATACAGCAGGCGAACAACGCGGGCGACGTCCGATACTCCAGCGCAAGATCGATCGGCCGCACGCCCGGCGCGACACCGGTCACGAGCATCCGCTTCGCCTGATGATCGCGAAGCAGCGCGATGCCGCGGTCGATCCGCCCTGCCCCGCCAGTCGGGACGACGATCGCATCCGTGGTGAAGCCGTCGAGCGGCTTGGGCAGCATCAGCATGAACACCGCGAACCCGAATGCCCAGGCGAGACCTAGGATGCCGAAGAACCGTACGATCACAGGATGTGCCTCAACGCGCGCACGATCGTGACGCGGGCGGCGAGCGTGGCGAGGACAACGAACGCGATCGGGAGCAGCGCGAGGAGCACCCAGTCGGCCCCGCCGAGCGTCACGCCGCCGAGCAGTTCGGAGCCCAATCCGTGCAACCGGATGCCGATGAACCCGACCACCAGCAGCGCCATCACCCCGCCGCCGACTCCACCGATCGTCGCATCGAGCGCGATCCGGCGCTGGAACAGCCGCGCGACCTGCAGGTCGGTCGAGCCGAGCATGTGCATCACCGCGATCGTCGCGCGGTGCGTTTCGAGCCCGGCGCGCGCGGCGAGTACGACGACGGCAGCCGTTGCACTGGCCATCAGCAGGACCAGCGCCAGTGCGAGAAACGTCAGGGAGCGCATGACGTCGTTGACGGGCGACATCCAGCTTTCATGACGATCGACGCGGACGGCGGGACTCAGACGCCGAACCGTGGAAGCAACGCGCGCGGCCGCCGCCCCTTCATGATCGGCGAGGTCGACGTCGATCATCGCCGGCACCGGCAATTGCGGATCGGCGCCGTCGGACCCGAGCCAGGGTTGCAGCAACCGGGTCAACTCGGCGCGATCGACCGGGGTGGCGGTCGCAACCGCCGGCATCGCGCGCAACGCAGCCAGCACGCGCGCGGCGGCGGCGTCACGGCGCACTGGATCGCCATCGACGATCTGCACCGTCAACCGCCCCGCCAACTGTCGATCGAGCAGCCGCGCCGCCCCCGCCGTCGCGAGGCCAAGTGCCGCAGCGAGCATCGTCAGGAACAGCATGATCGCCATCACCCACGTCATCGCGCGCAGGCCGCCGGCTTCGTCGAGTACGCGCCGTTCGGCCGAAGACCGCGCTTTGATGGCGCGACCGATCATTCGGGCCGCGTCGGCGGATAGCGGAGCGATCCCGTCGGATCGAGCAGCCGCCCGCGATCGAGCCGCATCATCTGCGCCCCCGGTATCCGCCCCAGCAAATGGAAGTCGTGCGTCGCGACCACGACGGTCGTCCCCAGCTTGTTGAGCGATTCGAACAGATGCAGCAGCCGCTCGGCCATGTCGGGATCGACGTTGCCGGTCGGCTCGTCCGCGACCAGGATCTCTGGCCGCGCGATCACCGCGCGCGCAATCGCAACGCGCTGTTGCTCGCCACCCGACAGCGTCGCCGGGCGCGCATCGGCGCGCTCGGTCAGCCCGACCCAGGCGAGCATCTCGCGCACCGGCTGCTCGATATCCGCCTCGGGCATGCCCGCCACCCGCAACGGCAGCGCGATATTATCCCAGGTCGACAGATGCGGCACGAGCCGGAAATCCTGGAACACCACGCCGATCCGCCGCCGAAATCCGGGCAGCCGGTCGCGCGACAGCACCACCGCATCTTCGCCGAACAGCCGGATGACGCCGCGCGTCGGCCGTTGCGCGAGGTACAGCAGCTTCAGCAGCGAGGTCTTGCCGGCGCCACTCGCGCCAGTGAGGAAATAGAACGCACCGCTGCGCAAGGTGAAGCTGACGTCCGACAGCGTCTCCGGTCCAGCGTCTGGACCCGTGCCGTAACGAAGCCCGACATTCTCGAATTGGACGATATTCGCCATGACGTGGTTGCGCCCGCTTTCGCCCGCTTGATGCCCGTGCCAATGCCCGTATCGGCGCTTTCGCATGAAAGCGCGGGCCGCTTCAAGCTTGCCACATCCGTCGGCGGCGTGCTTATTCGGCACGAGAACGGTCGCGCTCCGGCGGCCGCTGGTGAAGCGTATCCATGATCCTCCAATGTCCCGAGTGCAGCACCCGCTATCTGGTGCCCGACAGCGCGATCGGGACCGACGGACGAACCGTGCGCTGCGCCAATTGCCGGCACAGCTGGTTCCAGGCCGCCGCACCGGTGGTCGAGGACACGCTCGACCTGCCCGAACCGACCCCGCTCGCGCCTGCCCCGCCACCGCTGGCTCCACTGCCGCGGACACCGATCGCAGAGCCGGCTGAACGATTCGTGCCCTTCGCGCCCCCTTCGCCGGCAACGACCGCACCGGCGACGCCAGAGCCGGTGATTGCGCCCACTTATCCCGCGCCGACGTTTCCGCCGGTCACCGAGCAGCCGCCGTTCCGCCCGCGTCGCAATACCACGCGCCGCTGGACGATCGTGGCCGTGCTCGCCGGGCTGCTGATGCTGATCGCAGCGGGCGCGATCGTATATCTTGGCGCGCCGGGCGTCGCGGCAAAGCTCGGTCTCGGGATCGGTAGCGACGAGACGCCGCTGCGCCTGCGCGACAATCCGATCGAACGGCGCGAGCTGGATAACGGCTCCGAGCTGTTCGCGGTCAGCGGTCAGGTCACCAATCCGTCCAACCAGCGCCAGCGCGTACCCGACATCCGCGCCGAACTCCGCGATGCGCAGGGCCGGCTGGTCTATAGCTGGACGATCACCCCGCAGCAGCGGACGCTGGCGCCGGGCGGCGCGATCGATTTCAACTCCGCGACGCTGAACGTGCCTGCGAACTCGAAGCGCCTCGAACTGAGTTTTGCCGGCGAGACGACGCGATAACAGCTCGATCCTCCCCCGCCAGGGGGAGGTGGCTGGCACTTGCCAGACGGAGGGGGAGGCATGCGATGTCGGACGTTCCGTGTCCGCCCCCTCCGTCACCTGCGGTGCCACCTCCCCCTTGCGGGGGAGGATAAACTAAGCGCGCCGCAACCGCCGGCTCACGATCCAGAACCGGCCGCCGTGCAGCACCGCCGCGGTCAGCATCCCGAGCCCAGACGCGTAGACCAGTGCCATCGGTCCAACCCCCGCATGCACCATCCACCAGCCCGCTCCGCCGGTGACGACGAAATACGCGACGATGCTGTTCACCCCCGCGACCACCTGATCGCCGAGCGAGCGCAGCGCGTAGACCAACACCACCTGCGCGCCGTCGAACAGGATGAACGGCGCCCACACCGGCAGCATCGCCCGCGCAACGGCGTGAGTGGCGGCATCCGACGGAAACGCCGCGACGATCGGCCCGCGCGCGACGATGAGCACGATCCCGCACGCACCCAGCGCGAGCATCGACAGCCCGGTGGCGATCAGCGCGCGCGAGATACCGGCCTTCGGCTCCCCTTCGCCGACTGCATTGCCGACGCGAACGCCACAGGCCGAGCCAAGCCCGAGCGCCAGCGCGAACGTAACGTTGTGGACCGAGAACACGATCTGGAACGCATGCGCGACATCGTCGCCGAACTGCGTCGACAGCGCGATCAGGATCGAGAAGCCGGCCAGTTCCAGCCCGGACGCAACCGCGGGAACGATCCCGAATACCGCGAGCGCGGCGATCCCGGCCGGCACCCCGCGCCATGCGGCCGCATCGATTCGTCGAACGCCGCGCTCCTTCGCCCGCGGCAAGGTCAGCGCGGCGGCGATCATGCCGACCGCGCCGAGACCCGACGCGATCGCCGTGGCCGTCGCCGCTCCGACCGCCCCCATCGCCGGCAAGCCGAGATGCCCGCCCGACATCGCCCAGGCCAGCACCGCGTTGAGCGGCAGGATCGACAGGTTGACCACCGCGACGCGCCGCGGTCGGCTGACGCCCTCCAGGAAGAAGCTGGCGGCGACGATCATCAGTTGCGGTGGATAGGTGAAGGCCATGACGCGCACGACCCGCCCGGCCGGCTCGACCAGCGCAGGCGCGACGCCTATCCCGGCGAGCATCGTGTCCGCGAACACGAACATGACGCCGCCGACGACAAACCCGAGCAACAGCCCGAGCACAAGACCTTCGCGCAGCACCTGCCCGGTGCGCGGCAGATCCCCTGCCCCATCGGCACGCGCGGTATGAACGAGCACGCCCGACAGCCATGCCAGCCCGGTGACGATCGCGATGAACGTCAGCGAGCGGCTCGCCCCGAGCGCTGCCACCTCGTGCGCGCCGACCAGCCCGACGACGATGACGTCGGTAACGTGCAAAATCGTCCAGTTGAGGCTCGTCAGCATCACCGGCCACGCCAACGCGAGGATACGCCGCGTTTCGGCTCGGGTGTCGGTCGAAAAAAGGAAGCGGGGCATCGTTTCCGGTACCGGACGAACGCTTTTTCGCAAAGGCCGTTGCGTAGCGTTCAAACCCTTGCTAGTGGCGCTCGCCTACCAGATGCCGGGTCCGCCCGGTGATGTTTCATGGGCGGCCATGGCGGAACTGGTAGACGCGCAACGTTGAGGTCGTTGTGGGCGAAAGCCCGTGGAAGTTCGAGTCTTCTTGGCCGCACCATTTTCCCGATAGAGTGAATCACCCCATCGAGGGCCCCCATTCGGTGGCTACTCTTGCCACGCTTGTGCGTTGGCCGCGTGGAGGAATTGCATGAGTTCGATCGACGACACGATCATCGAAACGCCCGAAGGTTCGATGACGTTTGCGCAGTGGAAGAAGAAGAACCCGGTCCAGCTGCCCTCGCGCCGGACCAAGGGCAAGAAGCTGCCGAACAAGGTGAAGCTGACCACCGACGAGAAATAGGCGGCGACGAGAACTAAGCGGCGATCTGAAATCCTCCCCCGTAAAGGGGAGGTGGCGCCGAAGGCGACGGAGGGGGAGGCAGGAAAAACCCTGCTCCGTGTCCTCCCCCTCCGTCTGGCAAGTGGCAGCCACCTCCCCCTGGCGGGGGAGGATTTCATGATCAATGCTCTTGCGAGCTCCCCGCCCCCTGCCTTGCCCGGAGTATTCGCGCCTGAAACTTCACCCGCTGCCAGAACGTCGCGTCGTCCAGCCGCCATTGCCGGATCGCCTGTGTCGCCAGCGTCTCGATCAGGGCCTCGCTGGCCGCCGGGTCCTGCGCTGCGAATGCCCGCGCGAGATCCTCGACGCACGGACCGTGATCGGTGAAGTCGCGCGGCAGCGGCATGGGGATGGGCTCGTTCGGCATCGGCATATCTCTCTCCCTGTGGTTATCGCTGCTCACCGAGACGCGCGTGCGTAGCGCTACCCCGCACCAGGCTAGGCTGGTCCGGTCGACCTTCGGCCGCATCGCCACGTCCGGCCCCTGCCGCGTGTCGCGGTCGTCCTGAAAATCGCGGTCGGCCGCGGTCCGCGTACCCGCGTCTTCGAACGGCTGCTGGTGCGACGCCACGGCCGTCAGGCTCAGCCGAACGGTCAGCCGGACACGGGCGTCGAGCCCGAAATTGCGCGTCCGCGCTTCGGCCGGGTTCTGCTGGCCCACGCCGAACGCGGTATCCTGCTGGCGGGCATAGGCCAGCAGGTCGAGCTTTTCGCCGTAATGATAAAGGGAACGACACCGCTGGCGATGGCACCAATCGGGCCGACGATCGCGTCGCCGCCACCGTCGCAGACTGCGACACATCCGGTGCCGGTGGTGCCCGATCCGACCAGCGCACGAGCCGTTACCTGAAGAGCCGCATTGACGGTGGGCTGGTCCGCCGTCTCGGCCAAAATGGCGAGGGCTGTGATCGACTGGCGCGGCACCAGCGGCGGGACTCTGTTGTCCGCATGGATCGTAGCGAACGCCGCCAGCGCTCGGCATGCTCCATCCCAAGGCGACATTCGATTGCAATTTGCCCCCCAAATTTCGTTGAGGATCAGATCGGGTATTTCGTCTTAATCAAATGCTACAAACTCGTATCGGTCTGCTTTTCTGCCAATTACGCACTAGCCCGCAATAGATCGGTTATATCGTCGCCGATCGGACCGAAATGCTTGGTATCTTACGATGCCGAATGTCGCGTGTCAGTGTCGCCGAAGCGCACGAAGATAGCTGCGCATGGCCTGATCGCCGCTATGACTCAGCGAGATTTCTACGCGTCGTCGATCGGTCGGGTCGATCACGCGATCGATGAGCTTGAGTTTGTACAGATGCTCGATCCAGCGCTGCGACGTCGTGACCGGCGCGTCGGACATGCTGACCAGCGCTTTGATGTTCATCGGCAGACGTTCGTCGCGTGACGCGAACAGCGCGAGCAGCATGTCCCAGGCTGGTTCGTGAAACAGTTCCGCGGGGAGGAAGCGGCGCCGCATCCGCCGTTCTGCGAGTATCTCCTCGGCCTGTGCTACGAGTTCGGCTTCGCTCGGTTCGGCACCAGCCACCACGGGATCGGCAGCGTGGGCGACGCGTCCATTGAATTCCTCCGCAACCGCCGAAAGCTTGGCGGTCAGGTCCTTGATCAAATCGACTACCGACTCGTTCTTCACCAAACACTCCCTTTGTCCGTTTCCGACGCAAAAATCCGATCCTTGGATCCGAGCCACCGAACGGGGCGCACATCGATACCGATCGGCTCTAGGGTGCGCCCAAGACCAGACCCCACGCGAAAACACTTCACTGAACATGACAGGATTGGCGGCAGTTTCCATGCAAAAATGGTCTATTTTTGTAATAACTCGTCACAATGGAGCAATTGGACCATCGCGACCGGGAAAATCCACACCATTCCGGTTTTGATGACTGCAAACGCGCAAACCATTGTGGTTTAGTTTGTCTTAATTTGACGCAACATGTCCGCTTCCAGACCATCAATACTGTGGTATACCTTTTTACCTGTCGCCGTATGCAGTGCAAAATTTCCGCTCTGGAGGCGTCAGCTTGCGAAAGGACCTAATGATGGCCGCGACACGGATATACGCGCTGCTGCAAGAGGCATGCGCTGCACTGGAGATGTCGGAGGATCATGCGATCGCCGCCTATGTCGGTTTCGCGATGGCGCTGGTCGAGGAAAAATATGGGGTCGGACACGACCATCTCGAAAGCGTGGGCTGACGGCTATCCTAGATAGCGCCTCGTAGCGACAGCACCGGGGAGGTCATGCCGATGGCAGACCATGAACCTGTATTTTATCCTGTCGCCGGACCTTATTTCGGGGCAGCATGCGGATTGTTGATCGCCGCGACGTCTATATTCGTTGACCGTGCGTTACGTGATCGAGTCGCGTGTCATCGCACGCGTACGAAAGGACGTCGTGCCCGCTTCCATGCCTGCTACTCTGCCCGTAGGTCCCGCTGCATATTTGCCCACCGCGTATATGCCCGTTGCGTATCTGAATGCGGTCGGGACGGCCGTTCCCGATCATGACATCCACACCGCGTTCATCGCCTGGGCGCGCGCACGGACCGATGCACGATCGACCAAAGTATTCGATCGGATGGCGTCGCGGTCGGGCATCGCGCATCGCTGGTCGGTGTTGCCGCCGACCGCGGACGGGGGCTCGCCGGTCGACGATGCCGGCTTCTACGCCGCCGAGCCGCATCCCGGCACCGCGGCGCGGATGACGCTTTATGCCGAACACGCGCCCGACTTGGCGATCCGCGCGATCACCGCGTTGCGCGCGAAGGTCGCGGTCGAGGGGATCACGCATCTGGTGGTGGCGAGCTGCACCGGGTTCGTCGCGCCGGGTATCGACCAGATCATCGCGCGACGGCTCGGCCTGTCGTCCAGCGTCGAGCGACTGCTGATCGGCTTCATGGGGTGTTACGCCGCGGTCGTCGCGCTGCGCAGCGCGCGCCACATCGTCCGATCCGAGCCCAAGGCGCGCGTCCTGGTCGTCACGGTCGAGCTCTCGACGCTGCATCTCCAGCCCGCCAACGAGATCGAGCCGTTGCTGGCGATGCTCCAGTTCGGCGACGGCGCCGCCGCCGCGCTGGTCACGGCCGAGGCGACCGGGCTCGAACTCGGTACGCCATTCGCGGCGGCGCTACCCGAAACCGAGGCGCTGATCCGCTGGGACGTCACCGATGCGGGCTTTGCGATGCACCTGTCCGGCGAAGTGCCCGCGCGGATCGCCACGGCATTGGCGGATACCGAGTTTCGCGCGATCGTTAGCGATGGCCAGCCGCCGGAGACGATCGACGGCTGGGCGGTGCATGCCGGCGGCCGATCGATCCTCGACGCGGTCGAGCATGCGATGCAGCTGAAACCGGCGGCGCTGGCAGCGTCGCGGCAGGTGCTGGCGGACAACGGCAACATGTCGTCGGCGACGTTGATGTTCGTGTTCGAGCGCCTGCTCGCCGGGCCGCCGATCGCGCACGGCGTCGCGCTCGCGTTCGGGCCGGGGCTGGCGGCGGAGGGCTTCGGGTTCCGAAGCGCGCCATGAGCCTAGCCATCCGCAGCGAGGCCGAGGAGCTGATGGACGCCGACGACCTCGATGCGGCGACCTATGCGGACGTGGTCGGCGATCTCGCCACCGTCAACACGGTGACGATGGCGCGCCGCCCGACGCTCGATTTTCTGGCGCGCGCGACTGCCGGGCGGACACGCTTCCGGCTGCTCGACGTAGGCTTTGGCGACGGCGACATGCTGCGGCGGATCGCGCGCTGGGCCGAGGCAAACGGCATCGAGGCGGAGCTGGTCGGCGTCGATCTCAACCCGCGCAGCGAACAGGCGGCGCGGGCGCATGGCGGCGACATCCGTTACGTCACCGGCGATTATGCCGATCTTGCCCAGGAGCCCTGGGACGCGATCGTCAGCAGTCTCGTCGCGCATCACATGACCCATGACCAGCTCGTGGCGTTCCTGCGTTTCATGGAGGCGCACGCAAGCGCCGGGTGGTTCGTCAACGACCTCCATCGTCACGGGTTCGCGCATTGGGGCTTCCCCGTGCTCGCGACCCTGGCGCGCTGGCACCCGATCGTCCGACACGACGGCACGCTGTCGATCGCGCGCAGCTATCGCCCCAACGAATGGCCGCCCTTGCTCGCCGAGGCTGGCATCACCCAGGCGAAGGTCCGCCGCGTCTTCCCGTTCCGGTTATGCGTCGAACGCCTGCGCTGATCGTCGGCGGCGGGCTCGCTGGGGCCGCGACCGCGATCGGCCTCGCGCGCGCCGGTCTGCCGCATCTGCTCGTCGAACGATCGCGCGAAACCGGCGATGCGATCTGCGGCGGGTTCCTCAGCTGGCGGACACTCGAGACGCTCGCCGACCTCGGCATCGATCCCGACACGCTCAACCCAGAGCGCGTGACGCGCGCCCGCATCTACGCCGGCACGCGACGCGCGGATGCCGCCCTCCCCCGTCCCGCGGTGTCGGTCACGCGCCACCGGCTGGACACGGTCATGCTGGCGGAAGCCGCTCGGCTCGGCACGCCGGTCGAGCGCGGTGTCACCGTGCGCGAGATCGACGGCATGACGGTCCGCACCGCGGACGGCGCGACGTTCGCTCCCGACGCGCTGTTCCTCGCCAGCGGCAAGCACGACGTTCGCGGGATGGCACGGCCGGAAGACGCGCGCGGTGCCGACCCGACGCTGGGGTTACGCGTTCGTATCGCCCCCTCCCCGGCGCTCCGCGCGGCGCTCGACGGGGGGATCGAGCTGCATCTGTTCGACCGCGGCTATGCGGGCCTCGCGATGCAGGAGGACGGTACCGCGAACCTGTGCATGGCCGTGCATCGATCGCGGCTTCAGGCCGCCGGATCCCCCGCGCAGTTACTCGAGGCACTGGGTCGCGAGATGCCAGCGCTCGGCGAATGGGTCGCCCTGATCGACGGACGCGCACCGATCGATGCGATCGCCAACGTGCCCTATGGCTGGCGGCAGCGCGCAGGCGTCGACGCGACATTCCGGCTCGGCGACCAGGCCGGCGTCATCCCCTCGCTCGCCGGCGAAGGCATGGGCATCGCGCTGGCCAGCGGAGTCGCAGCCGCCGACGCTTATGTCCGCGGAGGTCCCGCTTCGGCAGCGCGGTGGCAGGAGGATTTCGCCCGCCGCCTCGCCCGGCCGATCGGCATCGCCAGCATCGTCCGCCAGGTCGCCGAAGGTACGCGGGCAGCCTGGTTGCTCCCGCTGATGCGCCCCGCCCTGATCCAGGTGATCGCCAACGCGACGAGAATAGGCCAGACCTAGAGCCTGTCCCTACGCCATATTGAAATCCGTCCCGCCAGCACGAGATTCAAACCCATGGATCAACTCAATCTTTCCGAAGCCGAGTGGCGCAAGCGACTCACCCCCGAGCAATATCATGTGCTGCGCGAGGCGGGGACCGAGCGTGCGTTCGCGGGCGCGCTCAACGACAACAAGGCCGACGGCATCTATCGTTGTGCCGCGTGCAGCAACGAACTGTTCGACAGCGCCGACAAATATGATTCCGGGTCGGGCTGGCCCAGCTTCACCCGGCCGATCGGTCCCGACGCCGTCACCGATCACGCCGATCGCAGCCATGGCATGACCCGCATCGAGACGCGGTGCGCACGCTGCGACAGCCATATGGGCCATGTCTTCCCGGACGGCCCGCCGCCGACCGGCCAGCGCTATTGCATGAATTCGCTGTCGCTCGAATTCCGACCGCGCAAAGCGAACGCTGCGGCTTGATGCTGCTTGTAGGGCGGGGACATCGCGCGTAATTCTGCGGCCACATGGCTCGTACGCGTTCTGCTTCCCCGTCCCGTCGGTCCCCAACTCCCCCGGCGTCACGCTGGCGGCGACGGCTGGTCGTGTTCCTGCAGCTCTGCGTCGGAATCGGCATCCTCGCGCTCGGAGCGCTGGCGATCGCGGTATACGTCGCGATGTCGCAGCTCCCCAGCTTCGACAGCCTGAAATCATCGCCCAACGGCCAGATGATCCGCGTCCATGCCGCCGACGGCACCGTGATCGTGTCGATGGGCCCGAGCTTCGGCGAATGGCTGCCCTACGGACAAATCCCCAAGGTCATGCGCGACGCGACCGTGTCGGTCGAGGATCGCCGCTTTCGCTCGCATATCGGCGTCGATCCGGTCGGCGTCGCACGCTCGGTGAAGGTGCGGTACGACCGCGGTCACTGGACGCAGGGCGGCTCGACGATCACGCAGCAACTCGCGCGGACCGTCTTCCTCAACAACCAGAAGAAGTTCGGCCGGAAATTCCGCGAGGCGATCCTCGCATTCGCGCTCGAATGGAAGTTCAGCAAGGACCAGATCCTCGAACTCTATCTGAACAAGGTCTATTACGGCGGCGGCGCGTACGGGATCGACGCGGCGAGCCGGAAGTTCTTTGGCCACGGCGCGGATCATTTGAGCCTGGCTGAGGCCGCGGTCATCGCCGGCCTGGTCAAGGCGCCATCGAACTATTCGCCGACCGCCGATGCCGAGGCCGCGATGGGCCGCGCCGGCGTCGTGCTGGAAACGATGCAGGAAACCGGCGCGATCACCGCGTCCGAGGCTGCCGATGCGGACGTATCCGGCCTGAAACTGGCGCCCGAGCCCAAGCAGAACAGCGTCCGTTATTTCACCGACTGGGCGCTGCCGCAGCTCGACACGCTGATCGACGAGACCACCGAGCCCCTGGAAGTCTGGACGACGCTCGATCTCAACATGCAGCGGCAAGCCGATGCGGCGATCCGCGCCAATGCGCCGGCCGGCGCGCAGGGCGCTCTGGTCGCGCTCGATCGTGGCGGCGAAGTGCGCGCGATGGTCGGCGGCAAGGATTACGTCTCGTCGATCTACAACCGCGCGACGCAGGCGGTCCGCCAGCCGGGCTCTGCGTTCAAGCTGTTCGTGTACCTCGCCGCGCTGGAGGCGGGCCACAAGCCGGAGGATTCGGTCGTCGACGAACCCGTCACGATCCAGGGCTGGAGCCCGCGCAACGATTCCCGGCGCAACTCCGGCGCGGTGTCGCTGCGCACCGCCTTCGCCTATTCGCTCAACACCATCGCCGCCAAGCTGGGCCAGGAAGTCGGCTTCAACACGGTCGCCGACATGGCGCGCCGGTTCGGCATCACGACGCCGGTCAACGTGCATCCGTCGATGGTGCTCGGCACGTCAGAAGTCCGCGTGATCGACATGACGCGCGCGTTCGCGTCGGTCGCCAGCAAGGGCGTCGCGGTAACGCCGTATGGGATCACGCGCGTCACCGCGAACGGCCAGACGATCTACACGCATGAGGTCGATCGCAGCCATGTGCTCGTCGCGCCCTATGTCGCCGCCGAGATGACCGACCTGCTCCAGACCGCGGTCAACACCGGCACCGGCCGCGCGGCGCAGATCGGCCGCCCGGTCGCCGGCAAGACGGGGACGACCAGCTCGTCGAAGGATGGCTGGTTCCTGGGCTTCTCCAGCGGCATCACGACCGGCGTGTGGATGGGGCGTGACGACGCCAAGCCGATCGCCGGGCTGCATGGCGGCCAGGCACCGGCGCGTGCCTGGGCGGCGTTCATGAAGCCCGCGACCGCCAACCGTCCGATCGAGCAGTTCGATACGAAGGTGACCCTGCCCGAGTGGCAGCTCGAACCCGACGAGGAGAGCTATTTCGGCCAGCCCGACAATGGGCAGATGGCGGTCGATGCGGACGGCAATCCGATCGATCCGGGCGAGCCGCCGGTGCCGACCGACGCGCAGACCGGCGACACGATCCCACGGCCCGATGCGGATCAGCCCGAGACGCCGGCCGCGCCACCGGCGCCACCGCAGCAGATGAATCAGGACTGGATCGACCGTGTCACCGGCCGCAACCAGCCGCGTCAGGAGCAACCGGCAGGACGCCAGCCGCTAACCCGCGACGTGCCGCGCGATAGATATCAGGATGGCCGCTACCAGGACGACCGCAATCAGGATCGTCGGTATCAGGACGACCGCCCGAACCAGTGAAGTTCGGCGCCATGCGTGCGTAACCAGGTGCGCGCGGGCGTAGGGTCCTCGCCGTAGAGTTGCTCGACCAGCGCGTGGAAGACCGGTGCGTGGTTCATGTGAACGCGGTGCGCGACTTCATGCGCGACGGTGGCGCGACGGACCCAGCTCGGCGCGAGGATCAGCCGCCAGCTGTAGCGGATCACGCCGCTCGACGCGCAACTGCCCCAGCGGCCCTTGGCGTCCCCGACCGCGACCTGCGCGACGCTGACCTTCGCCTTGGCGGCATATTCCGCGGTTTCGGTTTCGAGCACGGCGAGCGCGGTGCGTTTCAACCACGCCTCGACGCGACGCGCGATCGTTTCGGGCGGCCCCGACAGCGACAGGACCGAACCTTCGCGAACGACGGTGCGACGGCTGCCCGGCGTCCACTCGATCGTCAGCGGTTCGTCGGCGACGGTAAGGACCGCGCCGGGCACGAAGGGACGGGGCTGGGGGAGCAATGCGCGCTGTTCGGCGATCCAGCCGGCCTTGTCCTCGGCCCAGACCAGCGCCTGCTTCAGCGCCGCCCGCTTGGGGAGGACGAGCCGCGCGCGGCCGCTCGCAGGATCGATCGACAACCGCGCACGACGGGCGCGAGGGTGACGGACGATCTCCAGGCCTTCTATCACCGGCTTACAGTTCGCGGTCGATCACGTGATATTCCAGCTCGCCCGCCTCGTCCTCGCTGACCGTCCAGCCGCGCACCGATTGCTTGGCGCGGTGGACGGCCTCGCGGTCGCCACAGACGAGGTAATGCCACTCGGGCAGCTGCTCGCCGGCCGCGCGCAGGCGGTAGGCGCAGGTCGAGGGCAGCCAGTCGATCCCGTGGACGTTGCCGGTCGTCAGCCGCACGCATTCGGGCACGTACGCGTGGCGGTGGCGGTAATCGGAGCATTGCCCGCTGCGCCGGTCGAGCAGGCGGCACGATACGTTGGTGGCGACGAGTTCGCCGGTCTCCTCGTCCTCGAGCTTGTGGATGCAGCATTTGCCACAGCCGTCGCACAAGGCTTCCCATTGGCCGCGATCGAGTTGCTCGATCGGCGTATCTTCCCAGAAGCGCGTGCTCACGATACCCAGCGCTTGATCTCTGTCGCCACCGCGTCGGGCCCTTGTTCCTGCGGCAGCAAAGCGATCGGCTTGCCGTCCGGGTCCATCAGATAGGCCTGCCGGCTGTGGTTTACGAGGTAGCCGCCCCCGGGGGAGGGCTCGCCCTTGCTCGAATACACCGCATATTCGGTCTTGATCCGGTCGATCGCTTGCGGACTGCCGGTCAGGCCGACCATGCGCGGGTGGAAGGCGGAGACGAACTGCTTGAGTACCGCGGGCGTATCGCGCGCCGGATCGACGGTCACGAACACCGGCACGATCTTCGCGGCGATCGCGGGGTCGCTCGCCTCGAGCTTTTTCACCGCGGCGCCGATCGCCTGGACATCCGTCGGACACACATCGGGACAGAAGGTGTAGCCGAAATACATGATCCGGTATTTGCCCGCGAAGTTGCGCTCGGTGACGGCCTGTCTGTTCTGGTCAGTCAACGCGAAGGGACCGCCGATCCGGGCGCCTTCGAGCGGCGGTTTGGCGGCGGGCTGGGACGAGTTGCAGGCCGCCAACGCCAGGGCGGGCAGGGCGAGCGCACAAAGGATGAAACGAAGGGTCATGATGCCGCCAGCCTTGATCTGTTCGCTACTGCGGCGCAAGCGTCGCCAATATCCAGGACGAACCAAGGAAGTCTCTCGATGCGTATTCGCCTGATGCTCGCCACTGCCCTTCTGACGCCCGCGCTCGGCATGGCGGCGCCCGCCTTCGCGCAGGGCCAGTCGGAGGGGTACAAGTTCCTGTCCGCGGTGCGCGATGCCAAGAACAACGAGGTGCTCGAGATGCTCGGCCGCCCGGGCAGCAACATCATCAACACGCGCGACGTGACGAACGGGGAGGGGGCGCTCCACATCGTCATCAAGCGCGGCGACGAGGTCTATCTGCGCTTCCTGCTGCAAAAGGGCGCCGACGCCAATCTGCGCGACGGCAAGGGCAACACGCCGCTGCTGCTCGCGGTGACGCTGGGGCAGACGGGCATGATCCCGATCCTGACCGCAGCGGGGGCGAACCCGAACCTCGGCAACTCGGCCGGCGAGACGCCGTTGATCCGCGCGGTGCAGCGCCGCGACGTGGGGATGATCCGCGTGCTGCTGAACGAGAACGCCGATCCCGATCAGGCGGATATCATCGCCGGCATGTCGGCACGCGACTACGCCAAGCAGGATGGGCGTAACCCGGTCGTGTCGAAGCTGCTGGCGGATGCGCCGAAGAAGGTGCGGAAAGCGGTATCGGGGCCGAAGTTCTGAGTTTGAGCGGCGGCGGTAAAGTCGCCGAGGTCGCCAAAATCACGACGCGCTCCCCTCCCTGGAAGGGAGGGGCTGGGGGTGGGTCGGCCGGCTCGTGACGCAACCGTTGCACGGTACAGAAACCGACCCACCCCCGACCCCTCCCTTCCAGGGAGGGGAGGGGAGGCCCTAGATCCTAAAACGCCAACCCGTCCGCATCCGGGTCCATCTGCGCGATCAACCGGCGCGCGGCTCGCCTGGCGAACGCCAGCGTGCAGCGTTTGCGGGCATGCGCGGGCAGGGGGGTGGTATGCGCCTCCCGCACGATCGCCGCGTCGTAGCGATCCGCGACGATGATCCCTGTCCGCTCGGGCAGGAACGCAGGCCCGTGCAACGGCCCGACGTCGAACCCCGCGGGCACCGCCCAGAAATACCGGTCGCAATGCCCTAGATAATCCGGCCACTTGCCGTCGCCGAGCAGGTCGGCGCGCGATACCTTGATCTCGACGATGACGATCTGACCGCGCGCATCGACCGCCATCAGGTCGGCCCGGCGGCCACCGTCGAGCGGCACTTCGGTCATCGCGGTGAGATCGTGCCGCAGCAACATGCGGATGACCCCGCGCGCCACGTCGGCGGCGCAGAGGGACGAATCCTGGGGGGATCCGGGTTTGTCGATGCAGGAGTCCGGCGGCATATCGAGCATGCCCCGGAAATAGAACAATCCGCGAACGAGGCAAGCTCATTCACGGATTGTGGTAGTGTTCTGGTCTCGTCATTCCCGCGAAGGCGGGAACCCATATTGGCTAGCCTCACGGCAAGATCGCACCAGTGGCGTATATGGATCCCCGCCTGCGCGGGGACGACAAAAGATCAGCGATAGAAGACGTGGTTGCCGATCGAGGCGACCTTGATCGCGCGAACCGAAGGGCGGCGATCGGGGGTGTTGAAGTAGAGCGCCTTGTCGGCCGGGCTGTTCCAGGCACTCGCAAGAGCGACCTTGGCGACGGCAACCGCGGTGCGATACGAGGCACCCTTGGTGATAGTCGGGATCTGGCCACCGCGGACGAAGCTGAACTGGCCACGCTGCTTGACGACGGCGCAGACGTCGGTGGGGAAACGACCCGACTTGGCGCGATTGATGATGACTTCGGCAACCGCGAGCTGGCCGGTCAGCGGCTCGCCCTTGGACTCGAAATAGATCGCGCCGGCAAGGCACTGGAGCGCGTCGTCGGCGGCGGCGCTATCCTGCGCGGCAACGGCCTGGGCGAGCGTGTCGAATTCTTCTTCCTCTGCAGGAGCGAGCTGCTCGGCGGCAGTCTTCTCGATCGCGGTCTTCTCGATCGCGGTCTTCTCGATCGCGGTCTTCTCGATCGCGGTCTTCTCGACGGCGGCAACGGGCGTTGCGGCGGGAGCGACCTGCGGAACATTCTGCGGGGAGAGGGCGTTTAGATTTGCGAGAGCGGTCAGGCTGACCGTGGTACGATCGATACCGGTCGCATGGCCGGGTGCGCTGTTGCCGAGCAGGCCGGCGAGAGAGAAGGTCATGGCCGCGATTGTCGCAGCCCGCTGAAGAATGGTCATTCAAGCTTATTCAGATGCGGTGAGACCGTGGAGTCGATCGTACGAGCCGACCGTCCAGGCATCCCCCCGACTGCGTAACTGATCCGGATCGCACCCGTCCCAGCACAACGCCAATCAATGTTGCAATCCCCCTCTATTGGGGGGGCTTTCGAGTCAATCGTCGAGGATCGTTTCAGCGGCGAACCGTTCCGCCGCTGCGATGTCCACCTCGACCACCCACAAATCCGGGTCGCGCGCGCGCCTGCGCCGCCAATAGCCATCGAGGTCTTCGGCAGGGGTCGAGTCGATCAAGGCGGTCCGTCCGTCGGGCCCGATTCCACGCTCCAGCAGCCGGGGAGGGGCCCCTTTGTCGATCGCGATGACGAGGATCGCGCCGCCCTGTGCATCGCCTTTCGCCATCACCGCGCCGAAGCCACCCGCGTCGTTGACCCGGCGGAGAAGGGCGCTGACGAGCACGCCACTGGGCAGCCGATCGCTCATGCCGGCGCGCGGTATCCAGGCAGCCCGGCCAGCGCGATCCGCGAGCGCATGAACGTGCCGGTGCCCCGCGCGGCTTCTTCGCCCTCCGCATCGATCAGCCGCGCATCCGCGACGAACACGCGCCGCTTGCCGCTGATCCAGCGACCCTCGGCGATCACCGGGCCGACTTTGAGTGGGCGGGTGAGCAGCAGATTGAACGCGGTCGTCAGCAGGAAGCGATCGGTGACGAGGCTGTTCGACGCATAGAACGCGGCATCGTCGAGCATCTTGAAATAGCTCGTGCCGTGCGCTGCGCCGCCCGCGTGATAATGCCGCTCGTCGATCGTGAAATGGATCCGCGCGACGCCAGCCTCCGGGATTTCCAGCGACGATTCGAAGAACCGATTGATCGGCGCCTGCGCGTAGAGCGACTCTAGCGCGCGAAAATGCGCCTCCGCGCCGGCGGTGTTGGGGGCCGGGTTAGGGGCGTCAGACATTTGCGCATCGCCCGCCAAGCAAACTGCCGTCATCCTGACGAAAGTCAGGACCCAGAGCCACGAAGGGCCATACTCCGTTACTCTGGGTCCTGACTTTCGTCAGGATGACGGAGGCAGGATAGGGGTTACGCGGCATCGCGCACCTCGTCGGCGGTGAACAGCGCGTAGAGCGCATCGGGCGAGCCAGCGCCGCGCAGTTTCTCCAGAAACGCCTTGTCGCGCAGCCGCCGCGAGACGCGCGCGAGCGCCTTCAGATGCACCGCCCCCGCATCGGTCGGCGACAACAGCATGAAGACAAGATCGACGGGCAGATCGTCGACCGCCTGGAAATCTACGGCCTGCGCCAACCGCACGAACACGCCGGTGACCTGCGCGAGCCCCTCGAGCTTCGCATGCGGGATCGCGACGCCACCGCCGAACCCGGTCGAACCAAGCTTTTCGCGTGCCGTCAGTCGCTCGGCGATCGTCTTCGCATCCGTATCGACGATCTCGGCCGCAATCGTCGCGATATGCTGGAACACCGCCTTCTTGTTGGTGGCGATCACGCCCGTCTGCACTGCGTCGGGACGCAGCATATCGCTGAAATCGGTCATGGTGTTCAATGTCTCAAGCGCCCCCGCGCGCGTCCGCCTTAGCGGGTTGCGCGGGGGCGTAAAGGCGCGGCCGTCAGACCCGCGCCCTTATGGACCCTTCTTTTACTGGGGAGGGGAGGCCGCGCCAGTCGAAGCGGCCCGCTGTGGCTCGACCCAGCCGATCGTGCCGTCGCCGCGCTTGTAGACCATGTTGTGCGCGCCGGTGCCCGCATTCTTGAACAGCAATGCAGCGGTGTTGCGCAAATCGAGCATCATCACTGCGTCGGACACGCTGGCCTCGGGAATGTCGACGCGCGTTTCGGCGATGATCAGCGGTGCGTCCGCGACATCGTCCTCCTCGACGCTCTCCTGGAACAACGTGTAGCCGGCATTGTCATAGCCGTTGCTCTCAGCCATCGCGACCGCTTCGCCAGCGTGGCGGTCCTTCAGGCGACGCATGTAGCGGCGGAGCTGGGTTTCGATCTTGGCCGCCGCGCCATCGAAGGCCGCGCGCGCGTCATAGGCGTCCGAATGTCCCTTGAGCACCAGGCCCTTCATCACGTGCGCGACGATATCGCACTTGAAGCCGGCATCGTGCGGCCCCTTGCCGAACGTGACCTCGGCCGAGATGGCGCGGGAAAAATACTTGTCGGCGATACCCTGGAGTCGGTCTTCCACATGGCCGTTCAGTGCTTCGCCAGTGTCAACCTGGTGACCAGAAATCCGGATATCCATTATCGTCTCCTTGTCGGCGTTACGTAGTTCGGGTGGTCCTGTTGGCTCCACCCTGCCAGCGTCATCCGGACGCCACGGCCCCCCAAATCGGATCCTTGATCCCCTTCATAAACGCCGCATGCGCCGCAAGGTCTCCCTCGCTCACTGCGAAAATGCGTGGCGGGCGAACGACCCGAGGCGCCTGTGCGACGATCGGAGTCGACGCGTTGCTGCCGGTGTCACTGAGCAGCCCGAGGCCGATCTGGCGGCCGCCCATCAGCTCGACATAAACCTGCGCGAGCAGCTGGGCATCGAGCAGCGCACCGTGCAGCACACGGTGGCTGCGATCGATCCCGAAGCGCGAACACAGCGCATCGAGCGAATGCTTGGCACCGGGGTGACGGCTGCGCGCGATCTGCAGAGTGTCGATCATCCGTTTCATGTGGACGATCTGACGGCCGCACTTGGTCAGCTCGCCGTTGAGGAACGAAAAGTCGAAGCCGGCATTGTGCGCGACCATCGGTGCATCGCCGACGAACTCCAGTAGATCCTCGACCGCATCGGCGAATCTCGGCTTGTCGGACAGGAACTGTGCGCTCAGCCCGTGGACGTTGAACGCCTCGGCCGGCATGTCGCGATCGGGATGATAATACGCATGGAACGTGCGGCCGGTCTCGACCCGGTTGACCATCTCGACGCAGCCGATCTCGACCATGCGGTCCCCGCCCGAAAAACTGAGGCCGGTGGTTTCGGTGTCGAAGACGATTTCGCGCATCGATATGGTATCGGCTCAGATTTCCAAGGATGCAAGCACTGCCCGGACTTGCGCGCGTGTCTCGTCGATGCTCGTATCGGTGCGGATGACATGGTGCGCGCGGGCGCGTTTTTCGGCGTCGGGGGTCTGGCGCGCGAGGATCGCGGCGAACTTCTCCGGGGTCATGCCGGGGCGGGCGAGCACGCGCGCGCGCTGCACGTCCGGCGCCGCGGAGACGACGACAATCGAGTCGACCCTTTGGTCGCCGCCGGTCTCGAACAGGAGAGGGACGTCGAACACGACTCGCTTGCCGGTATGCTCAGCGAGGAAGGCGGCGCGCTCTTCGCCGACGGCAGGGTGGACGATCGCCTCGAGTCGCTTGATCGCGGCGTCGTTGCCGAACACCGCTGCGCCGAGTTTGGCACGGTCGACTGCGCCGTTCGCGGTCGTGCCGGGGAAGGCGGCTTCGATCGCGGGAACCAGCCGACCGCCGGCGCCCTGCAACCGGTGAACGGTCGCGTCGGCGTCGAATACGGGCACGCCTTCGTCGGCGAACATACCAGCGACGGTCGACTTGCCCATGCCGATCGAGCCGGTCAGCCCGATGATCATTTGACCAGCAATGCCCGGAGCTCCTCGTCGCGATCGCGTGGTGGTTCCACGTGGAACAATATCTCGAATGCGACGGCCGCTTGGCCGATCAGCATTTCAAGACCGTCGACAGTTTCGAGATCGCGACCCCTTGCCGCTTTCAGGAGACCGGTTTCGAGCGGAGAATAGACGATGTCGTAGACCAGCGAGTCCGGATCGAGCGCGCCGAGGTCGATATCGAGCGGGGGCTGACCCGCCATCCCGAGCACGCTCGCGTTGACGAGCAGCCGCGAGGGCGGGGCGGCGGGGCCGATCGGCGATGCCTGACCCTTGAGTCCGAACGCCGAAAGCAACGCTGCACCCTTGAGTGGATTGCGGTTGAGGATGGTCACCGGCCCGACGCCCATCCGCGACAGCGCGAACAGGATCGCGCGGGCTGCGCCGCCGGCGCCGATCACCGTGACGGGCTGGCCGGCGATGTCGAGATCGTCGATCGGCGCCCAGAATCCGGCGGCATCGGTGTTGGTGCCGATGCAGTCACCCGCCTGGTTGCGGAATACGGTGTTGATCGCGCCGATCGTCCCGCGGACGTTGCCGGGGTCGGAAACGTGGTCGAGCGCGGCGAGCTTGTGCGGCATCGTGATGTTGCATCCGTGCCAGGCCGGGTCGGCTTTCCGCTCGGCGAAGTATGCGGGGAGCGCGTCCGCGGTGACGTGCTTTTGGCGATATTCTGCATCGATCCCGAGCGCGTCGAGCCAGAAGCCGTGGATCAGCGGGGACTTGGACTGGGCGATCGGATCGCCGATCACTTCGGCATAGGGGCGGGTCATGAAAGGCTCCGGTGAACTCGGTTAGGCGATGTATTTGCATAAATAGGCACACCACGCTCTCCCCGTCATCCCAGCGAAAGCTGGGATTTCCGCGTTTAGCGGGCGTCGTCTGCCTCGGGAGATACCCCAGCGTCCGCTGGGGTGACGGACGGGGGTGCGGGTGGGGCTACAAACCACTCTGTCACCCCGGACTTGTTTCGGGGTCCACCGTGCCGCGAACTCACATCTCTCGATTTTGTGGAGCCGTGGATGCCGGAACGAGCCCGGCATGACGGAAGGGGGAGGTTACGCCGGCAGCTCGCCACGTACGCGGAGGAAATCCAGCACGTTGAGCAGCGGCATCCCCAGCACCGTGAACTGGCTGCCCTCGATCTTGGCGAACAGCTGTGCGCCCGGGCCTTCGATCCGGTAACATCCGACGCAGCCGGCAATCGCCGGCCATTCCGCATCAAGATACGTTTCGATAAACGCCTCCGACAGCGGTCGCACATGCATCTTGGCCCGCTCGACATGCCGCCAGATCGCGTGGCCGTTCTCGGCGATAACCGCCGCACTCCACAGGTCATGCCGCTTACCCGACATCAGCCGCAGATGCGCCGCCGCGGCCGCCCGGTCGATCGGCTTGTCGAGGATCGTGCCGTCCTCCAGCGCGACCAGCGAGTCGCTGCCGAGGACGAGATACCCCGGCATCAGCGCCGACACCTTCAACGCCTTCAACTCCGCCAGCGCGTCAGCCAGATCGCGCGGCGACAGGTCGCGTAACGCCGCCTTCGCCGCATCCTCGTCGACCCCGGCGAATGTCGCCTCGAATGGCACGCCGGCAGCGGTCAGCATCGCGCGACGTGACGCGCTTTGCGAGGCAAGGATCAGGCTCATGCCTCGACCTTCGCGACGTCGTCGCTCCGCCGCTGGTTGCACAGCGCGATGATCGCCGCCGCCGTCTCCTCGATCGAGCGCCGCGTCACGTCGATCACCGGCCAGCCATTGTCGGCGAACATCCGCCGCGCAAACGCGAGCTCGCGCATCACCGCCTCCTCCTCGACATAGGACGTATCCGGCTGCTGGTTGAGCGACAGCAACCGGTTGCGGCGGACCTGGATCAGCCGATCGGCACTGGTCGTCAGCCCGACGATCAGCGGATTCTTCAGGCCATAGAGAATCTTCGGCGGGGGGCTCTCGACCACGATCGGAATGTTCGCCGTCTTGTATCCGCGGTTGGCGAGATAGATCGAGGTCGGCGTCTTCGAGGAGCGCGACACGCCCGCGAGGACGATATCGGCCTCCTCCCATTCCTCCCACGCGATCCCGTCGTCGTGCGCGATCGTCCACTGGATCGCATCGACGCGCGCGAAATAGGCGGCGTCGAGCACGTGTTGGCGCCCCGGTCGCGCCTTGGCCTGCTGGCCGAGCAACCCGGACAGCGCATCGTTGACCGGGTCGAGCGGCGCCACCGCGGGCAACCCGAGCGCGAGGCACCGCTGCTCGAGAATCCGCCGCGTCGCCGGGTTCACCAGCGTGAAAATCACCAGCCCCGGGTTCTGCGCGATCTCCTGGAGGATGCGTTCGAGATGCGCCTCGGTCCGGACCATCGGCCAGAAATGTCGTACCGTCTCGACGTCGTCATATTGCGCCAGCGCCGCCTTCGCGATGTTCTCCAGCGTCTCGCCGGTCGAATCCGACAGCAGATGAAGGTGGAGCCGCATCATCGGCGATTTATCCCCAATGGAAGGCTGGCTGGGCGTGAAGTTGTGGATAACATGGGGAGAACGGCTAGCGTAACTCGTCCCCCTCGCCAAGCGACGGGTGTGCCGTGGATAACAGCGATTCTATCCACACGCTCGCGCACAGCCGCTGATTTTATCCACAGGCTGTGGGTAATGGGGAGCCTTGAATCGAATCAGCGCGTTTGTTGCGGTGCGACAGGGTCAAGCTGTTGGCAATTCGGGGATCACCGCATAAGTCCCGGGTTCAACCGCCCAACCACTGCAACAACCTATTTCTAGAATCTTCTTATAGTAGAAGAAGGGTGCTCCGCTGACCGATCCGACCTCCCGTTCGCCGTCCTTAAAGCCGCTGCTGGCGACCCTTCGCGGTGAGGGCCAGGCGGTCCCGCCGCTGTGGCTCATGCGACAGGCGGGGCGGTATCTCCCCGAGTATCGTGAACTCCGCGCGGAGAAGGGCGGGTTCCTCGCGCTCGCCACCGATCCGGACGCGGCGGCCGAAGTCACGCTCCAGCCGATCCGCCGGTTCGGGTTCGACGGCTCGATCCTGTTCTCGGACATCCTGATGATCCCATGGGCGCTCGGGCAGGATCTGAGCTTCGGGGTCGGCGAGGGGCCACGGCTCGAGCCGGCGCTAGTCGATCATGCGCTCGATCGGCTGCAGCCGGTCATGGGGCGGCTGGAGCCGGTCTACGGCACCGTTGCGAAGGTTGCTGGGGCATTGCCTCCAGAAACGACGTTCCTGGGCTTTGCGGGGTCTCCCTGGACGGTCGCGACCTACATGGTGGCGGGGAAGGGGAGCAAGGATCAGTCGGAGACCCGGCGCTTCGCCTATCGCGACCCGGAGGCCTTCGGTGCGATCATCGATGCGATCGCCGACAACACGGTCGAATATCTGGCGCGTCAGATCGAGGCGGGCGTCGACGTGGTGCAGCTGTTCGACAGCTGGTCCGGCTCGCTCTCGCCTGCACAGTTCGAACGCTGGGTGATCGCGCCGACCGCGTTGATCGTCGAGCGGCTCCACGCGCGCTGCCCCGGCGTGCCGATCATAGGCTTCCCGAAGGGGGCAGGGGGCAAGCTGCCGGCCTATGCGCGGGAGACCGGCGTCGATGCAATCGGGCTGGACGAGACGGTCGATCCGGCCTGGGCGCACGCGTCGCTGCCAGCGGATATGCCGGTGCAGGGCAATCTCGATCCGCTCGCGTTGATCGCGGGCGGCGCGGATCTCGATGGAGCGATCGATCGGATCCTTGCGGCGTTCGTCGAGCGTCCGCACGTCTTCAATCTTGGCCACGGCATCCTGCCCGACACGCCGATCGCGCATGTCGAGCAGCTTATCGCCCGCGTAAGGAGCACGACATGAGTGGTTTTCTCGGGGCAGCCTATGACTGGGTGAAGGCCGCGCATCTGATCTTCGTGATCTTCTGGATTGCGGGGCTGTTCATGCTGCCGCGCTATCTGGTGTATCATCAGGAGGCGCTGGCCGCCGGAAATGCGGCGGAGGCGGCGAACTGGGTCGAGCGCGAAGGCAAGATCCGCCATATCATCCTGACGCCGGCAATGATCGTCGTCTGGGTGCTGGGGATCGCGCTGGCGCTGAACCTGGGGCTGGCGGACGGCGCGCCGGGGCTGGGGTGGCTGCACCTGAAGCTGCTGCTAGTGTTCCTGCTGACCGGCTATCACGGCTGGACGGTCGGCTATGCGAAGAAGCTCGCCGCGGGGAAGCCGACGCTGACGGGCAAGCAGTTGCGGATGCTGAACGAGGTACCCGCGTTGGCGGTGACGCTGATCGTCGTGCTCGCGATCGTAAAGCCGTTCTGAGCCCACGTCATCCTGGACTTGATCCAGGATCCAGAGCAGCGGGCGACACCGCTTGTGGCTCTGGATCCTGGGTCGAGCCCAGGATGACGGCCTGGGCGGTCCGCCCGTCCCCGCTTGACTAACCCGCCCCCCAATTCTAACTCCTTCTCCCAACACGGCCTCCTGGCGTTCTGCCCGGTCGTGGGTTCCAGCAGACTCGTCTCGCCCAGTTCCGCTTCCCAAGCGCACCGCCGACCGAGCGTTCTCCCGTTGATTGCTATCCGGAAATCCCCATGCATCTCAAAGACCTGAAGAAGAAGAAACCCGCCGAGCTGGTCCAGCTGGCCGAGGAACTGGGGGTCGAGAGCGCCTCGACGCTGCGCAAGCAGGACCTGCTGTTCGCGATCCTGAAGGTGCAGGCGGACAATGGCGACCAGATCATGGGGCTCGGCACGATCGAGGTGCTGCCCGACGGCTTCGGCTTCCTCCGCTCGCCGGAGTCGAACTATCTGGCGGGTCCGGACGACATCTATATCTCGCCCAACCAGGTGCGGAAGTTCGGCCTGCGTACCGGTGACACGGTCGAGGGCGAGATCCGCGGGCCGAAGGATGGCGAGCGCTATTTCTCGCTGGTGAAGCTGACCGCGGTCAATTTCGACGACCCCGACGTCGTCCGCCACCGCGTCAATTTCGACAATCTCACGCCGCTCTATCCCGAGAGCAAGCTGACGCTCGATCCCGCCGATCCGACCGTCAAGGACAAGTCGGCACGTGTCATCGACATCGTCTCGCCGCAGGGCAAGGGCCAGCGCACGCTGATCGTCGCCCCGCCGCGCGTCGGCAAGACCGTCATGTTGCAGAACATGGCCAAGGCGATCACCGACAACCACCCCGAGGTGTTCCTGATCGTCCTGCTGATCGACGAGCGCCCCGAGGAAGTCACCGACATGCAGCGCAGCGTGAAGGGCGAGGTGGTCAGCTCGACCTTCGACGAACCCGCGCAGCGCCACGTTCAAGTCGCTGAAATGGTGATTGAAAAGGCCAAGCGCCTGGTCGAGCACAAGAAGGACGTGGTGATCCTGCTCGACTCGATCACGCGTTTGGGTCGTGCCTACAACACCGTCGTGCCGTCGTCGGGGAAGGTCCTCACGGGCGGTGTAGACGCGAACGCGCTGCAGCGTCCGAAGCGCTTCTTCGGTGCCGCACGCAACATCGAGGAGGGCGGTTCGCTGTCGATCATCGCCACCGCGCTGATCGACACGGGCAGCCGCATGGACGAGGTGATCTTCGAGGAGTTCAAGGGCACCGGCAACTCGGAAATCGTGCTCGATCGCAAGGTCGCGGACAAGCGCATCTTCCCGGCGCTCGACGTCGGCAAGTCGGGTACCCGCAAGGAAGAACTGCTGGTCGACAAGGCCAAGCTCAGCAAGATGTGGGTCCTGCGCCGCATCCTGATGCAGATGGGCACGATCGACGCGATGGAGTTCCTGCTCGACAAGATGAAGGATTCGAAGACCAACGAGAATTTCTTCGATTCCATGAATCAGTAACCGAGTGCGGCCTGCTGCAAGCTGCAGCAGGACTCGCACCGGTTCGGCCGGCGGGGCGTAGCTCCAACCGACGACAGGGGCTTTGCCCATGTCCGGCCAAGACCACCTATTCACGGCACGCGAGAGCATGGCTTTCGCGTGCCGCTTTGCTATTAAACCCCCATAACCGTCACCACCGCTCGCGCTGGTGACCCACGTCACCGGGAGCCGAAACCTTGAGTATCATCGCCATGCTGGCCACCGCCGCATCGGGAGTCGCCGGACCCGGCTCGCCGCTGGAGATCTGGCAGCACATCGTCGCCGATTTCTCCAACCTCGGGGATCCGAAGGCGCTGGCCGCGTTCGGTTCGGTCCTGATGATCGATCTCGTCCTCGCGGGCGACAACGCGATCGTTGTCGGCGCACTCGCTGCCGGACTTCCGGCGGATCAGCGTAAGAAGGTCATCCTGATCGGCATCGGCGCGGCGCTTGTGCTGCGCATCTTCTTCGCGCTGATCGTGACGTGGCTGATGGGCATCGTCGGGCTGATCTTCGCGGGCGGCCTGTTGCTGTTGTGGGTCTGCTGGAAGTTCTGGCGCGAAATCCGCGAGGGCGCGCAGAATGCAGGCTCCGAGGAAATCGAGGGCGACGAACGCTCGGGTCTCCGGTCCTCGAAGGGTTTTGCGAGCGCGGCCTGGGCGGTTGCCGTCGCCGACGTGTCGATGAGCCTCGACAATGTCCTGGCGGTTGCCGGCGCGGCGCGCGAGCATCCCGGCATCCTCGTCATCGGCCTGCTGCTGTCGGTCGCGATGATGGGCCTCGCCGCGAACTACATCGCGCGCGTCATCAACAAGTATCGCTGGATCGCCTATATCGGTCTCGTGGTGATCCTCGTGGTCGCGATCAAGATGATCTACGAAGGCTGGGTCGGTACCGGCGACACGCTGGGGATCATCACGCTGCTGCGCTGATCGCGTTGCGGTTGGGATAAGAAAAGGCCTCGCCGGATCATCCGGCGAGGCCTTTTTCGTATCTGTCGTCAGCGCCCTGTCATGCCGGACTCGTTCCGGCATCCACCGTTCCGCAAAATCGATAGTCGTGAGTTCGCGGAACCGTGGACCCCGGAACAAGTCCGGGGTGACGGAGGCAGCGGTTAGCCCAGATTCTCCGCAAAGAACTTGGCCGTCCGCTCGTCCGCCAGCTTGGCCGACGCGTCCGAGCGGCGCTCGCCGAACTCGGTCGCGAACCCGTGGTCCTCGCCCGCATAATCGTAGATCGTCACCTTCGAGTGATCGTCGAGCCCTGCATGCATCGCCGCCTGCGCAGTCTTGTCGACGAAGTGATCCTCCTCCGGCACGTGTAGCAGGACCGGGTGCGCAATCGCGTGCTTCTCACCCAGCAGGCCGTCGATCCCGACGCCGTAATAGCCGACGCTCGCATCGACGTCGGTCCGTGCCGCGGTCATGAACGCGAGCCGCCCGCCTAGGCAGTAGCCGACCACGCCGACCTTCGCGCCGTCACCCAATTCCGCACGCGCCGCGCGGATCGTCGCCTCGATGTCGGCAATACCCTTGTCTTGATCGAACTTGCCCATCAGCTCGAGCGCCCGATCGAATTCGGGCTTGATGTCCGGATCGAGCTCGATCCCGCGCTCAAGCCGCCAGAACAGGTCGGGTGCGATCGCCAGATACCCGGCTTCAGCGAGCGTATCGCACTTGCGACGGATCCCGGCATTCACGCCGAAGATCTCCTGGATCACGATGATCGCAGCTTTGGGCGTGCCGGCAGGGGCGGCGCGGTAGGCATGGAAATCGCCGGAGCCGTCGAGCGTCGCGATGGTGGTCGTGTTCGTCATAGCAATCCTCCTTGCGGCCGCTCGTGATCGAGCAGCCTGGATTTGGTGATGGGGCCGTTGCCCGCGGAATACGCACCAAGCGCCCTGCCGGCTCCAAGGATCCGGTGGCAGGGGACGACGATCGGAAATGGATTGCGGCATGCCTGGCCGATCGCGCGCGGGCTGGACCCGATCGCTTTCGCGAGCGCGCCGTAACTCGCGGTCTCGCCGTACGCGATGTCGACGATTCCCTGCCGCAGGACCGCGCCGCGCCCGGTAGGCGAGGGGGCTAGCGGCAAATCGAACGCCGTCAGTCGCCCCGCGAAATACGCTTCGATCTGTTGGACGGCTTCCCGGATCGCCGGTGCATGGCTCGTCACCGCATCGCCCGTTGCGAGGATCTCGATCGCGTCGATCCGGTCCGCGGTACCGGTCACGCGGACCAGTCCGATTGGCGTTGCGATCGAGGCTGCATCGCGCGCATACATTGCCACGCTATGCAGCGCGCGGACGGGCGGCTCAAGCGCCATCGGGGACGCGGTACATGAAGATGAACATCGAGATCGAATGCACCCCCGAAGAGGCGCGGCGCGCGGTCGGCCTGCCCGATCTGACGCCGATCCACGATCGCTATGTCGCGATGATGATGGACGCGATCCCGGACGGCCAGATGAAGCCCGAGATGCTGGAATCGATGATGCGCGGCTGGCAACCGATGGGCGAGGCGGGGATGGCGATGTGGAAGCGCATGTTCGACACCGCGACGAAGACGGGCGGCTGAGTTCCACGTGAAAACGATCTTCGCGGTATCGAGCGGGCGTCCTCCCGCTGCGATCGCCGTTGTCCGGGTGAGTGGCTCGCAGGCATTCGCGGCGGCCGAGGCTCTGGCGGGGCCGTTGCCAGCCGCACGTCACGCGAGCTTGCGCGGGTTGCGCGATGCCGATGGTGCGCTGCTCGACCGTGCGCTGGTGATCGTCTTCCCAGGTCCCAAGACCGCGACGGGTGAGGATCTGGTCGAACTTCATTGCCATGGGGGCCGTGCGGTTATCGCCGCTGTGGAGCGCTCTTTGTCGGCGCAGTCCGGTCTCCGTCCGGCCGAACCCGGTGAGTTTACCCGCCGCGCACTGGCCAATGGCCGCATCGACCTGACCGAGGCGGAAGGTCTCGCCGATCTTCTGGAGGCGGAGACCGAGGGGCAGCGCGTTGCCGCAATGACCGCAGCCGAGGGGCGCGTCAGCCAGGCCGTCCGCAACTGGATGGACTCGGTCGCGATGCTGTCCGCGCGGATCGAGGCGATGCTCGACTTCGCCGACGAGGACGACGTAGCAAGCGATACCGCTGCGTTCGACGCGATCGTCGCGGACATCGACGCGCTCGCCGCAGAGATCGGTGCCGTAGTCGACGCCCCGCCGGTCGAACGCCTCAAGGACGGCCTGCGCGTCGTCATCGGCGGTCCGCCCAACAGCGGCAAGTCGACGCTGCTCAACCTGCTCGGCGAGCGCGACGCTGCGATCGTCTCGCCGATATCCGGCACCACCCGCGACCGGATCGAGGTGCCGGTGATCCGCGACGGTGTCGCCTATGTGCTGACTGACACCGCCGGGCTGATCGATACGCTCGACCCGATCGAGGCGATCGGCGTCACGCGGGCGGGGGATGCGCTCGATGCGGCGGATATCGTCCTCTGGCTCGCCGACGTGCCGCCACCACGCGCCGATGCGCTCTGGATCCATGCGCGGGCGGATCTGCCGGGGCGGGGAGCTATTCCCGCGGGGCGCGCGCTCGCCATTGCACAAACCGATCGTAGTTTACTCGACCGACTTTGGGCGGAGGTGCACCAGCGGGCGATGACCATGCTCCCGCGCGGCGACCGAATCGCGCTGAAGGAGCACCAGCGGAAACAGTGCGCACTCGCAGTCGAGGCACTACAGAGCCGAAGTGCGGACCCGCTTATCGTTGCCGAGCATCTTCGTCAGGCCCGCGCGATCCTCGCTGGTGTCCTCGGCCTCGACGCGACCGGCCAGATGCTCGACGCGCTGTTCGGGCGTTTTTGCATCGGCAAGTGATGTTCCACGTGGAACATCTTTGACGCACCCGCCGCGTCGCTCTAGGGCCATGGCATGTTCGATGTAGTGGTGGTTGGCGGTGGCCATGCCGGAACCGAAGCCGCAACCGCGGCGGCGCGGAGAGGCGCGCGTACCGTGCTCGTGTCCTTCGACGCGCGGCATATCGGTGCGATGTCCTGCAATCCGGCGATCGGCGGTCTCGGCAAGGGGCACATGGTCCGGGAAGTGGACGCGTTCGATGGCCTGATCGGACGCGCGGCCGATGCGGCGGCAATCCACTACCGGATGCTCAATCGCAGCAAGGGATCGGCGGTGCAGGGTCCTCGCATTCAGGCGGACCGTCGGCTTTATTCGGGAGCGATCCAGTCGATACTGGCCGCGACCGAAGGACTCATGATCGTCGAAGGGGAAGCGACCGCATTGCATTTCGATGGCGACCAGGTGGCCGGCGTTATCCTGGCGGACGGCTCGATCGTCGCAGCCCGCGCAGTCGTGCTGGCAACCGGCACGTTTCTCGGCGGCCGCATCTTCCGCGGCGATGATCGCGCGGAAGGCGGCCGGATCGGTGAGCGTGCAGCCAAGCCACTGGCTGCTCAGCTCCGCGCGCGAAATCTTCCCATGGCGCGATTGAAGACCGGCACACCGCCCCGCCTCGATGGCCGGACGATCGATTGGGGCGCGTTGGCCGAGCAGGCGTCGGACCTCGATCCCTGGACGATGTCGCCGATGACCCGCGCGCGTCCGCTCCCGCAGATCGCCTGCGCCATCACCCGCACGACCGACCGTACGCACGCGATCATCCGTGAGGCATTCCATCGGTCTCCACTGTTCACCGGCGCAATCGAGGCGGCGGGGCCGCGTTACTGTCCGTCGATCGAGGACAAGGTCCACCGCTTCGGCGACCGCGACGGGCACCAGGTTTTTCTCGAACCCGAAGGGCTCGACGACGCGACGGTCTATCCCAACGGTTTGTCGACGTCGCTCCCGGTCGAGGTCCAGTCGGCAATGCTCGCAAGCATCCCCGGCCTCGAACGCGTGCACATCACGATGCCGGGCTATGCGGTCGAATATGACTATATCGACCCGCGCGCGCTCGATACGCGGCTTGCGCTCGGCGCGATCGAAGGTGTGTTCTGCGCCGGCCAGATCAACGGCACGACCGGCTATGAGGAAGCGGCAGGGCAGGGGCTCGTCGCGGGCCTCAATGCCGCGGCCTATGCATGCGACCTTGCGCCCGTCATTCTCGATCGCGCGTCCAGCTATCTCGGTGTGATGATCGACGACCTCACGCTGCAGGGCGTGACCGAGCCGTACCGAATGCTGACCGCCCGCGCCGAGTTCCGCCTGTCGCTGCGTGCGGACAATGCCGAGACGCGGTTGGGCGGGATTGCCGAAGCGGCGGGATGCCTCGGACCAGAGCGTCTCGCGCATCAGCACGCGCTGGCCGATGATCGCCTCCGCTTTCGCGCGTCGCTCGACGGCGAACGCACCGCGACCGAGGTGGCCGACCAAGGCGTGGCCGTAGGTCGTGACGGCGCACGCCGGACCGCGTTCGACTGGCTCCGGTTCGAAGGCGTGAAGCTCGCTCATGTCGCGCCGGATGCCGCGGCGGGGATCCCGGCGGCGGTCGTTGACGAAGTGTTAGAGGACGCGCGCTACGCTCCCTATATCGAACGCCAGGCGCAGGAGGTTGCGCGGCTGCGTGCCGACGAGGCGATCCGCTTGCCCGAGGATTTGGCCTATGACCGTATACCCGGCCTGTCGAACGAGATGATCGACCGCCTGACGACCGCGCGACCGACCTCGCTCGCGGCGGCGGCACGGGTGCGGGGGATTACCCCGGCCGCGTTGTCGGCGGTATTATTGCATACGAAACGAGTGCCAGCATGACCGAAGACGACGCACAGGCCTGGGTGACCGACCGGTTCGGACCAGAGGCAACCGAGCGCCTGGCGGCGTTCGTCGCGATGGTCGTCGAGGAAGCGCCGCATCAGAACCTGATTGCCCCGTCGACGATTCCAACGGTCTGGGACCGCCATGTGGTGGACTCGCTCCAGCTGGTTGCACTTGCCGGAGCGGATATGTCGGCGAAGCGCTGGCTCGATATCGGTACCGGCGGTGGCTTTCCCGGGATGGTCGTTGCGCTGGTTCGCGAGGGGCCGGTCGATCTGGTCGAACCCCGCCGTCGTCGCGCGGACTTTCTTCAGCTTTGTGTCGCGCGGCTTGGCCTCGGCGAGCAGGTCCGCGTTCACGCCTCGAAAGTAGAAAATGCGACCGCTGATGCGTCGATCATTTCCGCTCGCGCGGTCGCGTCGTTGCAAAACCTTTTGCGTGGCGCGGCGCACTGCGCCACAACGGAGACGCGGTGGTTGCTTCCTCGGGGGCGTTTCGACGAGGAGGAGCTGGTCGCGCTCAAGCAGCATTGGCGGTTTATGTTCCACGTGGAACAAAGCGTCACGAACCCGGAGTCGTCGATCGTGGTTCTGGATCGGGTAAGCGCGCGATGATCACCATCGCTGTCGCAAATCAAAAGGGCGGGGTGGGCAAGACCACTAGCGCCATCAACCTTGCGACCGCGCTCGCGGCGACGGGCATGCGCGTGCTGCTGGTGGATCTCGATCCGCAGGGCAACGCGTCAACCGGGCTCGGCATTGGCCATGCGCAGCGTGAGCGGTCGAGCTACGACGTGCTGGTCGGCGAGACATCGATCGAGGAGGCCGTCGTGCATACGCGCGTGCCGCGTCTCGATATCGTGCCAGCGACGGTCGACCTGTCGGGCGCGGAGATCGAACTGGTCGATTTCGACGCACGCACGCACCGGCTGGATCGCGCGGTGAAGGCGGCGCAGGGACCATGGGATATCGCGCTGATCGATTGCCCGCCATCGCTCGGGTTGCTGACGATCAACGCGATGGTCGCGTCGGATTCGCTGCTGGTGCCGCTGCAATGCGAGTTCTTCGCGCTCGAGGGATTGTCGCAGTTGCTCAGCACGGTCGAGCGGATCCGCCAGCGATTCAACCCCGGCCTGTCGATCCTCGGCGTTGCGCTGACGATGTTCGATCGCCGCAACCGGTTGACCGATCAAGTCTCGGCGGACGTTCGCGCCGTATTGGGGAAGGTCGTGTTCGAGACGGTTATCCCGCGCAACGTGCGACTGTCGGAGGCGCCCAGCCACGGGCTGCCGGCATTGATCTATGACCACCGGTGTTCGGGATCGCAGGCGTATATCGCTCTGGCGCGTGAACTGATCGGTCGACTTCCCGCAACAACGCAGGCTGCCGCATGAGCGAGAACAAACGTGGACGGCCGGGGCTGGGCAGGGGGCTAAATGCGCTGCTCGGCGAAATGGCGCGCGAGACGCCGGTATCGGCCGATGGTGCAGCGCAGCAATCGTCGGGCGTCCGCATGCTGCCGGTCAGTTCGCTATCGCCGCATCCCGATCAGCCGCGTCGCCATTTCGACGAGGCGATGCTCGACGAGCTTGCCGCCTCGATAGCCTCGCGCGGGCTGATCCAGCCGATCGTCGTCCGCCCGCATGGCCATGACTACCAGATCGTCGCGGGTGAGCGACGCTGGCGCGCGGCACAGCGTGCGCGGCTGCACGAGGTGCCGGTCGTCGTCCGCGATTTCGACGACGCCGAGACGCTCGAGATCGCGCTGATCGAGAATATCCAGCGCGAGGATCTCAACGCGATCGAAGAGGCGCAGGCGTATCAGCGGCTGGCGGGTGAATATGGTCACACGCAGGAGGTGCTGGCCAAGATCGTCCACAAGTCCCGCAGTCATGTCGCCAACCTGCTGCGGTTGCTGGAGCTGCCGGCGCAGGTGCAGTCGCAGGTTGTCGATGGCTCGCTGTCGATGGGCCATGCGCGGGCGTTGCTGGGTTCACCCGACGTCGAGGCGCTGGCGGATCAGGTCGTGTCGCGCGGACTGTCGGTGCGCGAGACCGAAAGACTCGCGCGCGATGCGAAGCCCGGGCGGAGACGGAGTGGCAAGCCGGCCGAGCCGCGAATCCCCGATGCGGATATCGCAGCGCTGGAGCGGCAATTGGCGGACCTGCTCGGGTTGCAGGTGAAGGTTGCGCATACCGAGACGGGGGGCACGCTGACCCTCAGTTATTCGACGCTCGACCAGCTCGATATGGTGTGTCAGCGGCTGACGGGTGGGGCGATCTAGGTCGAGAGTACGCGTGCACGAATTACCCCTTCCGTTCGTGCTGAGCGAAGTCGAAGCACCTGCGCACCGGACCATCCTTCGACTTCGCTCAGGACGAACGGGGGGGGTGAGACGAACGGCGAGGAGGAGCGGAGCAGACACGAATGCGGTTGCTGAAGAGCGCTAGTTTCGCCGAGCGATCGCCTGAGAGAGCGCCACGACCGCCGCTTCGGCGACAACTCCGCCGGCATTCCCCGAGGCCATGATCGCGCGCTCGGCGGTCCGTACGCGCTGGATTGCGGTGGCCAGCATGACCGGCGACCAGCGGCGCAACGATCGTGCGGTGCTCGCCTCTTCCTTGAAGAATACGCGGTGGCGTTTCATGACCGCGTCGACCGTGTCGCCCCGGTCGATCTCGCCGCGCATGTCGGCCAGCGCTATCAGGCGGCGGACGAGTTGCCGGAGCCACGGGATCGGCGACGTGCCCGCCTCTTCGAGTACCGCCAGTTCAGCACCTAGATCGTCGACCCGGCCTTCGATCACAGCATCGATCGCGCGGCTCATCTCCGCATCGCCTAGGTCGGCGCCGATCGCATCGAGCGCAGGGTGATCGAGGTCCGCGGGGCGGTCGGGTGCTGCGTCGAGGTATAGCGCGAGCTTCTCGATTTCCCGGCTGATGACGGCGCGGTCGCCGCCGGTCGTGTCGACGAGGCGTCGGGCGACGCCGGGGGCGGGGCGGAGGCCGTTCTCGGCCGCGATCGTCGTTGCGAGGCGCTCGGCGTCCTGCGCGGTCGGGGCGTAGCAGGCGAACGCCATCGCGCGGGGGGAGTCGATTGCGAGTTTGACGATCTTGGCAGTCGATTTGACCGTCGGGGCGATCGCGACGACCGGGTTGCCGACGCGTTCGGCCGCGAGCAGGTTGGTGAACGCTTCGAGACTTTCCTCGCCGGCCGAAGCGACGCGGACGAACCGAGCGCCTGCGAATAGGGAGAGCGAAGCCGCCTCGTCGGTCAGCCGGCCGGGATCGCCCTTGAGCGTCGATCCGTCGAGATCGACGCGTTCGGCGTCGGCGCCCATCGCCTTGGCGAGCACGCGCGCGAGATCGCTCGCGCCGGCCTCGTCGGGGCCGTGGAGCAGGTATAGGCGGATGTCGCCGCCCGGTTTGGCCAGCGCACCGCGGATTTGGCCGGCGCTGGCCTTCACTTGGCGGGCGTGGTGGCCTGCGCCGCCGCGACCGCAGGCGTATTCCGCGCATACAGCGCAATACGCGCGACGATCTGATCGGCGACGATCTGCGACAGGCGTTCGAGTGCCGTGTTCTCGGCCGCGATCGTCGCATATTCGGAACGGACGACGTCGATACCGGCGTCCGAGCCCGCGGTCGCGTCGAGCAGTACCGAGCCGTCGCCGATCCGTACGAGCTGATAGCGCGCGCGCAGAGTCCGGCGTTCGCGCGAGACGCTATCGTCGGTGCGGACGCCGAGTCCGCTGATCGCGTCGTCGAGGCGGATGTCGATCCGGTAGAGTGCGGGCGCACCGTTCGACGGCAGGCGGTCGCGCAGGGCGGTGGCCATCAGCCAGCCGTTCTTGCCCGCGATCGGCGCGATCTCTACCTGGCCTAGCGCACCCGCCACCGGACCGCTGCTGCCGCCCGCATAGAGCGGGTGTAGGCCACAACCGGACAGTGCGGGGGCCAACGCGAGCGCGCCGAGGATCGCTAGGCGCTTCATGCGACGATGTTCACGAGACGGTCGGGCACGACGATCACTTTCCGGGGCGGCTTGCCCTCGAGCAGGCGGACGATCTTCTCGGAGGCGAGCGCGGCGGCTTCGACGTCGCCGGACGGTGCGCCCTTGGCGAAGACGAGCGTGTCGCGCAACTTGCCGTTGACCTGCACCGCGATCGTGACCTCGTCGTCGACCAGCATCGCCGGGTCGACGATCGGCCATGCGGCGTCGGCGATCAGGCCGTCATTGCCCGCGGTCGCCCAGGCTTCCTCGGCAACATGCGGGACCATCGGGCTGACGAGCAGCAGCAACGTGCGGACCGCCTGGTCGCGGTCCGCGGAGGGGGGGGCCTTCTCGATCGCGCTACACAGTGAGTAGAGCCTCGCGACCGCCTTGTTGAACTGCAAGGCGTTGATATCGCTCTCGATACCGACGGTCGTGCGGTGGCAGAGTTTACGCAGGGCGAAGTCTTCGCCTTCGGCGTTGGCGGCATCGTCGGACTCGATCAGCCGCCAAAGACGCTGGACGAACCGCCAAGCGCCTTCGATGCCGGATTCGCTCCACGGGAGATCGCGCTCGGGGGGCGAGTCGGAGAGCACGAACCAGCGCACCGCGTCGGCGCCATACTGGTCGACGATCGGCTCGGGATCGACGGTGTTCTTCTTCGACTTCGACATTTTCGTCACGCGACCGACCGTCACCGGGCCTCCGGTCGCGATCTCGATATACCCTGCATCGGTCTTGCGGACCTCGTCGGGGGACAGCCACTTCGTCTTCACCGGCGCGTCGCTCGAATCGTCGTCGTCGGTGTCGATCTCCGGCTGCGTGTCGCCGGCGTCACCTCGACTATACGTCTCGTGCGTCACCATCCCCTGCGTGAACAGCCCGGCGAACGGCTCGGCGATGTCGAGCATGCCGATATGCTTCAGCGCGCGCGTCCAGAAGCGCGCGTAGAGCAGATGCAGGATCGCGTGCTCGACGCCGCCGATATACTGGTTGACCGGCAGCCACTTCTCCGCGCCCGTCCGGTCGAACGGCTTGGCGTCGGGCTGGCTGGCGAAGCGGATGAAATACCACGACGAATCGACAAACGTGTCGAGCGTATCGGTCTCGCGTCGTGCATCGCCGCGGCAGGACGGGCAGGGGACGTGCTTCCAGGTGGGGTGGCGATCGAGCGGGTTGCCGGGGATGTCGAACGAGACGTCCTCGGGCAGGACGATCGGCAATTGGTCCTTGGGCACCGGCACCGCGCCGCACGCGTCGCAGTGGATGATCGGGATCGGCGTGCCCCAGTAACGCTGGCGGCTGACGCCCCAATCGCGCAGGCGGAACACGGTGGTGCCCTTGCCCCAGCCTTCGCCCTCGGCGCGCTCGATCACGACGCGCTTGGCGTCCTCGATATCCATGCCGTCGAGGAAGTGCGAGTTCACGATCGTGCCGGCGCCGGTCCAGGCGGTGTCGCCGACGAACACGGGGGCCTCGTCATCGCCTTCGCTGACGACGCGCTTGACGGGCAGGTCGTATTTGCGCGCGAAATCGAGATCGCGCTGGTCATGCGCGGGCACGCCGAACACCGCGCCGGTGCCATATTCCATCAGCACGAAGTTCGCGATGTAGACCGGGAGTTCCCAAGCCTTATCAAGCGGATGCACCGCGCGGAGGCCGGTGTCGAAGCCGAGCTTTTCCTGCGTGTCGAGTTCGGCCGCGGTGGTGCCGCCGCGCTTGCACAGTTCGATGAAGGCCGCCGCATCGGGGTTCGTCTCGGCGATGGCGCGCGCGATCGGGTGATCCGCGGCGACCGCGACGAAACTCGATCCGAACATCGTGTCCGGGCGCGTAGTGAACACCTCGACCGAGCCGATGCCTGTCGCGTTGCCCGCCATCGCGAACTTGAACTGCAGGCCCTGGCTGCGGCCTATCCAGTTCTCCTGCATCAGCTTGACCTTGTCGGGCCAATGCTCGAGCGCGCCGAGGCCGTCGACCAGCTCGTCGGCGAAGTCGGTGATCTTCAGGAACCACTGCGACAGTTTCCGCCGCTCGACCAGCGCGCCCGAACGCCAGCCGCGACCGTCGATCACCTGCTCGTTGGCGAGCACGGTCATGTCGACCGGGTCCCAGTTTACCGCGGATTCCTTGCGATACACGAGCCCCGCCGCGAACAGGTCGAGGAACAGGGCCTGCTCATGCCCGTAATATTCGGGCTCGCAGGTCGCCAGTTCACGCGTCCAGTCGAGCGCGAAACCCAGGCGCTTCAGCTGCGCCTTCATCGTCGCGATGTTGGCGCGCGTCCAGGTACCCGGATGCACGCCCTTTTCCATCGCGGCGTTCTCCGCGGGCATGCCGAACGCGTCCCAGCCCATCGGATGGAGCACTTCCATGCCCTTCATCCGGCGGAACCGCGCGAGCACGTCGCCCATCGTGTAGTTCCGGACATGGCCCATATGGATGCGCCCCGACGGATAGGGGAACATCTCGAGCACGTACGAACGCGGCTTGGTCGACAGATCGTCGGCGGCGAACGTCTTGCGCTCGTCCCAGACCTTCTGCCACGCCGCGTCCGCCTTCAACGCATTGAAACGCGACGCCATTTTGTCGTCCTCAGCCCGCGATCGAGGCGCGGCGCAGGTCGCGGGCCTTGGTCAGGATAATATCCTCAAGCTTCTGCGTGGTCGCGGCCTGGACCGGCGACGAGACCCACTGGCCGTTGCGGTTGACTTCGCGGAGCGCGGCGACGCGCAGCGCATCGGCGCGCAGGTCCTGGTCGAGGATCGACACGGTCACCTTCATGCGCTCGGTTGGGGTCTGCGGATTGATGTACCAGTCGGTCACGATCACGCCGCCGTTGGAGTCGGTCTGGAGCAACGGCATGAAGCCGAGCGTGTCGAGGCTGGCGCGCCACAGATAGCTGTTCACGCCGATCGTCGTGATCTTCGACGCGGCGAGATCCGCCTTGGGACGGGCGGAACCGCCGCCGCATGCGACGAGAGGCAGGGCAAACAGCACGACTGCGATACGCGAGCGGCGGAACATGGGCATCATCCTGGCAAGAAAATCTGGCTCATGCTCTACAGGGCAGCCCGCGCGCCCGCAAGCAGACGCCCGCATGTGCGAACGGTGCCGCGCCGAGCAGGCGATTAGCGTTCGGATACGTCCGATTCGGTAGCGCTATCGCGGCGATATGTGTGCTGATTGCAACACTGTCCGACAATTCGGCGACGAGGGTGCGAATACGCCGGTTCTGCGGCCTTTGCTGTGGATCAATTCATGTTAGATGCTGTTTAACAGGATCCGATTACGGGATTCGAAGGACAGATTCGTTGTGATGACGCGTGGGGGAATATTCGGGGTGGTTGCCGGGGCGCTTGTCGCCACCGCCGCAATCGTCGCGCCCGCGTTCGGCGCCAGCGAACAGACCGCCCGCATCGCCAAGCGCAACGTCGCTTCTGTTCGCGGCATCGGGTCGTTCACCCCTGCTGCCGCCGATCCCCGCCTTGCCGCGATGTTCGCGCGCGGTGGCTTCGACGCGGGCAGCTTCCGCTTCACGCCCGCCGAGACGCGGCAGGACAATCGCGCGGTGACCGTTGCGGTCCGTGCGCAGACCAACCGCGGCATCGCGAACACGGCCAGCCTCGCATCGACGACTTCGACCGTCGGCATCGCGCCTATCGCGTACAATCTGGGCATGTCGGTCGGCTGGAAGCGGTTCGCGATCTCGGGCGACGTGAACAAGCTCGATCTGGGTGGCCTGCCGGGCAGCCGGCAGGCGGCCGACCTGGCGATCAGCTACAGCGCCAAGCGTTTCAGCGGCACCGTCAAGGCTGCCGCGGATCGTCCGCTGGCAAACACCTCGAACCTGATCGAGGAAACGCCGAGCTATTCGGTCGATCTCGGCGGCTCCTACTCGCTGACACGTAACCTGGCGGTGACGGCGGGCGTCCGGTATCGCTCGGACCGCGAGCGCTTCGTGAAGGTCGACGACGATCGCCGCGACAGCCAAGCCGTGTATCTGGGCACCGCCTTCCGCTTCTAATCGACCGAGTAGCGGCGGTTCGTTGTAGTGCTCGACCGGATTTCGCCATTTGTGGGTGAAACCCAAACCCTCACCCATCGCCGCCTTCGGCGTCTCTCCGCATCTCCACCACCCCGTCACCCCAGCGAAAGCTGGGGTATCCCGCGATACAGGTGAAGCGTGCATAACGATGAGATCCCAGCTTTCGCTGGGATGACGGGTGGGATGGGCGACCGAGGCTAACAATTGCCCAAGTCCGACAGGCACCCAAATCTAGCGGACCCACGCGTCGATCGCAGCCCAGCCATGAAACCCGAACCGCCGGATCCGCCGCCAGCGCGACTCGTCCATCCCGCCCAGCGCAATCACCGGTATCCCAAGCCCGCGCCCGATCCGCATCGCCCGTGCCGGCCCAAGCCCGGACGCTCCCGCATGCGACCGCGTGGCATGAACCGGTGACACGAACAGCGCATCCGCTCCCGCGCGCCGCCCCGCCAGGGCCTCCGCGCGATCGTGCGCCGGCCACGTCCTGATCCGCCACGTTGCCGGGGTCCGCACCCGCCCATGCACGCCATCAGCCGCGATCGACGATTTTCCGGCCACGATCACGACCAGTTCGCGTGCGAACGCGACTCGCTTTACCCGCCGCAGCATCGCCCGCCGCTCGCCCGCAGGCGTGGCATAATGGCGAAACACTATCCCGGATCCCGGTGGCACCCTGCGCAAAGCGGCCCACAATGCGTCCCCCATCCGCTCATCGGTCATCAACCAGCGCTCGGGGATGGGCTTTCGAACCGTCACGCCGCTGCCTATAGCGCCTGGCATGACATCTGACGACACCACGCCGCTCGCGTCCATCCGCACCCGGATCGCCAAGGCCGCCGAGATCGCCGACCGCCGGGTCACCGACGTCACGCTGATCGCGGTCTCCAAGACGCACCCGGTCGAGGCGATCGAACCGCTGCTCGCCGAGGGCCAGCGCGTGTTCGGCGAGAACCGCGTCCAGGAAGCTGCGGAGAAGTGGCCGGCCTTGCGCGAGAAATATCCCGACGTCGAACTGCACCTGATCGGCCAGCTCCAGTCGAACAAGGCGGCGGAGGCCGTCGCGCTGTTCGACTGCATCCACGCGGTCGATCGCCCGTCGCTGGTCGAGGCGCTGGCCAAGGCGATGACCGCGAGCGATCGCCGCCCGGACTGCTTCCTCCAGGTCAACATCGGCGACGAACCGCAAAAGGGCGGCTGCGCGATCGCGGACCTGCCCGCGCTGGTCGAGAAGGCGCACGCCGCCGGACTGCCGGTCGCCGGGCTGATGTGCCTGCCGCCTGCCGACATCGAACCGGCGCCGTATTTCGCACTGTTGGCGAAACTCGCGCGCGATCACGGGCTGACCGGTCTGAGCATGGGCATGTCCGACGATTTCGAGACGGCGGTGACGATCGGGGCGACCCACGTCCGGATCGGTAGCGCGCTGTTCGGTGCGCGGGGGACGGGCGCATGAAGTTCGACGCACTGTTGTTCGACTTCGACGGCGTGCTGATCGACAGCGAAGCCGTCGGCAACCGCCACATCGCGGAGTGGCTGACGGCTGCCGGGCATCCGACGACGGCCGACGAGTCGATGGCGAACTTCATGGGGCTCGCCGGGCCGCAGTTCATCGACGCGGTCGAACGCTGGATCGACCGGCCGCTGACCGATGACTTCTACGCCGCGCGCAAGGCCGAGGACGAGCGGGTGATGGCGGCGGGTGTGGACGCGATCGAGGGCGCGGTGGCGTTCGTCCGGTCGCTTCCCGCCGATTTGCCCAAGGCGATCGTCTCGTCGAGCCCGGTCAGCTGGATCGCGCGGCACCTGGAGCATATCGGCCTGCGCGACGCGTTCGGCGACCACCTCTACAGCGGCCGCGAACACGTGACGAACGGCAAGCCGGCGCCTGATCTGTACCTGTTCGGCGCGCGGCAGCTTGGGGTCGATATCGCGCGAACGGCGATCCTCGAAGACTCCCCCGTCGGCGCGACCGGCGCAGTGGCATCGGGCGGCTACGTCATTGGGTTATCGGCGGGATCGCACTGCGCCCCGGACCACGGCGAGCGTCTGAAGGCGATCGGCGTCGACGCCTTGGCCGATGATTTTGGCGAGGTCGCGCGGTTGCTCGGGAAGGCCTGAACGCAGACTTTGGCTAAAGTCAGAGGTCGCTATCTCCTACCCCTCTCTCTGGTTCTTGTTCTCCCGCGAAGGCGGGAGCCCAGTCTGGGTCCCCGCCTTCGCGGGGAAACATTCTTGTTCGAGCGAGTGCTCGGTAGCCGTCACCCCCGCTTCCGCCGCCAGATGGCACCGATCCCCGCGACCAGATCATACGGGATCGCCGCCGCTTCCCGTGTCCGCATCTTGAGCTGGTAGCGCCGGCTCCCGCCATGCGGAACATGGATCGCGCTCGCGGGCATGCCGAGCATCGCGAACAGCATGCGGATACGCGGCTGGTGATAGCCGTCGGTGCAGATCATGCACTGCGCGTACTTCCCCGCACGCGCGAATGCGGTCGCGGCGACGACGCTCTGCAACGTATCCACGCTGGCCTCGTCGAGATGGATCCGCGACGGATCGACCGTTTCCGCCAGCACGCCGGCCATCACCGATGCTTCCGAAGGCCCATGCGTCCCCTTCGCACCCGAGCAGAACAGGTCCGCATCGACATACCGCGCCGCCGCCGCGGCCGCGAACGCGATGCGCCGCGCGAGCGTCGGGCTAGGGCTGCCGTCGGGACGAACGGCCGCACCGAACACCACGATCAGGCGTCGGGAGGGTGGTGGCGAGGGCGGACTGTCGGTCAGAACTGATGCCCCGTACGATTGCGCTTGGTCGCAAGATACTGCGCGTTGTGCGGGTTCGAGGGCAGGAAATGCGGCACGCGCTCGATCACCGTCACGCCCGCCGCCTCCAGCCCGGCTACCTTGGCCGGATTGTTCGTCAGCAAGCGCACCTCGCGCTGCCCGAGCAGATTCAGCATCCGCGCCGCCACCCCGAAATCCCGCGCATCGACCGCAAAGCCAAGCCGCGTGTTCGCGTCGACCGTGTCGAATCCCTGGTCCTGCAACGCATAGGCGCGCAGCTTGTTGACCAGCCCGATCCCGCGCCCCTCCTGCCGCAGATAGAGCAGGATGCCCCAGCCGCTGTGCTGGATCGCGTGGATCGCAGCGTGCAACTGCGGCCCGCAATCGCATTTGAGACTGCCGAGCACGTCGCCCGTCAGGCACTCGCTATGCAAGCGGACCAGCGGCGGCTGGCCGTTGGGCTGGCCGATCAGCAGCGCGATATGCTCGTCCGCGCTCTCGGGTGATCGGAAGGCAACGATCTCCGCGTCCTCGGCACCTTCGACCGGCAACCGCGCACGCGCCGCCAGCGTCAGGCGGTTCGCATCCTCATGTGCGTCGATATCGGCGTGCGTGATCGAGACTTCGGGTTCGCCGGTGCCGAGGAAGAAGGCCGGCAATAGCCCGGCGATCCGCGCCAGCCGCAACGCAGCCGCAGCCGCATCGGGATCGGCCAACGCGACCGTATGGAACGGCCCCTTCATCGGGGTAGCCAGGTCGAACTGCGGATCGGCCAGCGCGGTCGCTGCGGCAAAATCGATCCACGGCGCGCGATCGACCAGTACCGGCTCGGTCGGATCGGCCGCCGCCAACTGGTTCGCCAGCTTCAACGTCGCCGCGCGCCCCGACGAGATCAGGACGCCGCCATTCCCGTCGGGGTCGAACGCCGCCAACCGGTCAGCATCCGCCGTCTCGACCGCCAGCAGCACCAGCCCGTCGATCGCGATCGGCCAGCCACGCCGCAACGCATCGACCGCACGCGCCGCTGCGCGCGGGTTCAAAACGCGAACTCGGTCATGATCGGCACATGGTCGGACGGCTTCAGCCAGCTCCGGCAGCGCTCATAGACATGATGCGACACCGCGGCTTCGGCGGCAGAACCGGTCGCCCACATATGATCTAGCCGCCGGCCACGGTCCGACGCTTCCCAGTCCTTCGCGCGGTAACTCCACCAGGTGAACAGTCGCGCGGGCGCAGGATGAAAGCGGCGGCCGAGATCGACCCAGTCGCCCGCCGCCTGCAACCGGCCGAGCGCCTCGACCTCGATTGGCGTGTGGCTGACGACGTCGAGCAACTGCTTGTGGCTCCACACATCCGATTCGAGCGGCGCGATGTTGAAGTCGCCGACGAGAATGGTGGGTCCGGCTAGCGTTTCCGACCAGGTCGTCATCCGTTCGATGAAATCGAGCTTCTGGCCGAACTTCGGGTTGACCTCGCGGTCGGGCACGTCGCCACCGGCCGGGACGTAGACGTTCTCGAGGCGTACGCCGTTTGCGAGCCGTACGCCGATATGACGAGCCTCGCTGTTCGCCTGCCAGTCGAACCGGTCGTCCTCGACCAAGGGCACGCGGCTGAGGATCGCGACACCGTGGTGCATGCGCTGGCCGTGCAGGACGATGTGCTCGTAGCCGAGCGCGCGGAACGCCTCCAACGGGAAGTCGCCGTCGATGACCTTGGTCTCCTGCAGGCACAGGATGTCGGGTTGCTCGTCACGCAGGAACTGCTCGACGATGGCGATCCGGAAACGGACCGAGTTGATGTTCCAGGAGACGATCTTCACGGCCGCGATGTAGCGTTGCGGGGGGGGCGGGACAAGGAAGCGGGTTGCGACTTCGGAAGAAGGGAGAAGGCGCCACGGGCAAAGCCCATGTTGTTGAACGGGCCCTGAGAAGAGTGGGGCCCGCCGGCCGCGCTTGAGCGAGTCATTCAGACGCAGTCTTCTGCTGCTCTACGCGAAAGACCCCCGCTCCGGGGGCGTGGAGCGAGGGCCAACTCAGCGTTCGTCACGCAGGCAGACTGTGGGGAAACCATCCGGGCAACAGGGGGAAAAATCCCGAATGCCTCACGTCCGCGAGCCACCCTCTAGGGACCGAAACCTGTCGCTTGCATGAATGACGCGAAAGTTATGTTACTTTCTTCCACCCGTTCGCCGTGGATCGTTCCAGCGGAAGGTGTTGTCGCTGACCGCTTCGCCGAACTTCTGGTTGGTCAGGCGGATCGTCGTCCGGTTGTTCTGGCTGTCGAGCGCGACCCAGCCTTGCAGCATCAGCCCGCCCGGTGCGGATGCGTTGCGGACGAACACCAGCGTGATCCGGCCATATTCGGGATGCTTGGGATCGTTAGCCTCGACCGACACGATCCGCTGGTCATAGCCGGGGACGAGCTTGGCATAGCGCGTGATGTCGCGGGTCGGGTCGAGCAGCACGCCCAGCGGCGAGTTCTTGATCGGCCAGCGCTGCACCTGCTTCACCGAATAATCGATGAAGGTCAGCGCGCCGCCTTCCGCGACGATCAGGATCGGCACGCCCTTCTCGTACTGGAAGCGCAGCTTGCCGGGCTTCTTCAGCGTCAGCACGCCGGTCAGCACCTTGCCGTTGCGATCGGCCTGCGAGAAATTCGCGGTCATCGTCTCGACCGACTGGAGGTGCTTCTGCACGGCAGCGAGGTCGCCGGTGGCCTGTGCGGCGATCGGCGCGGGTACGGCAGCGACCGATAGGGCGGCGATCGTCGCGATCGCCGCGGGGCGGGTATTGAACATCGAAATCTCCTTGGACCGCGGACAATTGCCGCCCCGCGCTTGAACCGCCACTGAATTCGACGAGTTCCGTTACAGGGTAATCGCCGCCTTCATCCCGAGCACGCCGACGTCGTTGGCGTCATGCACGCCGCCCGGGTTGTGGATGAACTGCACGTTCGGACGGAGTTCGAGCCACCGCGTCGGATGCACGCTGTAGTAGATCTCCGACGCGTATTCCGCACCTTGCACGGCAGGACGCGTCGGATCGAGTTCCTGCCCCTTCGCGACGCGCCCGTTCACGTTGGTCCGCGCGACGCCGAATCCGAGGATGTCCTCCGGCCGCCACGGGACCAGCCCCTTGTAGAACAGCCCCGCCGCGATCTGGTTGTCGGTCGTCGAGGTCGCGCGATCGGCCTGCGTCGCGTTGAGGAACACGCTGAGCCCGGTAACCGACTTGCCGTCCTTCGACGTGCCGGTGATCTGTTGCTGGAGATTGAAATACACGCCGTAGCGGGCGCTGCGGCGGAGCGGTGCGAGCCCCGTGATCGTGATCGGCTGGCGGTTCACGTCGTAGAACACGTCGTCGCCGTTCGACGTGTTGACCCAGCCGCCGACCTTGTACGCACCGACCCGGCCGTCGTCGTTACCACGATGCCATTCGGCTTCGACCGGTACGAGCACGCCGGTCGCGCCGTGAAAATGGCCGATCACGAAATCGTTATCGAGATTGCGCGGGTTCACTTCGTAGACGCCGGCCTTGAATGTCAGCTGCTCGTTCCGATCGTAGCGGAGCCGCGCGCCCCATTGCCCGACCGGCCAGTTCTGCCAGTAATCGCCGACCAGATTGCCCGGCTGCGCGCCGCAGAAGCTGAGGTTCTGGAAATAGCAGGAGAAGACCGCGAAATCCTCGCCGGGATTGGTGCGGCCGATCTTCAATTCGAGCTTTTCGCCCAGCTTCTGCTCGTACCAGAATTGCGTCAGGCGCAGAGTCTGGCCGCGGCCGTACACTTCCTGCACCTGTTGCAGCACGCCCAGATTGGCATCCGCACCCAGATCGCGACCACGCCGATAGGTGAGGGTGGCCTGGAATGCGCCGCCTTGGAGCCCGATCACCTTGTCGAGATCGAGCAGCATGCCGACGTCGAACTGCCCCGTCTCGCGCAGCAGCTTCCGGTCGCCGCCTGCAAAATTATACCCGCTTTCCGACGCATAACGCGCGCTGACGCCGATCCCGCGCTCGGTCAGACGTTTGCGGATATCGAACCAGTCGGCGAACAGCCCGGGTGGCGGGGTACGCTGCGTATCGGCGGTCAGTGCCGAGGGCGACAGATCGCTGTCGCGGCGGACGCCGGCGCGGGGACGGTGCTGCGTGTCGGTGGTGGAGCTGCCGGGGGTCTGTTTAGGCGCCTCCTGCGCGCCGGCTATACCCGGGATGGTCAGTGCCAAAGCCGCCGCACAGAACCGCCGATACCCCATCACGTCCACCTGTTTTTCGTAACCTGTACCAGCCCCGTATACCGGGCCTCGACCGTCCGAAACCCTCCGGAAGAGTGAAGGCGGGATTACAGGAATCCTCCCCCGCCAGGGGGAGGTAGCTGGCACTTGCCAGACGGAGGGCGCGGAAAGGGATCACCATCGTTCCGTGTCCTCCCCCTCCGTCACCTGCGGTGCCACCTCCCTCTGGCGGGGGAGGATCGTTAGATCGACGCTAGATCGCATGCCCTTCGGTATCGCGCAGCACTTCGCGGCGGCCGACATGATCCGGGCGACCGACGATGCCGTCCTTCTCCATCCGCTCGATCAACCGCGCGGCCGAATTATACCCGATCCGCAACTGCCGCTGGAGCCACGAGGTCGACGCCTTCTGCGACTCGCAGACCAGCTGGATCGCCTGGCGATATTGCTGATCCTCGGCCGAATCCTCTCCGGTCGGCGAACCCTCCAAGGCGAAGCTCTCCTCCGGCTCCTCGGTCACCGACGAGATGTAATCCGGCAGCCCCTGCGAGCGCCAGTGATCCGCCACCAGCCGCACTTCGTCGTCGGTCACGAACGGCCCGTGCACACGGACGATGCCCTTGCCGCCGGGCATGTAGAGCATGTCGCCCTTGCCCAGCAGCTGCTCGGCGCCCTGCTCGCCGAGAATGGTCCGCGAATCGATCTTCGACGTGACGTGGAAGCTGATCCGCGTCGGCAGATTGGCCTTGATGACGCCGGTGATGACGTCGACCGACGGGCGCTGCGTCGCCATAATCAGGTGGATGCCCGCCGCGCGCGCCTTCTGCGCGAGCCGCTGGATGAGGAACTCGACCTCCTTGCCCGCGGTCATCATCAGATCGGCGAGCTCGTCGACGATCACCACGATCTGCGGCAGCACGTCGTATTCGAGCTTTTCCTCCTCGTACATCGGCGCGCCGGTGTCCGGGTGATACCCCGTCTGCACCTTCCGCCCGAGCGGCTGCCCCTTGGCCTTCGCGCCGCGCACCTTGTCGTTGAACCCGGCCAAGCTGCGCACGCCCACGGAGGACATCTGGCGATAGCGATCCTCCATCGTCTCGACCGCCCATTTCAGCGCGCGTACCGCCTTTGCAGGGTCGGTCACGACCGGCGACAACAGATGCGGAATGTCGTCGTACATGCTCAGTTCGAGCATCTTCGGATCGATCATGATCATCCGGCACTGGTTCGGCGTCAGCTTGTATAGCAGCGACAGGATCATGCTGTTCAGCCCGACCGACTTGCCCGAGCCGGTGGTGCCCGCGACCAGCAGATGCGGCATCGGCGCGAGATCGGCGATCACCGAATCGCCCGCGATGTTCTTGCCGAGAATGATCGGCAACTGCGCCGACTGGTCCTCGAACGTCTGGCTGCCGACGAGTTCGTGCAGAGATACCGCCTCGCGCCGCGCATTCGGCAGCTCGATACCGATCACGTTGCGCCCTGGGATCACCGCGACACGCGCGGAAATCGCGGACATGTTGCGCGCGATATCGTCGGCCAGCGCGATCACCCGGCTCGCCTTGACGCCGGGAGCAGGCTCCAGCTCGTACATCGTCACGACCGGACCCGGCCGCACTTCGATGATCGATCCGGTCACCTTGAAATCGTCGAGCACGTTCTCGAGCAACCGCGCGTTGCGTTCCAGCCCCGCCTTGTCGATCACATTGCCCTGGCTGGGCGGCGACGGCGTCAGCAGGTCGAGACTCGGCAGCGTGAAATTGTCGCGCAGGTCGAGCGACGACTGGCGCTCCTTGGGCTTGGCCTGCGACGGCGCGCTCTGGCGGTCGGCGATGACGGGGGCAGGGCGCGGGTCCGGCTCGGCAATCGCGCGTGGCTCGACCGGCTTGCGGGTCAGCGTCAGCGGTTCGTCGTCTTCGTCGATCTCCGCAAAGCCGTCATAACCGAGCGCCTCGGTGCGATTGCGGCGGGGGAAGCGCCATTTGCGCTCGCCGAGATCGATCTCGATGCTCTTGCCCCACACGATCGCGCCCGCGATCGCCGCGATCAGCCCGACCGCGCGGCCGGACCACAGCTCGGCGACCGGCTGGCCGATGAAGCTCAGCCCCCAATGCACCGCGCTCGCGACCGACAAGCCGATCACCCCGCCCCAGCCGGCGGGCAACGCCAGCACCGAAGACCCGGACACGAACGCCAGCGCGCTCGCCATCAACGCGACGCCGATCGCGGCCCCGCGCAACATCCGCCCCCAGCGTCCCAGCGGCAGGTCGCGCCACAGCCGCATCCCCAGGATCGGCCCGATCGGCAGCAACAATGCGACCGCCGGCCCGAACAGGGTGAGCGCGATATCGGCGAACCAGGCGCCCGGCGGCCCGACCAGATTGTCCGGATATCCGCCCGATGCAGTGTTCAACGCCGCGTCGCTCGGGTGATAGCTCGCCAGCGCCAGCGCCATCAGCAGCGTGCCGACGAACAACGCGATCGCCGCGATCAGCGCGCCGCTGCGCACCGCCCCCGCCTTCACCGTCTCACGCCACAAGGCTGGCTGCGCGCGGCTGGCCATGACCCGTAATCTCCAGTTGCAGTATAATGCGGAAATGCATCGTCCTCGGCAGGCGCAACGTCAAGGTAACCACGCGACAACACGGGTTAAGCTGCGTCCGGATCGGCGTTGGCAGCGACCGGCTGGCGGGATAAAGCGGCCTTATGGACACAGATGTAATCATCCTCGGTGGCGGGCTGGTCGGCGCGACGCTCGCCGTGGCGCTCGACGTGCACGGCATTTCGACGATCGTGATCGACCCCGCCGACCCCGCGGTGACGCTGGCGCCGGGCTTCGACGGCCGCGCCTCGGCCGTCGCGAGCGCGAGCCACCGCATGCTCGACGCGATCGGCATCGGCGCGACGCTGGCGGGGCAGGGCTGCGCGATCCGCCAGATCCGCGTCAGCGACGGACTCGAGCCGGGCAAGCTCGATTTCGTCCCCGACGCCGACGATGGCGCGCTCGGCACGATGTACGAGAACAAGCTGCTCCGCCGCACGCTGTTCGACGCCGCGACCGCCGCGCCGCATGTCGACCTCCGCATGAAGACGCGCGCGACCTCAATCGACCGCGCCGAATCGGGCGTCACCGTCACGCTCGAGTCCGGCGATATTGTCCGCGCACCGCTTCTGATCGCCGCGGAGGGCCGCAACTCGCCGACCCGCGAGGCTGCCGGCATCACGATCGCGCGCTGGTCGTACGAGCACACCGCGATCATCGCCGCATTCCACCACGAACGCCCGCATGAGGACGTCGCGTACGAGATCTTCTATGCGAGCGGCCCGTTCGCGCTGCTCCCGCTCCCCGACGACGCCGACGGCCACCGCTCCGCGATCGTCTGGACGGTCGACGCGAAGAACGCCCCCGGTATGCTCAAGCTCGGCGACCGCGCATTCCTCGCCGAAGCGGAAAAGAGCATGGGCGGCTTCCTCGGCAAGCTGTCGATGGCCACGCCGCGCTCGTCCTATCCGCTCGGCTTCCACCACGCCGCGCGGATCACCGACACGCGGCTCGCGCTGGTCGGCGACGCCGGCCACGGCATCCACCCGATCGCCGGGCAGGGCCTCAACCTCGGCTTCCGCGACGTCGCGACGCTCGTCGAAGTGCTGGTCGAGGGCAAGCGCCTCGGCCTCGACCTCGGCGACGCCGCGTTGCTCGCGCGCTACCAGCGCTGGCGCGGGCTCGACACGTTCATGACTGCCGCTGCCACCGACACGCTCACCCGCCTGTTCGGTCTCCCCGGCAAGACCGCCAGCGCCGTCCGCCGGTTCGGCATCAGCGCGGTCAACGCGATCCCGCCGCTCAAGGACCGCTTCATGGCCGAGGCGCGGGGCGAATCGGGTGATTTACCAAAGCTGCTTCAGGGGATGACGGTCTAGGTCGGTTCGACGTCCAAGATTGCTGATCCACCCAACTGCTGAATTGCCGGTCAGCCCGAAACAGGTCAGCATACCCCGCATCGACAAGCGCCTCCCCGGCGGAGGCCGGGGTCCAGGTGGGGAACGGTGGTAACGACGGACAGTCCTTCATTACACCGGCCTTCCCACCTGGACCCCGGCCTCAGCCGGGGAGGTAAGCACTCGGAGCGTGGACCACCGAACAAGTCTGAGGTGCCGGAAGGTCGGCAAAATCTCGATCGAGACGAGCGAGAACGCAACGCCGAGCCGTGTTAGTGAAAGCGTGATGACCACCATGTCGGCCTCTGAACACCACACAGACCCCATGCCCGCATTCGAAACCTTCGAGCACCAACTCGCCGCGCTGATCCGCTGGCGCCGCGACGTCCGGCATTTTCGGCGCGATCCGATCGACCCCACGCTACTGTCCAGCCTGCTCGATCTAGCGAACCTCGCGCCGTCGGTAGGCCTCAGCCAGCCATGGCGCTTCGTCACGGTCGACGATCCCGACCGTCGCGCCGAGGTCCGCGCAACCTTCGCCGCCTGCAACGCGCAGGCACTTGCGGCGCAGTCGCCGACGCGCGCCGACCGGTACGCGCGGTTGAAGCTCGCGGGCCTCGACGACGCACCCTGCCATCTCGCGGTCTTCGTCGACCCCGACCCGCAACAGGGCCATGGCCTGGGCCGACAGACGATGCCCGAAACCGCAGCCTATTCGGCGGTCATGGCGCTCCACACCTTATGGCTGGCGGCGCGCTGCGTCGGCCTCGGGCTCGGCTGGGTCTCGATCCTCGATGCCGACCGCGTCCGCGCTGCGCTCGACCTTCCCGAAAACTGGCACCTGATCGGCTATGTCTGCATCGGCTATCCGGCGGTCGACAGCGACACGCCCGAACTGGAACGCGAAGGCTGGGAGCGCCGGCAACCGATCGAGGTCACCCGGCGCTAGGCCAAATCATGCAGCGTTAAGCCTTGAGTCGTTCGATCTGCCGGTCGTGAACGCGCGACAATACGAGCAGCGCGAGCGATGCACCGACAAGGCACATCAGCATATCCCACTGCGTATCCCATGCGTCGCCTTGCGTTCCCAGGAAAGCATCCGCGCCCTGGCCCAGCGACACTGCGGCACCAAACTCGATCAATTCGTACAACGCGCTGACGCTGAGACAATAGGCCAGCACGGTAACGGCCAATAGTCGCGGCGCGGTGATCGCTCCGGTCCGCACCAGAACTTCCCGCAGCACGATCGCGGGCACGAAGCCCTGCATCAAATGGCCGAACCGATCATACGGATTGCGCGTGAGATGCAGCATGTCCTGGACCGCGAAACCAATCGGTACGCGGGCGTAGGTGTACGCGCCGCCGATCATCAGGACGAGGCCATGCAGCGCGATCATCAGCAGCGCCAAGTCGGTGAAGACGAACCGGCGTCGCAGCGCGATCAGTATCGGAAATGCGATCAGGACGGGCGCGATCTCCATCCACCACGTCGCGCGATCGAACGGCGCCCAGCCCGACGCGACCAGCCCAACTCCCCAAACCGCGCCGAGACTCCAGAGGCGGCGGTCGGTCGATGGCATCAGTCGGATACGCGCCCATCGAGCTGCCGTGCTTCCTCCACCAGCATCACCGGGACGCCGTCTTTGATCGGATAGGCCAATCCTGCAGCGTCCGAGACGAGTTCCTGCGCGGCCTCGTCATAGCGCAGCGGTGTACGAGTCGCGGGGCAAACCAGGCGTTCGAGTAGCCACGGATCCAGCGTACTCACTGCAACGTCACCGATTCGTCGCCGTCATGCCGGCCGAAGAACTGCATCAGCTGGATGATCAGTTCGGCGCGCTGTTCGATATCCGGTGCCTCGAGCAACGCCTGCTTCGCGGCCGCATCGAACGGCGCGATCTGCGCGATGCCGTTGACGAGGCTCTCGTCGTCGAGCCGCCCGACCGCATCCCAATCGACCGCATAGCCCTGCATGTCCGCGAACCGACGCGATTCCAGTTCCAGCGACGAGCGTCGCCCCAGCGACAGCGAATCGTCCTCGATCAACGGCAGCAACTCCGCCTCGACCTGACGGAACGCGGTCGTCACGTCCAACTCGCGGACGATCCGGAACAGCGCGATGCCCTCGAGCACGACGTTGTAGCGCCCGTCGTCGAGCGCCTCGACCTCGGCGATCTTGCCGACGCAGCCGATGTCGTACAGCGCGTCCGCGTCATCATGCGGTCCGCCCCGCGGCTGGATCATCCCGATCCGCCGGTCGCGCGCCATCGCATCGCTGATCATCGCCCGATAGCGCGGCTCGAACATGTGCAGCGGCAGGTGCATGCCCGGGAACAACAGCGCCCCCGGCAGCGGGAAGATCGACAGACGCGTAGTAGCGCGCGGGGGGGCGGACTCGATGGTCATCCGAACAGGATCGCAGACAGACGCCGCCGCTGTCCAGAGACCCATGGGTCTTCGAGCCCGACGACCTCGAACAATTTCAGCAACTGCGCGCGTGCCGCGCCCTCGTTCCAGTCGCGCTCGGTGGCGATGATGCCGAGGAACGTGTCCGCGGCGGCATCGCGGTCGTTCGCCGCCATCTGGCCGTTGGCGAGCGCGAACCGGGCGTCGAGGTCATCGGGATTGGCCTCGACTGCGGCGATCAGCGGCGACAGGTCGGCGACCGGGGGCGCCGACTGCGCGAGCGCGAGCGCGGCCTGCGCGCGGGTGATCGCCGGATCCTTGGCGATCGCCGGATCGAGGTTCGCCAGCCAGTCGCTCGCCTCGTCGAACTGCCCGGTCGCGACCAGCGCGCGGACGAACCCGGCATGGACCGCGGGATGCTCGGGTGCGATCTCGGCGATCTCGCGGAAAATGCCGAGCGCGCGCTCGCCGTCGCCCTCGGCCAGCGCCGCTTCGCCCACCGCGATCAACGGCTCGATATCGGGCGCCGCGTCCGTCGCGTCCGCCTCGATCGGCAGCTGCTTGAGCAACTGGTCGAGGATCACGCGCAGCTGCGATTCGGTCCGCGCGCTGGTCATGTCGGCGACCAGCTGGCCCTGGAACATCGCATAGACGGTCGGGATCGACTTGATCTGGAATTGCGCGGCGATGAACTGGTTCTTGTCGGTATCGACCTTGGCCAGCACGACGCCCTTGTCGGCATAATCGGTGGCGACCTTTTCCAGCGTCGGCGTCAACGCCTTGCACGGCCCGCACCATTCCGCCCAGAAATCGATGATCACGAGCTTCGTCATCGACGGTTCGACGACATCGCGACGGAACGCCTCGACGGCATCCTTCTCCGCGGGGGACATTCCAAGCGTGGCCAAGTTCAACTCCCGTGTAATTCTTGCGCGCTATCTGGGGGGCGCTTGCGGCGAATGCCACCTCTGCAGCGTACCTCTAGAGCATCGCGCTCGCAATTCCACGTGGCGGCGGCGGCGTTGAAGCGACCGGTGGTCATTGGTCCGTCATCCCAAACCCGTCATCCCAAGCCCGTCACCCCCAAGCCCGTCGCCCCCAAGCCCGTCGCCCCCAAGCCCGTCGCCCCCAAGCCCGTCGCCCCCAAGCCCGTCGCCCCCAAGCCCGTCGCCCCCAAGCCCGTCGCCCCCAAGCCCGTCGCCCCAGCGAAAGCTGGGGTATCCCCGTGAGGCGCTGGTCGCGTTCCACGTGAGTTACCCCAGCTTTCGCTGGGGTAACGGGCCTGGGCTTCGAGACGGGATCGGGATCCGAGACGGGATTGGAATTAATGAAAGTCGCGCGACTTGGGCAGCACGCGCACATCCCGAGGATGCGTCGCCCGCGGATGATGCGCCCGGGCATCCGGGCTCCGCGTCAGCACCGGGCGGATCACCTCGTCGACCCGCGCGAGCGGCGGCTCCAGCGCATGATCCTCCGACAACAGCCGCAGCATCTCGGTGCGGTCCTGCACCCGCGACGTCATCAGGTGCGTCACGCCTTCCTCGCTGCGCTGGATCACGCCCTCCAGCACCATCAGTCGCGACGCCATCACCGCGCGGCGGTTCGCCTCGAAATCGCGTGCCCACATCAGCCCGTTGGTGACCCCGGTCTCGTCCTCGATCGTCACGAAGATCGCATTGCCCTTGCCCGGCCGCTGGCGGACCAGCACGACCCCCGCCACCTTCGCGCGCCGCCCGTCCTTGGTCGCATTGGCCTGCGCGCTCGACAGGATTCCCTCGGCGGCGAAGCGTTCGCGCAGGAACGCCATCGGATGCCCCTTCAACGACAGTCGCGTCGTCTGGTAATCCGCCGCCACCTGCTCGGACAGCGGCATCGCCGGCAGATGCGCGTCGGGCTCCTGGCCGAGCTCGGGAACCTCGGCAGCCGCGAACAGTGCGAGTTGCTTGGGCGGCGTCCGACGCACATCCCACAACGCTTCGCGGCGCTCCTTCGCGACCGATCGAAACGCGTCCGCATCGGCGAGCAGGTTCATCGCCCGCTGCGGCAGGGTCGCCCGCCGCGCCAGGTCCTCGATCCCGGCAAACGGCCCGCCCGCCCGCGCCGCGACGATCGCCTCCGCCCAGTCCTTGCGAAACCCGTCCACCTGCCGAAACCCGAGCCGCAGATCCGCGCCCAAGGCCTCGAGCGAGCTATCCCACGTGCTCGCATTCACATCGACCGGCAGCACGGTCACGCCGTGCTCGACAGCATCGCGCACCAGTTGCGCCGGCGCGTAAAACCCCATCGGCTGCGAATTGAGCAATGCGCAGCAGAACACCGCCGGATGAAAGCATTTGATCCACGACGACACATACACCAGCCGCGCGAACGACAGCGCATGGCTCTCCGGGAAACCATACGACCCAAACCCCTCGATCTGCTTGAAACAGCGCTCGGCAAAGTCCGCCTGATAGCCGCGCGCGACCATGCCGCCGACCAGCTTGGCCTGGAAATTATTCATTCCCCCGACCTTGCGAAACGTCGCCATCGACTTTCGCAGTTCATTGGCCTCGTCAGGGGTAAACTTCGCCGCGACGATCGCCAGCTTCATGGCCTGTTCCTGGAACAGCGGCACGCCGTACGTCTCTCCCAGCAGAACCTCGAGTTCGTCGCTTCGGCCATGCTCGGGCGATGGCGAGGGATACACTACCACCTCCTTTTTCGCCCTCCGCCGAAGATACGGATGCACCATGTCGCCTTCGATCGGCCCGGGCCGGACGATCGCCACCTGGACCACCAGATCGTACAGTTTCCGCGGTCGCAATCGCGGCAGCATGTTGATCTGTGCGCGGCTCTCGACCTGGAACACGCCAATGCTGTCGCCATCGCACAGCATGTCATAGACCTTCGAATTCTCGTCGTTGGCGATCGTCTTCAATTCATGGTCGCCAAGCCCATGCTGCCGCATCAGGTCGAAGCTCTTGCGGATGCACGTCAGCATACCGAGCGCGAGAATGTCGACCTTCATCAGGCCGAGGCAATCGATATCGTCCTTGTCCCATTCGATGAACGTACGGTCCTCCATCGCGCCGTTATGGATCGGCACAATCTCGTCGAGCCGACCTTGCGTGAGCACGAAGCCGCCGACATGCTGCGATAGGTGACGCGGAAATTCGAGCAGCCGCTCGACCATGTCCTGCAACCGGGCAACTTCCGGATTGGCGACGTCGAACCCCGTTTCGGCAAAGCGGCGTTCCGGGAAACGGTTCGAAAAGCTGCCCCACACCGTGCTGGTCAGGCGCTGCGTGACGTCTTCGGTAAAGCCCAGCGCCTTGCCGACCTCGCGCACGGTGCTGCGCGAGCGGAAGTGGATGACGGTGGCGGCGATCGCTGCGCGTTCCCGACCGTAGCGGCGGTAGATATACTGCATCACCTCTTCGCGCCGCTCATGCTCGAAATCGACGTCGATATCGGGCGGTTCGCTACGTTCGGCGGAGACGAAGCGCGAGAAGAGCAGGTCGTGCTTCATCGGATCCACCGACGTAACGCCGAGCACATAGCATACCACCGAGTTGGCGGCGGAACCGCGTCCCTGGCACAGGATCGGCGGATCGACGCTGCGTGCGAACCGGACGACGTCATGGACCGTCAGGAAATAATAGGCGTATCCGCATTGCCGGATCAGCGCGAACTCCTCGCGCAACGACGCGATCAGCTTGTCGGGGACGTAGCCCTCATAATGATCGATCGCCGATTGCCAGGCGAGATGCTCAAGCCACTCCTGCGGTTTCCAACCTTTGGGCACGGGCTCGTGCGGATATTCGTATTTGAGTTCGTCGAGTGTGAAGGCGATTCGCGCCAGCAGCTTTGCCGCTTCGTCGATCGCATGCGGTCGGTCGCGGTAAAGATGCGCGATGTCGTCGACCCCCTTCAGATGGCGCTCGCCATTGGCACCGAGGCGTTTGCCGGCACGCTGGATCGTCGTTCCCTCGCGGATGCAGGTGACGACGTCATGAAGCGAGCGATCGTCCGCCACCGCATAGCGCACGTCGTTGGTCGCCAGGATCGGGACGCGCGCCTTGGTCGCGATCCGGGCAAGCCGGGTCTGACGCCGCCGATCGCGACCGCCGTGCGGCATCGTTACGCCAAGCCACACCGATCGCCGCGCCAGCGGGCGGAGCGCGACAAGTGTGGCATCAAGACTGGCATCGTTGCGCTTGGGAAGTACGAAATCCTTGTGCGCAACCACCGGGCGGGCGGTGCATTCCGGCATGACGATCAACAAAATCTCACCCAGATGCGCGACCAGATCGTCGAAGCCGAGGATGCAGCCACCTTTCTCGGCGCGCCGGTTGCCTAGTGTCAGCAGTCGCGTCAGCCGTCCCCATCCAGCCCGGGTTGCGGGATACGCGACGATGTCCGGCGTACCGTCGGCGAATACGAGACGCGCGCCGACCACTAGTTTGAAATCGAACGGCGGCAGCTTCGCGCCGAGTTGACCCCGTTTTGCGCGTTCCAGTGCATCATAAGCGCGGACCACGCCGGCAACCGTATTGCGATCGGCGATGCCGATACCGGCCAGTTTCAATTCGATTGCGCGGCCGACGATGTCGCTCGGATGGCTGGCACCGTCGAGGAACGAGTAGTTGGTCGCCGCCACGAGTTCGGCGAACCCAGTCATGACGCTGGCGTGGTCATGCGAAGACGCCGTGGAGGTACCAGCGCGGTGCCTCCATCTCGGAATACAGGCCGTGGCGGAAGATCCAGAAGCGGCGGCCGCGGCGGTCCTCGATGCGGTAGTAATCGCGCGTCGGGATGTCCTGGCGCCGCCACCACTCGCCAGCGATCCGCTCCGGGCCCTCGCTATGCGCCACGTCGTGCACCGTGCGACGCCAGCGGAAGCGGTGCGGCGGGCCGTCGGGGACCTCGGCCATCATCGACTCGATCGGTTGTGGCGGATCGAACAGATAGATCGGCCGGAGCGGAGGCTCCCCCGTCTCGGGCGCGCTCCACGGCGTCGGGGCAGGGGCCTCGGCGGCGGGCAGCATCAGCTCGGCCTGTTCGGGAATATGACTGTCGCGCGCCGAAAACCGGCGCACGCGCGCCCGGCCCAGCCGCGTGCCGAGCTGGTCGACAAGCTGTGCGACCTCCCCCTTCTGCGCCTCGCCGCCCTCCAGCTTCAACTGCGACGCGTCGAGCTTTTCAGCTAATGCGACATCGAGCCTCACCAGATCATAGCCGAATCCCGGGTCGAGCGGGTCGGCTAGGCTGTCGATCCGTTCGCGGAACAATCGCATTAATAACGCCACGTCGCGCGTCGGCTGGCCCGTCTCGATCCGCAGACGCTGGACCAGCCCGTCCGCACGAAACAGCCGCGCCTCCCACCGCCGCCCGCCTTCGTGACGATCGGCAAGCTGAGCGACAGCCTCGGTGGCGAGTTCGGCCAGTACCTCCAGCGCATATTCGGTCCGCGCGATCGGCTCGGCGAAACGACGCTCGACGCCGATCTTCGCCACCGTCCGCCGCGCGACGATCGGGCCCTTCACGCTGCCGTCGAGCCGGCGGATCATCATAGCCGCCTCCTCGCCGAATCTTGCAGCAATCGTCGCCAGCGGCCGCGCCATCACGTCGCCGACCGTCTTCAGTCCCGCGCGCGACAAGGCGGTGGTCGCATCCTCGTCGAGACCGAGCGCTGCTACCGGCAACCGCTTCACCGCACGCTTCTCATCGGGGGCAGGCCCCCCCGCATACCGGGCCAGCGCGCGCGCCGTATCGGGCGTGTCGCCGAACGCGTGGCGCACCAGCAGTCCACGCCGCGCGAGGCGTTCCTCAAGGTCGGCCGCCAATCGCCGCTCGCCCTCGAACTCATGCACGCACCCGGCGATATCGAGGATCAGCCCATCGGGCTCGTCGAGCGCGACCGACGGCGTGTAGCGCTGGCAACCGTCCGCCAGCCGCTCGAGCCATTCGTGGTCGGCATGCGCGTCATGATCGTACACCTCCAGTTCCGGCACCCGCGCCCGCGCATCGGCGAGGGTCAGCCCAGGCTGGAGCCCAGCCCGCACCGCCTCGCGGTCGAGCGCCTTCAGCCGCACCCCGCCCGATACCGTCTCGACGAACGCGATCGGCGTCTCAGCCCGTCCGACGAACAGATGCGGCCGCATCGTCCGCAACCGCTCGATCGGCAGCCACGGGAATACCAGCGCCAAGTAGCGCCGCGGGATCACCAGAGGCGAAGGCGGTTTGGTCGAAGATGTACGCGTCACGGTCCCACTCCACACGCCAGCGAAGCCCGGCCTGGCCTCCGCGTCGACGCAGCAATTCGATGTCGAAGGCAGGTTTGCCAGGTGCGTCGGCCTCCAAGGGCCGGGAACGACACGCCGCCACCTGCCAGCGCGACGCCGCCGCGCTCGGCACGGGCTCTGCGCCGATACGCAGGCTGAGGATGGTCACGCCCGAGGCTTCGGCCGCCAGCATCAGCCGCCGTGTCGCGGTCAGGTCGATCTTTGGCGCACGGCCCCAGGATTCGATTAGCAATGTGCCAAGCCCGTGACACCGCGCGGCATCGGCCGCGGCGCGCAACAAGTCCGCCTCGTCCTCGACCAGCCCCAGCACCAGCGACGTCACGTCGAGCCCCATCTCGACCAGGCCGGTCGCATGCAGCCGGCCGCCCTGCCGCTCGCTCGCCTCGGTCCGCAACCACATCACCGGCGCCGCACGGGCCGCCAGAACCGACGCCACCGCGAACCCTGCGCCGCTCGCCGCATCGTCGACGGTCGCGAAAACCTCGTGCAACTGCGCCTTGGCCATCCCCTGCGTCAGCCACGCATCGTCGGCGCGCCCATCACCCTGGGTCGGCATTCCCGTCGTGGCGATCCGCTTCAGGCGGGCAATCAGGGCTGACGACTCGTTCACAGATGTTCTTGTAATGTTCCAATGGGTGAGTCGCCAAGCGGAATCTCGCAGGGTTGACCGCTTTGTGCGGCGCACAACATTCTGGATGATTTTCGCGCGAAAGTGGAAAAGGTGCTTGCCGTTCCCTAAACCCCGGGCTAACAGCGCGCCTCACCCAGTCACCGTGTCGCTTCAGACCGGAGACATAGGCGCCAGAGCGGGCGTAGCTCAGGGGTAGAGCACAACCTTGCCAAGGTTGGGGTCGAGGGTTCGAATCCCTTCGCCCGCTCCAGTTTTCTATAGTAAATGCAATCACTTAGAAACTGGCCGCCGCAGCCGAGGTGACACCTTACAGCGCTGATTTTACGCCTAGCGACCCATCATCACGCGCATGCGGCAGCATGGCAAAGTGTCCACCTGGGTCACGGGCTCTCGACGCTCGGGTCAACATGATGTGCGCGGGTAGAAAGCTTCTTCGGTGCGTAATCGCGCCGGCACAGGGCGATCAGGGTGTCGCCGGGACCATGCGGGTATGCATGCATCGGGAACCACAAGCCTTGCGATCAAGCTTCACCCGGCGATGAAGTTGTACGTCTCGACTGCCAATGGAAAAATGGTGCCCGGAGACGGGGTCGAACCGCCGACACTGCGATTTTCAGTCTAAGGAGCCGGGATGCCTTCGGTGTCCCGGAATGTCGTACTATCAGCAACTTACCTTATTTTTCATGGGCGCAGTATTCCTGGATTTACCCTCGAAACCCCGGCTTTTCCCGGCATGATTACACAGGAATTACAGATATCGCAGACGGTGGTATGTGTCGGTCGACGCGGGCAGGGGCTAGGAGGAAGAGGCACTATGGCACTAGCCGACATAACCAAGGAGGCCGTAGATTCGGCAATCTTAGAATACGATCAGCTAGGTTCTGATGCCTTCCTTGCTCTCTACGGCTTTGCCCCTGCCAAGCGGTATTGGCTTGAACTGAACGGCAAGCGCTACCCCTCCAAGGCGATTGCGGGTGTCGCCCACAAGTACATCGACGGCAGCCAACTTCTCCCCTCTGCGAGCTTCACAGGGGGAGAGGCGTCCGTAGGTAGAAAGCTTCGGCAACTAGGTTTCGTGATCGATGCCCCTGAACGCAATCCGCCTTGGTCGCGCGACGAACTGATCCTTGCCCTCGACCTCTATCTCACAAACCCCGCAAACCCGCCGGGGAAGGGCAGCAGCGCTGTTGCCGAGCTATCAGCGATCCTAAACAAGCTTCACCGCCTGAATGGCATCAGCGGCGCTCCTACGCTTCGCAACGAGAACGGCGTCTACCTGAAAATGATGAACCTGCGATCGTTAGACCCGGCGTACACGGCCCAAGGTAAGGTGGGGATGCAGTCCGGCGGCGCGCTCGAAAAGGTCGTGTGGGCCGACTACGAGGGCCGTAGGGCCGATCTAGGAGTCGATGCTACGGTAATCCGGCGGGCAGTGACCGATGTCAACGAAACCGCCCTGGCTAAGCTGCCGCCAGCCGAGCCTTATGAAGGCGAAGAGGGCGGCGTGATTATGCGCCTCCACAAACGATATGAACGCGATTCCAAGCTTGTCTCGGAGAAGCGTAAGGCGGCGGCTGCAACAGGCAATCTGGCGTGTGAGGTATGCGGCTTCGACTTCAAGGCAACATATGGTGACCTCGGTGAAGGGTACATCGAGGTACACCATACGAAGCCGGTTCATACCCTCCTAACCGGTACGAAGAGCCGGTTGGAAGACCTCGCTCTGCTCTGTGCGAACTGTCATCGTATGGCACACCGTCGCCGGTCGCCTATCTCACTGTCAGCTTTACGTACTATTTTGGTCAACCATTGAACTAAAAAACTAAATAGCTTTGTCAACCTGTTGGATAATAGACTCCATAAAACGCCCCCTTTTTAACCAGCCAATCTCTAATAAATGAGCGTAGGAGTATTTTGGTGTACGATTCTTTGCGTTCAATACGTAAGATAAGCATTGCATGATATTCTTTCCTCTAACCAACTTTGCATAGTCTGACTCAAGGAAAGTACGAGCCGTAGTAAGGCTCTGCGGGATCGATCGCGACTCACTATGGAGTGTCGTCCCAGCAGACGCGTTCAACAGTTCGTGCAAGGTCGTTTTAACAGTTAGCTCATTACCCATAAAATAATCAGAAAGCCGGTGCGTATACCAGTTCAGAGTAGCGCTCAAAGCATTTAGGTAAACTGTTTCTTCGCCGGGATTGAGCATCGCTAGGTAATCGACATCGCGAAATACATCATTTTCTATGGAATAGCCATCTGTGCAGATAATATCGGCTGATCTATAGGAGTTGGGTACACAGCCATATATCCAGCTATCAAGGTCAATTATGTATGCGATGCGTGGCTTGTTAGTAACCGATGCCATGGCGTCATATATTGATAAAACACATGATCTACCACCGGCGGGTAGAACTGATATACCCTTTTTGGAGAAAACCTGTTCCAAGTGCCGATATATTATAATGTCATCAGACCCTTCTACTATAATTGTAGGTAAAGCCGATTTCTTAAGATACGCTACGATCTCCGCGACCGTCATCTGTATTTTGCCGCTCACTGGTTTTCAATCCATTCATCTCCACGGTCCTGATCTATAAGAACTTCCTTGTCAGGATATTTACTGTAAATGAAAGGTGAGTGAGTCGCGATAATAAACTGATTATTAGTGCCTTGTTCGGCAAGTATGCTGAAAAGTTGTCTCTGCCAGTCAACATGCAAACTAAGCTCCGGCTCGTCTATTATTATTACGGCATCGCTAGTCAGCGCATTATAGCAAATGAAGCTAAGCATTTGCTTTTCACCAGCTGAAAGCGCATCCGAGTTAATTGCGTTTGCCGCGTCTCCAAATCTTAAACGCGAACCAATTAGAATTCCGTTGCTGTGGAACAAGCGCTCAACAAGCGCCCTTACGGCATCGATGGGGCGCATGACCGCCTCTCGCTCGTCTTCCATTTGCTCAATTCGTTGCCGGACCTGATCCAGCAACGCTCGCTCCTCACCAACAGATGACTCGATTCCTGAATTATACTGGTGCGACTTTATCGTACTAATAACCTCTTCCGACATTTGCTGCTGCAGGTTATTGTACTCACTCGAAAGATCAGCAAATTTCGTCAAGAGGATGCCCACGACGTCAGCGGTTGAGAGCGCGCTTACGAATTGATGCTTGGCATTAGTTAGCTTCCTCGCCAATGCAGTAAAGTTGTCTTCAATATCTGATTTTGATCGAGCTTGATTGAACAGCCCCCTCGACGGCCGCCGGTTACTTGTCAGCGTGAAGCCACCCTCGATGCGGCGAAACGTCGGAAAAAATATAGAAGAGCCTAGTTGCATTATTACATCATTTGCTTGGTCTTCTGCATCGACAACCGAGTCCCCATCGTCATCGCGAATATCTTCAAAAGTTGTTTCATCATCGTCAATACTTAGCGTAACTTTACAAGTGTTACCACTAAGTCGAAAAACTGTGCATTTATAAAGAGAGGTTTCAATAAAAAACCGGGAAAATCGGGTTTCATTGAGCGCTAAATATATATTTCCGCTCATAAAATACCAGAGCAACTTTAGAAGGGTTGTTTTTCCGGCACCATTCCTGCCGGTAATTATATTTAGATCGGAATTAAAGTCGATTTTAAGGGTGCCGACTCTACCCATGAAACCATCTACTTCTATTCTCTTGACTTGCAAGCCGCCCTCCCACCTTACGGATTTATGCTCCGGTACCGTCACCGTGAGAGCATATTAATCGAAGGTATAGCAAGCGCGTTGGTATGCCCGGATAGCCAATTCTAGGTGCCGCCATTGCCCTGCCGCCCTGGGCGAGGCACGTAGACACTTGCGTACCGTGAAAGACGGTCCGTGGGGCGTGTACTCAAAGGAGGCAGCCCATTGCGTATCCCTTCGGATGCTAGAGCTTGAAGTTTCCGGGTAACGCTGTCCTTAAAATAGCCATAAGTGCTGGCGCCGTTGTTTCTAACGCCTCGGCTATCGCAATGAATTCCAGCACGTCCAATCGGCGCTCTAGCTGCTCTATCTTGTTTATGAACGATGGTGGCTTGGACAGACGGCGGGCAAGTTCGCGCTGCGATACGCCTAGTGCCTCGCGAGCCTCTGTGATTGCGGCGATAACTGCCCGATAGTCGGGCGATACCACCCATGCCCGCTTCATCGAACAAGCGCCCCGTTTGCTTACAAGGCGACGCAGATATACGGAGAATCGAGTGACCCCATTATGGGGACGCGACGGTACGTTTTGGGGGCGGAGAGATGATCGAGGCGTTGGTTGCCGTTGTTGGCATCGGTATGGTTCTGTTGGTTTTGGCGGCGGTCGGTGCAAACGGCATCATTGCTAAGAATCAGGCGAAGACCGCTGATGCATTAGGCATTCTAAAGGAGCGGTTTGGTGAAGGCGATTATCATACCGTCTTGCCCGGTCCTCGCTGCATTGGGATGGCTTGGGGGAAGGAGTCGCTGGTCCTCGGTGACACCGTTGAAGACGCTATCGCTCTACCACTTTCAGACGTTCGTAGCGCCGACATTGAACAAGGTGGCGTCAACGTCACAACTTCGAAGAATGTGACGACCAGCAACCGGGGATCGCAGTTGGCAGGCGGATTGGTCGGGGGCGTGCTACTTGGACCTGTGGGCCTTGTCGTTGGCGGCCTATCGGGCAGCGGCACGTCCAAGGGCCAGTCGGTGGAGACACGGAAGATAAAATCCGTGAAGCTGGTTATCAGAGTAGCCGATAGGGCAAAGCCTCTACGCAACTTCGTCTTCTTCGATATTGGCTATGGAGAGGGCTACGAGGCTACAAGTCCGATCGTCGCGCCCGCTATCGAGAAGGCCGGTCATTTCCAAGCATTGATACAGCAGGTAATCGAAGACCGGGCGCGTTCAACACCGGCAGTGGCGGGCGCGACGTTCGCGTCCAACCCGACCACGGCGATTCTAGCGGCAATGGGGCTATTACTTTCAGGGGCGGCGTTCCCGATTCGCGCCGATGCTTACGACTTGGGCAAGGCACTCGCTGGAACGGCGGAGGCGAAGCTTACATCGGCTAAGTCGCTTGATCAGGTTGAGCGCTGCATCTTTTTATCGGATTTAGCCGCGCCTCCAATCGCCTATCGTTCGCCGGATGGCACGCGTTCCTTGATTCATGGCGGACGTAGCCAACCAATCTTCGTCTTCGAACTTCTTGGTTCGCGCACAGGTACGGACGTGATCGTTTGGCAGGGCAAAGGGTACGTCGATAAGATTCAGCCGTGCCTTTAGCACAGCAGCACGGTCACCTATGACTTAAGCGCGGTGCTGATTGAGGCGTATTTGAAACGCGCCGAGTGATTTGCCGCTGCCACCCTTATATTTTGAGGTCGTCGTAGTCGTCGACCTTGATCAAATTTAGATGCTTCAAGCGACCGTTGCGGCTTTCAACCCTATAGCCGTGCACTTCAATTAGCGCACGCTGATCCTTCTTATCCGCGTTATTTAACCGCAAACTCCGAGTTACGCGGTTTGTTTGCTTTGGCGTTTTAGCTTTGTCAGTGAGCTCGAACGATACAGTGCGACCCTCCTGCAATATAAAAGCGCGTCCCTTGAAAGTGTTGATATTGTAGCTTGAAATCTTACCAGTTAATTCCTCGATGCTGTCCGAGTTTCGCTCGTCCATGAGGTATTGGTAGGTAAGTGGCGTCATATCCGGTCCAAGTTTTGTTTCTCGCTCGTTCGTTGTTGGCTTACCGGATATGCAAGCAACCTTCGCGGTTCGCGATCCAACCATCGGACGGTGAATGTCTGCGATGCTACTTTCGCATTTTTCGATAAGCGATTGAACCTTCGCTTGTGTCACCGCCCCATTATTCCGTTGTTCGGATAATTGCTGCTGGAACGTTTTGTCGTAATCGACGTGAAAGCCCATGCTACCGTTCAGTACGGCATCGAACATTGACGTTACCGCGTAACCGACTGGCGAATCTTTTCCTACGGACCCAGCCACCAAAGCCAATGATGCAATCCGGGCAATAACTTTCCAGCTGCCATCCGCCGGTGCTTCGGTTAGAATTCTCGCCCCTTTTAATGCAGGGGCTTGGGTTATAATTTCTCCGTTGAGTACGAAGTGAGTTACCAGGGCTAGGGATCGCTCAAACCCCACAAGGGCATGGGCTGCATCATAGAAATCAAGTTGGTGTTCGTCGGCAAGGCCGCCCTCGAACGTCAGCGTAATCTCGATCAACCGGCACCCCCACTTGTTGCGTAGCCACAGGATGGCGCGGTTTGATTGCGTCGGCAAGGCGGCGCTCATGTGAAATACATGGATTCGACGCAGCCATGCGACCAGCTGGAAATTGCTTTATCGCCATGCGCCCAAACCGCGACTGGCTTAGGCTTGTCGTCTTTCAGACCAATCCGACTGCACACCTTTAAAAGGCGCAAGGACATCGTCTAAGTCGTCAAAAGGTGTAAGATTTGAGGGGCCCCGATTTGCCCGATTAAGATAACTCACAAGATACCTTGATCGAATTATGACTCACTCATAATGTTTCGTAGTCCTTTTGAGTGAGTCGCTTCCGATGAGCCGCATTGCCTACTACCGAGTATCAGACGCATCGCAGGATATCGCAGCACAGCGGCATGCCCTTGGCGGCAGCTTCGATAAGGAGTTTGCCGATGAGGGGGTTAGTGGTGCCGTATCGGCTACAGCCCGTCCCGGCTTCTCCAATTTGCTTAACTACATACGGGAAGGCGACACTCTCTATGTGTACGCTATCGACCGTCTAGGACGCGATGCTCTTGACGTTCAAACCGTCATCCGAGCGCTTCTCGACAAAGGCGTAACCGTTGACGTTAAGGGCTTGGGTCCGATCGGTCGTGGCGTGGGTGAACTGGTGGTAGCCGTCCTTGCGCAGATGGCTGATATGGAGCGGGGTAGGATCAGAGAGCGATGCGATGCTGGTCGAGCGGTAGCAAAGGCATCGCTTGCGGCTACCGGCAGGACGCACAAAGGTAAGACAGGTCTTGGTAGACCCGAAGCCGGGAATCGCGCTGCTATAGTTGCTTGGCGTAAAGAGAACGCGGCCACCATTGCGGCGACGGCAGCCCATTTTCGTATCTCACCAGCCACAGTTACCCGGTACTGTGGCGCCCTTGGAAAGATCGGCCTCTAACTTCCATGTTGGCGTTCTACCATTACCTTGTGCATCGCCTTACCCCATTGCATGTATTCTATCAGTTGGGATTCCAGCGCCGTTAATGTAATAACATGCACTCTTGTACCGACAGAGCCATATGCATTAGAGAGATAGTTTTGCATGTAAACTATGCTATTTACCCCTCTTACTATCAGTTCACCGTCATCGGACTCAAGGTAGCACTCCATGAGTATTCCATCGACAACGACGATAGGAACGAAGAACGAGATATCGAGAGACTTGTCATTGTATCTTTCACTGCAGCTATCAGTGAAGTGAATTGCACCCTTTACCGATGACATTATGCCGGCTTGAATGTGAGCAGTTTTAGCTTCTTTCAAGGATGCATAGGAGCGCCCGAACATTAAAGGGGTTCCCATAGGTTTGTGATTGTCTATTTCGTTGTAGGGCAGTATATTGTTATCGACCTTTTGCTTATAATGTAGATGACTATACCCCGCTCCCCTCTCCACAACGCCGGGCGTGGATGAAAAGAATACAAATGGGTCAGACGTCTTCTTAACCTCAATACAAAGGTTTATTCCACAAGTGATATACGGCTGCCGTACTGTTTCGCGGTTGCCGTGATAGGCATGAATATCAATCTCTCTGGATTTACCTTCGTCTTTATCAACATAATATATGTTTTGACTTACAGACCACCCTAAACGTCGTAGGAGTGAAGCTACTCTAAGTTCGGTTTCAAAGCCGGTCTTTTTTGCAAGATCAACTATACTTTCTGCGAGAACGGGCAATGCGTGATCCTTGCTATACATATCTAACGGTTGTTGGCGTTGCCGGTAGCTGTCAAGAGAGGTTTAGCGGTTACCAGTTGAAATTAGAGTTAAAAGGCTGGTCCCTTGGATGCGGTACGAGAACTCGTTCGCTGGAGGGGCCTTACTAGAATGCATAATCATCGCGGGAGGGGGGTAGTGAACGGGACGCCGATGTCTGGTCCGATCCGGCCCTTTTCCTGTCGAGTGCGTTATTACTGCCGCCTTCGAATAAGCATATCCTCACACCTAGATTTAAGCCCCGTACAGCAGCAACGGGCGGAATAGGTAGGTTGCCCTATCTCCCGCCCCTATCGGTGTCGGCTGGTGGCTGACTGGCCCTCTAAATCGGATGCTAACGGCACTTCTTGGGCCACCGGTCTTTGATTTTGAAAACCGGCGATACACCTATCCGCTGGCGGAAGGTGTCAGCTAGAACCTCGCTTGCTATATCGATGTTAGAGCGCTGGACAAGCAAGGCATCGTGAAGAGGAAGTGCGGTAATACTATGGTGCAGTCCTAGTGCCTCAACCGCATCAATGATGGCAGAGCTTTCTAGATATTGCAGGTTCTGCCACCTGACTGTCGAGTTAGGCCAGCCGTGCAAGATCGGGTGTTCGTCAATAACTGCCGCACGAACGGTATCTATTGGGTATTCTTTGCGTAGGTTGATGCCCTCATCCTCCAACAACTTCGCGACCGTTTCGTCGGACCAGTTCGAATGAAAGCGATCATACCCTAACGTCATGGCGATCCACGCCTTGATTACCTCCCTTGGGATCGGTCCGAAGGTATAGGGGTCAATCAATGGATCAGGCGTTATCCCACGTTGGGCATACAGGATCGTTAGGAAGCTTGCGCGTAGGTCGAGTTCAACTACAGGTTCCCCACTGATCCGCATATCATGGCGGTGATGCTTCTCCATGTTTTGATAGCTTACCCCGGACGCCTTGGAATACAGCCGACCGCCCATGTTATAAGCGAAGCCGTCCTGATCGCCGTGGTTGAAGATTCGGATGAACCCGTCATGCTTGCAGCCGGTGATAAGCTGCGGTGCCATGTAGGCATTGATACGATTCACCTGTTCGGCGGCAGCGAGGTATGCCGGATCGGTCTTGATGATGGGGAGCTTCCTGCCCTTGTCCTCCCGATCCCAGAACTGCCGCTTGCCCCGGACGATGACAGGGTGTGCCATTGCACTAGGTCTTGGGGCGAGGGTGAAATGGGACCGCCAGTTACCGGGAGTGATGCCGTAGCGAAGGGCCAACTCTAGAAGGGCAGGCTTTGCTCGGTAGCGGGCCGTGTCCCCCTCTCCCTGCTTATGGGAGCCTAGCCAGATGCCGGGCCTATGATGAAGTAGGTCCAACGTCACCAGGCCGTTCAGGGCGTCGATACAAGGCCGGTAGCCGATCCGCTGGCCTCTGAAATCTGCTACGCCTCGCGGTCGGTATAGAACCTGATTATCGGGCTGGTTTGCTATCGATAGCAGGTCCGCTAGGATCGCAGCTACAGCCTGTCTTAGTTTGTTTGTTACTCCATACAGCTTATCCAATGTTGAATGGATTGAGTCCGCGAGGTAATCGACTAAGCCTACAGACTCTCTTGTTTCGACTGTATATGAAAGGCTCATATACCTGTCCTCTATATTGTTATTGCTGCTATTAAACTTAATTGAGATATCAGTATTAGCTATCATTACGAATTGTTATCCTATCTAATCATCAAGAATGTTATTGAAAGTGGAGAATGGGGAGGGAGGGGAAGGGACCCCATAGGTGTTACGTTTTGTGGTAAGTTAAGGTAAGTTACAGGTATGTTTAGCGCTTCGATGATATCGGCGTTAATTCGCCGGCGGGCGGTGTTTAAATTGTGCTTGAATCAACTGGCGGCGTCATCAAGCACCGCCGCCGCAAGGTGTAGCTTAAACGACTGTGATGGTTGGTTAGGCTGGATGCGTTCGGATCAGACCGGGGAAATCTAATCCTCTCGCATACCTTTCCGATGCCCCGTACCGGCGCCTTTAGTGAGCGATACTAGCGCGCGTATGAGGGGCGCTTGCGGCAGATGGGGTAACTGCTGGCAAAGCTCTGCTTCGATGCTTGGTGGGCTTCCTGCGAGGCTTGCGTGGCCCAAGCGCCGTTGACCTGCCGAGAACCTGTCGCTGGCGGAGAGTGTCCGAGTGGAACAGCCAGTAGTCACCGATAGCAATGGTGCGCTAGCCTCGACGCCTCGCCTCATCGATTACGATCTTCGGGGATGAGTTGTTCAAAATAGATGACAGGCAACGGCGAACGGGGCCGCCTGTCTTGGCTATTGCGGAGTCTTTGAAGATTTGATGAGCCCAAGTAATGGGCTTGGCTCGCCTTCTTCTACGCATCAGGCAGCCCCCTGCTGAACGAAGGCGGCAAGGTCTGAAACCCAATAGAAGACGCGGCCTCCGACCTTGACCGGACGCGGGCCCTTGCCCCCTAAGCGCCAGTTCGAGAGCGTCTTGGATGCGACGCCTAGATAGCGCGCCGCGGCCGTGCGAGATAGACGCCCGTCGAGCGTTTGTAAAGTATTGACGGTGTGCAAAATTTCATTCCTATAGAAGGCAGCGGGGTAATTCCGGCTGCCGAGTCGCTCTCTATCAACGAGGACTCTGGAATGAAATGCCTTGTAAGTTGCTACCTTCATGTCGACTTGGTGTTTGCTTGTGTTTTAATTGTTAATCTATTTTGGTATTCATTTTAGTAGGGTTATTTCTTCTTATGGCTCTTAAGTTCCAATCTCTCACGCGTAAGGCCGCCAGCAGTCTGCTCGTTGGGCAGAAGATTACAGAACACGGCATCACCGTGGAACGGACCGGCAAGGGCGATCTGATATACCGGGTCGGGATCATGGTGGACGGGCGTCGCATCCACCGGACTGTCGGCAGGGAGAGCGGAGGTTTTACGCGGCAGAAGGCTGAACAGGCCGTCGCCTCGTTTCAGACGCGGGCGCGCGAAGATCGTCTAAGCCTACCAGTAGGACGTAAGATCGCGCTTCCATTCCATGAGGGGGCTGTTGCCTATCTAGAGCGCCTCGGGGTTGAAGGGGGGAAGGGATTGCCGCGAAAAGCGCAGCACATCAAAGCGCGCCTCAATCCGTTCTTCGTTAGCCATCGTCTCGACGTGACGTGACCCCCGCCTTTCATCCAGCTGCGACCAGAGACCGACCGTTGTTGTCGCGCAGGAGCGCGGGTGAAGCAACGGTCAGGTTTAAACCCGACCGTTGCTTTTCGAGTTCT
>NZ_JAXOJR010000005.1:0-365609 GCF_036663855.1 Sphingomonas fucosidasi | reverse complement strand
CAGAACTCGAAAAGCAACGGTCGGGTTTAAACCTGACCGTTGCTTCACCCGCGCTCCTGCGCGACAACAACGGTCGGTCTCTGGTCGCAGCTGGATGAAAGGCGGGGGTCACGTCAAGATTTATCAGCTTCGCCCATCCGGGCATAGAAGTGATCTCGTCACCTCCATTGCCAGCATGCCCGAGGGATCTATTCTGATGATCCGTTCGATCGGTCGGTAAGCCTCGGCTGTGCGGACCATCTTGCCAGAAGGGCCCGTACCAGCCCACCCCCGCGAAAATAATCATTATGCCAGCGTTCGGCCCGAACGCGGCGTTGGGCGTCGTGCTTCCGACCGCTTGCGATAAGCCATACCGCGGCCCTGAGAACAATGATCAGTAGCGCCGCGGATAGGATAAGATCGGTTGTGCTAAATGCCGCCATTTGTTGTCGTTTTCCTACCAGTCTGCGAGCATCGTGAACCGCAATGGGCGAATTGACCACCTCGATCGTCGGCATCGACTGCCCAAGCTAGGATAAATCGAAGACCAATAGGCGCATAGATTGTATGCTCTGCGCGGCGGGTTTCCCACGCTGCCTGACCGGGCCCATTTGCTGGAGTGAAAGCAACTGGCTCCTTGTTCGCCAGAAAAACATGCCACTCAAAGGAGGAATGGGCGGCGATCGATCGCGCCAATGCGGCCGACGTAGAACGCATGTCCAACGCCCGCAAAAAACGCTGGGCGAGACTGACTTTAAGGTGCAAGCTCAGCGACCTCGCACCTGATATCGTGATGAGGAACGTCCGGAATTACGGGGTTAAATTTCGTCCGTTTCCATTTCCGACGTCAGAACGAGCTGCTCCCCGGCAGCTTCGCTGAATCCTGCCATCCACTCGGCGTATGCTATCGATCCGGCATAATACCGACAATCAGCGAGATTGCCTCCCGCGCGAGCAACGTCCTCCCCTTGGATATAGTAGAGAGACGCTCGCATCGAGATCGGTGTGTCGGCCATAGAAATGTTCCTCGGCGCACGAACGGTCAAAGATATGATTTGGTCCCCTCCACCTATTCTGGCGAGGAAGGGACCGAGTTTGGAGCGTAACTCAATCCACATCCGCCAGATGCAGAATATGGTTCACGACGGTCTCTGGGAGCGGGTTGGCCACATCAAAACCAAATTCCGCCATCTGCGCCCAAGCGACCCATCCCGAGTATCTAGCGAACGCCGGGACGTCGACCGCAAGAAACCGACCGAGCGTCGGTGGATATCCAGACCGGACTCGGAAGCCATGCGTCGAGACATCGACCATGGTCGCAGAGATCGGCTCACCTCCAGGGGCGATTAGGAATACAGGAAGGTGGATCGGGCGTCGCACGGCGACGCGCTCATCAAGGGGAAGCCGGTCGGGCTGAAACGCGGTGTGGGCATGCAAACTCATCGATCAATTGATGGCCGCAAAGGCTGAAAAGCTGGTTAACCACGCTTCAAGTCTCTGCTTTTGTACGATTCCCCTTAAGGTGCTATTTGATGAGCAAGGGCCGCAGGTCAGGTCCACATGTTCGCGAGGGTTGAACTGCGGTCCTCGATCCTTGCCAGCCGATGATGCGAGTACCGGGCAAGCTGGTGACACGAAATGCAGCGAGGGGGATCGGAGGGGGCGCATCAAAGGCGGTGCGGCCTGTTCCAAGGTCCAAGTGTGGTAAGGTCATCGCCGGTCCCCCCATAACAGATCGCTAGAGGTCGCGGACGAGCCGTGTGGCGACGGCCATCCAGGCGGGGTTTTCGATCGTTTGGGGCTGTGTGCCCGTGCCCAGCGGCAATAGCGTCATCTGGCCTTCGTATCTGATCAGTCGCCCGAACGCGAACCGCCCAGCCGGTTGCGGGACGAGCACGTCGCGGTTGAGCGCAGTCGCGAAGTTTTCCGGCGCCAGCATCGCGCACCAGATCACGTCGCCCGCGCGGTAGTCGCCGATCCCCCCCGCCACGGTCACCGCGATCTGGCCCGGCGCGACCTGCGGTGGAGGAACGGTCGTCGTTCGGCGCGGCGCGTGGACGCCGCGGCCATCGAGGATCGCGGTAACGGGCAGGTCGGCGCGGTCGGGCAGCGTCACCAGATCCCCCGCCTCGACGCCCAGCGCCGCGGCGATCCGGTTCAGCCACCCGACCGACACGGTGCGCGTGCCCGTCTCCAGCCGGCCGATCGTCTGTGCGGTGGTCGGCGGAACACAGCGCCGCGCGACATCCTCCAGCGTCAGGCCCTTGGCGCGGCGAACTTCGCGAATGGCCGTGATCATCGAAAAGCTCCAAACCAGATGGGTTATTCCTCTGTCCTACAACCGTGTCGATATGGCAACCGGCGTGACTGACTTGGAGCAACAACGGGAGACGGCAGATGCGCGAACTGGTGGAGCGATCGATCGACTCGGAGGGCGTTCCCCAGCTGGCGGGGGCACGGAGTGGGCGGGCGGTAACGGTCAATCTGGCCGAGTCGCCGCTCGGGTGGTTGCGGTCGCGCGGGCTGGTCGACGCGCGGCAGTTCGCGGCGGGGGAGCAGTTGCGCGCCGATTACGAACGCGCCTCGATCGCGCCGAGCGTGACAATGCGCTGGGCAGAGCGGGTCGATGGAGGCGGGCATGACGGGCTCGATCCGACATCCGCGCAGATCGCGGCGAAGCGCCGGTTCGACACCGCGATCGCCGCGGCGGGGCCGGGGCTCGCGGATATCCTGTGGCGCGTGGTCTGCGCGGGGGAGGGGCTGCCCGCCGCGGAGAAGGCGCTGCATTGGCCGGCGCGCGCGGGGCGGCTGGTCCTAACGCTGGCGCTCGATCGCCTGGCTGCGCATTACGGGATTGGGTAGCGCAGCGCTGCAACCGGTCGCTCAACCTCACGATCCTCCCCCGCCAGGGGGAGGTGGCGCCGGAGGCGACGGAGGGGGAGGACACGAAACAGCGGTTACTCTTTCCTCCCCCTCCGTCTGGCAAGGGCCAGCCACCTCCCCCTGGCGGGGGAGGATTGAAGGTCGACGATCCGGTCCGCCTCTTTCCGGTCCGCACTCGCTTTGCCCGCCCCGCAGCACTAAGTGGCGGGCATGCGCTTCGACCTCATCAAATGCCACGGCTCCGGCAACGACTTCCCCTTGATCGACGCGCGTGCGTCCACGCTCGACGACGCAGCCTGGGCGGCCGTCTCGCGCGCGCTGGCGGATCGCGACGGGCCGGTTGGCGGCGACGGTCTGTTGCTGCTCACCGCCGGCGACGAGAGCCACGCCTTCGGTATGCGAATGTTCAACTCCGACGGCAGCGAGTCCGAGACGTGCCTCAACGGCCTGCGATGCGTAGCGCGCGCCGGGTTCGCGGCAACCGGCACACAGACCGCTACGGCGCTACTCAAGACCAGCGATGCGGTCGTCGTACACGATGCCGACGTCGCGCCGGGGGTGTTCACGGTGCGCGAGATCGCAGGGCCGGCGTCGCTAGACGTCACTGCGTGGCCGATGGAGGCCGACGCGAATCGCATCGTCGACATGCCGATCCCCCGCTTGCCGACCGCCCGCGCCTTCACCGCCGTCGCCATGCCGAACCCCCATCTCGTGACGTTCGTGGATGCGATCGACGAAGCCGAACTCGTCCGCGTCGGTGAAGCATGCGAGGCCGCTCCCAACTGGCTCCCGAACCGCGCCAACGTCAGCTTCGTCGAGGTGCGTGGCGCCGACCTGTTCGTCCGCACCTTCGAGCGTGGCGTCGGTCTGACCGACAGTTGCGGCAGCGCGATGGCGGCGTCGACCTATGCCGCGTGCCTTACCCGGCGGATCGCCTACGACACGCCGACCACGGTCTTCAACAAGGGCGGCCTCGTTCGCGCCGAGGCGAGCGCAGCCGCGATGGTCACGCTATCGGGTAATGCGACGTTCGAATGGACCGGCTCGATCGATGTCGATCTCGCGACAGCGACGGCAAGCGACCTGGTCGTCACGACCCGGCACGACGAAGAGATCGCGGCTTGGGGCAGGCTTGTCGCAACGATCTGAAACGCGGCTGCATCATTCCTCCGATCCGGCCGTATCTTCCCGCAGAAGCGTCGGCCGACCGGCGCCGTGAAGGAGAGCATGCCGTGAATCCAATTTTTCGTACCGCGATCGTCGCCGCCGCCATCGCCCTCAGCGGCAGCGCGATCGTCGCCGCGCAGACCAATCCCATGGTCGGCGGCGCCGCGATGTATCCGACCAAGACGATCGTCGAGAACGCGGTCAATTCGAAGGATCACACGACGCTGGTCGCCGCGGTGAAGGCTGCCGGCCTGGTCGAGACGCTGTCGGGCCCGGGTCCGTTCACGGTGTTCGCGCCGACCAACGCCGCGTTCAAGAAGCTGCCCGCCGGCACCGTCGACACGCTGCTCAAGCCCGAGAACAAGACGCAGCTGTCCGCCGTGCTGACCTATCACGTCGTCCCCGGCACGATCACCGCCGCCGACATCGCCGCCAAGGCGAAGGCGAACGGCGGCACCGCGACCTACACGACCGTGCAGGGCGAGCCGCTGATGTTCATGAAGTCCGGCAGCGGCTGGGGCATCATGGACGGCAAGGGCCACAAGGGCCGTGTCACGATCGCCAACGTCATGCAGTCGAACGGCGTGATTCACGTCATCGACACGGTGATGCTGCCGTAATCGGCACCATTACGAAATACCTGCCTCGATCCCCCACGCGGTAGTGTCGTCGGGCCCGTTGCCGAGAGGTGACGGGCCCGATTGCGTTTGCGGGGCGCCGTCGTCTCGGTTCCGTCGTCTCACCCTCCCCCGTCATCCTGACGAAAGTCAGGACCCAGGGTGACAAGCGCTGCCCTTCGTGGCTCTGGGTCCTGACTTTCGTCAGGATGACGGAAAGGGGGACTCAGCCGATTAGCAGACCTGCAAGGGCCGCCGACATGAGGTTCGCGAGACTCCCTGCCGCCAGCGCGCGCAGGCCGAGCCTGGCGATCATCGGCCGCTGGTTCGGCGCAAGGCTCCCGGTCACCGCCATCTGGATCGCGATCGACGAGAAGTTCGCAAAGCCGCACAGCGAGAAGGTGATCACCGCGATCGTCCGCGGGCTCAGCCCCTGCTGCGTCCCGAGCGAGATATACGCGACGAATTCGTTCAGCACGATCTTCTGCCCGAACAGCCCGCCGGCGATCCCCGCCTCGCTCCACGGCACGTTCAGCAGGAACATGATCGGCGCGAAGACGTAGCCGAGCAGCCCCTGGAAGCTCAGCCCCGGGAGCCCGATCATGTTGCCGAGCCCGCCCAGCAGGCCGTTCGCCAGCGCCACCAGCGCGACGAACGCCAGTACCATCGCCCCGACCGCAACCGCCAGCCGCACGCCTGTCTGCGCGCCCTGGGCTGCGGCCATGATCAGGTTGGCGGGCTTTTCCTCGTCATGCGTCGCCTGCGGCATCGGCTCACCGGCGGACGATTCACCCGGCAAATCGCCGAGCGCGAGTTCGCCCTCGGGCGGCATGACGCGGTCGGGCATGATGATCTTCGCCATCAGGATCCCGCCCGGCGCGGCCATGAAGCTCGCCGCCAGCAGATAATCGATCCGGATCCCCATCGACGCGTACGCCGCGAGGATCGTCCCCGCGACGCCAGCCATGCCGCTGGTCATTACCGTGAACAGCTGCGCCGGGGTCAGTCCCGCCAGATACGGGCGGATGACGAGCGGCGATTCGCTCTGGCCGACGAAGATGTTCGCCGCCGCGCACAGCGATTCGACCTTCGAGACGCCGATGACCTTCTCGATCCCGCCGCCGACCCAGCGCACCACCAGCTGCATGATGCCGAGATAATAGAGGATCGAGACTAGGCTGGCGAAGAAAATGATCACCGGCAGCGCGGCGATCGCGAAGCTCTGTCCGCCGATCTCGGGCGTCGCCATCTTGCCGAACAGGAATTCGGTGCCCTTCTGCGAATAACCCAGCAGGTTGGCGACCCCGCCCGACATCTCGCCGAGCACCACCTTGCCGAAGCTCGAATACAGCACGAGCACCGCGATCCCGGCCTGCAACGCGAACGCCGCGCCGACGATGCGCAGGCGGATCGCGCGGCGGTCGCTCGACAGCAGCACGGCGATGCCCAGAATGACGGCGATGCCTGCAAGGCCGATGACTAGTCTTTCCATGGACGCCCTGCATTTTTGACTGACACGCGTGGCCCCCCGGCCGCGCAAGCGACCGACATGACACGCGAGCGCCGCACTCGCCAGTCATTTGAGGTCTAGTCATTTGACGGCGTGGCGGTTTTCGCTAGCGTCCCGCGCGATGGACAAACCACTTCCCGCGTTCCCGCGTTCGCTCTTCGTTTTCTCGGTCCTGTACGGCGGCATGGTGTGCATCGCCGGCGTGTTGGGGGTGAAGCAGGTCGCGCTCGGCCCGCTCGCGGTCGAGGCGGGGATCTTCGGCTTCCTGTTGCTGGTGGTGCTGAGCAGCGCGATTTCCGAGCTGCACGGCCAGAAGACCGCGACGTTCCTGGTGCGCCTAGGGTTCATCCCGCTGCTGGTGTCAGCGGCGCTGATCCATCTCGTGCTGGCACTGCCGCACGATCCGGGGATGTACCCGCCCGCGGTCGACGCATTCCCGATCGTGGTCGGGCAAAGCTCGCGGATGATGATCGCCGGGCTGATCTCCTACGGCATCTCGCAGACGCTCAACGTGCTGATCTTCTCGAAGCTGTCGGGACAGGTCGGCAGCGGCGAGGGCAAGCTCGTCTGGCTCCGCGGCATGATCGCGAGCATCATCTCGCAGATCATCGACACGATTTTGTTCATCACCATCTCGTTCCTCGGCGAACGGCCGATCCTCGCGTTGATGGAAGGGCAGATGCTGACCAAGGTCGTACTGTCGATCGTGCTGGTGCCGTTCCTGATCACCTTCTTCGTGCGATTGGGGCGGCGGCTGGACCGGGCATAACACTTTCTCCGTCATCCTGACGAAAGTCAGGACCCAGAACCGCAAGGGACCCCGTTCGTGATCCTGGGTCCTGACTTTCGTCAGGATGACGGAATTGGTGATACGCGGTGATGCTTTCGCTACCTCCCTTGACTGTCTAAGGGGTCGCCATGACCGATCACACGCCCGATCCCGCCCTGCTCGCCAAGGCGGAAACGCTCACCGAGGCGCTGCCGTATCTGCAGCGCTATGCCGGCAAGACGTTCGTCGTGAAATACGGCGGCCACGCGATGGGCGACCCCGAGCTGCAGCGCGATTTCGCCGAGGACATGGTGCTGCTGAAGGCGGTCGGCATCAACCCGGTGGTGGTACACGGCGGCGGCCCGCAGATCGGCGCGATGTTGAAGCGGCTCGGCGTCGAATCGCGCTTCGTCGACGGCCTGCGCGTCACCGATGCGGAAACCGCGCAGATCGCAGAGATGGTCCTCGCGGGCTCGATCAACAAGGAGATCGTCGGCTGGATCGGCCAGGCCGGCGGCCGCGCGGTCGGTATCTCGGGCAAGGACGCAGGCCTCGTGCTCGCGCAGAAAGTCGGCCACGGCCGCGAGCCCGACAAGCTCCAGGGTATCGAGCGGCACGTCGATCTCGGCTTCGTCGGCGAACCGATCGCGGTCGATCGGACGATCCTCGACACGCTGATCAAGGCCGACATCATCCCGGTGATCGCCCCGATCGGCATCGGCGCCGACGGGCACACCTATAACATCAATGCCGACACGATGGCGGGCGCGATCGCCGCCGCGATGGGCGCCGCGCGGTTCTTCCTTTTGACCGACATCGTCGGCGTGCTCGACAAGCAGGGCGAACTGCTCACCGATCTCGACCCTGCGCGGATCGCCGAACTGCGCGCCGACGGCACGGTGACCGGCGGCATGATCCCCAAGCTCGACACCTGCGTCGCGGCGGTCGAATCGGGCGTCGATGCCGCGGTCATCATCGACGGCCGCGTACCCCACGCGATGCTGCTGGAGATCTTCACCAAGCAGGGCGCGGGGACCTTGGTGAGCGCCAACGGGCGCCCGCGGTAACGCGCGACGGGTATCACCCTCACTACCGCCACGCCGTCATCCCAGCGAAAGCTGGGATCTCCCGGTTCTAGCCGCCCGCCTGCCAACGGGGATACCCCAGCTTCCGCTGGGGTGACGATAGGTGGGGTGACGATAGTCGGTCAGACGCGCGCGCGCGCGGCGGCGAAAACGACCGACATCACAGGGCTTCTCGTTCTTCACGCATCCCACACCCGTCATCCCAGCGAAAGCTGGGATCTCCCGGTTCGACCCGCGCACCCGCCAACCGGGATACCCCAGCTTTCGCTGGGGTGACGGGGTGGGGCTAGGGGGGCTATCGTCTAAGCAGGGCTTCTCGTTCTCCCCCCGCCACCTTATATCGGCAATACACCAGCGGAGACCCTTGCCTTGATCGCCCTTCTTCAGATCGTCCAGTTGCTGCTCAACCTCGTCTGGTGGGTCATCGTCATCCAGGCGATCCTGTCGTGGCTGATCGCGTTCAACGTCATCAACACGCACAGCGATTTCGTCCGCACGGTCTGGAACGCGCTGCAGAAGATCACCGAGCCGCTGTATCGCCCGATCCGCCGCATCCTACCCGATTTCGGGGCGCTCGATCTGTCGCCGCTGGTTGTGCTGCTGATCCTCTACATCCTGACTAACATCGTCATCCCGAACATCGCGCAGAACTACCTCGTCGCGGCCTATTGATCGGGCTATTGATCGGGCCGGCAGCCTGGCGCGCGGTCGATGACGGCCTCGCGATCGCCGTCCGGGTAACCCCGCGCGGCGGTCGCGACGCACTCGCCGCCGGAACGCCCGAGCATTTCGCCGCGCGACTGGCAGCAGCCCCCGTCGATGGCGCCGCGAACGCCGGGCTGGTCGCCCTAGTCGCCAAGACTTTCGGCGTACCCAAGCGCGCTGTGACGATCGTCGCCGGCGAAACCGCCCGGCTCAAGCGTCTGCACATCGCCGGCGACTCCACTACGCTGGCGGAAATCGCGTCCGCGCTCTATGGGCCGCGGGCATGAGCGCGACCATCATCGACGGCAAGGCCTTCGCCGCCGGCCTCCGGGCCCGTATCGCAGAGGGCGTCACCGCCTTCAGGGCACAGGCAGGCCGCGCGCCCGGCCTCGCCGTCGTGCTGGTCGGCGAGGACCCCGCCTCCAACGTCTATGTCCGCTCGAAGGGCAAGGCGACGCGCGAGGCCGGGATGGAAAGCATCGAGCACCGTCTCCCCGCCGACGTGCCCGCCGAAGACCTGCTCGCGCTGGTCGCGACGCTCAACGCCGACCCGACGATCGACGGTATCCTCGTCCAGCTGCCGCTGCCGAAGCATATCGACGAGCAGGCGGTGATCGCCGCGATCGACCCCGACAAGGACGTCGACGGCTTCCACCCGATCAACGCCGGCCGCCTCGCAACCGGCCTGCCGGGCTTCGTCCCCTGCACGCCACTCGGCTGCGTGATGCTGTTGAAGAGCGTGCTGCCAAGCTTGAGCGGGCTCGAGGCGGTCGTCGTCGGCCGCTCCAACATCGTCGGCAAGCCAATGGCGCAGCTGCTGCTCCGCGAAAGCTGCACGGTTACCGTCGTGCATAGCCGCACCAAGGACGTGCCCGCGCATATCCGCCGCGCGGACATCGTGGTCGCCGCGGTTGGCATCCCGCAGATGATCGAGGGCGACTGGCTCAAGCCCGGTGCGACCGTCATCGACGTCGGCATCAACCGCACCGACGCCGGCCTCGTCGGCGACGTCGATTTCGCCAGCGCGGTCGAGGTCGCGGGCGCGATCACGCCGGTGCCGGGCGGCGTCGGGCCGATGACGATCGCGTGCCTGTTGCGGAACACGCTGGTGTCTGCCGGCCGCCGCGAAGGCGTTATGATCGACGAGGCCGCGCTATGATCGAACTCTATATCTCGTCGCTGATCACCTTTTTCGTGGTCATCGATCCGCCCGGCTGCGCGCCGATCTATGCCGGACTGTCGGCGAGTGCCTCCGCCGAACAGAAGCGTGCGATGGCGATCCGCGCAGTCGGCGTATCCGCGCTGATCCTGTTCGTCTTCGCGCTGTTCGGCGAGGCGTTGCTCAAGGGCCTCGGCATCAGCCTTGCCAGCTTCCGGATCGCGGGCGGCATCATGCTGTTCCTGATCGCGCTCGAAATGGTGTTCGAAAAGCGTACCGAGCGCCGCGAGGACCGCGCCGCCAAGGTCGCGAACGATCCCGAGGTCGAGGACGTCTCGATCTTCCCGATGGCGATGCCAATGATCGCAGGGCCCGGCTCGATCGCGTCGGTGATGCTGTTGATGAGCCGCAACAGCGGCATCGAGCGCTCGCTGGTCGTGCTCGGCGCGATGGTGACGATCCTGCTGCTGACCTTGGTCGCGCTGCTTGCTGCCGGCCCGATCATGCGGATCCTCGGCGCAAAGATCGAGGCGGTGATCACGCGGTTGCTAGGCGTACTGCTGGCGGCGCTGGCCGTGCAGTTCGTACTCGACGGCCTGTCGGTGGTGCTGCGCTGATTCGTCATCCTGGGCTCGACCCAGGATCCAGAGCCAAGAGCGATATCGCCAATGGCTCTGGATCCTGACTTTCGTCAGGATGACGGGCTAAGGTCAGTCCACCTTGAACAACCGCAACGGCGACTGCGCCGGCAGCGGCAGAGGCGTCAGCCACCCCGGCACCTCGTTCTTCGCCATCTGCGCATAGAACCCCTTCGGGCTGCGCGCCTTGTAGTTCGTCGATTCCGCCGCGTTCGGGCACAGCAGCAGCATCGTCGCGCCGTGCCGCTTGATGATCGCGTGTGCCTGGTCCGGCGTCCCCCCGAACGCGTGCTGCACATCTAGGATAGCATCGCCGTTGCGGTGATACGGCCCCGCGATCGCGTCGTGATGCGTGATCGTGATCAGCCGCGGCCCCATGTCGACGAAGGTGAACACCGTCTGCGCCGGATACTTGTTCAGCGCGAGCAGCACGGTCGTCCGCAGGCAGTTGCCGGTCGCCGAATTGACGCGCTTCTCATACGGCTTCGGCCGGTCGATCGGCAGGTATTTGATCACCATCCCGGCGAACAGCCCTGACACGATTAGGAACGCCGCCACCGTCCCCAGCACGCGCACCGCAATCGATCGATTCCCGAGCAACCGCGGCAGGATCAGCCACCCGAGCGCCGTCGCCCCCGGAATCGCCAGCAACTGCGCCGCCGGCCCCGCGCGGACCTGCCACAACAGCATCGCGCACGCGAACGCAGTGAACAGCGCCACCGCCGCCCAGCCAACCGCACGGTCGTCGCGACGCCCCCGCCATGCCGCGAGGATCGCCCCGATCAATCCGATGATCGGCAGTGTCGCCAATGCGAACCCGACGCGGAAACTATGCTTGTAGATCGGCTTGGCCTCGCGGACATTGTCCAGCCAGTTGCGCTGCAACTCGGGCGAGATCCCCTCGGGCCGCCCCAGGCACTGCGGGAACACCAGCGCAAAGCCCGCAACGATCGCCGCACCCGCAACAACCGCCAGCGCCAGCCGCGCCCCCCGCGACGCCGGCCCGAACCGCGCGAGCAGAAACAGCAACATCCCCGCCGCAATCATCACGCTCAACCACACCGGCGTCAGCGCATCGCACCGCATCGCCTGGTTGGCATTCGACGCGAACAGCGCGAACCCGAGCGTGCTGCCACCACCGAGCGTCAGCGCGTAAATCGACAGCCGCTCCGCCTCGGCGCGGTCCCACACCCAGCGCAACGCGATGATCGCCCCCGCCATCGCCGCATAGGGCAGCAGTTCGAGGCCGATCGACAGCGACACCGCGCTGGCGATCCCGACCATCGCGCCACCGCGACGTCCGTTCGTGTCGCACAGGCCCGCGACCGTCAGGCTCAGCATCGCGAGCTGCCAGCCGTGGTGATCGATCCGCTCGGGCATGAACATCAGCATCGTGCCGGTCGCGCCGACCATGATCACCACGGCAAGCGGCCACGCGTAAGGGCTGATCAGCCGCCGCACGGTCGCGCCGATGCCGAGCATCGCAATCGACAACGGGAGCAATGGCGCGATCCCGCACGCCAGCCGCTCGGCCCAGCTGTTGGTGGTGAAGAGGCGGAAGAACAGGATCAGCCCCGCGATCGGCAGGTCGACGATCCGGCTCCAATGGATATCGAATCCGACCGGCGGGTTCAGCCGATAGTTGCGCAGATCATACCAGCCCTGGCCGTCGAGCAGCGCGCGGACCTGCATCAGCCGCATGTTGTCGTCGGTATCGCCAAGCGACAACCAGCGGATCTGCCCCCAGCGATCGAACATCGACCACGCCGCCACCGCCACCCAGGCGAGCAGCGTCAGCGCGATCCAATGCCGATCGAGTTCGTCCAGCAGCGTCCGCCGCTGAAGTGGTGCCTGATCCAAAACGCTTTCCTCCAGCCCGCACGCACTCTAGATGCGCGGGCGTATCTCAAGCGTCGCTCTATCGCGGTGCCCGTAAAGAACAAGGCACCGGCGCGATCGCCGGAGGGTAAAGAACAAGGCGGGCATGCAGGCGATTTGGCGACAAATGGAGCAGATGCGGTCGAGCGGGGTGCTCGGCCAGCTCGTGCGCTTCGGCATCGCCGGCGGGATTTCCAGCGTCGTGTACTCGCTCGTCTACCTGCCGCTGACCGCGTACGTCTTCCCGCCACGCCAAGCGGTGGCCGCGGTGCCGTTCGCGTTTGCCGTCGCGGTGGTGGTAGGCTTCTTCCTGCACAGCCGCTGGAGCTTCAAGGGGCACGCCAAGGAACCGGGGGCAGGGCGGCATTTCAAGTTCGTGATCGTCCAGGCCGCGGGGCTGAGTCTCAACGCGGTCATCACCTGGATCGGCACCGCGCTGCTTCATCTGCACCCGTGGATCCCGCTGATTCCCGCCGTTCTTCTTGCCGCTATCCTGAGCTTCGTGCTCAACCGTCTTTGGGTTTTCAACTGAAATGGCCGACACTTAATGGACCGCATCGTCTACGACCGGATGGCCGCCCATGATTCCACGCACTGGTGGTACCGCGCGCGCCGCGACATTCTCGCGGATTACCTGACCCGCTACGGCGCATTGCCGAAGGATGCGAAGATCCTCGAGATCGGCTGCGGCACCGGGCATAACCTGCCGATGCTGGCGGAATTCGGCGAGATCGATGCGATCGAGATCGACCCGGCTGCACGCGAGATCGCCAGCGAACGGCTCGGCAAGCCGGTCGGCGCCGCGCCCTTGCCCGAACTGCCGGGCGTGCCGCGGAAGCATTACGACCTGATCGCGGTGCTCGATGTGGTCGAGCATATCGAGGACGACGTCGCCGCGCTCAAGGCGATGGCGGATTGCCTCGCACCCGGGGGCAAGATCCTGATCGCTGTGCCGGCGCATGCGTGGCTGTGGAGCGCGCATGACGTCGTGAACCATCACCACCGCCGCTACTCGAAGGCGACGCTCAAGACGGCGATCGAGACCGCTGGCCTGAAACCGGAAAAGCTCGGCTATTTCAATTCGCTGCTGTTCCCATTGGCAGCGGCGGCGCGGATCGCGGGACGGATGACGGGCCGCGACGACAGCGACGATTCACCCCCACCGAAGCTGGTCAATGCGCTGTTCGAGAAGATTTTTCGTCTGGAGCGGCATCTGGTGGGGCGCATGCCGATGACGCCTGGTGTTTCGATCGTGACTCTGGCGGTGCCGCGGTAAGGCTGATCCTCCCCCGCCAGGGGGAGGTGGCTGGCAATTTGCCAGACGGAGGGGGCGGCAGGCGCCGACCCGTGCTCCGTGTCCTCCCCCTCCGTCGCTTCGCGCCACCTCCCCCTGGCGGGGGAGGATCGGCGGGGAATTCAGTACGAGGGGGCGGGGGATACGCCTCTTGGATTCCTGAATTTTCGAGGAAGCACCACCCCGGCGAAGGCCGGGGCCCAATTGGGGGACGTGGCCAACTGAGCACAGCACTTCGTTACTGCGACCTCTCCAATTGGGCCCCGGCTTCCGCCGGGGTGGTGTGAGGATCGGGATAGGCCGTGTTCGTCAGTCGAGACGACCCGGGAGGGAGCCGTCAGGCAGTCGCACCACTTCCACCGGCTCCGCACGGAATCCGAGTGTCGCCTTCCCCTGGATCGGGCCCGCCACGTCCGCGACGATATACAATGGCCGCCGTTTCGACTCGACGTACAGCCGCCCGAGATACTCGCCGATCATCCCCAGCACGAACATCTGCACCGCGCCCAGGAATACCGTGACGAGCATCGTCGAGGTCCAGCCCTGCACCGCGCTGCCCGAAAGCCAGCCGATCGCGATATACACGAACAGCAGCAGCGACACGCCGGTCAGCGCGAGCCCCGCATGGCTGGCGAAGCGCAGCGGTGCGGTCGAGAAGCCGGTGACGGCGTCGAACGCCAGCCGGATCATCTTCGCCAGCGGGTAGTTCGTCTCGCCCGCCAGCCGCTCGGCGCGGTCGTAGGGGAAGGGGACCTGCTTGAAACCGATCCAGGCGACCATGCCGCGGATGAAGCGGGCCTGCTCGGGGAGCGAGAGGAATGCATCCAGCGCGCGCCGGCTCATCAGGCGGAAATCGCCGGTGTCGAGCGGGATCGGCGTCTCGGTCATCCGTGTCAGCAGGCGGTAGAACGCGGCGGCGGTGGCCTTCTTGAAAACCGTCTCGCCTGCGCGCTGGCGGCGCACTGCGTAGACCACGTCGGCCTGGCTCGCCGCCATCGCCGCGCGCATGTCGGACAGCAACTCGGGCGGGTCCTGAAGGTCTGCATCGATGATCAGGATCTGCTCGCCCGCGCAGAGATCGAGGCCAGCGGTAAGTGCGAGTTGGTGGCCGTGGTTGCGCGACAGGTTGATCGCGACCAGCCGGGGATCGGCGGCGGCGAGGCGTTGCATCACGCCCCAGCTATCGTCGCGCGATCCGTCGTTGATCAGGACGATCTCGTAATCGTCGCCGACCGCGACCTTGGCCGCGCCGGAAATGCGCGCGTGCAGGATGTCGAGGCACGCCGCCTCGTTATAGCAGGGGACGACGATCGATAACGCGGGACGGTTCATCCGCGCCGTTTAGCGTCAATGGGAGTTGTAGGCAGCAATAATCAACAAACTCTACACCCGCTCCACGGTGTGCACCGCATCCGCCGCGCGCAAGCCGGCCATCAGCCGCATCAGCTGCTGCACGTCGTGCACCTCGACGTCGATCTCGTTGGTGTGGAAGCTCTTGTCGCGCGTATCGAGCCGCAAGTTGATGATGTTCGCCTTGTGCCCGCCGATGATCGTCGAGACGATGCCGAGCGACCCCGGCTCGTTCTTCACCATCACCGATATCCGCGCGACCGCACCCTCGGTCTCGTCGCCCCACGCGACATCCACCCAGTCGGTCTCGTTCTCGGAGCGTTCGGCGAGCTCGGCGAGCACGCGGCAGTCGATCGCATGGACCTCGATCCCCGCATCGGGCCGGCGCAAGCCGACAATCCGGTCGCCCGGTACCGGGTGGCAGCACGTGGCGAGGTCGTAGGCGACACCGGGAGTCAGCCCCTTGATCGAGATCGCGCTCGATTGCGGCGCCAGCGCATGCGTCACGTCCGCACCGGCCGAGCCCGGCATCAACGCCTCCATCACCGCTGCATCGGACAAGGTCCGCCGCGCGATCGCGACCATCAGCGACGATTCGTCGGGCAGCTTGAGCCGCTTCAGCGCATGGCTCAGCGCATCGGTGCCGATCTGCGCGGGCAGGCGGGTGACGATGTCCTCGTACAGCGTCTGGCCGAGTGCGGTCTGCTCGACACGTTCCTTCTGGCGCAGATGCCGGCGGATCGCGGCGAGCGCCTTGCCCGTCGTCGCGACGTTCAGCCATTGCGGCTGCGGCGACTGGCCCTTCGAGCGCAGGATCTGCACCTGGTCGCCATTTTCGATCACCGTCGACAGCGGCACGACGCGGCCATTGACCTTCGCGCCGACCGCCTGATCGCCGAGATCGGTGTGCACCGCGTACGCGAAGTCGATCGAGGTCGCGCCCTTGGGTAGCTGGATCAGCTCACCCTTCGGCGTGAACGCGAAGATGCGATCGGTGTACATCGCCATCCGCGTGTGTTCGAGCAACTCTTCCGGGCTCTCGGCGGTATCGAGGATTTCGACGAGGTCGCGAATCCAGCTCACCTGCCGGTCGCTGCCGTTGATCTGCTGCTTGTACGCCCAGTGCGCGGCGAGCCCGAACTCGGCCTGCGCATGCATGTCGGCGGTGCGGATCTGGATCTCGATCCGCGCGCTGTCGGCGTGGATCACCGAGGTGTGGAGCGACCGGTAGCCGTTGCGCTTGGGCGTCGAGATGTAATCCTTGAACCGGCCCGGCACCATCGGCCAGCGCTGGTGGATGATCCCGAGCACCCGGTAGCAATCCTCCTCCGTGGGCACGATCGCGCGGAACGCCATGACGTCGGAGAGCTGTTCGAAGCTGATGTGGCGTTCGGACATTTTCCGAAAGATCGAATAGGGGTGTTTTTCGCGCCCCGAGATCTCCGCCTCGACCCCGGCGCGTGACAGGACCAGCTTCAGGCCGGAGGCGATCTTGGCGATGCGGTCGCCGTCGCCCTTTTTCAGCTGTTCGAGGCGGCGGTTGATCGATTCGGACGCTTCGGGCTCGAGCTGTTCGAACGCGAGCGACTGCATCTCGCGCATGAACTCGTACATGCCGATCCGCTCCGCGAGCGGCGCGTAGATGTCCATCGTCTCCTTGGCGATGCGACGGCGCTTCTCGGGCTTCGAGATATGATGCAGCGTCCGCATGTTGTGCAGGCGGTCGGCAAGCTTGACCAGCAGCACCCGGATGTCGTCGGACATCGCCAGCAGGAATTTTCGCAGATTCTCCGCGGCGCGCTCGTTCTCGGTCTGCGCCTCGATCTTGCTGAGCTTCGTGACGCCGTCCACCAGCCGCGCGACCGAGGCGCCGAACAGCCGCTCGATCTCCTCGGGTGTGGCGACCGTGTCCTCGATCGTGTCGTGCAGGATCGCGGTCGCGATCGTCTCCGCATCGAGGTGCAGGTCGGTGAGGATGCCGGCCACCTCGATCGGGTGGCTGAAATACGGATCGCCGCTCGCACGCTTCTGCGACCCGTGCGCCTGCATCGAGAAGACATAGGCGCGGTTCAGCAGCGCCTCGTCGGCGTCGGGATCGTAGTCGAGGACGCGATCGACCAGTTCATATTGGCGCAGCACCCGCCATAGATGGGGCCGGGCGGGGACTTTTGGCAACAAAAAGCGTCGCATCACTGTGATCTAGTGGGCGATCCAGTGGGGGCCTCTGGGGGGGCGTCGGCAATTCGTTGGGCCAGTCGCGTATCCAGGGGCGTATAACGCAGGATAACCGGGGCGTTTCGCTTCGGCGGCTTATGCGGTACGTTCGCCCACGGACGAGGATGACGTGATGGGCAAATTGCGCGAACCATTGCTGGAATGCAGCCTGCCCGCCGCGCTGGAGGCGATGGGCGAGCGCTGGTCGTTCCTGATCTTGCGCGCCGCGTTCAACGGCCTGCATCATTTCGAGGAGTTCCAGTCGGAGCTGGGGATCGCGCGCAATATCCTGGCGAACCGGCTGGCGCGGCTGGTCGAGCATGGGATCCTGGAGCGGCAGCCTATTCCGGAGGACCGGCGCAAGATCGCCTACGGCCTGACCGACAAGGGCTTTGCGCTGCTGCCGACGATGATCGCGCTGCGGCAATGGGGCGAGCGCTGGGAGACGTGCGTGCCGGCGTTCCCGATTCTGGTCGACGCGCGCGATCGGCGGCCGTTGCAGCCGGTCTCGGTGCGGGCGCATGACGGGCGCGTGCTGGCGAAGGGGGATTTGATCTGGGCGCTGCCTGGGGAGATTGCGGGCGTGGAAGCTGAGGCGGCGGCCGAGGCGGCGGAGTAAAGCCTCATTCCGTCATCCTGACGAAAGTCAGGACCCAGAGCCATTAAGGCTGGCGTCGGTTACCCTGGGTCCTGACTTTCGTCAGGATGACGGAGGTGGTGTCAGCATGACAACGGCAATGCTTCCAACACCTCACGGATCGCGTCCGGAAGCGCCACCGCGCGGCCTGTTTCCAGATCGACATGCACGCTGACCATGGTGATCACCGTATGCAGATCCCCGGTCTCCGCATGCGCGAGTTCGAAGCGTTTGGTCAGGCTCGTCGTACCAAGCTTCTCGATCCGCACGAACGCTTCCACCGTATCGCCGAGGCGGAACGGCTTGAGGTAATCGATCTCCGTCCGCCGCACGTTGAACTCGGTGGTCGGCCAGACATCCGGCAGCGCCTCCGCGATCCCGGTCCATTCCCAGAACTCGGTGACCGCGACGTCGGCATATTCGAGATAGCGCGAGTTGAAGACGATGCGCTGGCCGTCGATCTCGGCATAGCGCACGCGGAGTCGCGTAGAGAAGGCGAAGCCCGGCCGCATGTCAGAAGATCAGCTTCACGCCGACCAGCGCCAGCACGGTCGCCAGCACCGGGACCAGCACCCGGTCCGAGACGCGCGTGGCGATCAGGCTGCCGACGATGATGCCGGGGATCGAGCCGATCAGCAGCGACACTAGCAGGTCGACGTCGACCGAGCCGAGGATCCAGTGGCCGATCCCGCCGAGCAACGTCAGCGGCACCGCGTGCGCGATGTCGGAGCCGACCAGCCGGTTGATCGGCAGCGTCGGGTACAGGATCAGCAGCGCGGTCATGCCCAGCGCGCCCGCGCCGACCGAGGTAAGGGAAACGAGAACGCCGAGGACCGCGCCGAGCAGGATAGTCAGCATCGCCTGACGCTCGCCGCCGACGGTGCCCACGCGAGGGGTCAGCCACGCGACGATCTTGCCGCGAAAGAAGGTCGCGACCGCCGACAGGATCAGCGTCACGCCGAGCACCACGGTGATCGCATGCCCGGTATCGGACGATTTCTCGCCGAGATGGTTGAGCACGAGCAGAGTCGCGATCGCCGCGGGGACGCTCCCGGTCGCGAGCCGGCGCACCACGCGCCAGTCGACCGTGCCGCGCCAGCCATGCACCGTCGTCCCGACCGTCTTGGTCGCCGACGCGTAGAGCAGGTCGGTGCCGACAGCGGTGGCGGGGTGGAAGCCGAAGACGAGCACCAGCAGCGGCGTCATCAGCGAACCGCCACCGACACCCGTCAGCCCGACGATGAGGCCGACGAGCACGCCGGCCACCGAATATAACGGATTGATATCCACGCTGGCGGGTTAGCCGGCGCCACGTGCGGGCGTGTTGATGCCCATCGACTGGAGATATTTCTTCACGTTGCGCGCCGCCTGGCGGAGCCGCTGTTCGTTCTCGACCATTGCGATCCTCACATAGCCCTCGCCGTTTTCGCCGTAGCCGACCCCTGGGGCAACGGCGACGTGCGCGTGAGTCAGCAATTGTTTGGTGAACTCAAGGCTGCCTAAATGCGCGAGTGCGGGGGGTAGCGGGGCCCAGGCGAACATCGACGCGCGGGGGCTCGGGATGTCCCAGCCGGCTCGGCCGAAGCTCTCGACCAGCACGTCGCGGCGCTTGTGATAAAGCTGACGGTTGCGCTCGACGATGTCCTGCGGGCCGTTGAGCGCGGCGCAGGCGGCGGCCTGGATCGGCGTGAACGCGCCGTAATCGAGGTACGACTTTACCCGCGTCATCGCCGCGATCAGCGTCTTGTTGCCAACCCCAAAGCCCATCCGCCAGCCGGCCATCGAATAGGTCTTGCTGAGCGAGGTGAACTCGATCGCAACGTCCTTCGCGCCCGGGACCTGGAGGATCGAGGGGGTCGGCTTGCCGTCGAAATACAGCTCCGAATAGGCGAGATCGGAGATCACCCAGAGCTTGTGCTTCTTGGCGAACGCGACGACGCGCTCGTAGAAGGCGAGGTCGGCGACCTCGGCAGTCGGGTTCGACGGATAGCCCATCACCAGCACCGATGGTGCGGGGACTGTGAACGCCATCGCGCGCTCGAGGCTCTCGAAATACGCCTCGTCGGGCGTGGTCGGCACCGCGCGGATCGTCGCGCCGGCGATGATGAAACCGAAAGTGTGGATCGGATAGGACGGGTTGGGCGCGAGCACGACGTCGCCGGGCGCGGTGATCGCGGTGGCGAGACTCGCGAGGCCCTCCTTCGAGCCCATCGTGACGACGACTTCGGTCTCGGGATCGACGTCGACGCCGAACCGGCGACCGTAATAGTTCGCCTGAGCCTTGCGCAGGCCTGGGATGCCCTTCGACTGCGAATAGCCGTGCGCGCTGGGTTTACGCGCGACTTCGACGAGCTTCTCGATGACGTGCTCGGGCGGCGGCAGGTCGGGATTGCCCATGCCGAGATCGATGATGTCCTCCCCGCCCGCGCGCGCCGCCGCCCGCATCGCGTTCACTTCGGCGATGACGTAAGGTGGCAAGCGTTTGATGCGGTAGAAGTCTTCGGACATGATCAGCCTCAAGCTGGAGGAGCGGGTGCTGTACCGCAGGTGAGGGGAGGCGTCACCCACTCCGTACCGCCGCGTTCGTCACCTCCGATTTAGTCGTGATTCCATTTCCCAAACCCGTCACCCCAGCGAAAGCTGGGGTCTCCCTGTTGTCGAAGGGTGTGGCCCGAACCGGGATACCCCAGCTTTCGCTGGGGTGACGGCTTTTGTTGCGGGCGACGGACTTTACTCGGGTGGCGGGCTTTGTTGCGCGTGACGGTAGAGGCGAGTGACGGCAGGGGCGGGTGACAGTCGGCTTCCGCTGACAGCACACCTGCGTTAAGCTCCGGAAAAAGCAGAGGACGTCATGGCCGAAACTCCTCCTACCCCGAGCTTGCCCGATCTCCAGCATTGGACTTGGGTGATGGGCCGTGCGCAGCAGATGATGATGGAGCAGGGGCTCGCCGCGATGCAGCCGCCGGCCGAGACGATTCCGGTCATTCCCGGCTTCACCGACCCCGCCACGCTGGAACGCGCGCGCGATTTCTGGACCGAGAGCCTGACATTGTGGCAGCGGTTTCTCGATCCCGCCAAGGCGCCCGAGCCCGCCCCCGTCACCGACAAGCGCTTCAAGGCGCCGCAGTGGCGCGAACCCGTGTTCGACCTGATCCGCCAGAGCTATCAACTCATTGGCGACCACATGCTGCGCGGCGTCGAGGCGGTCGACGGGCTCGACCCGAAGCAGAAGGAGCAGTTGCGGTTCGCGACCAAGGGGTTCGTCGACGCGATGAGCCCGACCAATTTCGCGCTGACCAACCCGCAGGTGATCGAGAAGACGATCGAGACGCGCGGCGAGAATCTGCTCAAAGGCCTGCAGAACATGATGGCGGATCTTGCCCGCGGGCAGGTGACGCATACCCCCGACGGTGCGTTCGAACTCGGCCGCAACCTCGCGATGACACCGGGCAAGGTGATCAAGCGCACGCCGCTCTACGAACTGATCCAATACAGCCCGACCACCGACAAGGTGCTGGCGACGCCGCTCGTGATTTTCCCACCGTGGATCAACCGGTTCTACATCCTCGATCTGACACCGGAGAAGAGCTTCATCCGCTGGGCGGTCGAGCAGGGCATCACGGTGTTCATGGTGTCTTGGAAATCCGCCGATGCGAGCATGAAGGACGTGGTCTGGGACGATTATGTCGGCGCGCAGGTCGAGGCGATCGACACCGTCCGCGACGCGCTCGACGTGCCGGCGGTGCACACGATCGGCTATTGCGTGGCGGGCACGACGCTCGCCGCGACGCTCGCGCTGCTGGCGGCGCGCGGGCAGGCGGAAAAGGTGGCGAGCGCGACGTTCTTCACCGCGCAGGTCGATTTCGCGCAGGCGGGCGAGTTGCAGCATTTCATCGACGACGAGCAGCTCAAGATGGTCGCGTCGCTGTCGCCCGAGGGGTTCCTCGACGGGCGTTATATGGCGACGACGTTCAACCTGTTGCGCGGGCGCGACCTGATCTGGAACTACGTCACGCAGAACTACCTGCTGGGGCAGGATTACGTGCCATTCGACCTGCTCCACTGGAACGGCGACACGACCAACCTGCCGGCGAAATGGCACTTAAGCTATCTGACCGACCTGTACCGCGACAATCTGCTGGTAAAGCCGGGCGCTATCAGCGTCGACGGCACGCCGCTCGATCTCACCAAGGTCAAAACGCCGAGCTATGTCCAGGCCGGGCGAGAGGATCATATCGCGCCGGCGGAGAGCGTCTGGAAGCTGACTCAGCTATTCGCCGGACCGTTGAAGTTCGTGCTCGCGGGATCGGGGCACATCGCCGGAGTCGTGAATCCCCCGGCGGCGGGCAAGTATCAGTTTTGGACCAATCCCTCGGCGCATACGACGCTCGAGGACTTCGTCGCAGGGGCGACCGAGACCAAGGGAAGCTGGTGGCCCGACTGGGTCGAATGGGTCCGCGCGATCGACCCGAAAACCGTTGCTGCCAAGGGGGTTAGGCATCCCGGCAAAGGAGCCCTTGCGCCGCTCGGCGATGCCCCCGGCGAGTATGTAAAAACCCGATAGCGCTACTTTCCGTTAACGTCATGGTGCGCTGCACAATTTAATTGTGCGGCGCCACGAATCGTGTACAAAGACCGCGACATAACTCCGAAGAGAGGTGCGTGGATGGTGGATATCGTGAAACGGACGGCCAAGGCCGGTTCGAAGCTTGCCGCCGCCGCGAAACCGGTGGCTGCCGTGAAGGCCGCGACCGCCAAAGCCTCCGCCCGGACTGTCGCCAAGCCGGCGAAACCGGCACCCGAGCCGATCGCCAAGACGTCGGCACCTCAACCTCTCGCGGCTGCTTTTGTATCGCCGCACCCGGACATTCCCGCCCCGATTCCGGCCACCGCGCCAACGGGGATCCCTGCCAGCGAAACAAAGGACGCCACGATGGACACGATCCAGAGCATCACCGAGAAGACCAAGGCCCTGTTCAGCAACGGGTTCACGGGCGCCAACACCGCCGAGTATACCGAGCAGGCCAAGGGCGCGATGGAGAGGTCGGCGAAGATGGCGGAAGATTTCGTCGCATTCGGCAAGGGCAACATCGAGGCGCTGGTCGAATCGTCGAAGATCGCCGCGAAGAACGTCGAGGCGCTTGGCCAAGAAGCGGCCGAGTACGCCAAGACCTCGTTCGAGAGCGCGACCGAAGCCGCCAAGACGCTCGCCGCCGCCAAGTCGCCGACCGAGTTCATGAAGCTCCAGGGCGATTATGCGCGCACCGCGTTCGACACGATGATCGCCGAAGGCTCGCGCTCGACCGAGCGGATGCTCAAGATGTTCGGCGAGTTCGCGCAACCGATCTCGAACCGCGTCGCGGTCGCGACCGACAAGATGAAGATCTCGGCGTAAGTCGATAGCGCCACGCCTTCGGGCGGTGCGACGAGAAGGGGGCGGCCGTCATGCGACGGTCGCCCCTTTTTCGTTTGCGGATTTCGCGCGGATTTCGCGTGGGGTGTGCGGGCGCCCCCTTGCCCTTGCCCCCCGGCATGCCATATTTTGGCAGCATGGTGTTGACCCCAGAAATGAAGCTGGCCGTAATGATGGCTGAGCGCCGCGACGATGGTGGCGAGGATGGCAATGACGGCACCGGTGCCGGCATCGCGACCAAAACGCGCGCAAAGACCAAACAGCCGACGCCGTACCGCGTGCTGATGCTCAACGACGACTACACGCCGATGGAGTTCGTCGTGTTGTGTCTCCAGCGCTTCTTCCGCATGGACATGGAGGCCGCGACGCGCGTGATGCTGCATGTCCACCAGAAGGGCGTCGGGGTCTGCGGGACGTTCAGCTACGAGGTGGCCGAGACCAAGGTGTCCCAGGTCATGGATTTCGCCCGCCAGAACCAGCATCCGCTGCAGTGCACGCTCGAGAAGGCGTGAACGGCTGATACCCCCGATCCTCCCCCGCCAGGGGGAGGTGGCACCAAAGGTGTCGGAGGGGGCGGTAAACGATGACCTCCGCTCCGTGTCCTCCCCCTCCGTCTGGCAAGAGCCATCCACCTCCCCCTGGCGAGGGAGGATCGAGAGTCTAGCGCGCTGGCGGCAACCAGCGCAGGTCGAGGCCATCGAACCGGTCGATGTAATTCGCCGCCTGCGCCAATTGCACCTCGTTGAGCAGGGTCACCCGGCCCGCCTCGCGCCGGATCAGGCCATCCTCCTCGAGTTGTCGCAGCATCCGGTTGACGTGCACCGCGGTCAGCCCGGTGGCGTCGCCGATCTCCTCCTGGGTCAGACCGAGCGTAAAGCTGTTGCCGAGCGCGTGGTCGCGCAGCCGCATCCGGTTGCGCATCTCGATCAGCAGCGCCGCGATCCGTGCCTTGGCCGAGGTACGGCCGAGCGCGGCGAGCCGGTCGGTCAGCGCCACCTTCTCCATCTGGTTCATCACCATGATGATCGCCGACAGCCGCGGATGATCGGTGACCAGTGCGGTCATGGCCGCGCGATCGAACGGGCACACTGTGCAATCGGTCAGCGCGACCACCGTCTCGGGCGAGTCACGATAGACGAGCGCGGACACCGCCAGCATGTCGCCGGCATAGAGGAAGCGGAGGATCTGGCGGCTGCCGTCGTCGAGCAGCACATAGCTCATCGCCATGCCGCGCTGGAGGATGAAGAGTTCGGACTGGGGATCGTTCTCCCGCAGCAGGATCGCACCACGACGCAGTTCGCGCGGGCGCTCCTCAAACCGCGCTAGCGCAGCCCTTTCGTTCATCGACAGGTCGATGAGATCGCCGACGCGGTCGGCGAAGCAGCTGTCCGGCACTCTGAAATGGTCCCCCATGTTGGTGGAGACACAGAGCAAAGCTATGATTCCCGCGCATTAAAGTCGATCAAGCGCGGGCATTAGCGCGACCCGGACTTTGGCTCCTCTCGTCGCCTCCCGGCATGTCGCGGCGTGCGGGCCCCTTGCGCGGACCGCCAGCCGCGATAGACACCCGGGATGGACCGTATTCTCATTCGTGGCGGCAATCGCCTGTCCGGGCGCCTGCCCATTTCCGGTGCGAAGAACGCCGCGCTCACGCTGATGCCGTGCGCGTTGCTGACCGAAGAACCGCTGACGCTGCGCAACCTGCCGCGGCTGGCGGACGTCGACGGCTTCGGCCATCTGCTCAACCAGCTCGGCGCGTCGACCGCGATCCAGGGGACGCGGCCGGAGGATTTCGGCCGGGTGATGACGATCCGCGCGGGCAATCTGACCTCGACCGAGGCGCCGTACGACATCGTGCGGAAGATGCGCGCGTCGATCCTGGTGCTCGGGCCGCTGCTCGGGCGTGGCGGCGAGGCGACGGTGTCGCTGCCGGGGGGGTGCGCGATCGGCAACCGGCCGATCGATCTGCATCTGCGCGCGCTCGAGGCGATCGGTGCCGAGCTCGAGATGGCGGCGGGCTATGTAAAGGCGATCGCGCCGGGTGGACGCCTGCCGGGTGGGCGTTTCCGCTTCCCGATCGTGTCGGTCGGCGCGACCGAGAACGTCGTGATGGCCGCGGTGCTCGCCAAGGGTACGTCGGTGATCGAGAACGCCGCGCGCGAGCCCGAGATCGTCGACCTGTGCAACTGCTTGGTCGCGATGGGTGCGTCGATCGACGGGATCGGCACCGAGACGCTGACGATCGAGGGCCGCGACCGGCTGCACGGCGCGACCTATGCGGTGATGCCCGACCGGATCGAGGCGGGCAGTTACGCGTGCGCCGCGGCGATTACGGGTGGCGACCTGGAGTTGGTCGGCGTGGCAATCCCGGACATGGGCGCGACGATCGATGCGCTGGTCGAGGCCGGCGTTTCGGTGACGCCCACCAAGGGCGGCGTCCGCATCGCCTCTGACGGCAAGCTGAAACCCCTGACCCTCTCGACCGCGCCCTACCCCGGATTCGCGACCGACATGCAGGCCCAATTTATGGCAATGCTTTGCATGGCCGACGGCGCCAGCGTCCTCACCGAAACGATCTTCGAGAACCGCTACATGCACGTGCCGGAACTGGCGCGGATGGGGGCGGATATCCAGGTACGTGGGCGGACCGCGGTGGTGCGCGGCGTCGACAAGCTGGTCGGGGCGCCGGTGATGGCGACCGACCTGCGCGCGTCGATGAGCTTGATCCTGGCGGGGCTTGCGGCGGATGGCGAGACGTCGGTGGGCCGGGTGTATCATCTCGACCGCGGGTATGAACGGTTGGAGGAGAAGCTGTCGGCGGTTGGCGCGGATATCGAGCGCGCCAGCGACGGGTGAGGCTGGACCTTTCCACCACCCCGGCGGAGGCCGGGGCCCAATTGGAAAGGTCGTCCTGATACGCGCGTAGCATCGTTGCTAAGGCAGTTCCCCCGCGAACGCGGGGGCCCAGGATCAAGCAAGACCGACCTTGATAATCCGGTAGACCTCTACTCAGCGCCGCCGGCAAAGCGGCCGTCGGACTGGTTCGGCCTGGCCGACCCGCCGGCCGTGCTGGGCGCTGCCCGCCTCGCTTTGCTCGCGGTCAACGGCGCGGACGTTGCCGCGCCTGCGCCCGTTAGTACATGTGCTGCCCGCCATTGATGCTCAGTGTAGACCCGGTAACGAACCCGCCCTCTTCCGAGCAAAGGAACGCCACACCGCGGGCGATCTCGGTAGCCTGACCCAGCCGCCCGACCGGGATCTTCGCGACGATCTTCTCCAGCACGTCGGCCGGCACCGCGGCCACCATATCCGTATCGATATACCCCGGCGCGATCGCGTTGACCGTCACGCCCGCGCGCGCGCCTTCTTGCGCCAGCGCCTTGGTGAAGCCGTGGATGCCCGACTTGGCCGCAGCATAGTTCACCTGGCCATATTGCCCGGCCTGCCCGTTGATCGAGCCGATGTTGACGATCCGCCCCCATTTGCGCGTGCGCATACCGGGGAAGACGGCCTTGGCCATGTTGAAACAACCGCCAAGATTGGTGTCCATCACCTCTTTCCAATCCTGGTACGTCATCTTCAGGATGGTGCCGTCACGGGTGATGCCGGCGTTGTTCACGACGATATCGACGTCGCCCAGATCGGCGGCGACTTGCGCGCAGCCGGCCTGGCACGCGTCGTAATCGGCGACGTCCCATTTATACGCCCTGATGCCGGTGCGCTCGGTAAACTCGCGCGCGCGCTCGTCGTTGCCGGCATAGGTTGCCGCTACGGTCAGGCCCATGTCCTGCAATGCGAGGCTGATCGCTTCGCCGATTCCGCGCGTACCACCGGTTACAATTGCGACGCGTGCCATCAGTCTCTCTCCTCGTAGATTTTGCGGAAGGTTAACTTGGGCGTATCCATCCTTCAAGCTCGCGTGCCAAAATGCTGCGCAGCATTTCCACGCCAACCGGGCTGTCGTTGAGGCACGGCAGATACGCGAAATGCGTGCCGCCCGCTTCCTCGAAGCTCTCGCGACCGCGGATCGACAGTTCCTCGAGCGTCTCGAGACAATCGGCGGAGAAGCCCGGCGCAAAGATCGCGATCTTGGTCTTGCCGGCCTTCGCCAGTTCGACGAGCGTCTCGTCGGTCGCCGGCCCCAGCCATTTCTGCGGCCCGAACCGCGACTGGAACGCGATCGTCAACGCGCGACCCATGCGTTCGCCGAGCAACCGCGCGGTCTTCTGGCAGTGGCAGTGATAGGGATCCCCCTGCTGCAACGTCCGCTTCGGCATGCCGTGGAAGCTGGCGACGATCGCATCGGGCGTGAAATCGAGTGCGGCCAACCCCGCTTCGAGCGAGTCCTTCAGCGCGTCGATATACAGCGTGTCGTCATAATAGGGCGGCAACGTCCGGATCGCCGGCTGCCAGCGCAGACCGGCGAGATGCTTGAACGCCTTGTCGTTCGCGGTCGCGGTCGTTGCTGCGCAATATTGCGGATAGAGTGGCGCGAGCAGGATGCGTTCGCACCCCGCCGCCTTCATCGCCGTCAGCCGGTCGGCAATCGACGGATTGCCGTAGCGCATCGCCCAGTCGACGAGCACTTGGGGGCCGAACGCATCCTTCAACGCCGCCGCTTGCAAACGGGTGATCGCGGCGAGCGGCGAGCCGTCCTCGCGCCAGACCTGCGCATAGGCGTGCGCGGATTTTTTCGGGCGTGTGTTGAGGATGATGCCGCGCAGGATCGGCTGCCACGCGATCTGGGGGATCTCGACGACGCGACCATCGGACAGGAATTCACCAAGATAGCGCTTCACCGATTTCGTATCGGGGCCGTCGGGCGTGCCGAGGTTCATCAGGAGAACGCCGATGCGCGGCTTGGGAATCGGGGGGTGATCGGGGGGCAGGGTCATGTCGATGGTCTTAAAGGCAAATTACGGATGCGGAAGCCCGTTGACGCATTGAGGGCGTTGGCGATCGCCGGTGCGACCGCAGGGACGCCGAGTTCGCTGACCCCGCCGGGCGCGTCTTCGCTTCGGATCAGTTCAACGGTGATGTCGGGCGTGTCGACCAGCCGGGGCAGCGCAATCGTGTCGAACCCGCGCGCGTCTGCGAGCCCACGGGTGAATCCGGTCGACGCGCCGAGTGCCGATGCCATGCCGAAGATCAGTCCGCCCTCGATCTGCTGGCGAATGATGTCGGGATTGATATGCGCGCCGCAGTCGACCGCCGCGACGAGTCGGTCGACCACGGGGCGCCGGTCCGCGCCCATGTGTGCTTCTGCCATCACCGCGATGTAGCTGCCCCGGAACGCGTGGGCTGCGAGGCCTTGGCCGCTGCCGGCGACACCGCCGTTCCAGCCGCCAAGTGCTGCCGCGGTCGACAGGCAGCGGGCAAGTCGTGGTTCGCCGCCCAGCATGGCGATGCGGAACGACATCGGTTCGGATTGGGCCCCGCGCGCGAGTTCGTCGAGGAAGCATTCGGTGAAGAACGCGGTGTAGCCGTGTGCGCCGCCGCGGAGGTGGCCGGTCGGGATGCCGATCTCGGCAGGGTGGTGGTCGATCGCAAAGGCGGGGATGCGGTAGGCGGACGTTGCGCCGGCCACGGCGTAGCGGTCGCCCTTGGTGCCGATCAGTGCGGCTTCGGTGGCGAGCCCCGGCATCATGCGGCGTGCCATTTCGGCGCCGGTGGCGGGGGTGGCGATGCTCGCGCTCCAGCCCATGATCGCGCCGTTGGGGGCGAGGCGTGCGGCCATCTTCGCGACTGCGGGTGCGCGGTAGTGGTCGCGGAGCGAGTCCTCGCCGCGCGACCAGACGAGGCTGACCGGGCGGCGGAGTTTGACCGCGAGTACCGCCGCCTGTTCGGCGACATCGTGTTCGAGCGCGGCGCCGAACGATCCGCCGATCAGCATCGGGTGGACGACGACGGCGTCTTCGCTGAGGCCCGCCGCGCGCGCCGCGGCCGATAGTGCGAGCCCCGACGCTTGCGTCGCGAGCCAGAGTTCGAGGCGGCCGTTCGAGAAGGATGCGGTGGCGCTGCGGGTCTCGATCGCTGCGTGAAGGCCGAAACCAGTGCGGTAGGTCGCGGTGACAAGTTTGGCGCCTTGGAAGGTCGCGGCAACGTCGCCTGTTTCCGCCATTCGTGTGCCGGGGCGAGCGAGTGCGGCGTCGAGTGCCGCGTCGACCGACCTGGTATCGGGGAGGGGGGCGTCGTTCTCGAACCGCGGCGCGAGCGCGTCGAGCGCCTTTTGCGCCGCCCACCCTGTCGTCGCGACGGCCGCTACCCAGCGCGGGTTCTCGACCACCGACAGCACGCCGCGGATGCGGTCGGCGGCGGCGCGGTCGACCTTTGTCAGGCGACCGCCGACCGGGCCCTGGCGGATCGCGGCGTGGACCATGTCGGCTAGGCGGACGTCGCCCGCGAAATTAGCCGAGCCGTCGACTTTCGACGGGGTGTCTAGGCGGGGGACCGATTTGCCGACCAGCTTGCCTGCGCCCTGGATGCCGAGCGGGAGGGGGGTGGGGAGAGTGAACTTCGTGGCCTCCTCGGCCAGTTCGGCGAAGCGGATGCGTTTGGCGCCGTTGGTGCAGAAGCCGGCGTCGACGTTGACCTGGGTCCAGTCGGCGTCCCAGCGCTTGGCCGCCGCCATGCAGAGCAGCGCGCGGGCGCCGGCGCCGGCCTCGCGACAGGCTTGCTCGAACATCCGGATCGAACTCGATCCGCCGGTGAGCATCGGTGGCTGTACGATGCCGTCCGGGAGACGGTCGAACAGGCCTTCGAACAGGTCGTGCGTGCCGATTGCGTTGACGTAGAGCGGGTTGAGCGGGGCGGGCTCGACGCCGATTGTGCGCCAGTCCGCGCCGAGCTCGTCCGCGACGATCTGGGGGAGGGTCGTGTAGACGCCCTGGCCGTGTTCGACCTGCGGGACGGAGACGGTGACATGGCCGTCGGTGCAGATCTTGAGCCACGCGCCGAACGGGGTTTCGCCGGGGTTGGCGACGAGATTGGGGGCGTAGGTGCGCGGCCATAGGCCCCAGGCTACGACGAGCCCGATCCCCGCGCCGCCGCCGACTAAAATCTCACGCCTGCTAATCATGAGGTGGCTCTAATCCTTCTCCCCCACGGGGAGAAGGTGGCGCGGAGGCACGTCTATCTTCCCTCGTCCTCCTGACGAAAGTCAGGACCCAGAGCCAAGCAGCTGTGGCTCCCGTTATCCTGGGTCCTGACTTTCGTCAGGACGACAGAAATGGGAGACCGCTTATCCCACAAATTCAGGCCATCGCTCGGTACGTTGCTTTGAGCGAGACCTTGTCGATCTTCTCCGTCCCCAGTCTCGGCAACGGCTGTTCCGAAATCCAGATTCGCTGCGGTATCTTGAACGCGGCGATGTGCTGGTGGAGGAACGCGGTCAGGTCGTCCGAGGTCAGCGTCTCGCCGTCCTGCGGGACGACAACCGCGCCGGGCACCTCGCCGAACCGCTCGTCCGCGAGGCCGAAGACCGCGGCTTCCGCGATCGCCGGATGCTCGTACAACGCCGCCTCGACCTCCTGGCACGAGATGTTCTCGCCGCCGCGGATGATGATGTCCTTCTTGCGGTCGACGATGAACAGATAGCCGTCCTCGTCGACATAACCGATGTCGCCGGTCCGGAAATAGCCGTCGGTGGTGAACGCCGCGGCGGTCGCGTCGGGGCGGTTCCAGTATTCCTTGAAGTTGCAGATCGAGCGGATGCAGACCTCGCCGCGCTGGCCCTGGTCGACCGGGTGGCCGGCATCGTCGAGGATCGCGAGGTCGACCAGCGGCGCGCCGGGGCGGCCGGCGGAATTGGGCTTGGCGAGGTAGTTGCTGCGCCAGTTGCCGGTGCCGACGGCGTTGGTTTCGGTCAGGCCATAGCCGATCAGCGGTGCGCCCCCCTTGCCAGCCGGACCGCCCATTTCCTCGTCGATGCGGCGGACGTGATCGACCGGGCGCGGGGCGCCACCCGCGGCGAAATCGGTGACGGTCGACAGGTCGTAATTGGCACGATCGGGGTGATTGAGGATCTCGAAGCTCATCAAGGGCACGCCGACGAAATACGTGACGCCCTCCGCCTCGATCAGCCGCATCGCCTCGCCCGCATCCCATTTCGGCATCAGCACCAGCTTGCGGCCCATCGCGAAGCTCTGGAGAAACACGGGGACTTCGCCGGTGATGTGGAACAGCGGGATCGTCAGCAGCGTGACCGGCTGGCCGATCGGCGGATTGCCTTGCGCGGTGGCGATGCCGACCATCATCATCGCCTGGCCGAGATAGTTGAAGATGCCCTGCACGATCGCGCGGTGCTCGGACAGCGCGCCCTTCGATTGGCCGGTCGAACCGCTGGTGAACAGGATCGTCGCATGATCCTCGGGCCCAAGCAGCGGCAGGTCGGGGGTGTGATCGTCCTTTGCGAACACGACTCCGAGCGCTTCGGCAAGCGGTCGCGAATCGTCGATCTCGACCACCGGTGCGCGCAGGCCTGTGATCTGGGTGAGTCGTTTCACCCGGGGTGGATCGGCGAATACGAGGGAACAATCGACCTCGCCGATCGCCGTCTCCAGCTCTTCCGCCTGCCACCAGCCGTTGAGCAACGTCGCGACGCCGCCAGCCATGACGATGCCCATGTAGAGCACGATCCACGACGGCGAATTGCGCATCGCAATGCCGACCCGGTCGCCCTTGGCGATGCCGTACCCGCCGACGATGGCGCGCGCGGTGCGCTCGGCGGCAGCGTAGACTTCGCCAAACGTCAGCCGCTCGGCGCCGGATACCAGGAAGACGGCGTCGCGGTGCTCGTTGGCATAGTGTGCGAAATAATAGCTGAGCGCGGGCGGCGCGGCGGCGATCGTCGGCAGTTTTACCCCGAACCGCTCGACCGAACCGAGCGCCAGTATGCCGTCCGGCGCGGTCAGCGCGGCCATCGTCGAATCCATAGCCAGGTCCAGCTCGGTCCGCATATCGCTCTCCTACTTGGTCTTATCGTTATCGGCCTTTATGCAGGGGCGAACGCGTGGGGAAAAGCCTTTGATCCTGTCGACCATCACCGCCGCTGCGGGCGTAGCGCCTGCCGTCGGCAGTCACATCCGTTTCGAGGATCTGGGGCTCCACCCCGACGTCTTCTCGATCGGCTTCTTCACGCTGCGCTGGTACAGCCTTGCCTATATCGGCGGGATCCTGCTCGGCTGGTGGTATCTGCTGAAGCTGCTCGCGCAGCCCGGTGCGCCGATGGCGCGGCGGCATGCCGACGACCTGGTGTTCTATGCGACGCTGGGCATCATCCTCGGCGGGCGGCTCGGTTATGTGATCTTCTACGCACCCGAGATGTTCCTGCATCCGCTGCGCATCTTCCGGCTCTGGGATGGCGGCATGTCGTTCCACGGCGGGGTGATCGGCACGTCGATCGGGCTGATCCTGTTTGCGCGGAAACACCAGCTTAACTGGTTGCGTGTGCACGATTATATCGCGTGCTGTGTGCCCTTCGGGCTGTTCTTCGGGCGGCTGGCGAACTTCGTGAATGGCGAGCTCTGGGGCAAGCCGACCGACGTTGCCTGGGGGATCATCTTCGAGCGCACCGTGCCGTTCGGGATGGTCGAGCCGGCGCGGCATCCGAGCCAGCTGTATGAAGCCGGGCTGGAGGGCATCCTCCTGTTCGCGCTGCTCTGGGTCGCGTTCTGGAAGACCAAGGCGCGCTATGATCCGGGCAAGCTCGTTGGACTGTTCGTGCTGGGATACGGCCTCGCCCGGTTCACGGCGGAGTTCTTCCGCGAGCCTGATTCGCAGTTGCGGGCCTTTGCCGAGTCGACCGGGCTGCACATGGGGCAGTGGCTGTGCGTGCCGATGATTCTCGGCGGCGCGTATCTGGTGGCTACGTCGGCGAAGCGGCGGGTGCGGGTCGAGTCGATCGCGGGGACGCAGAGCGTCGCCTGACGCGGCTCGCCTCTAATAGAAGCACCACCCCGGCGGAGGCCGGGGCCCAAGTGGAACGTCCATGGTGACATGCGTTGCGCGCTGTTACATCGACCTTCCCCATTGGGCCCCGGCCTCCGCCGGGGTGGTAGAGATTTTACGATGGTCGACATGCCCGACACTCCCTTGACTGATACCGCCCTCCCGGAACGCCTCGCCCGAGCGATCGCGCTCGCAGGTCCCATCCCCGTCGCGCAGTACATGGCGGCCGCTAACGCACACTACTATGCGACCCGTGATCCGATGGGGGTGGGGGGTGACTTCATCACTGCGCCCGAGATCAGCCAGATGTTCGGTGAGCTTGTCGGCCTTTGGTGCGCCGATCTGTGGGACCGGGTGGGGCGGCCGGATGTGGCTTGGGTCGAACTCGGTCCAGGTCGCGGGACGCTGGCTGCCGATGCTGCGCGGGCGATGGCGAAAGCCGGGCTTACGCCCCCCGTACATTTCGTCGAAACCAGCCCAGCGCTGCGCGCGGCTCAGGCCGAGCGCGTGCCCGCCGCCATCTGGCACGACGCGATCGACACGCTGCCGACCGATCGGCCGCTGATCGTCGTCGCCAACGAGTTCTTCGATGCGCTGCCGATTCGCCAGCTCGTCAAGCGCGAGCAGTGGCATGAACGCCTCGTCGCTGCGCAGGACCTGCTGTTCCTACCGATCGCCGGCAAGCCGCTGCCCGATGCGGTGATTCCCGAACCGTTTCGCGAGGCACCCGCCGGCTCGGTCCTGGAAACCTCGCCTGCGGCCGTCACGATCGTCCGCGGCCTTGCCAAACGGATCGCGGCGCAGGGCGGCGCGCTGATCGCGGTCGACTATGGCTATGAGGGGCCGGCGCTCGGCGACACGTTGCAGGCGGTGCGCGGGCATGCGTTCGCCAACCCGTTCGAGGCGCCCGGCGAGCACGACCTGACCGCGCATGTCGACTTCACCACGCTCGCCGCCGCGGCACAGGCCGAGGGCGCGGTCGCGTGGGGGCCGGTGACGCAGCGCGATTTGCTCGGTGCATTAGGCATCGATTCGCGGACGTCGGCGCTCGCCAACGCATCGCCCGCGCGGGTGGAAGCACTGGCTGCCGATCGGAGGAGGTTGATGGACGACATGGGTATTCTCTTCAAAGCGCTAGCGATTACCGCGCCAGATTGGCCAACCCCGGCGGCGTTTGCATGATTACCTATCGCGATGCCTTGCCAGCCGACGGCGCAGAACTCGGCGCGATGGCGAAGCGGTCGTTCACCGACACCTTCGGCACGCTGTACCGGCCCGAAGACCTTGCCGCGTTTCTCGACCAGACGTTCGGGCAGAAGGGGTTGCCGGCGCAGCTGTCCGACCCCGCCTACACGGTGCGCGTGGCGGTGGACGAGGCGGGCGAGATCGTCGGGTTCGCCAAGATCGGACCGGTCGTGTTTCCCGGCGAATGGCCTGCGACCGCGATCGAACTTCACCAGCTTTACGTCAGTGGGGACCAGCATGGTGCGGGTGTTGGCCCGGCGTTGATGGACTGGGCGATCGATGTCGCGCGGGCTGGGGGGCGGACGGAAATGATCCTCAGTGTGTATGTGGATAACCATCGGGCGCACCGGTTCTACCAGCGGTACGGCTTTGTCGAGATCGGGCGGTATGTGTTCATGGTTGGGGAGCAGCCTGACGATGATCGGATCATGCGGCTCGTCTTGTGATCGACGGTTCTAGTAGCCGCTACCCCGGCGCAGGCCGGGGCCCAATTGGAGAGGTCGTGGTAACGATGCGCAGTCCTTTGTCAGCGAGGTCCCCCAATTGGGCCCCGGCCTTCGCCGGGGTGGCTGCATGGGTGGGGTGGTGGATATGACTCTCGACGTCATTCGCGCGAAGTCGCTCGGCGACATTCCCCACGGGTTTCTCGGCCGTCGCGGGGGTGTCTCGATCGGCGCCTACGCGAGCCTCAACGTCGGTATCGGCTCCGACGACGATACCGCCCACATTGCCGAGAACCGCCGCCGTGCGACCGAAGCGGTCCTGCCGGGGGCGAAACTCGTTGGGCTCTATCAAGTCCACTCTGCCGACGCGGTGACCGTGATCGAGCCGTTCGACGCTGCGATCCGACCGCATGCCGATGCGCTGGTGACCAACCGTCCCGGTCTCGCGCTCGGCATCCTCACCGCGGATTGCGCGCCGGTGCTGTTCGCCGACCGCGAGGCCGGCGTCGTCGCGGCGGCGCATGCCGGCTGGAAGGGCGCGCTTGGCGGCGTCACCGATGAAACGATCCTCGCGATGGAGGCGATCGGTGCGCAGCGCGACCGGATCGTCGCCGCAGTCGGGCCGTGCATCGCGCGCGCCAGCTACGAGGTCGACGACGGCTTCATCCGTCGATTCTGCGAGGCGGATCCGGCGAATGAGCGCTTCTTTGCGGATGGCCGTGCGGATCATTACCAGTTCGACTTGGAGGCCTATGTCGTCAGCCGGCTTGCGGTGGCGGGGATCGGGCGGATCGAAGCGCTCGGGTTGGACACCTATACCGACGAGGACCGGTTCTTCAGCTATCGGCGTGCGACCCATCGCGACGAGCCCTCCTACGGTCGTCAGATCAGCGTCATTGGCCTGTAACGGGTCCCAAATCCCGCACGGCTCGTTTAGGCTCGGCACATCGGCCCGCGCCAGACGGGCCACGCAGGAGCATATGATGTCCGATACCCCGAATAACGCCGGTGCCATCCCCGCCGAAACCGAAGCCGACCTGACCGGCGTAGCGGCACGCGTCGCGCCGAAGCCCGAGGTCGAGAAGATCGGCGGGCGCAAGCTGAAGCCGTCGACGCTGATGATGGGCCACGGTTACGACCCCGCTCTGTCGGAAGGTTCGCTGAAGCCGCCGATCTTCCTCACCTCGACCTTCGTCTTCCCCAACGCAGCGGCGGGCAAGCGTCACTTCGAAGGCGTCACCGGCAAGCGTCCGGGCGGTGCGGAGGGCCTCGTCTATTCGCGCTTCAACGGGCCGAACCAGGAGATCCTCGAGGATCGCCTCGGCGTCTGGGAAGAGGCGGAGGACGCGCTCGCCTTCTCGTCGGGCATGTCGGCGATCGCGACGCTGTTCCTCGCGATGGTCAAGCCGGGCGACACGATCGTCCATTCGGGGCCGCTTTATGCCGCGACCGAGACGCTGATTGGCCGCGTGCTCGGTAAGTTCGGCGTGAAGTGGCTCGACTTCCCGGCTGGCGCGACGCGCGAGGAGATCGACGCGGTGATGACCGAGGCGGCGACCGGCAACGTCGCGCTGATCTACCTCGAAAGCCCTGCGAACCCCACGAATGCGCTGGTCGACGTCGAGGCGGTCGCCGCCAGCCGTGACGCGATCTTCAAGGGTGAGAAACCCCCGATCGCAATCGACAACACGTTCCTCGGGCCGCTGTGGTTCCAGCCGCTTAAGCATGGCGCGGATATCGTCGTGTATTCGCTGACGAAATATGTCGGCGGGCATTCCGATCTCGTCGCCGGCGGCGTGCTCGGCACGAAGGAACATATCAACACGATCCGGACGATGCGGAACACGATCGGGACGATCACCGATCCGAATACCGCGTGGATGCTGTTGCGGTCGCTCGAAACGCTAGAGCTGCGTATGAGCCGGGCGGGCGAGAATGCCGCGAAGGTCTGCGGCTTCCTGCGGCATCATCCGAAGGTCGAGCGGGTCGCGTATCTCGGCTTCCTAGAGGACGAGCCCGGCATGGAGCGGCAGGCGGACATCTATCGCCGGCATTGCACCGGTGGTGGCTCGACCTTCTCGCTGTACCTCAAGGGCGGCGAGCGCGAGAGTTTCGCGTTCCTCGACGCCTTGAAGATCGCCAAGCTCGCGGTGTCGCTCGGCGGTACCGAGACGCTGGCGAGCCATCCGGCGGGGATGACGCATCTGTCGGTGCCCGACGCGCGGAAGCAGGCGCTGGGGATTACGGACAACCTCGTCCGGATTTCGATCGGGGTGGAGGATCCGGACGATCTGATCGCCGATTTCGAGCAGGCGCTGGAGACGATCTGAGTTGTGTCTCCCGCGAACGCGGGAGTTCAGGGTTAGGATCGCTGCACCTCTAACCCTGGGCTCCTGCTTTCGCAGGAGAACGGCTAGCTCTCGCAACGGCAAGTCGGTAGCGTCCAAGAATGCCGATTTTCACCCCTATCCCGCAGCACGAGTTCGTCGCCGCGATCCACATCCTCGCCGCCAAGCTGGTCGAGGATACCGAGTGGAAACCCGATTACATCATCGGGATTGGTCGTGGCGGTCTCGTGCCCGCAGTGTTCCTCAGCCATGCGATCGGTTTGCCGACGCTGTCGGTCGATTATTCCAGCCAGGTGAAGGACTTTGCCGACGAGCCGCTGGTGAAGCTGGCCGCGCGCACGCGCAATGGCGAGCGGCTGCTGTTTCTCGACGATATCAATGATTCTGGGCGGACGATCACGCATTTGCGGGGAGCGCTGGCTGCGGCGGGGGCGGTCGAGGGCGCGGTGCGGTTTGCGATGTTGATCGACAACGTCAGTTCGGCGGAGCGGATCGAATATAGCGCGCGGGTTATCGATCGGGCGGTGACCAAGGACTGGTTCGTGTTCCCTTGGGAGGCGGTCGCGCCGGCTGCGGCGATTGCCGAGGACGCGGCGGAGGTGCCTGAGCGGATCGCGTGATCCACGCCCGCCCGTCATCCTGACTTTCGTCAGGATGACGGAATGTGGGGCGTCGAGCCTGCACCATTAGCGCCGGTATCGCTCGACTGCGGACGAACAAAGGGCCGGCTTCCGAACGGGAAGCCGGCCCTCGCCCTCGATACGCTACGCGAGGGAACTGGGGAACTGGTGTGGTGGCCTAAGCGGGGCGCGACGTCGGCGAAGCCGTCGTCGGTCGGGTCAGGCGCTGCCTGCCCGCCGTCCGTGCCGGCGGGTGCTCGGCCGCTTTGCGGCGAGCACCGACCCGTTGCCGGGCTTAGCGCCGGCAGTACCGCGGGTTATCCGACTTATCGATTGCGTTGCCGGCGAGACCACCGCCCGCGGCGCCTAGCACTGCGCCGAGCGTCCGGTCACCGCGACCTGCGATCGTGTGGCCGAGCAGGCCGCCGGCGAGTGCGCCGACGATCGTGCCACCGCTGTTGTCGCAACCGCGACGATTGCGGGCGTTGTAGCGGCGATCGTTGCCGCGATACTGGCGATAGCCACGATCGTAGCCACCGTCGCGATAGCCGCCCTGATAGCCATCGTAGCCACGCTCGTAGCGCGAGCCATAACGCTGCGCATCGGCGGCGGCGGGAACGAGGGCGGTCGCACCCAATGCGAGGGCACTGGCGGCGAGGGTAAAAGTCTTGAACATCGTGCGTCTCCCGTTGGGGATTTCGGCGGCGGCGTCTGCCGTGCTTCCATCCTCGATGAAACGCTTATGGGTGATTCGCATTGAGCCGAGCCTGAATGCCTCCGTTATCCGCGGTTCATGCTTCCGCGGATCGCCGGACGCCCTATGAGGACGCGATGCGGCGCTTGATCACTGTCCTGTTCGTCGCCGTGAGCGTCTGTGCAATCGTGCCGACCTGGTCGGGCGAAGCGCGGCTCGACCTGCTCGGCGATCGCGCGCAGTTGACCGCGACTCGCGTGATGCTCGATCGGACTAATCCGCGGCACGTGCGAGTCGGGGGGCTGACCTATCTCGGCGGCGTGGCGCTCGCCAGCCGAGACCGGGCGTTCGGCGGGTTCTCGTCGCTAGACGTCGCCGCCGCGATCACCGGGAATCGCTTCACGCTGCTCAGCGACGGCGGCAATGTCGTGCAGTTCGACATGGGGCTGGACTGGCGCCCGCACCGCATCGCCTTCACCAACCTGCCCGCCGGGCCCGGCATCGGCTGGGAGAAGCGCGACCGCGACAGCGAATCGATGGCGATCGATCCGGCGACGGGCAGGATCTGGGTCGGGTTCGAAGATGGCAACACGATCTGGCGTTATGCACCGGGGTTCGCGCGGTACGAGGCGCGGGTGGCGCCGGACGCGATGCGCAAATGGCCGGCGAACGGGGGATCGGAATCGATGGCGCGGCTGCCGGATGGCCGATTCGTCGTGATCAGCGAGGAGGCGCATGTGCGTCGATCGGACTGGAGCGGGTCGGAGAAGGCGCGACTGCGGACGCGGCAGGCGTTGATCTTCACGGGCGATCCGACCGGGGCCGCGCCGCCGTCGCGTTTCGCCTACGAACCGTATGGTCGGTATGATCCTTCGGACATCACCGCGTTGCCGAATGGCGACCTGCTGGTACTCGATCGCGGGTTTCGCCTGCCGTTTATCTTCTCGGCGCGGATATCTCGGGTGGCGGCGCGCGATGTGGTGGCGGGGCGAATCGCACGCGGCGAATTGATCGCCACCATCGACGCGCCGCTGATCCACGATAATTTCGAGGGGATCGACACGACGGTCGAGAACGGCGCGACGATCGTGTGGATCGTGTCCGACGACAACCAGATGGTTCTTCAGCGGACGCTGTTGCTGAAGTTGCGGTTGGAGCGGTAGCGGCGGGGCGGGTTTGTAGCCACTCGCCCGTCGTGCCTTTACCCCTGATCCCAGCTTTCGCTGGGATGACGGGCAACGTGGACCAGGGACCTGGTCGCCGTCTGTGGAAGTACGGCCATGCAGACCCATCACCCACAAACGCCGACGGCCCGCTCTGCGAAGTGCAGGGCGGGCCGCGGTGATCGCAGTACGACGTCGCTGTTAGGCGGCGACGGCCGAAGCTGCGATCTTCTTGACGACTTCGCGCTTCAGGCGACGAACGCGGAGCGACAGCTTGTCGTCCGAGACCTTCACCAGCCAGTTGTCGAGGCCACCGTTGTGCTCGACGGTGCGCAGGCCATGCGTCGATACGCGCAGCTTGACGCCCTTCTCGAGCGAATCGGAAAGCAGCGTGACGTTTTGCAGGTTCGGCAGGAACGTGCGCTTGGTCTTGTTGTTGGCGTGGGAGACGTTGTTCCCGACCATCCGGCCCTTGCCGGTCAGTTCGCAGATGCGCGACATGTGATTACCTATTCAAGTGTCGGGAGGAACCCCGGAAAGGCGCGCGGATAGCTGGCACGCCGGCTTTCGTCAACCGATTGTGCGTAATACGGTTGTGCAACCCGCGGCATTCGAGGACGTTGTTACGCTATCGAACTGTTCGCTGCGAGCCGTTCAAAAAGGGGATGTCCTATGCGTACGCTCTTGTCACTGGTGGCTATCGTGATTCTCGTGGTGGTCGGCCTGATGTATTTCGGGATCATCAACATCGACCAGACCCGCCAGGGCGTCGTCCAGGCGCCGAAGTTCCAGGCGGACGTCGCCAAGGTCACGCTCGGCACCGAGAACAAGACGGTGGCGGTGCCGACGATCAACGTCGAGAAGCCCGCCAACAGCCAGGCACCGAACTGAGCTTTACGGCACGCGGGCGGCGGGGCAGGGCCTGAGGCCATGTTCCCCGTCCCCGAACCTATGCGCCGCGCGCTCGACGCGGCCCGCGATGCGGCGCTGGCCGGGGAAGTCCCGGTTGGCGCCGTTGTCGTGAAGGACGGCGTCATTATCGCGACGGCGGCCAATGCGCCTCGGGCGTTGTGCGACCCCACTGCGCATGCCGAAATCCAGGCGATTCGCGCAGCCGCTTCGGTGTTGGGGAGCGACCGGCTTGAGGGGTGCGATCTTTGGGTGACACTTGAGCCATGTGCGATGTGCGCCGGAGCCATCGCGCATGCCCGGATTGCGCGGCTCTATTATGGGGCCGCGGATGCAAAGGGCGGCGCGGTCGAGCATGGACCGCGTTTTTTTGGTCAGGCGACCTGCCATCATCGGCCTGAGGTTTATGCGGGGATTGCGGAGACCGAGGCGGCGATGATGCTGCGGGAGTTCTTCGCGAGTCGCCGGTAGGGGCGAAGCGATCCATGATCCTCCCCCGTCAGGGGGAGGTGGCGCCGAAGGCGACGGAGGGGGAGGACACGGAACAGAGGTTTTCCCTCTCCTCCCCCTCCGTCTGGCAAGGGCCAGACACCTCCCCCTGGCAGGGGAGGATTAGACTCAGTTCAGCCCTCCAAACTCTTCGACGCCTGTTCGAACAGGTCCTTCGACAGCCCCGGCGTCCGCACGATCCGCTCCAGTTCCCCGCGCATCAGCGCCGCCCGCGCTGCATCGAACCGGCGCCAGCGGCCGAGCGGCGGCAGGAGTTTCGCGGCGGTTTGTGGGTTGAGGCGGTCGAGCGCGATCAGCTGGTCGGCCAGGAACCGATAGCCGCCCCCGTCCGCGGTGTTGAACGCACGCTGGTTCGCCCCGAACGCGCCGATCAGCGAGCGCGCGCGGTTGGGGTTAGTCAGGGTGAAGTCGGCATGCCCGGCCAGCGCGGCGACGACCGCGCCGGTATCGTCACGCGACGACTGTGCCTGCGCCTGGAACCATTTGTCGAGCACCAGCGGATTGTCGCAATATTGGCTGTAGAAGATGTCGAGCGCGGTGGTGCGGATGTCGGATGTGCTGCTGACGAGCGTCGTCAGCGCGCCCATCCGGTCGGTCATGTTGTCTGCCGAATCGAACTGCGCAAACGCCAGGTCAGCCGCATCCGCTGCGCCGCTCGCTGCTATATAGCCGAGTGCTACCGTCCGCAGGCGACGGAGGCCCTTGCCCTCGGGCGTGTAGGCATAGGGCTGTCCTTCACCACGTGCGTACGCCTGCCGCCATTGTGCTTCGAGCCGCGTGCCGAGGGCGTGGCGGAGCGTCTCCCGCGCGCGGAAGATCGCCTCGGGGTCGACGACGGCCATCTGGTCGCCGATAAAGCTCTCCGACGGCAGCAACACCGCCTCCGCGACGAACGCCAGATCGAGCGCGGCGTCGGCGAGCGTGTTCGCCACCGCGGCGATCACGCCTTCGTGATCCGTGCGGCCTTCCACCGAGGCGACCAGCGTATCGAGCATCAATTGCTGCATCGCCTCGTAGCGCGCGAACGGATCGTCGTCGTGCGCGCTGAGGAAAGCGAGATCGGCGGCGGTGCGGTCGGTCTCGACCACCACGGGGGCGGAGAAGCCGCGGTTGATCGACAGCACCGCGCGCTCGGCGAGGCCTTCGAACGTGATCGTGTCGAGCGTGTCGTCGAACAGGACGAGGCGTTCGTCAGTCAACGCCGCGCCGGACTCCGCGCCGAACAGCTTGATCCGCAACGGCAGGACCATCGGCGACTTCACCGGCTGGCCCGGCGTCGCGGGAACCTGCTGGGCGAGACGGAGCGTCGCGCGGTCGCCGTCCTGCGAGAGGCTGGCGGATACGCGCGGCGTGCCTGCCTGCGAATACCAGAGGCGGAACTGGGTGAGGTCGACCTTGCCGCCTTCCTCCATCGAGGTGACGAAATCCTCGCAGGTCGCGGCCGTCCCGTCGTAGCGGTCGAAATACAGGTCGGTGCCGGCGCGGAAGCCCTGCGGGCCGAGGATCGCGGCCATCATCCGGATCAGTTCGGCGCCCTTGTTATAGATCGTCGCGGTGTAGAAGTTGGATATCTCCTGGTAAGATTCAGGCCGCACGGGGTGCGCGAGCGGGCCGGAATCCTCGGGGAATTGCGACGCGCGCAGGCCCCGGACGTCCTCGATGCGCTTGACCGCGCGCGAGCCCTGGTCGGCAGAGAAGCCTTGGTCGCGGTAAACCGTGAAACCTTCCTTCAACGACAGCTGGAACCAGTCGCGGCAGGTGATGCGGTTGCCCGACCAGTTGTGGAAATACTCGTGCGCGACGACCGCGGCGATCGCGTCGTAGTCGTAATCGGTCGCGGTATCCGGGTCGGCGAGGATGTAGCGCGAATTGAAGATATTGAGGCCCTTGTTCTCCATCGCGCCGAAGTTGAAGTCGTCGACCGCGACGATGTTGAACACGTCGAGGTCGTATTCGCGGCCATAGGTCGTCTCGTCCCACGCCATCGCGAGTTCGAGCGCCTTCAACGCGTGGTCGGTCTTGGGCAGGTCGGCCTCGCGGACCCAGATGCCGAGCGAGACCTCGCGCCCCGACATCGTCGTGAAGCTGCTGCGGTTTACGGCTAGATCGCCGGCGACCAGCGCGAAGAGGTAGGATGGCTTCGGAAATGGGTCGTGCCAAGTCGCCCAATGGCGGCCGTTTTCGAGGTCGCCTTGCTCGACCGGATCGCCGTTCGCGAGCAGCACGGGGAAGTGCTTCTTGTCCGCGGTCATCTTGACCGAATAAACGCTGAGCACGTCGGGGCGGTCGGGGAAGTAGGTGATCCGGCGAAAGCCCTCGGCCTCGCACTGGGTGCAGAGATTGTCGCCCGAGGCGTAGAGCCCCATCAGCTGCGTGTTGCGATCGGGGGCGATCTCGACCCGCGTCTCGACGACATGCGCGGGGCCGGTCAGCGGGATGACGAGCTGTTCGCCGTCAATCCGCCAGTCGTTGATCGCGACGCCGTCGACCGTGACCGACAGTGGCTTTTGCCCAGCGCCGTCGAGCCGCAGCGGTGCGCCGTGATCGCCGTTGCGCGTGACCGACAGTGTTGCCGTTACGCGGGTGGTGGAGGGATCGAGGTCGAAATCCAGCTTCGTCTCGGGGACCAGCCATTCCGGCGGGGTATACTCCTCGCGGCGAATGACGAGCGGGTGGGCGAGACTGTTCTGGATATCGAGCATATGCTGGCGAATATAGGGCCGCGCCCGCCTATCGCCAGCCAAAGCTTGCGCGGGTGACGGTGGATGCTACGCCGCTGCAACACGTTCCCTTTGCAAGGATTTCCGGATGTATCGTCCTCTCGGCGCGCTCGCGTTGCTCGCGCTATCTACGTCCGCTCTGGCGCAGACGGCGCCCAAGACCGCACCGGTGACGGCGCCGAACGTTGCCGAACTGAACGGGAAGCTTGCCGCGCCGCTGCCGGCGGATCAGGCGGCGATGAAGGCGCATGTGCTGTTCCTCGCGTCGGATGCGATGAAGGGGCGCGAGGCCGGCAGCCCCGAGTTCGATATCGCCGCGCAGTATGTCGCTGCGCAATTCTATGCCGCGGGGCTGCGTCCGGGCGGCGATGCGGGGGGGTATCTCCAGGCGGTGCCGCTGGTGTCGTACAAGGCGGCAAGCAAGGGCGATTTCGTCTGGACCGGTCGCGGGGCCGCGCAGCCGCTCGTGTTCGGTGAGGATTACGTGCCCGCCGCGAACGGCGCGAAGGCGGAGACGAGCGTTTCGGCGCCGGTGGTCTTCGTCGGGTACGGGATCGACGCGCCGCAATACGGTCAGGACGACTACAAGGGCGTCGACGTGCGCGGCAAGATCGTCGCGTATTTCGGCGGCTCGCCGGCGCGGTTCGGCGGTGAGGAGCGTGCGTTCTTCGGGTCGGGCGGTACCAAGGCGGCGACCGCACAGGCGAAGGGCGCGGTCGGCGTGATCACGCTGGAGAGCCCGCGCTCGGCCAAGGTGCGGACGTTCGCCAAAATGGCGGACTCCTACGCTACGCCGCGGATGACTTGGGCGAACCCGGACGGCACGGGCAAGGTCGACGCCGCGCGCGCGCCGTCGCTCGGCACGGTCAGCATGGTCGGTGCGGCCAAGCTGTTTGCCGGTGCGAAGACGCCGTGGAGCCGGATCGTCAAGCAGGCGGACAGCGACAACGCCAAGTTCAAATCGATGCCGCTGGTCGGCTCGCTGACGGTCGCGACGAAGACGAGCTTCGTGCCCGCCGCGAGCAGCAACGTGGTCGGTGTGATCCCGGGCCGCGATCCGGTGGTCGGCAAGGAGGTCGTCGTGCTGTCGGCGCATCTCGACCACATCGGCATCACCAAGCCTGTGAAGGGCGACGCCTTGAACAACGGCGCGCTCGACAATGCGATCGGCATCGCCAGCCTGATCGAGGAGGCCAAGCGCTTCACGGCCAGCGGGCAGGCGCCCAAGCGGACGATCATGTTCCTTGCCGTCACCGGCGAGGAGAAGGGGCTGGTCGGGTCCGATTATTTCACCAACCATCCGACCGTGCCGCTGACCTCGATCGTCGCGGACGTGAATCTCGACATGCCGATCCTGACCTACAAGTTCGAGGACATGGTAGTGTTCGGCGCCGAGCGCTCCACCATCGGCCCGATCGTCCAGAAGGCGGTGGCGGCGATCGGCGTCGGCCTGTCGCCCGATCCGATGCCGGAGGAGGGGATCTTCGTTCGCTCGGATCACTTCCGCTTCGTCCAGAAGGGTATCCCTTCGGTGTTCCTGTGGCCGGGTCAGAAGGGGCCGGGCAAGGCCGCGGTCGCGTATTTCATGGCGAACAATTATCACAAGCCGTCGGACGATTTGACGCAGCCGATCCTGTGGGATCAGGGCGTGCGGTTCGTCGATGCGAACTACCGAATCGCGCGCGAGATCGCCGATGGCGCGCAGCGGCCGGTGTGGAATGCGGGCGATTATTTCGGGACGCTCTACAAGGGCCCGATGGCGCCCACCGGGACGGGGAACTGATCGTATGAGCCGGCTGCTGATCTTCGGTCTGGGGTACACGGCGTCGCGGATCGCGGAGCGGCTGGCAGCGGACGGCTGGCATGTCGTTGGTACGACGCGCGATGGGCGCAATGGTACGCTCCGGTTCGACGATGTGGACGCGGTGACGGCGGAGATCGCGGCGGCGACGCATATCCTGTCGTCGGTGCCGCCCGAGCATGATGCGGACCCGGTGCTCGGGCGCTACGGGTCGCTGTTGCTGCGGACGCGGGCGTGGCTCGGATACCTGTCGTCGACCGGCGTGTACGGCGATGCGCAGGGGGCGTGGGTCGACGAGACGTCGCCGATAGGTGGCGGGCGTCGGAGCGCGCGGGCGGCGGCCGATGCGGACTGGCTGGCCATTGGCGCGCGGACGTTCCGGTTGCCGGGGATCTATGGCCCCGGTCGTTCGCCGCTCGACCGGGTGCGGCAGGGCAAGGCTCATCGGATCGAGCAACCCGGGCAGGTGTTCAGCCGTGCGCATGTCGACGACATCGTCTCGGGCGTGATCGCCGGTTTCGATGCGCCGGCGGGGGCGTACAACATCGCGGACGATGTGCCCGCGTCGCAGAACGACGTCGTGGTGTTCGCGGCAATGCTGCTCGGGATGCCCGCGCCGCCGTTCGTGACGCTCGAGGAGCTCTCGGCGATGGGGCGCGGGTTTTATAACGAGAACCGGCGGGTCGCGAACGACAAGGCGAAGCGGGTGCTGGGCTGGACGCCCGCCTGGCCCGACTACCGTGCCGGCCTGCGGGCGCTGAGTGCGATGACGAGGCCGATCCCGGACAATATCGCGCCGGCGACCGCCAGGGTCGACCAGTGATAGCGCTCGAAGATCGTCGATAGCAGCATCGCGATCACCGGCACGATCACGCCCGAATAGGCCGCCTTGGCGGGGCCGATCGCGCGGATGACGTTGAAATACAGCGGGAAGGCGAGCGCCGACGCGAACACGCCGAGATAGAGGATGCCGGCGACATAGCCGAAGCGCGGCTCGAACACCGGCGGCCCGGTGGTGATCCAGGCGAAGGCTGCATCGAGGCTAGCACCGATCAGCATCGCGATCGCCAGCGTCGGCGCCATCGGATAGCGCTTGGCGAACGCGCTGCCCTGAATGACGTTGGCGACCGATGCCGCCATCACGCCGCACAAGGTCAGCACGATGCCGATCGTCGCCGAGCGCGGCCCGTGCGGATCGACGCGCGCTTCGTTGACGAACAGCAACGCGACGCCCGCCATCGCGACCGCGCATCCGACCATGAGTTGGCGCCCGAGGCGTTGCTTGAGGAAGATGCGGCCGAAGATCGCGTTAGGGACGAGCAGGAGGGCGAACACCACCGCGACGAGCCCGGAGGTGACGTAATGCTCGGCGCGGTAGACGAAGTTGAAGTTGAACGTGAACAGCGCGATACCGATGACGGCCGCGAACGCGTAGCCGCGGGCGTCGAACTTGAAGCTCTCGCGCTTGATGGTGGCGTAGATCGCCATCGCGATGCCGGCGACGAGAAAGCGATAGCTGATCGACCAGCTCGGTGGGACCACCGCGATCTGGTCGCGGATGACGAGCCAGGTCGAACCCCAGATCAGCGTGACGATGCCGAACGGGATCAGCACTGCGGCCCGCGTAGACTGTGGCGGGTCGGTTGGGCCGGGGGTCATAACTCCCGGATCGCGTCGGCGAGCAGGGCGACCGCGTCCGCCGGGCTGTCCCAGGCGGTGACGAGCCGGATTTCGCCTGCGGCCCAGTCGTAGAAGTCGAAGCCCGTCGCCCGCAGCGCTGCGGCTTCTTCCGGCGTGGCGCGGAGGAACACTTCGTTCGCCTCGACCGGGTGGACGAGGCGATTGTCGGCCGCGGCGGCGAGTTTCGCCGCGGCGTCGTTCGCGGCCTTGGCGTTGGCGAGCCAGAGGTCGTCGTCGAGCATCGCCAGGATTTGTGCGGCGAGGTAGCGCCCCTTCGACAACAACAGGCCGGCGCGCTTGCGACGGTATTGCGTGACGGCGGCGAGGTCGGGCTTGAAGAAGACCAGCGCCTCCGCGCTCATCGCGCCGTTCTTGACGAAGCCGAAGCTGAGCGCGTCGACGCCGGCGCGCCACGTCATCTCGGCGGGGGAGCATCCGACCCGCGCCATCGCGTTGGCGAACCGCGCGCCGTCCATGTGGAAGCCGAGCCCGCGCTCCTTGGCCAGCGCGCCGATCTCCGCGACTTCGTTCGGCTGGTAGACGCGGCCATATTCGGTGGCGTTGGTGATCGAGATCGCGTGCGGCTGGACGCGGTGGACGTCGTCGGGGATCGCGTCGATGACGGTGCGGATCGTTTCGGGGGTGAGCTTCGCGCCGTCGCCCTCGGCCAGGAACAGCTTGGCGCCGTGGGTGTAGAATTCGGGCGCGCCGCCCTCGTCGTTCTGGATGTGCGCGTCGCGGTGGCAGACGATTCCGCCATGCGGGGGGCAGAGCGCGGCGAGCGCGAGGCAGTTGGCGGCGGTGCCGGTGGGAACCCAGAGGACCGCGACCTCGGTCTCGAACAGCGCCGACAGGCGGCCGTCGAGCTGCTGGCTCCACGCATCGCCCGCATAGGCGGTGTCGAGCGTGTCGGCGGCGGCGATCGCGGCCATGACGTGGGGGTGGATCGTGGCGGCGTTGTCGGAGAAAAAGCGCATGGGGAAGACATGCTGCGATGCGGTGGTGGCGTCAACGGGGGCGTTAGCTCGGAGCTTTCTACTTCGTCATCCTGGGCTCGACCCAGGACCCAGAGCCACGGATGTTGCCGTTTCGGGCTCTGGGTCCTGACTTTCGTCAGGATGACGGAGTGCGTGAGCTATTGTCCCTCGTAGGGCCCCGGTTCTTCCTCCGGCGGCCGGCGATCGTCGCGTGGTGGCGGAGCCTCCTCCCGGTCGCGGCGGGAGGGGCCGACCGAGATCGTCCCGTCCTCGCCCATCTTCAGGTTGAAGCCGAGCCCCTCGATCTCGCCACCGAGCGGCAGCACCGCATTGTCCTCATCCCCTGACGGCAACGCATCGGGATCGACCTCCTCGACCGGCGGTGGCGGCGCGGCAACCGGCGCGATCCCCAGCGCGGACTGCATGAAGTCGCGCCAGATCCGTGCCGGGATGCCGCCGCCCGACAGGCCGGGATTGGAGGAATTGTCGTCGTTGCCGACCCACACGCCGACCACCAGGTCGCGCGCGAAACCGACGAACAGCGCGTCCTTGTTGTCGGAGGTCGTGCCGGTCTTGCCGAACGCGTCGACGGTCAGGTTCGCCTGCCGCCCGGTGCCGTTGCGGATCGAGGCGGCGAGCAGGTCGAGCATTTCGTCGTGGATCTTGCTCGGCATCTCGGTCGCGCCGCCGGTCAACGACTGGTACCAGCCCTTCTCGCGCACGTCTGCGAGGCCGCGCGGCTGCACCGGATATTGCTCGCGCGCGATCGCGGCGTAGGCGGCGGTCAGCTCCAGTAGCGACACTGTCGACGTGCCGAGCCCGATCGTCGCCTCGTTCGGGATCGGGGTCGAGATGCCGAGATCGCGTGCCGCCTTGATCACCGCCTTCACGCCTACCTGTTGCGTGAGGCGCGCGGCGGCAACGTTGGACGAGCGCGCGAACGCCTGGCGCAGCGTGATCGTCCCTTGATAGCGACCGTCGCTGTTCTTGGGCGACCAGTCGCCGATCGTCACCGGGCTGTCCTCGATGGTCGAATCGGGGGTCATCCCCTGGCGCATCGCGGCGAGGTACACGAACAGCTTGAAGGTCGAGCCGGGCTGGCGGCGCGCCTGGGTCGCGCGGTTGAACGGGCTCTTGCGGTAATTCTTGCCGCCGACCATCGCGACGACACGGCCGTCGGGCCGCATCGCCACCAGCGCGACCTGCGCCTGACGCAGGCCCGCGCGCGCGACGGTACGCTCCGCGGCGCGTTGCAGCCGGGGATCGAGCGTCGTCTGGACGGTCGTTTCGGTCTTGATCTCGCCCGCCTGGTCGCGCGCCTCTGGCAGGATCCAGTCGGCGAAATAGGTCCCGTTGGGGAGTTGCCCCGGCCGGCTTGCGAGCACGCGCTGCGGCTGGACCGCGTCGCCCTCGGCCTTAGTGAGGAAGCCGGCGTCGACCATCGCGCCGACCACCACGGCCTCGCGCTTGCGTGCGCCTTCGAGGTTGGAGGTGGGGGCGAGCCGCGACGGCGCCTTGACCAGGCCGGCGAGCATCGCGGCCTGCCCGACGTTCAGCTTGTCGGGGGTGCGGCCGAAATAATGCTTGGCCGCCGCGCTGATCCCATAGGTGTTGTCGCCGAAATAGACATTCGAGAGGTAGCGCGAGAGGATCTCGTCCTTCGACAGCCAGGCCTCCAGCCAGAACGCGATCATAGCCTCGCGGATCTTTCGCGTCGCGGTGCGGTCCGAATCGAGGAACGCGTTCTTCGCGAGCTGTTGCGTGATCGTCGAGCCGCCCTGGCGGACGCCGCCCGAGCCCATGTTCGCCCAGGCCGCACGGGCGATGCCGCGCGGATCGACGCCCCAGTGCGAATAGAAGCGCCGGTCCTCGATCGCGAGAAACGCTTGCGTGACGTGCGGCGGCAGCGTGGCCGCGTCGACCGGCTTGCCGATGATCGCGCCGCGTCGCGCGATCGGCGTGCCGTCGTCCGCGGTCAGCGTGATCGAGGGTGGGGTCGGCGGCTGCAGCGATTTCGACAACGGCGCGGTGATCGCCAGCCAGATGATCGCGATCACCAGCAGAACGATGCCGATGCCGAAGCCGCGCAGAATCCAGCGACCGATCGGGCGCTTGCGTCGCGGTGCGCGGGGCGTCGCGTAGGGCGCCTGCGCGTCGCGGTCGTCGTATGGCTCGGGCTCTCCGCCATCGCGCTCGCGATCGTATTTCTGGCGGAGGCGTTCGCGTTCGGTGATCAGCCGCTCGCGCTCATAGGCATAGGGCTCGCGATCGCCGCTTGAGCCGGAACGGGAAGTATCGAAGGGATCGGGGCGCATCGGTCGTTCCAGCGGGTCGGCCAAGCGGCGGACATCAGGTGTATTATCGTTATATGACAGCTCGGGCAAGCCTATGTCCGGCGTATGCACATGCTTAACGTGTACCGGGGCTTAGCGACAGCGTCCGTGGTGGTCGTGGAGCGAGAACCGACCGAAGCGCTGTTGTCTTCGCGCGACGAAACGGAGAAGAGCGTGTCGATGACGTTCCAACAGGATGAAACCGTGGCTGCTCCCGATACTCTTCCCCTGGTTGTTGGCATTGGCGGCACGATCGGCGGCGTCTCGTCGACCGAGCGTGCGCTGCGGATCGCGCTCGATGCGGTCGAGAAACAGGGCTATCGCACGCAGATGTTCGGCGGCGCCAACATGGCGCGGCTGCCGCTGTACGATCCGAAGGCGACGACGCGGACCGCGGACGAACGCGCGTTCGTCGAGGCTGTGCGCGGGGCATCGGCGGTGATCATCGCCAGCCCGGGCTATCACGGCAGCATTTCGGGCGTGGTGAAGAACGCGCTCGATCTGCTGGAGGAAACCGCGCGCGACGAGCGGCCGTATCTGGCGGACATGCCGGTCGGGCTGATCGCCACCGCCTATGGCTGGCAGGCGACCGGCAGCACGATCGCGGCGTTGCGGTCGATCGTCCACGCGCTGCGCGGTTGGCCGACGCCGTTCGCGGCCGCGATCAACACGCAGGTGACGAAGTTCGACGACGAGGGCGGCGCGAACGACCCCGCGGTGCTGGAGCAGCTGCGTCTAGTCGGGCGTCAGGTGGCACGGTTTGCGCCGCTGTCCGAGCCGGCGAACTGAACGGAGCCGAGGAGTTCCGATTCGGTTCGTCCTGATTACCGGCTGAGCCTGTCGAAGCTGCGAATCGAAGGACAGGTTGTGTGCTTCGATACGCGCCCTCGATACGCCTCTGCGAAGCTACTCGGTCGCTACTCAGCACGAACGGAAGATAGGTGGGGCGTAGCCGGCGGAAGGACCGACCGGCCCCGAAATCCCCCCCCGCCAGGGGGAGGTGTCGTCGAAGGTGACGGATGGGGAGGACACGGAGCAGGGGTTGTCGCTTACCTCCCCCTCCGACTGGCAAGGGCCAGCCACCTCCCCCTGGCGGGGGAGGATCATCGAATGAGCTTCAACCCGTTAGCGCACCGCCGCGCGCAAGGTGGCGCGGACGCCGGTGTGGGCCGGGTCGTATTCGACGATCGTCTGGAGGCTTTGCGCCATCGCCTTGATCAGCTTGGTGCCGAGGCCGGTGCCGCGCGGCGTCGCGTCTTCGGGGATGCCGCAGCCATCGTCTTCGACCGCCAGCAGGAAGATGCCGTCGTCGATCCGGCGCAGCGCGACGCGGACTTCGCCGCCGCCGCTCGGATAGGCGTATTTGCACGCGTTGGTGACGAGTTCGGTGACGATCACGCCGAGCGATACCGCGCGGTCGGTCGGCAGGCGGATCGGTTCGGCAGCAAGGCTGAGCGCGCGGGGGAGGGCGTCGGTCGACCAGGTCTCGGCCAACTCGTCGACGAGCGCGCCGAGATATTCCTGCATGTCGACGCTCTCGACGTCGTTGCTGGTGTAGAGTCGGCGGTGGACCTGAGCGATTGCCTGGATGCGGCGCTGCGTATCCTCCAGCGCCTCGCGGGCGGAAGGATCGGTCAGCGCGGTCGCCTGGAGGCGGACCATCGCCGAGACGAGTTGCAGCGAGTTGGCGACGCGGTGGTTCACTTCGCCGAGCAACGCCTCAAGCCGCGCGTTGCTTGCGCGGAGATCGGCTTCGGCAGACGCCTTTTGCTGTTCCAGCACCGAGCGCGCGCGGACCTGTTCGAACGACGCGGCGAGCAGGTCGGAGAAATCCTCGCCGACCGTCTTCACGACATAATCGGCGGCACCGGCCTTCAGCGCGGCGACGGCGATGCGGCCTTCCTCGGAGCCGGTCACGTACACGATCGGCGGATGATCGGGCAGGCGACGCAGCGCTTCGAGCGTCTCCAGGCCGTCCATCCCTGGCATGTAGTGATCGACCGCGATCAGGTCGAAACGCTCGGCCGCGGCCTTGACGACGCCCTCAGCACCGGTCTCGGCGACGGTCATGCGGTAGCCGCGGCGTTCGAGCGCACGCGCCGCCAGCCGCCGGATACCGGCGTCGTCGTCGATGTAGAGGACGCTTGGCCCGCTCACTCTGCTTCGGGAACCTGGATCACCGACAGGAACAGCCCGAGCTGGCGGATCGCCTGCGCGAAGCTCTCATAGTTCACCGGCTTGGTGATGTAGACGTTGCAGCCGAGATCGTAGCAGCGCTCGATCTCGACCTTGTCGTCGGTGGTGGTCAGCACGACGACCGGCGTGCGCTTGAGCGGGCTGCCCTCCGCCTTGATGCGCGCCAGGATGTCCGTCCCGCTCATGTCGGGCAGGTTGAGATCGAGCAGGATCATCGCCGGGCCGCTCTTCGCCGGGCCGTCGACCGCGTTGAACAGGAAATCCAGCGCGGTGGTGCCGTCGGTAAAGTGCTTGATATCGTTGAGGATACCGGCGCGACGGATGTTCTTCTCGATCAGCCGGGCATGGCCCTCGTCGTCCTCGATCATGACGATCCCGACGGTCTGGTGCTGGTTCATGCCTTGATATCCTGAATCGACAATTCGGTGGGAAGATTGAGGCGGAAGGTGGCGCCGTCGCCGAGCGTCGACTGCACGTCGATCGTCCCGCCGAGACGATAGGCGAGTGCGCGGACATGCGCGAGTCCGATGCCTTCGCCGGGCTGGTCCTGCGCGCCCGAGCGGCGGAACAGGTCGAACACGCGCTGGTGATCGCGCGGATCGATGCCGCGGCCATTGTCGATCACCGACAGGATCACGCGGTTGCGCTCCTTGTGCCCGGTCACGACGATCTCGCCGGGACGGCCGGGTTTCAGATATTTGGTCGCGTTCTCGATCAGGTTCGACAGGATCTGTTCGAGCGCGAGGCGATCGGTGACGACCGCCGGGATCGGTCGCTCGACCCGCACGACCGCGCCGCGATCGTCGATCACGTGCTGGATCGACCCGATGATCGTGTCGACCAGTTGCGCAGGGTCGACAGGCTCGGGCGCGATCGTCCGGCGGCCTTCGCGCGACAGCTTGAGGATGGCGTTGATCAGCCGGTCCATCTTCTGCGTCGAGGTGCGGATGAAACCGATCGCCTCGGGCAGGTCCTCGCGCGCCGCCAGCCGGGCGTCCTCGGTGAGGATGTGCGGCGCCTCGGCCTCGGCACGGTCGACCAGCTCGGCGAGCGGCCCGGCGGCAGTGGAGAGTTCGGCGGTGAAGCCCATCACGTTGACCAGCGGCGAGCGCAGGTCATGGCTGACGATATAGGCGAAGCGCTGGATTTCCTCGTTCGCGCGGCTGAGATCGGCGGTGCGCTCGGTGACCTGCTCCTCGAGCGTCTCGTTGAGATCGCGCAGGCTGTCGCGCGAGGTGGCGAGATCGGCGGTGTAGCGGCGGATCACCAGGATCGCGAGGATCGCGACGACCAGCAGCAGGATCGCGGCGAGCCCTGCGACCGAGAGGAACAGCGCGCTGGTCTGTTGCTGACGCCCGCTGCGGATCGCGAGCAGGCGGACCTCGTCGGCGGCCATCGCCTGCAGCCGGTAGCGGATGCCGCGCATCAGCGGCACGCTGGCATCGACCGCGAACCGGCGCTGGGCCTCGGCGATCCGGCCGCCTGCAACCAGCGCCATCGACTGCGCCCTGAGCGCGCGCAACCGGATGAAGCGCGGCTCGATCAGGTCGAGCCGTGCGATCTGGTTCGGATTGTCGGCGGTGAGACGGCGAAGCGTGGCGATCGACGGTGCGAGATTGCCCGCGCTCCGGGCGTAAGCGTCGGAAAACAGCGGCATCCCGGTCAGGATATAGCCGCGCCGCGCCGTCTCCGACTGCTCCATCTGGATATGCAGCGTGGCGACCGCCTGGCGGACATCCTGGGTGTGGAGGATCTCGGCGGTGTAGGTGCGGTTGCGGACGGTGATCCAGCCGATCGCAATCGCTGCAGCCGCCAGCGCGACGAAGCCGAGCGTCATGAAGGCGACCAGCCACCGCGCGACCCGACCTTCGGACGAGGGCAAATTCAAACGTACGCGGACCATGGACTCGCGCTGTAAGGGAGTGCCGATCGTTACACCAGCGATACTGGATTGCCGCAGAGCAATCGGGGGGCAGCGTCTCCTTGATCCTCCCCCGCCAGGGGGAGGTGGCTGGCTCTTGCCAGACGGAGGGGGAGGATAGGGAACAGCGGTTTCCCTTACCTCCCCCTCCGACGCCTTCGGCGCCACCTCCCCCTGGCGGGGGAGGATTGAACCGGTTGCTACAGCAGCAAATCCTGCGCGCTGGCCTTGCCGACGCGGCCGCCGCCGCTGCGCCGGTCCATCTCGTGGTTGGCGGTGAAGCGGATGTCGGGATCGCGGTCGGTCATGAACGCCATCAGCGTCTCGTGGTCGAGCTCGGACCATTCCTTGCCGCGATCGGGGCCGTAGCGGACGCGCGGGATGAGGCCCGGATCGCGCGACCATTCGACGAGTTGCGCGAAGCTCGCCTCGTTGAGCATGTCGCGCAGGTGGAACGCGGTGACGTACGCATCGGGAAATGCGCGGTGCGCCGGCAGGCCGCGCTCGTGCTCCATGCCGTGGGGCTTGCGCCAATAGCGCAGCACCTGGTTCGAGAAGCTCGGGCTATCGGGCCAGAGCCGGAGCGCGCATTTCCAGGTGCAGATCCACTCGGCATCGCGGGTCAGCGCAGACGTGCAGAATTTCTGCTCGAAATCGGCGCGATGTGCGGCGAGCGCGAGGCGGCGCGGCCACGGATCGAGCACTTGCCGCGCGCAATCGTGCCAATACGGCGCGTCGGCGACGTGCTCGTCGAGGATGTGGTGGATCGCCTGGGTGATCGGCGGGATCAGCCGGCCGGGATTGACCAACAGGCTGCCGCCCTCGCCGTAGATTTCCCAGCGGCCGTCCTCGCCGAGCGCGACGTCCTGCCAGCCGATCTCGCAGACGCCGTGCGCGGGCGGGGCCGAACCGGTGGTTTCCAGATCGACGACCCGGATCATCTGCGGTTGTGGTTTGGGCTTGGGATAGGTGGGCGCCATGCCCGCCATGTGGGGACAAAAGCGCGCTTAATCCAGCGCGTATGCGTCCTCCACGTCGAGTTCGCGAACGCCGCGGCGCTGGCGCGCGCGGTCGACCAGCTTGCGCAGGCCTTCGCGACGATCGCGCGCCATCGGGATATCGCGCAGGGTGAACTCGCCGCCCGCCGTCGTGCGGTCGCTGGACGTGAGGATGATCGTGCCGATGTCGGTCATCTGGTTGAGCAGCGAATAGCCGAGCCGGACGTCCTTGATCCGGTAGAGCTCGATCTCGTCGATCGTCTTGAACAGGATGCCGCGCTTGATGATCAGGCGCTGGTCGGTGATTTCGTAGGAGGCGCTGCGGTTCTTGAGCCAGCGGACGCCGATGATGACGAAGCCGACGCCGGCGAGGCAGGCAAGCAGCGTGCCCCAACCGGCAAAGCTGCCGAGCAGCCAGCGGCGCGTGCTGGAGCGGAATTCGTCGACTGGGCGCTCCACGGGGGACTCCTTGGGGTGGTGGTTAGGACGGTAGGCGAGGGTGATGGCGTGTCAATCGCCCTTCCGTTCTCCCGCGAAGGCGGGAGTCCAGGGCTCCAGGCGCCGGCATTCGTGATTCCTGGACCCCCGCCTTCGCGGGGGAACAGCTAGGTATGGGTGCCGCTGCTCGCCGTTCGGCGCACGCTGGGTGTTCGATTTTGCGACCACCGCTCAGCCCGCCCCACCCCGGCGGAGGCCGGGCCCATTTGGGGGACGTAGTTAACGAAGCGCGGCACTTCGTTATTTACACCTTTCCAACTGGGCCCCGGCCTCCGCCGGGGTGGTGGTTGTGTTACCGTGCCGATCTCACGACACGGCTCACCGCGAGTTGCGCGTCTACCTCGGCAAGCAACGCATCGAGCGCCGCTTCGCTCTTCGCCTCGGCGCGCACCGTCAGCATCGCCTGCGTGTTCGACGCGCGGAGGAGCCACCACCCGGCAGCGGTCGTCACCCTCGCCCCATCGGTAAGGTCCATCTCCGCACCGTCCGACTTCAGCCGCGCGATCACCTCGTCCACTACCGCGAACTTCCGCGCATCCTCGACCGGAAACCGCAGATCCGGTGTCGCTACCAGCGCCGGCATCGCGTCCCGCAATTCCGTCAACGAGCGCCCCGACAGATGCACCGCGCGGATCAGTCGCACCGCCGCGTATTGCGCGTCGTCGAACCCGAAATATTCGCCCGCGAAGAACAGATGCCCGCTCAGTTCGCCGCCTAGCGGCGCGCCGGTGCTGGTCATCGCCTGCTTCATCAGGCTGTGACCGGTCGGCGCCATCACCGGCTCGCCGCCCAATTCCGTGATTCGGTCGAACAGGGCCTGTGACGACTTCACGTCGGCGACGATCGGCGCGCCGGGGTGCTCGCGCAGCGCAGGTTCGACCAATATGGAGAGAATCTGATCCCCCAAGATCACCCGGCCCGAGCCGTCGATCGCCCCGATCCGGTCGCCATCGCCATCGAAGGCCAGTCCGAAATCGAGGTTTTTCTCCGCGACCAAGCGTTTCAGAGCGGCGAGGTTCGCCTCTTCGGTAGGATCGGGATGATGGTTGGGAAAATTGCCGTCGACATCGGCGAAGATCACATGATGCTCACCCGGCAGCAGTTGCACGAGCTTCTCGATCACCGGGCCGGCGGCGGCGTTCCCCGTGTCCCAGCCGATCCGGTACGCGCCGCCCGCATAACCCGCCATCAGCCGATCGACATAAGTGTCGAGCACATCGGCGGTCGTGACCTCGCCCGCGCCTTCGCTCCAGGCGCCCGAGGCGGCGAGCGCGGCGAGCTCCTGGATGTCGTCGCCGAAAAATGGCGCATGCGCGTGCACCATCTTGAAGCCGTTATACTCGGGGGGATTGTGGCTGCCGGTTACCTGGATGCCGCCATCCACTTCTAGCGTGGCCTCGGCGTAATAGAGCATCGGCGAGGTGCTGAGGCCGATCCGGACGACGTCGACGCCGCCTGCGGTGAGGCCCGACACGAGCGCGGCTTCGAGCTCGGGGGAAGAGTTGCGGCCATCGTAGCCGACGACCACGCGGTGGCCGCCAGCCGCGCGGATGCGGGTGGCGAATCCGCGACCGATCGCGACCGCGTCGGCGGGGCCGAGCGCTTTGCCGACGATCCCGCGGATGTCGTATTCGCGGAGCGAGGTCGGGTCGAACTGGTGGGTCATGGGCCTCTCGCTAGTCGTAGTGGTGCGGGAATAGCGCCCTACCACCGTCACCCCGGACTTGTTCCGGGGGCCACGGTGCCGCGCTCTCATAACTATCAAGAGTGCGGAACGGTGGATGCCGGAACAAGCCCGGCATGACGGGGGGTTACCGGGTCCGCTTCAGCAGGAGGTCGCGCGCGGCGTTTACGCGGCGGGTCAGGTCGGTAGAGCCGCCGCGGTCGGGGTGAACCGAGGCGATCAGGCGGCGGTGTGCGCTGCGGATCGCGTCTGCGTCCGCGCTGCGGTCTATGCCAAGGATCGACCTAGCCTCTGCTTCATCGGTTACGACGCGCTGCTTTGGCTTGGGCCGCAGGTAATGCCAGGCCGCCCAGATAAACAGCGCGGCGACGATCCACTTCACGCAGCGACGTCCGGTGCGCGCTCGGCGACCACCTCGGGCAGCTGCAACGCCGCCATCATCTCGCGCAGTTCCTGGCGCGCGGCGACATGCGCCAGGCCCATGCTGCCGAACGCCTTCGAGTCGATCATCGTCAGGCCGGCGGGGAACATCTCACGGTAGATCACGCGCTCGCCGAGCCCCGGGATGATCCGGAAGCCCACGCGCTTGGCGAGCTGCGCGAGCGCATCCGACACGCGGCGCATGTTGCGCGCCTCGATATGCTGGAGGCGGTTGCGCAGCACGACCCAGTCGATCGTCGTGCCGTCGGCGCGCGCGCGCTGCTTTCGCGCATCCCAGATCAGTTCGGAATAGAAGCTCGGCCGCGTCACCTGGTAGGTCTCGGGATCGACCTGGCCGATCAGGTCGAAATCGACGAAACTGTCGTTCATCGGCGTGACCAAGGTGTTCGCCAGCGCCGCCGCAGTGCGCGCGAACGGATCGTCGCGACCCGGCGTGTCGACGACGAGGAAGTCCGAGCCCTCGCACAGCGAATGCCAGAGGTCCTCGAACTGGTCCTCGCTTTGCTCCGACAGCGTGGCGTGGCGCGGCATCGGCAGCACCGAGCCGTTGCGCTTCATCGTCTCGGCGCGGTTGTCGAGATAGCGGCCGACGGTGCGCTGGCGGTGATCCAGATCGAGACACGCGACGCGCGCGCCCTTGGCGGCAAGCGCGATCGCGACGTGCACCGCGGTCGTCGACTTGCCCGTACCGCCCTTCTCGTTGGCGAACACGATCACATGCGGCGAAGCTTGGGGAGAATCCGGGCCCATGGCCAACGCGCGTTTCCTTATTGATCGAGACTGTCACCCTTCATAGAAGCCGCGACCGCACTTATCGAGTAGGAGTTTCACGTGGACACCGTCCGGGACCTTAATGCGTTGCGCGAAAGCGTCGCCGCCTTTCGTGCGGCGGGGCAGCGCGTCGCGCTCGTCCCGACGATGGGCGCGCTCCACGCCGGCCATGTCGCGCTGATCGAGGCGGCGAAGCGGCCGGGGACCAAGGTGGTCGCGTCGATCTTCGTCAACCCGACCCAGTTCGGGCCGAACGAGGATCTGTCGCGCTATCCGCGGCGCGAGATGGCCGATATCCGGATGCTCAACGAGGCCGGGTGCGACCTGCTCTGGCTGCCGACGGTCGAGACGATGTATCCCGATGGTTTCGCGACGACGGTGCATGTCTCGGGCGTCAGCGACGGCTTCGACGGCGCCTCACGGCCCGGCCATTTCGATGGCGTCGCGACGGTCGTGTCGAAGCTGTTCAACCAGGTCGAGCCCGACGCGGCCTATTTCGGCGAGAAGGATTATCAGCAACTGGCGGTGATCCGGCGGTTCGTAGCGGATCTCGATTTCGCGATCGATATCGTCGGGGTGCCGACGCAGCGCGATGACGATGGTCTCGCGATGTCGTCACGCAACATTTATCTCGACGACGAACAGCGCAAGCAGGCGGTGGCCCTGCCGCGAGCTTTGGGCGTCGCCGCGCGGGCGATCGCGAAGGGTGAGGACGTCGATTCGGTGCTGGACGATGCGCGGACGACGTTGGTCGGGGCGGGGTTCACGATCGATTACGTTGCTCTGGCGGATGCCGAGACGCTGGCGGAGAACCCGGAGGCGGATCGCCCGCGGCGGTTGCTGGCGGCGGCCCGGATGGGCGGAACTCGGCTGATCGACAACATCGCGATAGAGTTGTAAAAAACGAGCGTTAACCCATTAACCATTTCGTAGTCGGAATCGCCGCAGTCTGTCCTCACGAACATTGGGGGCAAGACCATGGGTAGCAATCTCAAGAGCGCGAATTTTACGATCGAACGCCGTCTGGCGGATGCCGCGCGCGGCGACGACCGGGCGTGTTACGATCTGGGGATGGTGTATTCGACGGGGACGTCGGGCGTCGTCCTCGACCTGATCGAGGCGCACAAGTGGTTCAACCTGGCGGCGGTGTCGGGGAACATCGCCGCGCAGGAATGCCGTGCGGAGATCGCCGAGGACATGACCGCGCGGGAAATCTCGGTGGCGCAGCGCGCCGCGCGGGATTGGATGCAGCTGACACAACGGCGGGCTGCATAATCCTCCCCGGAACGGGGAGGGGGACCGTTCGCCGCTTGGCGAAGGGTGGAGGGGGATTGCCGCGAGCGTAGCGTTCGTGGATCTCACCTTACGCAGCGGTACGCTTGGGGAAGCCCCCCTCCACCATCCTTCGGATGGTCCCCCTCCCCTTGCAGGGGAGGATTAGGCTTCGGCTTTCTTCTTTGGAGCGGCTTTCTTGGCGGGGGTCTTTTTGGCTGGGGCCTTCTTCGCTGGAGCCTTGGCCTCTGCCGCGTCCTTCGCCACTGCCGTCTTGGCTGAGGCCTTCTTTGTCGCCGGTTTCTTGGCAGGCGCTTTCTTCTTCTTCGTCGCCGGGGCCGCGGCTGCGCGTGCGTCGATCAACGACGCGGCTTCCTCCAGCGTCAGCTGGTCCTTCTCGATCGACTTGGGCAGCGTCGCGTTGGTCGTGCCGTCGGTGACGTACGCACCGTAACGCCCCTCCATCAGCTTGATCTCCGCCTCGGTGCGCGGATGGTTGCCGAGTATCTTTAGCGGGGCCTGTGCTCCGCGCTGCTGGCGACCACCACCGGCCGCGGCTTCGGCGAGTTTCACCACGGCCGCGTTCATCCCCGTCTCGAACACGTCCGCGGTCGAGGTGAGCCGCGCGTATTTGCCTGCGTGCTTGAGATACGGACCATAGCGGCCGATCGCCGCGGTGATTAGCTCGCCGGTTTCGGGATGCGTGCCAATGGTCCGCGGCAGCGACAGCAGTTTCAGCGCCCATTCGAGATCGAGTTCGCCGATATCCTTCGGGATCGACGCCATCTTTCGCGCCTCGCCCTCGCCGATCTGGATGTACGGGCCGAACCGTCCCGACTTGCGCTCGACCGGCAGGTTCGTCTCCGGATCGACGCCCAGCGTCGACGGGCCGGCATCCGCTTCGGCGTCGCCGCCGGGTTGCGCGAACCGGCGCGTGTATTTGCACTCGGGGTAATTCGAGCAGGCGATGAACGCGCCGAACTTGCCGCCCCGAAGTGCAAGCTGACCCTCGCCGCAGTTGGGACATAGCCGCGGATCGCCGCCGTCCGCCTTTGCCGGGAACAGGTACGGCGCGAGGAACACGTCCAGTTCGGCGGTGATCGCGGAGGGCTGCTGCTCCATCACCTCGTTGGTGCGCGGCTTGAAATCGCGCCAGAACGCGTCGAGCACCGACTGCCACTGCGCGCGGCCGCCGGAGACGTCGTCGAGTTCCTCCTCCAGCTCGGCGGTGTAGTCGTAGCCGACGTACTTCTCGAAAAAGCGCTCCAGGAACGCCGTCACCAGCCGGCCGGATTCCTCGGCGAAGAAGCGGTTCTTCTCGATCCGGACGTAGGCGCGGTCCTTCAGCGTCTTGATGATCGACGCGTAGGTGGAGGGGCGGCCGATGCCGAGTTCCTCCATGCGCTTGACCAGCGAGGCTTCGGAGAAGCGTGGCGGCGGCTGGGTGAAGTGCTGCTCGGCGTCGACCTTCTTCTTCGCCGGCGTATCGCCTTCGCGCATCCGCGGCAGGCGGCGGGCGTCCTCATCGGCCGAATCATCCGACCCTTCCTCGTACAGCGCGAGATAGCCGGGGAAGAGCACGACCTGGCCGGTGGCGCGGAGGATGTTGCGGCCGGTGCCGTCGGCCATCTCGACCGTCGTGCGCTCCATCCGCGCCGACGCCATCTGGCTGGCCAGCGCGCGCTTGAAGATCAGGTCGTAGAGCCGCGCATGATCGCCGCCACCGGCCTTGTCCTTGCCGAAATCGGTCGGGCGGATCGCTTCGTGCGCTTCCTGTGCGTTCTTCGCCTTCGACTGATATTGGCGTGGCTTGTCGGGGACATAGCTTGCGTCGAAGCGGTTCGCGACGGCAAGGCGCGCGGCGCTGATCGCGCTCGAATCCATCTGCACGCCGTCGGTACGCATGTAGGTGATCGCGCCGTCCTCGTAGAGGCCCTGCGCGATCCGCATCGTGTGATCCGCCGAGAAACCGAGTTTGCGCGAGGCTTCCTGTTGCAAGGTCGAGGTGGTGAACGGCGGCGGCGGGTTGCGACCGGCGGGCTTGGTCTCGACCGACTGCACCGAGAAATTGCCGTCGAGCACCGCCTGTTTGGCGCGCAGGGCATCGCCCTCGTTACCGATCGAGAGGCGGTCGAGCTTGTTGCCCTCGAACTGCGTGAGGCGCGCGGTGAACGCGGTGCCGTCATGCTCCATATCGGCCGTCACCGACCAATATTCCTGCGGCTTGAAGACGTCGATCTCGCGCTCGCGCTGGACGATCAGGCGGAGCGAGACGGACTGGACGCGACCGGCGGACTTGGCACCGGGCAGCTTGCGCCACAGCACCGGCGAGAGCGTAAAGCCGACCAGATAATCGAGCGCACGGCGGGCGCGGTAGGCATCGATCAGATCGTCGTCGAGCTCGCGCGGGTTCTTCATCGCCTCGGTGACGGTCGCCTTGGTGATCGCGTTGAAGGTGACTCGCTCGACCTCCTTGGGCAGTGCCTTCCGCGCGCGCAGCACCTCGCGGACGTGCCACGAGATCGCCTCGCCCTCGCGATCCGGATCGGTCGCGAGGATCAGGCGGTCGGCGAGCTTGGCGAGATCGGTGATCGCCTTCAGCTGCTTCGACTTGTCCGCGTAATTCTCCCACGTCATCGCGAACGCATCGTCGGGATCGACCGAACCGTCCTTGGGCGGCAGGTCGCGGACATGGCCGTAGCTGGCCAGGACGCGGTAATCGCTGCCCAGATACTTCTCGATGGTTTTGGCCTTGGCAGGCGATTCGACGATGACAAGCTGCATGGGGAAACCGGGGTCCTTACGTGTACGCGTACGAGGGTGGCGGCGTCGGGGTGGCCGCGTCAACCCGGGGACGATCCGGAATGACGTGCATCAAGTGCCGTCGCAGTGACCGGTTTTCCAGAGGGGGCGGTTAATCTCCGAGGGGAATTGGTTGTCGGGGGCGGGATTCAAAGTGTCGAAACCGAACGATCCTCCCCTCGCAAGGGGGTAGGTGTCGCCGTAGGTGACGGAGGGGGAGGATACAGAACATCGGTTTCGCTTTCCTCCCCCTCCGTCTGGCAAGCGCCAGCCACCTCCCCCTGGCGGGGGAGGATCGTAAGGGTGGGGTCAGAAGCGGTAGCCGATCGTCGCCTGGACGGTGCGGCGGTTGCCGTACCAGCACCAGTTATAGTTGGCGAAACACGACGTCAGATACTTCTTGTCGAAGATGTTGGCGCCGTTGACCGCGAGGCTGAGTCCGCGCAGCGACGGCGCGAACTTCTCCAGGTCGTACCGCACCAGCGCATCGTACACGGTGTAGGAGGGGCTGTTGCGGCCCTCGGTTTCGCCCGGCGTGACGCCGGCATAGACCTGGTCGACATGGCGCATCGCCCCGCCGATCGTCAGCCCCGCGAGCGCACCCTCGGGCGGGGTCCAGTCGAGCGCAAGCGTCGTCCCGCCGCGTCCGACGGTTTCCAGCCCGCGCCCGATGCGCGACGGATCGTTCGCGTCCTGCGTGACCTTGACCCGCTGGCGGCTATAGGCGACGCGGGCATTGAAGCCGTAGGGCAGCGGCGCGGTGCCCTCGAACTCGACACCCTGCGAGCGGACCTTGCCGGTCTGCGTCGACACCGAGAAGGTCGGCGTCGAGGTCAGCACGTTGGTCTGATCGATCCGGAACCAGGCGCCCGACAACAGGATGGGCGTGCCCGGAACGCTGAACTTGGCGCCGGCTTCGAGCTGCTTGCCGAGTGACGGATCGGCGATGCCGAAACTCCCGTCGGGACGCAGCACGGTGCCGCCCTGCTGTTCGAACGAGGTCGAATAGCTGACATACGGCGCCAGCCCGAACGGCAGCGTGTAGAGCGCGGCGGCACGGTAGGTGAACTTCTCGTCGTGCTTGACGCCGAGATCGATCTGCTCTGCCCGGGCCCAGTCCTGGCGCCCGCTGAGGACGACACGGAGATCACCGAGCGCCATCTGGTCCTGGGCATACAGCCCTTGCTGGCGCTGGCGGATCGCGGTGTAACCCGCAAACGGATCGGGCACTGCCGCGGGGGTCCGCGGGACCGTCACGGTGCCGTAGACTGGCGCGTAGCCGTTCAGTGAGGGGGCCGATCCGAACGCGAAGTCTTCGATCGAATGCGCGACCTGGCGATCGACGCCGAACAGCAGCGTGTGCTTGATCGAACCGGTCTGGACGGTGCCGGTCAGCTGGTTGTCGAACGTCCAGTTGTTGAGCTGCTCGCGCGTCGCGTAGGATGCGCGGAGATAGGTCTGCTGGGTCGGATCGGTCGCGTCGAGGCCGCCGGCGGTGTAGATCAGGCCGAGGTTCGCCTTCACATACTGGTACCGGCCCGACGAGCGGAACGCCCAGCCGCCGCCGAAATCATGGCGGAAGATGTACGTGAGCGCGGCCTGTTCGCGGCTGAAGCGGTTGCCCTCCTCGCCGCCGTCGAAGCTGGTCGGGAGCTTGCCATTGGGGTTCGTCAGCAACGTGCCGCTGGCCGGAAACACGCCGTAGGTGCCGTTGTGCGGATCGTGCGAATAGGTGCCGAGCAGCGTGAAGCTGGTCGTGCTGCCCGCGCCCGCGGTTACCGCGGCGGAGACCGTCTGGCGCGCGCGCTTGCCGAACTTCTGCTGGGTGTCGGCACCGTTGGCGCTGCCGTTGATCCGCCACAAGACGCCTTCGCCCGCACGGCCGCCGAGATCGGCATCGACGCGGTAGAGATCGTAATTGCCGTAGGTGCCGCTGATCGCGCCGTACAGCGGCTGATCGAGCGGCAGCTTGCTCGATTCGGCGACAAGGCCGCCCGGGCTCGACTGGCCGTAGAGCACGGAGGCGGGGCCCTTGATGACCTCGATCCGGTCGAGCCGCGACACGTCGACCTGCGGCACCGCATAGCCGGATGGGCTGCCGAACTGCTTCAGCCCGTCGAGATAGACCGGCGCGTCGAACCCGCGCAGCTTGAACTGATCGTAGACTTCCGCGCTGGCCCCGCGCGTCTCGGGGGTAACGCCGGCGACGAAGCGCAGTGCCTGGTTGAGGTTCTGCAGGCTGCGACCGGCGATGTCGTCGCTGGTGATGACGCTGATCGACTGCGGCGTTTCGGCGAGCGGGGTGTCCGTCTTGGTGCCCGACGACGCCTGGCTGCGTGCATGCTGCCCGGTGACGACGACGATTCCGGTATCGGCGGTCGTCATCCCTGCGTCTGTCGCGGTTTGTGCCAGGCCGGGCGCTGCTGTCGTTGCCGAGGCCAGCAGGACGGCTATGCCGAAACGTCGTGTCATGGGATCCCTTTCGTAATCCGGCTCGGCTACCGTTCATGATAACTATTATCAATAGCGAATATGGCACGGGGTGATCGGCGCCGTAACCTGTGATATCGGCGCATCACTTTGCGCGGTTATGCCGGGCGACTTGCACAGCCGACGGTTCGGCATCACCACGGGCCGGGATCGTCGGGCAGATGGAACAGACAGGTCATGAACGAACGGAATTTGGCGGTAGAGATCGCGACGGCGGGCGATGCCGCATGGTTCGCGAAAGAACTGTCCCGCCGATTGCGGATCCGCACCATGGTGCCGAGCGAGTTTCCCGATGTCGCTGGCCCGGCGCCGGTCGGGATGGCGTGGCGGACAATCGTGCTGGAAGCACAACCCGGAGCGCGAAGCCGGCAGGCGATCGCGTTGCCGATCGGCACGTCGCTGGAGGCGCTGGACGACGACGCACTCTACGCGCTGTTCGTCCAAGCCGCGCCAGCAGGAGCGCGCGCGGTGATCGCCCGGCTTCGAAAGCTGAAGATGCCCGACTCCACCGCCGCTCTGGCTGCCCAGGCACGATCCGCGGACGGCTAAGGTTTCGGGGATGCCTGGTTCCGACGGTCGATCACCCTGCAATGGACATGATTTGGACACATATCGGACCAAGCGAGCCTGACGCGTGACGGACCGTGCTTCCGCTTCGAAGATCTGATGCTAGCTTATCGTCAGCGATGCGCGCCGAACGGCGCTGCGTCCTTGGCGCCCCACCCGGATACGAGAGTGTCGCACGGACGGGTGGGGCGCCATCGTTCACCAAAAGTTAACCAAGTGGCGGCATAGCGGCGGCAGAGGAGTCGCCTAGTAACGCGTACCTTCTGCGCTCCGCCGGTTTCAGTCACACGGACAGGCGGAGCGCAAATCCTCGCTCGATCGGCGCTACGCAAGTCCCTGGCGCGACAGCCGCGCATCGATCAGGTCGAGCTCGCGGCCCAATTGCTCCGCCAGCGTCACGCCGATTTCCCGCCGTCTCGCCAGATCGAAGATCGCGTTGCGCTCGGCGCGAACCGCGGCGAGGCGCATATCGCGTTCGATCGGCGCATCGGCCTGACCGGTACGATCTTCCGGCAGCGTCGCCAAGCTGTCGATCCGTTCGCGATATTGATCCATCAGCCGCGCGGCGATGTCGGTGAACCGGTCCGGATCATCACGGCCCTCCGCCATCTGGTGCTGGACCCGGTCGAGTTCGGCGATCGCGGCCTTGGCCGAAACCAGCCGTGCGCGGTCCCGTGCCGCCGCCACGCCTTCGTCGGGCGGCAGGTTCAGATTGCGCAACAGCAGCGGTAGGGCGATCGCGGCGATCACCAGCGACGACAGGATGACCCCCGACGCAAGGAAGATCACCAGATCGCGCGCGGGAAACGGCGTGCCGTCGTTCAGCGTGAGCGGCAGCGTCAGCGCGCCGGCCAGCGTGATCGCACCGCGCGCACCCGCCGCCGACATCGCCGCAATGATCCGCCGCGGCGGGCTGACCGCCTCGTCGTTGCGGCGGCGCGCGCGCAACAGCGTGAACTGCATCGACACCCACACCCAGCCGAACCGGAGCAGCGCGAGCCCCGCGACCACCGCCAGCACGTACACCGCCAGCCACCACGGGCTGACATGCCCGGTCGTCGTGACCGTATCGCGCGCGCGGACGAACACCTCGGGCAATTGCTCGCCGAGCAGCACGAAGATCACGCCGTTCAGCGTGAACTGCAGCATGTCCCATACCGCGCGCCGACGAATCCGCGTTCCTGCCGCGACGCTGGTGGTTGCGCCTGAGAAGGTCATCGCGATCCCGGCGGCGGCGGCGGCCAGAACGCCCGAGGCATGAACGTGCTCGGCGGCGAGATAGGCGGCGAACGGGATCAGCAGGCTGACCAGGATGTTCGATCCGGTCTCGTCGCCGAACCGGCGCGCGAACGCCGCCTTGCTCGCGACGATCGCCCAAGTCACGCCGACGCCGATCGCGACGCCCGCGAGCGCCATCCACGCGAAGGTCAATGTGGCCTCGCCGAGCGAAAAGCTACCGGTCAGCACCGCAGCGATCGCGAACCGCACGCAGACCAGCCCGGAGGCGTCGTTCAGCAGTGCTTCGCCCTCGAGGATATGCATCATCCGCTTCGGGATCGGCGCCTTCTGCGCGACCGCGGAGACCGCGATCGGATCGGTCGGCGACACCACCGCTGCCAGCGCGAACGCAACCCCGAGCGGCATTGTCGGGATCAGCCAGTGGATGAACAGCCCCATGCCCAGAACCGTGAGGAAGACGAGCCCGAGTGCCAGTCCGAGCACCGCGCCGCGATCGCGAAACAGCTCGTCCTTGGGGATTCTCCAGCCGTCCAGGAACAGCAAGGGCGGCACAAGCAGCAGGAAGAACAGCTCGGGATCGAGCTCGACGCGGACATGCGCGACCATCCCGATCAAGGCGCCGAGCGCGATCTGGACGAGCGGCCGCGGCAGTGCGGAGGGCAACATCCGCGACGCCATCCCGCTGATGACGACCGCGAGCAACAGGAACAGGCACAGGGTTACGATCTGCAAAACGGCGGGCCCTCGGATGACGTGGAGGTATCCCTATACATGAATCGATGGCGTTTTGGGGATCGCATGGTCGGCGTTCCCGTCTGCTCCCGGCCATTGGCGGACACCGTCTCAAGCTGCCACAGTAGATCCTGATGCGCTTGCGTTCCCTATGGTGTGCTTTGGCCTTATCCGCTTGCGCGGACGACCGGAGCATCGATGAAGCGGCTTTCCGAACAGTCGCAGGCTCCTGCGGCACATCAAATCCGCTGTTTTTGCTAGTTGCATAACGTAGTGACAGTCGCACTGATCACTATCTTGTACCGTTTCGTCAGTTCGACCGCTGTTGGCGCGAAAGAAGACCGCTAAATCAGGGTATGGTCCGGCATTACATAGTAGATTTTCCTGTGCGGATCGGCGGCATCGGTGGTTATGGTCGCGAACCTAATATTAAGGACGATCGCGAGCGGTCGCTGCTAAATCGAAAGTTCGATGGCTTGAAAAAGGAGATTTCGCGGTTCGGTGTCATCGTAACCTCAAAATACGCATTAATTGTCGACTAAATATAGCTGTAATTTCTAACGTCTGCTTTCCTTCCCGACTCGGACAGTCCGTGAAAGACCGGCTGACCCTATTGCTTGCCCGCCTCCGCATGGCGGACGATGTCTTCGCAGAGGCGGTGCGTTGCGAGGATGTCTTCGGCGGCGGTGGGACGGGCTTCGCGGACGCCGGCGAGGAAGTCGGCGCACATCGTGTCGAAGCCGCGTTGGCGGGTGACCGCGGTCCAGTCGCCGCGACGTGCGCGGGTGTCGGCGCCGTTCTGGTTGCGGGTCTCGGACAGGTTGAGGACCGAGCGGCGGCGATCGCCACCGATGACGTCGAGCCGCTCCTCGTCGAGCCCGGATTCGCGCTGCATCGTGCCGATCGCGTGATGGCCATCGCCGGCGAGCGTCAGCGTGACGCCGCTCAGCAGGCCGTCGCGCAGGATCGTCTCGATCTGCGTCCGTGCGATCGGTCCGGGGGCGAGGAACCGCAGCGTGTCGACGACGTGGATGAAGTCGTCGAACACGACTCGGCGCGGGGTGTCGGGCTGCGCGTGGCGGTGCTTCTGCATCAGCATGAACGCGCGGGGTTCGCTGCGCAGCGCGGCATAATCGGGGGCGAAGCGGCGGTTGAACCCGATGGCGAGCAGGCGGCCCTGGCGGTGCGCGAGATCGACCAGCCGTGCGGCCGCGTCGAACGTATCCGCGAGCGGCTTGTCGACCAGCACCGCGGCACCGTGGGCAAGCAGCGTCTCGACCATCGCGGGGTGCGCGGCGGTCGCCGAATGGACGAACGCTGCGTCGAAGCGGGTCGTGGCCAGCGCCGCGTCGAGGCTGTCGTGGCGATGCGCGATCCGGTAGGTCGCGCCGAGTGCGGCGAGCACATCGCGGTTGCGCGTGGCGAGGTGGAGCTCGATCCCCGGCATCGTGGCCAACACCGGGAGATAGGCTTTGCGCGCGATGTCGCCGAGCCCCGCCATCACGACGCGCATCGTCCGCTCGCTCAGGCGGCGACGTCGACGGCGTGCGTCTGGATGATCACTGGGCGCGCAGCGGCGAGATCGCGCGCGGCGAGGCCGAACGCCTTGAAATGATCGGACGCCATGTGGTGCTGGACCGCGGTGTCGTCGGCGTAGAGTTCGTTGAAAACGTAGCGGCGTTCGCCATCCGCCTCGCGCCACAGGTCGTAGTGCAGCACGCCCGGCTCGGCGCGCGACGCGGCGACGCAAACGCGGGCGGCTTCGACGAACGCATCCTCGCTGCCGGGCTTTACGGTGACGAAGGCGATGATCTTCACGGACATGGCGGCATCCTCTTTGAGTTTGCCCGCGTTCTGGCGGGATCGGGAGAGCGCGGCAAGCGCCGTGATTCCGGCAGGCCGACGTCACGCCTGGCGACCTGCCGATCCTCCGCGTGGCGGGGGACGATCGATGCCCGTTAGAACTGCCCGCCGACGTTGAAGGTGATCAGCTTGCTGTCGTCGCCGGGCGCCTTGAGGAGCGCCTTGGCCAGATCGATCCGCAACGGGCCGAACGGCGAGGTCCAGTTGACGCCGACGCCGACCGACAGGCGCGGGCTGGCGGTGTTGCCCGAATAGGTCTCCTTATAGGTGCCGAGCGAATAGGTGTAGGGCGTGCCGGTGTTCGTCGTGGTGCTGGCGCCAGCCGAATCGAGATACAGAAGATCGCCCGCCGTGTTGGTATATTGGCGGGTGCCCGCAACGCACGCGACCGAGGTGGCATTGGCGGTCGCGCAGGTGTCGGTGAGCGTCGGGGTCTTGCCGCCGAACACCGCGCCGACGTCCATATAGATCGACGGACGAAGCCCCAACTCGCGCGCGCCAGCGCCAAGCGGCAGTTCGAGCTCGAGGCGGGCCTGGTAATAGGCGGTGCCGCCGAGCGCGGTCTGCGTGTTCGAGCTGTTGGTGCTCGACAGCGTCGCAGGCACCGTCGATGTATCGTAATAGGTCCGCGTCACGCGCGGGCCGACGCCGCGGATGTCGAAGCCGCGCATTTGCGGGTCGCCGAGATAGAAGCGGTCGGTCAGCCGGACGTCCTGCCCCAGTCCCTTGATATACCCGCCCTCGGCATGCGCCGACAGGATGAAGCTCGACCCGAGGTTCATGTACTTGGTGTAGTTGGCGGTGCTGCGGATGTATTTGGTGTCGCCACCGAGCCCGGCGAAGTCCTGGCTGACGCTGAACTTGCTGCCTTTGGTCGGGCGGACGCGGCTGTTGGTGTTGTCGAACACCAGCGAATAGCCGATCGACGAGGTCCAGCGATTGCCGACCGCGTCGCACAGATATGTCCCGGCGATCCCGGGATCGCAGACGCCGTTGGTGTAATAGGTGTCCTCGTCGAGCGTGACCTGGTCGTAGGACAGCCCATAGCGCGCGGTGGCAGACCAATATTCGGTGAGCGGCACCGCGGCGCGGATCTGGAAGCCGGTCGAGACCTGTTCGTAGGTGGTGTCGTTGCTGTCGCCGGTGGTGCTGTACGAGCTGTAGTCGCGGCGGAAGATGTCGCCGCCGAGCGCCACGTTGGTGTCGAACATATACGGCTCGGTAAAGCCCAGGCTGACCGATTTCGAGTAGCTCGACAGGCTGGCATTGGCGCGCAGTTCCTGGCCCATGCCGCGAAAGTTGCGCTGCGTGATGCTGGCCGAGGCGATGAAGCTTTCGAGGCTCGAATAGCCGGCCGACAGTTGCAGCTCGCCGCTCGATTTCTCCTCGAGGTTGGTTTCCAGGATGACGCGGTCGGGCGCGGAGCCCGGCAGCTGCTTGATCGTCATCTTGTCCTGGAAATAGCCGAGCGAATTGATCCGGTCCTCCGAGCGCTTGACCTGGAAGCTGTTGAACGCGTCGCCCTCCGCGAGGCGGATCTCGCGACGGACGACCTTGTCCTTGGTCTGCGTGTTGCCATTGATCTCGACGCGCTCGACATAGGTGCGCTTGGCTTCGGCGATGTTGAAGTTGATCCCCATCGTCAGCGTGTCGGCGTCCTTCTGGAACTCCGGGTTCACTTCGGAAAAGGCGTAGCCGAACAGGCCTGCGGTCTGGCTCAAATTGTCGACCGAATCCTCGACGAGCTTGGCATTGTACCAGTCGCCTTTCTTGAGCGGCAGCGTAGCCGCCAGCTTCTTGCTGTCGAAGTCGCGGATCTGGCTGTCGACGCTGACATCGCCGAATTTGTAGCGTTTCCCCTCCTCGACCACGTAAGTGATGATGAAGTCCTTCTTGTCCGGGGTCAGTTCGGCCACCGCGGAGGTCACGCGGAAATCGGCATAGCCCTGCGTCAGGTAGAATTGCCGGAGCTTCTGCTGGTCGTAGCTGAGGCGATCCTGGTCGTAGCTGGTCGCCGACGACAGCAACCGGCTGAACCGCGCCTGCTTGGTCGCCATCTGGGCGCGGATCTGCGCCTCGGAGAACACCGCGTTGCCGAGGATGTTGATCTGGCGGACCTTCGACTTCGGGCCTTCGCTGACCACGAACACGACGTCGACGCGGTTCTGGTCGAGATTGACCATCTTCGGGTCGATCACCGCCGCGAACCGGCCCTGACGGCGATAGAGTTCGAGGATCCGCGCGATATCCTGGCGGACCGCGGTACGGGTGAAGATCTGGCGTGGCGCCAGCTTGATCTCCTTGGTGATCTTGTCGCTCTTCAGCGCCTTGTTGCCCTCGATCAGGATGCGGTTGACGATCGGGTTCTCGCGCACGCGCAGCACGATGTTGCCGTCGGCGACGCCGGCGATCGAGTAATCGGCGAACAGGTCGCTGGCCTGCAGGTCCTTCAGTGCCTGGTCGAGCGTCTCGGTGGTATAGGGCTTGCCGACGCGCAGCTTGGTATAGCTCAGGACGGTCTCGGGCTCGATCCGCTGCGAGCCCTCGACGCGGAGGGTCCGGATGATCGGCTCCCCCGTAGCGGTGGCGGGTGCAGGCACCGGCTTGACCGTCGACGGCGTAGTCGGCGGAGCCGTCTGCACGCGCGCGGGCGTTCCCAGCGTCCCTGCCATGACCAAAGCCAGGGAACCGGCGCCAAAATCGAACATCATGCCTGCGTCTCCGGGAGTGAACCACGGCGCTATGGGGGGCATGTTTCCCGGGAATGTTCCGATGTGTCGTCAGATCGCAACCCTGCAACATACGCGATCGGGCGCGTCCCGTCGGCCGATCGGTCGGTGCACGCGTGGCGGCATATGTCGCAGTCGTGTCACGGCGCGGACGCGGGACATTCCCGGGACATTCGTGATCGCTAGCGACCGCGCTGCAGGCCAATGCTGCGCCTGTCTGAAGAAAGGCCGATCATGCGCGTTGCCATCAAGGGTGTCCCGGCACCCGAACCCATCCGTCCCGCCGCCTCGCCACCGATCGTCGACAATCCCTTTGCGCCCGAGATCTTCGCGACCGGGTTCGCCGGGTTGGCGAACCTGAGCGGCGTGATCGTGCTGACGCTGGAGAGTGCGCGCTGCGACCATGCGCGCCAGCCGCCGAGCGTCGACCGCGTCGTCGTCGGCCGGATCGCGCTGACCAGCAGCGCCGCCCAGGATCTGGTCGCGGGGCTCAACCAGTTTCTCGAACAGCAGGGGCTGAGCCCGTCCAAGGCGATCGCCGCCGGGGCGACGTTCCAGTGAGCGCGGCTGGGTATCCCTCGATCCGCCGGACCGTCCGGTTCGACGACATCGTGCACTCCGGCAGGGCGGCTGCGAAGCGCGTCGTCTGGGGCGCCCCGACCACGCCGGGCGTCCGGGTCCGGCGTATCGTGTTCGCCAATAGTATTGCGGGACCTGCACTGCGTTACGAGCCTGTAACAACCGTCACGGTATGACAGTTTTATGAAAGGCGATGAATAGAACCGTGTTCGCAAGACGACACCTTGCGGCGTAATGAGGAGAACACCGGAACACCGCTTGTCGAGCGGGAAATCGCACCGCAAACCTGAGTGGCGGACCTTATCCGTACCCCACAACATCTGCCGCGGCGGTCAAGGATCGCGGTTCAGGGAGTATATTCATGCGTCTCGATTTCCGCGCACGCCTTTTGGCGTCCTCTCTACTGTTGGGTATCGCCGGTCCGGCCTGGGCCCAGACGGCCGACACGACGCCTGCTAACACGACGCCGGCCGAGCCCGCCGCACCCGCGTCCGCCGTTGCGCCCGACGCCACGGGTCAGGCCGAGCCAGCCGACGGCGACACGATCGTCGTGACCGGTTCGCGGCTTGGTGGCGAAAGCCTCAGGCAGGCGTCGCCGATCTCGGTCGTCAGCGCCAAGGAGATCGCGCTGTCGGGCCAGATCAACGTCGAGAGCGTCCTGAAGGACCTGCCGCAGTTGATCCCCAGCACGACTGGCGCCTCGAACAACCCAGGCGGCGGCGTCGCGACCGCGGATCTGCGCGGGCTCGGTTCGACGCGCACGCTCGTGCTCGTCAACAACCGCCGGTACGTCGCGTATGATTCGAACCAGGTCGTCGATCTGAACACCATCCCCGCCGCGCTGATCGAGCGCGTCGACATCGTCACCGGCGGCCGCTCGGCGGTCTATGGTTCGGATGCGATCTCGGGCGTCGTCAACTTCGTGATGAAGAAGGACTTCAGCGGCGTTGCGGCGGGGGCGAACTACCGCATCAACGAGGCAGGCGACGGCGGCACCTTCAACGGCAACCTGCTGATTGGCGGCAATTTCGAGGATGGCCGCGGCAATGCGACGATCTATTTCGATTATACCAAGCGCAACGGCATCCTTCAGTCCGCCCGCGATTATTCGCGGCAGGCGCTGGTCGACGATGGTGCGGGCGGCCTGATCGCCGGCGGCTCGGGCTCGATCGAGGGCACGCGGTTCGCGCTCGGCGGCGTCAACCGCAAGTTCGAGACCGACGGCAGCTACACGCCGTACAATGCATCGACCGACGCGTATAACTATGCGCCGTCCAACTATCTGCAGGTCCCGCAGGAGCGCTTCCTGATGAGCGCACAGACGCATTACGAGGTCAGCCCCGCGCTGAACGTGTATGCCGAGGGCCAGCTCATCAACAACCGCGTGAAGAACCAGCTCGCGCCGACGCCGTTTACCGGATCGGTCGCGCTCGACGTCGATTCGTCGTTCCTGTCGTCCAGCTCGCAGGCGCTGCTGCGCAGCCGCGATACCGACGGCGACGGCTATGTCACCTCGACGATCTACCGCCGCCTGACCGAAGTCGGCTCGCGCGTGTCGAGCGTCGACAACACCGCCTATCGCGCGGTGCTCGGCGCCAATGGCGATATCGGCGGCGGCTGGAACTACGACGCCTATTACAGCTATGCGCGCACCCGATCGACCGAGACCCAGTCGGGCAACGTCTCGCGCAGCCGCGTGCTGCAGGCGCTGCGCACGACCTATGATGCCAGCGGCAATCTGGTCTGCTCGGATACCAGCAACGGGTGCGTACCGCTCAACATCTTCGGCACGGGCAACATCAGTGCGGCCGCCGCCGATTTCATCACCATCCCGGCGCAGAACACCAGCACGATCAGCGAGCAGGTCGCCAGCGCGTCGATCTCTAACCGCAACCTGTTCGATCTGGGCGCAGGCCCCGTCGGTATCGTGTTCGGCACCGAATATCGCCGTGAGCACGGCAGCTACAATCCCGACTTCGCGCTGTCGTCGGGTGACGTCGTCGGCTTCAACGCTGGCGAAGGCCTGAGCGGGGGCTATGACGTCAAGGAAGCCTATACCGAAGTCGCGGTGCCGCTGCTGGCGAACATCCCGCTGATCAAGAAGCTCGAGGTGAACGGCGCGTACCGCTATTCCTATTATTCGACCGCGGCGAAGTCGGTGAACACCTATTCGGGTGGCGTAGTGTGGTCGCTGATCGACGACCTCTCGCTGCGCGGCCAATATTCGCGCGCCGTCCGGGCACCGACCGTGTCCGATCTTTACAGCGGGTCGTCGCAGGATTTCCCGGCGGCAACCGATCCGTGCACGACCGCGGTCGCGGTGACGAACACCAACCTCAACGCCAGCTGCCTTTCGACGGGCGTCCCGGCCTCGCTGATCGGTACCGCCTATGACGGCGGCAGCACGCAGATCCAGACGGTCAACGGCGGCAACCCCGCACTGCGCGAGGAAACCTCCGATACCTATACGGGCGGCATCGTCCTGCAGCCGCGCTTCCTGCCGCGCTTCTCGCTGACGGTGGATTACTACAAGATCAAGATCGCCAACTACATCTCGACGGTCGGCACCACGAACCTGATCCGCGCCTGCTACGGCGATGCGGACAACGGGTATACGCCGTACAACGCCAGCTATTGCTCGTCGCTGCCGCGCGATTCCAACAGCTATGCGATCACCGATGCGGTCAACACGCTGGCCAATACCGGCGGCGTGACCACCCGCGGCGTCGATTTCGAGGCGCGCTACGGCCTACCGCTCGGCTTCGGTGCGTTCGGTGCGGAGAGCAGCAAGATCGATTTCCGAGTCAGCGGAACCCGGTTGATCGCGTTCAACTACAACCCGCTTGCCGCGATTCCCGATCTGACGATCAACTGCGCGGGCAAGTTCGGCCAGACCTGCGGCAACCCCTATGCGAAGTGGCGGCTGTCGTCGCGGACGACCTATTCGACCGGTCCGGTGACCGTGTCGGTGCTCTATCGCTACCTGTCGCCGGTGAAGGACGACGACAGCGGTACGGTCTACGCGGTCGAGCGGATCAAGGCGTATCACTATTTCGACCTGACCGCGGCGTTCGACATCAAGCCGGGCTTCACCTGGTCGGTCGGCGTGAACAACATGTTCAACAAGAAGCCGCCGATCATGGGCGACAACCAGGAGCAGGCGAACACCTATCCGTCGACCTACGACCCGTATGGCCGGGCGTTCTTCGTCAGCACGAACGTCAAGTTCTAGGCAAACCTGTCCCCCTCCCCACGCAAGGGGAGGGGGACAGCGCCGGTCGGCATGAAAAAGGGCGGGGTGGTCACCACCCCGCCCTTTTTCATGCGCCGCCTTATCGAAGGCCGCCCCGTCATCCCGCAGGACGACGGGGCGGTGTGGGTCAGAACTCGAAGTGGACCGAACCGATCACGGTGCGCGGCGCGCCGAAGGTGTAGCGCGTGGTGCTCGCCGACGAGGTGCCCGTGCTCAGATTGCCGAAATAGCGTTCGTTGAACAGGTTCGAGACGTTCAGCTGGAAGAACGTCTTGTCGAGCCCGGCAAACGCCAGGTCGAACCGCGCGTCGAGATCGACCGTGGTATAGCCCGCCGCGATCAGGTCGTTGACGTCGGTGACGTAACGCTGGCCGACATGCTTGACCTGTGCGCCGATCGAAACCGGATCGAACGATGCCTGGACGCGCCCGCCATATTGCCATTTGGGCGTCTCGACGACGAACTTGCCCGCGGTCGCCGCGGTGATCGCGCCGGTGGTCGGGTCGACCGCATCGTCCTGTAGCTTCGCATCGATGTACGAGGCGAACCCATAGAGCGAGATGTTGCGGATCGGGGTGATGCCGAGGCTCGCATCGACGCCCTTGCTCTTGACCGTGCCGACGTTGCGATCGGTGGTCAGCGTGCCACCGCCCTCGAGCGTGGTCAGCGTCGAGATGATGCGGTTGTCGTAATGGATGTACCAGCCCGCCAGCTGCGCCTGGATCAGCCGCGACGAATAGCGCAGCCCGAGATCGAACGAGTCGGTCTTTTCGGGCTTCACCTCGGCCACGGGCGAGATCTTGACGTCGTCGAACGCGTACAGATTGTCGGTGCGCGGTGCCGAGAAGCCCTTGGCGTAGCTGGCGAAGATGCTCGCATTCGGGGTGAAGGCATAGGTCATGCCGACGTTCGGCAGCACCGCGTTGTACGACTTGATGCGGTTCTTGTAGGGCGCGCCGTACGTGGCCGTGGTCGCGTTGGCGGCAACCTGCTCGGCGGTTTGCGACGTGCAATAGCCGTCGCTCGAATTGCCGGGGATCGTGTAACAATAATTGGTGAGGTTGCGGCGGAAGAACGGTGCGCGCAGGCCCAGCGTCAGCTTCAGCGCATCACCGAAATACGAGCCGCGATACTCGCCCGAAACCTGGTGGAGGATCGCGTAGGACAGGCGGTTGCGCTTGTTGACGACGTTGCCGGCGGCATCGAGAATCGCCGAACTGCCTTCGCCGTCGAGCGCGCTGAACACATCGTACGGATTGCCGTTTGCATCGAGCAGGCTGGCCTCGCCGGTCTGGCGATGGCGGGCGCGGTCCCACGTATAGGCGAAGCGGACCGCGTTGTCGGCGTCGATGTCATAGCGCAGCCCGGCGATCGCGGTGAAGCGCTGCGTGCGGGTGTTCGACGGGAAATACGCACGGACATAGTCGAGCGTGTCGCCATCGCCGTTGATGTCGACGCCCGCCGCGGTCCCTGCGCCCAATCGCTGAAGCTGATAGGTGTAGACGCTGGTCGCCGCCGCCGTGCCCGCGGCATTGGTCGCGTTCGCATTGCTCTCGGCGAATACCGCCGACCCGCCGCCATTGGCGCGCGTAAAGCTGTACGCACCGTCGAACGTGAAGACGAGCTTGTCGGTCAGCGTATAGCGCGAGTTGACCCGGAAATTGCCGGTATTCGATGGGTTGATCGCCGTCGACGCCGCATTCCCGCACGACGACCGGTCGTTCTGGCTGGTGCCGTTGACGCCGCTCGCCGAGGGCAGCGAACAGCTGGCGTCGTAGAGATACGCGTTGGTCTTGTCGTCGAACACCGTGTCGTACTGCGCGTTGTTCAGGTCGAGCGTGTACGGCGTCGCGGCGCTGACCCCGGTCGTCGGCACGACCGTCGTGCCGAGCGTGGTGCGGATGTTGGCCAGCGTCGGGTTGCTGTACGAGCTGTTGCGGTTCTGGTTGTAGTTCGCGCCGAACGCGATGAAGTCGCCCTTGCTGCCGATCGGCTGGTACAGCTTGGCATTATATTGCTGCCGGTTGATCTCGCCCGAGCCGCGGAACTGGTCGTAGCGTTGCTCGCTGGCGGACACCCAGGCCTTGGTCCCGAACGAGGTTAACACGCCGGTATCGATCTTGGCGAAGACGCGGTTCATGTCGTTGGTGCCGTGCGAATAGGCGACGGTCGCGCCCAGCCTGTCCTTCGGCATCACCGACCGGTAATTGACCGTGCCGCCCGACGCGCTGGCGGTCGGTGAATCGACGTCGGTCGCGCCGAAATTGACGTTGACCTGCTCGATCAGCTCGGGATCGAGCTGCTGGTTCGAATAGATCGCGTAATTGCCTGAGTCGTTGAGCGGAATACCGTCGAACGTCAGCGAGATGCGGTTGCCGTCGAACCCGCGGATCCGCAGCTGACCGCCCGAGCCGCCATAGGGATCGCTGTTGGTGAAGTTGACGCCGGGCACCAGGTTGATCGTGTCGAGGATCGTCTGGCCGGGCGTGCGACGCTCGATCAGTTCCTGAGTCAGGACCGCCTTCGCCTTTGGTGTATCGGGCGTCTGGATGCCGTTGACGTCGGGCTTAGCCCGCGATCCGCTGACGACGATGTCCGATTCCGCATCCACCGTGCCGGTCGACTGCGCCTGCGCCATCGCTGGCAGGACCAGCGTCGCGAGTGCCGCGCCGCAGAATAAAGTCTTACGCATCTAAACCCCTTTAAAGATCGATCGAGCTGCGACGCGATGATTGCGGTCGCAGTGCGATCGATCCGATATGGAGCGAAGATGACAGTATAGGGTCTATTGGCGGGCGCCGATGTTTTCGCGGCGCGCTGTTGTAGCGATATCCCGGTATATGTCCGAACGTGTCACATATCTTGCAGTGGTGCTTTGATATCGTCCGGCTTTGCTACGGATGCATCATGCAACGACCGTCGCGTGCGGGGTCGTCAGCAGATGCAGCAGCCCGGGAGCGGGGCGGGCGATCGCGTGAACGCCGAGGGCCTCGAGCGCCGGAACCGAGGCGCGGTCGGCGTCCTTGAGGCGAATGCGCAGGCGCGTGCCGTGCTGCGTCGCCGCCTCGACATTGTCTGCGCCTCCGAGCGCTGCGAGCGTCGCCGGGGTCAAGCGGATGTCGGCGAGCTTGGCGGCGGGGGCGATCGCTGCCGGTGCCGTACCACCTGCTGCGATGGCATCGCGGATCTCGACCGCGACCGAATCGGCGATCGGGCCGAGCACGATCTGGAGTGCATTGGCCGATGGACGGATCAGGCCACGGGCGCCGAGGGCCTTAAGACGGGCTTCATCGACCGCACCCTGGTCCGTGACGATCAGGCGCAGGCGGGTCGTGCACGCACCGACGCTGGTGAGGTTGGCTGCGCCGCCTAGGGCTTCGGCGAAGGCGGCCCCGCGCTCGCTCTTGGCGACCGCCGCGGCGGCTACCGGCGCATCGCGCTCGCGGCCGGGGGTGGGCAAGTCGAGGCGCTTGATGACGGTGCGGAACAGGACGTAGTAGATCGCGGCATAGGCGAGGCCGACCGGGATCAGCAGCAGCGGCTTGGTCGCCTTGCCGTAGTTCAGCACGTAATCGAACAGCCCGGCCGAGAAGCCGAAGCCCAATTTCACGCCGAGCGCATCCATCAGCGCCATCGACACGCCGGTCAGCACCGCGTGGATCGCGTAGAGCACGGGCGCGAGGAACATGAAGCTGAACTCGATCGGCTCGGTCACGCCGGTCAGCGCCGAGGTGAGCGCAAGGCTGAGCAGCATGCCGCCGACCGCTTTGCGACGCTCGGGCAGCGCGGCGTGGTACATTGCCAAACAGGCGGCGGGCAGGCCGAACATCATTACCGGGAAGAACCCGGCCATGAACGCGCCCGCGGTCGGATCGCCTGCGAAGAAGCGGCGGAGATCGCCCGTGGTGCCCTGGTAATCGCCGGCGACGAACCAGACGATGTTGTTGAGCAGATGATGCAGCCCGGTGACGAGCAGCAGCCGGTTGAGCAGGCCGAACGCGAACAGGCCGAACCCGCCGGCGCCGCTGATCCCGTAGCTGAGGCCGTCGATGCCGGTGCTGAGCGCACCGAAGCCGAGTCCGACGATCACGCCGAGTGCGAGGCCTGCGACGCCGCTGACGATCGGGACGAACCTGCGCCCGCCGAAGAAGGCGAGATATTCGGGGAGCGCGATCGCTGAGAAGCGGTTGTAGAAACTACCGCCGATCAGGCCGGAGAGGATGCCGATCGGGACGTCGAGCCGGGCGATCGCCTTCGCCTTCCACGCCGCGGTGGCGAGTGCGATGGTGTCGCCGGTCAGGCCTTTCAGCGCGTCGGCGGGGACGGTCATCAGCGCCTGCGCGCCCTGCGTCGTGACGAGGTAGCAGACTACGCCGGCGAGACACGCGGCACCGTTGCCGTCGCGCGCGAAGCCGGTGGCGACGCCGATCGCGAACAGCAGGCCGAGGTGGGAGAAGATCGCGTCACCGGCGGCGCTGAGCACCGCGATGTCGAGCAGGTCGGGCTGGCCCAATCGCAGCAACAGGCCGGCGACGGGGAGCACCGCGATCGGCAGCATGAGCGCGCGGCCGAGCGGCTGGAGGGCTTCGAGCACGGACTTCATGGGCGGAACTCCCGGGCGAGCGTTCGCACGTCCGCGGCTGAGATACAGTTCATGGCGGCCGCGGCATGGGCGCGGCAGGCGTCGATCGTGAGCGTCGCGACCAGCGCCTTGATCTCGGGCACGAGCGCGGGCGCGGACGACAACTCGGTGACGCCGAGCCCGATCAGGATCGGTACCGCGAGCGGATCGGACGCGAGGCCACCGCACACGCCGGTCCATTTGCCGTGGACGGCGCCGCCTTCGCAAGTGCGTGCGATCAGCCGCAGCACCGCGGGGTGGAGCCCGTCGAGGTCGCTCGCGACCGCCGGATTGCCGCGGTCCATCGCGAGCGCGTATTGCGTCAGGTCGTTGGTGCCGATCGAGAGGAAGTCGGCTTCGCTGGCGAGCAGGTCGGCGGTGATCGCGGCGGCGGGTGTCTCGATCATGATGCCGAGGGCGACGTGCTCGGTGTGTCCGGTCGCGGCGGCTGCGGCGTCGAGTGCTTTGCGGACCGCGCGGAGTTCGGCGAGGCTCGCGATCATCGGCACCATGATGCGGCACTGGCCGGCGGGGCGGACCGCGAGGATCGCGCGCAACTGGGCGTCGAGCATCTCGGGATGGGCGAGGCCGACGCGGATGCCGCGCAGGCCGAGCGCCGGGTTCTCTTCCGCGGCGATCGGTAGGTAGGGGGCGGGCTTGTCGCCGCCGATGTCGAGCAGGCGGACGATGAGTGGGCGACCGTCGAGCGTGTCGGCGATGCGCTGGTAATCGGCGGTCTGTTCCTCGACGCTGGGGGCGCTGTCGCGTTCGAGGAACAGGAATTCGGTGCGAAGCAGGCCGCAGCCTTCGGCGCCGTTGCGGACCGCGGAGTCGGCATCGTCGGCCGAGCCGAGATTGGCAAAGGCTTCGATGCGAACGCCGTCCTGCGTGCGGCATTCGCGCGCGGCGTTGGCGAGCGCGGCGCGGCGGCGTTCGGTCTGGGCGTCGAACGCGGTTTGGGCGGTCGCCAGCGTCTCGGCATCGGGGGCGACGTGGAGCAGGCCTGCGCCGGCGTCGAGGATCAGCGGGGTGCCCGCGGTGATCTCGGCAAGCGCCGGGCCGGCTGCGACGAGGGCTGGGAGCCCCATCGTCGCGGCGAGGATCGCGACGTGCGAGGTCGGGCCGCCGCGCTCGACGCAGAAGCCGACGATCGACGCGGTGTCGAGGCCGAGCAGGTGCGAGGGTAGCAGGTCGTCTGCTAGCAGGATCGTGCCGGGCGGGAAGCTGAGGCGCTCGTCGAGGTCTTCGCCGGCGAGGGCGCGCAGCACCTGGCGTTCGAGATCGAGCATGTCGTCGGCGCGCTCGGCCAGACGCGCGTCACCGGTCGCTTTGAGCGCGTCGGCCTGCGCACGGATCGCGGTGCGCCAGGCGTAGGCGGCGCTGTCGCCTTGCGCGATCGCGGCGTGTGCAGCGGCGGTCAGAGTCGGGTCATCGAGGAGCGCGGTATGCGCCGTGAGGATCGCGCGTTCGGCGCCAGTCGCGGTCCCCGATTTGGTGGCGAGGCGCGTGGTGACGGTGGCGAGCGCCGCATCGAGCGCGGCGCGTTCGGTGGTCGCGTCCGCCCCTTCGCGGGTCACGGTGATCTCGGCGAGGCGGAAGAGCCCTGCCTGGCCGATTGCGATTCCGGGGGATGCGGTGACGCCGGGCAGGCGGCCATCGGCGGGGAGGGTTGTGGCCGGCTTGCGCGCTTCTTGTTCCCCCGCGGAGGCGGGGGCCCAGGACCCAGCGGCGCTACCGTTCGTGGCTTCTGGGCCCCCGCCTTCGCGGGGGAACTTCGAAGTGGCGGGCGCGGGCGCCCTCTCGCCCATGCCGCCGAGGATAAGGTCGCCGATCGCGGCGAGCGCGTCGGCGGCATCTGGGCCAGTGGCTGCAAGCGTGATCTCGTCACCGAGTTTTACTCCCAGCGCCATCAGCGCGACGGGACTGCGGACATTGCCGTCGCGCTCGTCCTTGGAGATCTTGACCTCGGACACGAACTTCCGCGCGGTCTCGCCGATCCGGGCTGCGGGGCGGGCGTGGATGCCGTGGACCAAAGGCACGACGATCGTGCGGCGGACGGTGTCGCCTTCGACCACGGCTACATCGGCTGAATCGCGCGGCTCCAGCGTCATCATCGCCTCGCCGACGCCGACCAGTCGGTCAGTCTCACGACGGACGATCGTGAAGCGCTCGGGGTTGGTGACGATCACTGGCGTGATCACCGCCCGCGCCTCGCAGACCAGCAGGTCGAGATCGAAGCGGATCAGCGGATCGCCGCGCTGGACGGTTGCGCCTTCGACGACGCACGGCGTGAACCCGCGCCCACCGAGCGCCACCGTGTCGAGCCCGATGTGCATCAGGATCTCGGCACCCTCGGGCGTGCGCAGCGTGATTGCGTGGCCGCTGGCGTGCACGCTGAGCACGACCGCGTCGCACGGCGCGTGCAGGCAGTCGCCGGTCGGGTCGACGGCGATCCCGTCGCCCATCATCCGTTCGGCGAAGACCGGGTCGGGGACCGCCTCGAGAGGCGATGCCCAGCCCTGGAGGGGCGACGTCAGGATGATAGGCTTCATGGCTTTACGTCCTGCCTGCGACCAGTTGGCCGCCGATCCATGTACCCGCGGGCATCAGGTCGGCGGTGAGCGCGACCCAGTCGGCGCGCAAGCCGGGGGCGAGCGCACCACGCTCATGGCCGAGGCCGAGGAAGGCGGCGGGGTTGGTCGCCGCCATCGCCGCAGCGGTCGGCAGATCGGCGTGCGTCCGCGCGACGAAATTGCGGACTGCGCCGGCCATGTCGAGATCGGAGCCGGCGAGCGTCCCGTCCTCGCCGAAGCACTTGCCGTCCTCGACATGGATCAGTCGACCTTGCAGGCGGAAATCCTTGTCGACCGCGCCGACCGACGGCATCGCGTCACTGACCAGCATTAGCCGGTCGTTGGGCCGTGCGTTGAGCGCGAGGCGGAGCGCCGCGTCGTGGACATGGAGACCGTCGGCGATCAGCCCGCAATAGACATGGCGATCGTCGAGTGCGGCGCCGACCACGCCCGGCGCGCGGTGGAGCAGCGGCGACATCGCGTTGAACAGATGCGTGATCCCGCTGAGGCCCGCGCCGACCGCGTCGACGATCGTCTCATAGTCCGCATCGGTGTGGCCCGCGCTGACGATCACGCCGCTCTCGACCAGCCGCGCGATCGACGCCGCATCGGTCAGCTCGGGTGCCAGCGTCACCATCACGCGACCCTTGCGCGGACGAATCAGCAGCTCGATCATCGCATCGTCGAGCAGCCGGAACTTGGCGGGGTCGTGGATGCCTTTGCGCGACGGGTTGATCCACGGGCCCTCGATATGCGCGCCGACCACACCGGGAACACCGGCGAGGATCGCCGCGTCCATCGCGTCGAGCGTCGCCGCGATCACCTCGGGCGTGTCGCTGATCAGCGTCGGCATGAACGCGGTCGTGCCATAGGGGACATGCGCGGCGCCGATCGCGGCGATGCCCTCGACGGTCGGCTGGTCGTTCAGCAGCACGCCGCCGCCGCCGTTGACCTGCGTGTCGATGAACCCGGGGACGAGCCAGCCGCCGCCAAGGTCGATCGCCGCGGACGCGATCCGCTCGAGCGGGGTGATCAACGCGATCCGGTCGCCGACGACGCGGATCGTCGCACCGTTCAGCAGGCCGTCGCGCGTGACGACGGTGCCGTTGACGACATGAAACTGGGACTCGTTCATACCGTCTTCGTCACCTTGCTGAGATGCAGCGGCGCGTCGGGGTTGAGCCCGCGACGCAGCGAGAGGGCATTGGCCATCCGGTAGAAGCTCTGGATCATGAGGATCGGCTCGATCGCCGGATGTGCGGTGTAGGCGGCGGGGGCGGTTTCGCCGTTCGCCTTCGCATCGGCGAGGCACACGCGGGCGCCACGTGCGGCAAACTCGGCTGCGGCTTCGCGCACGCCATCGCCGGCGGCGTCGGAGGTAGCGAACGCAATCACCGGGAAGCCGTCATTGACGATAGCCATCGGCCCGTGGCGGACTTCGGCGGCGCTGAACGCCTCGGCATGGAGCGCGCAGGTTTCCTTGAGCTTCAATGCCGCTTCCTGCGCGATGCCGTAGCCATAGCCGCGACCGATCACGAAAAGGTTGTTGGCGTCGGCCAGCGCATCGACCACCGACGTCCAGTTCGCGCCGAACGCTAGCGCCAGCATGTCGGGCAGCGTGTCGATCGCCTTGGTCAGCGCGTCGTTCTGCGACCAGGCCGCGGTCAGGGCTGCGAACGCCGCGAGCGCGCAGATATAGGATTTGGTCGCCGCGACCGAGCGCTCGGGCCCGGCCTTCAGCGCGATCATCGTGTCGGCCATCTCGGCGAGCGGCGACGACTCGTCGTTGACGAACGCGACGACATGCGCGCCGGCCGTCTGATAGGCGGACACGGTGGCGAGCAGATCGGGGCTGCGACCGCTCTGGGATACCGCGATCACCAGTGCGGTGCCGGGCGCCATCGGTGCGGCATAGACCGACGACACCGACGGCGCGGCCGACGCGACCGGCACGCCGAGCAGCGTCTCGATCAGGTATTTGCCGTAAGTTGCTGCATGATCCGACGACCCGCGCGCGCACGTCACGACCACGGCTGGCGGCGCGGCGCGGAGACGCTCGCCAAGCGCCGTCAACGCCTCGCGGTTGGCGGCGAGCAACCGCGCAACGGCGTCGGCAGCTTCGGCGGCTTCGCTGAACATCAGCGTCGGCGTCGACGCAGTGGTAATCTCGGTCACGGTATGCCCCCCGGCCGGCGCCCGTGCGCCGGCGTCAGATGTCGTTGAGTTCGGCGACGAGGTCGTAGGCGTCGCCACGGTAATAGGATTGGGTGAATTCGGCGGCCCGGCCATCGCGCAGGAAACCGCGGCGTTCGATGAACAGGCCGGCATGGCCTGCATCGACGCCGAGCATCTTGGCATGCTCCGGGCTGAAATGGACTGCGCGCAGGCGTTGCAGCGCGCGGACCGGACGGTTGCCCGCCGCTTCGAGCGCTTCGTACAACGAGTCCTGGACGGCATCGATCGTCGGCAGGCAGTAGCCGGCGATCGTCGAATATTCGAGCGCCATCGGCGTGTCGTCGGCGTAGCGGATGCGCTGGAACCGGTACACCGCAGAGCCCGGTGACAGCCCGAGCGACAGCGATTCCTCCGGCGTCACCATGCCGATCGTGCGGCTGACCCACGCGCTGCTCGGCGTCCGGCCGCGCGACTGCATATCCTCCGAGAAGGACGACAGCTTCGAGAAGCTCTTCTCGACGCGCGTGGCGACGAACGTGCCGGCACCGCGACGGCGGGTCAGAAGGCCCTCTTCGACCAGCCCGCCGATCGCTTTGCGGACGGTGATGCGGGACACGTCGTATTCTATCGCAAGATCGCGTTCGGCCGGGAGCGCGTCGTCCTTGGCCAGCACGTTGCGGTTGATCGCATCGCGGATCAGTTGCTGGAGCTGGACGTACAACGGCGCGGGATTGCCATCCCGGAACCTGCCAATGCTTGTCGAAAAGGACATGGACGCGACTTTCAATGGTGTCGGCACGAGCATTGCAAAGCGCGAACCGACAGCAGGGGAATGGGATACGTTATATATTGGTATTGTTCAAGCGGGTTACGGATCGAAGGAATCGAGTACCATCTTCAGGTCGCGGACACGGTGTGCATCGGTGACTCTTCGATGGGGCGCGGTGAACCCGAATTGGCGTTCGCGGGTATCGTCATCCGTTTCGGTCGGCGAGAGCGTGGCGCCGCACGACGCATGAACCTCGCGCAGGCCGGCATCGAGGAAGCGGGTCGCATTGCTCGCATCGATGCCGCTGCCGGGCAGAATGACGATCCGTCCGGCGGCGGCGTGATGGAGCGCCTCCAGCATCCGCACGCCGTCGGCCGCCTTGGGCGCGCCGCCGGAGGTCAGGATCCGATCGAAGCCGAGCGCGATCGCGGTCTCGAGTGCTGCGGGAAGGTCCGGGCAGAGGTCGAACGCGCGGTGCAGCGTCAGCGAGAGCGGTGACCCGCGCGCCGCGCCGCAGGTTCGCGCATGGTCGACGAGGTGCGCCAGAAGAGGGATGTCGAGACTATGATCCGCCGCGCTGGCCCCGATCACGACCCCCGCCAGCCCCGCGTCAGCCGCCGTGGCGATGTCCGCGGCGATCAATGCGGCTTCGCGGGCGCTGTACCGGAAGCCCCCTTCACGCGGGCGGACGAGCATATGGACAGGGATGGGCAGGTCGCGTGCTGCGACAATCAGCGAGGGGGTCGGGGTTAATCCGCCGAGCGCCAGCGCCGCGCAGAGCTCGAGGCGGTCGGCGCCCCCCGAAACCGCCGAATCGACGCCGGTGATGTCGTCGACGCAGATTTCGAGGGTCATTCGCCGGCTTTCGATTGGTCGTAATTTTATTACGTCTGGCCGATCGAGTCGGCGTGTTCAACGACAAAGTGGCAATCACAAAGCAAGAAAAGGTATTGCGACCATGACCGATCCTGGACGGTCGCCAATCCACCCCGAACGGGTTCGTCACATATAAATCCCGATTAAACAGCGACTTAACCGATCGTCGCAAAAGTTCCGCCGCATGGTAACCAAACTGTAATTACCGATGGATTTCGTAATCAAATTGGTTATACGATATCCGTACCAGACCGCACATATAGCGACCAAAATAGTACCAGCGGTAAGGGTGGATGTGACGCGGAGTTTCCGGGTCGGGATGACGCCGCGGCGTCGATTGGGAAGGGGCTTTGACGATGGTTTTCCGTAAGCAGGTTTTGTTGGCGTCGAGCGCGATCACGTTCGGTCTTGCAGGTTCCCTCTTCGCCCCATCGGCGATGGCGCAGGTCGCGACCACGCCCCCGACGACCACGCCCCCAACGACAACGCCTGCCGGTTCGGATACGCAGAATGGTGTACCCGCCACCGTCGATGCCGACCAGGACATCGTCGTCACCGGTATCCGCGGGAGTTTGCGGAGCGCGATTGCGGTTAAGCGTAACGCCAACGCGGTCGTCGACGTGATCTCCGCCGAGGACATCGGCAAGTTCCCCGATCGCAACGTCGCTGAATCATTGTCGCACATCCCCGGCGTCAGCATCGACCGTCGCTTCGGCGAGGGCGAGAAGGTCGCAATTCTCGGTACCGATCCTGCGCTGAACCGCATGCTGCTGGATGGCCATGCGCTGGCCTCGGCGGATTGGGGTGGCAACGACAACGATCCGTCGAGCCGCACGTTCAACTATTCGCTGCTCGCGCCCGAGCTGGTCGACCGCCTCGAGGTCTACAAGTCGCCCGAGCCGCGGATCGAGGAAGGCAGCCTGGGCGGTACGGTCATCGTCCGCACGCGTCGCCCGCTCGACCTGAAGGCCAACGCGATCTTCGCTTCGGGCGGCTATTCGTACAATGACCGTTCGGACAAGGGTAATGTCCGCGGCTCGGGTCTGTACAGCTGGAAGAACAAGGACGAGACGTTCGGCATCCTCGTCGCCGCGACTTACGACAAGCAGAGCCTGACGCGCTCGGGTGTCGAGTTCTTTGGCTATGACAACGTCGCGGCGAATGCGGACGGCACGCGCAACAGCCCGTTCGTCAACCGTGCGCAGGACGGCACGCTGAGCCTGAAGAGCCCGGGCGCGACCATCACCGGCGGCACGATCGCCGATCTCTACAACGCGGCGTCGCCGTTCGGGATCAACTATGCGTATTTCCAGCAGACGCGCGAGCGCAAGAGCGTGTCGGGAACGGTCCAGTATCGTCCGTCGTCCGATCTGACGTTCACGCTCAACGGCCTGCACATCGACGGCAACTACAACAATTCCAGCCAGTCGATGTACACCATCCCCGGCGCCTGGACCGGCGACGTGTTGCAGTCGGCGACGATCAGCAATGGCGTCGTCACCGGCGCATCGTTCGGTGCCGCGAACAGCCAATCCGCACAGCTCGACACGCTGGTACGCAAGACCAAGCTGAAGACCGACAACCTCAACTTCTTCGCCGATTATGAGGGCGATGGTGGTGCCAAGGTGTCGTTCGCGGGTGGCTGGAGCAAGGCGACCGGCGGGCGTAACCCGGAATATCTGTTCAACGTCCAGACCAAGCTGCCGTACAGCTATGCCTTCACCGACACGACCGCGACGGTGAACTTCGTCGGCGACCAGACCGATCCGGCGAACTATTTCACCAACCCGAACAACAACCCCGCGCAGATCGAGGGCCGCCCGGTCGTCATCAACGGCACGCAGCTGAACGCTGCGCAGATCGGTGGGCTCGACTACAGCGTCACGACCGACCGCGACATCTTCGGCGGCTATGACGCGACGATCCCGGTCTCGTTCGGGCCGTTCACCGAGATCCTGCTCGGCAGCCGGGTGACCGATCACGTCAACAAGATCGATGCACGCGGCGTCAACACCTACCTGACCAGCTCGCAGACGATCGCGCAGCTCGGCGTTCCCGTATCGCTCACGCCGAGCGGCACGTTCGATGGCAGCGGGGGCCTCGGCAACGCCACCAGCTATCTCAATCTGCCCGAGCAGTCGGTGATCGACATCCTCGCCGGTGCGATCAACAGCCCGCTGGTGACCAAGGTCGGCGCGTCGACCAAGGTCAAGGAGACGGTCATCGCCTCCTACGCACAGGCGAATTTCGACCAGGGCGGGTTCCGCGGCAACATCGGTGGGCGTCTGGTCTACACCCGCGATGTGTCGAACTTCGCGACGACGCCAAGCGGGGTCGTCAACCCGCAGCCGGTGCCGACGCGGACCTCGACCGACTATATGAAGTTCCTGCCGAGCCTCAACATCGCCTATTCGGTCAACCCGCAGGTGATCATCCGCGGCGCCGTGGCGCGCGTGATCTCACGGCCGCGCTATCAGGATCTGGCGGCGGCGACGACGCTCAACGACACGACGCTGGATGGCGGCGGCGGCAACCCGAACCTGAAGCCGTATGAGTCGACCAACTACGAACTGACCGCGGAATGGTATCCGCGCGCCGGTACGCTGCTCGCGGTCGAGCTGTTCCGTCGCGATATCGAGAACTACATCATCAGCTCGCGCCAGAACGTCGATTACTTCAACGCGCTGCAGAACCGGATCACGACCTACAACGTCAGCCAGCCGATCAACGGCGCCAAGGCGAAGGTCAACGGCGCGCTCGTCTCGGGCCAGGCGGAGATCTGGGGCGGCTTCGGTCTCCAGGCGAACTATTCGTACCAGGACAGCAGCACTTCGTCGATCGACGTGACCGGCGCCGAGCTCAACCTGCCGTATCTGTCGAAGCACACGGTCAACATCATCCCGTATTTCGAGAGTGGGCCGTTCCAGGCGCGGCTGAGCTACAACTACCGCACCGCGTATTTCCGGACGATCGGTCGTCTGGGATCGCGCGAGATGGTGGCACCGTACAACCAGCTCGATTTCTCGGCCGGGTTCAACATCACGCCGGCGATCACGCTGTCGGTCAACGCGCAGAACCTGCTCGACGCGACCTATCTCCAGTATAATACGACGCGCGATCGTCCGACCGCGTTCTACAAGAACGGTCGCACCTTTGCGGCATCGGTATCGTTCCGGATGTGACGTCTGGGCGCGCCGAAAACGGCGCGCCACCCTCCTCGACGGAAGTACGACGGCACGCATGATATCGGGATGTATCAGGGCAGGGTTGCGGCGGATCGGACATTACGGTGTCGGGTTCGCCTCGGCCGTCCTGCTGCTGGTGCCGCTATCGGTGCCGCTGCCCGCCGCGGCGGAACAGATCGGCCTCGATGTGGGGTGGAGTTTCTGGCTGGCGAAGGATGCGCCGGCCGATCCGGCGTGGTTGAAGACCGATCCGGCGGGCGCGGAAAGCGTCGTCGTCCCGCATAGCTGGCCGCTGTCGCGCGGTGCGGGTGCCGAGGGCGTCGGCTGGTATGCGCGGACGCTGGTGGTGCCCGAGGCGATCGTCGGCAAGCATCTCGAACTGCATTTCGACGCGGTGTTCTACGCCGCGCGGGTGTGGGTGAACGGGACGCTCGTCGGAACCCACGAGGGCGGGCATACCGCGTTCGATATCGACGTTTCGAAGGTGTTGAAGCCGGGCGCGAACCGGATCGTCGTGTCCGCCGACGATCGGCCGGGGTTTGCGACGATTCCCGGCTATGCGATGCGTCTCCAGGGTTCGGGGAACGTCTGGTACGACTGGTGGCATAGCGGCGGGATCACGCGCGACGTGTCGCTGCGGATCGCCGAGGGCGGGCTGATCCGCCGCCAGCGGATTCGCCAGGTTTTGCGCGCCGATAGCGCGACCGTCACCAGCGGCGTCGCGATCGAGAATATCGACGCGAAGACGCATACCTACGGACTGACGACGATCGCGATCGATCCGGATGGCCGCGAGGTTGCGCGCGCGTCCGAGAGCGTGACGGTGGCCGCGTCTTCGGCGGCGACGCCCGACGCAGCATTGGCGATCACGAAGCCGCAGCGGTGGCAGATCGGTGCAGGGAAGCTGTACCGGATCGTCGCCGAGTTGCGCGACGAGAAGGGTGTGGTGCTCGACCGGCGCGAGGATACCATAGGCCTGCGCACGCTCGCGCTCCGCGACCGGCGGCTGTACGTCAACGACGTCGCGGTGCGCCTCACCGGCGTGACGCGGCATGAGGATTCGCCGTGGGAGGGTGCCGCCGAAACGCGCGGGACGATCCTGCACGACATGCGCGATCTCGCCGCGCTGCACGTGACGCTGACGCGGCCGGTGCATTACCCGCAGCCGCAGAGCGTGTTCGATGCGGCGGACCGCGCGGGCATGCTGCTGATTCCCGAGATCCCGATCTGGCAGATGACCGCGGCGCAGTTGGGCGATCCGCGGCTGCTGGTCCGCGCCAAGGCGATGATGGCCGAGATGATCGCCGAGAGCGGCAATCATCCGAGCGTGCTCGCCTGGAGCGTGATGAACGAGAGCGAGGCCGCGACGCCGCAGGGGCTCGCGTTCGTGAAGGCCATGAAGGCGCATATCAATGCGATCGATCCCGGCCGGTTCGTGACCTTCGCGGATTCCGAGATCGCGATCCGGCCGGTCCGCGTGCCCGCACTGGTCGAGGCCGATTTCGTCATGGCCAACGCCTATTTCGGCACCTGGAGTGGCGCGGCGTCGGGCGTCGGTCCGTGGCTCGACGCGTTCGGAAAGGCCTATCCGGACCGGATGCTGGTGATATCGGAATTCGGCTGGCCCGGGCCGTTCTCGAAGGACAGCGCGAGCGCGGACGTGGCGCGCACCGAAAACCTCAAGGATCAACTCGCGGCATTCGCGACGCGGCCTTGGGTAGGTGGCGCGATCTTCTGGAGCTATTCGGATTACCGGTCGAACAAGAACCTCTTTGCGGGGCTTGCGGACGGCTATGTCGATCACGGGCTGGTCGATCCCGATCGCCAGCGTCGCCCAAGCTATTTCGCGTGGGAGGCCGCCAACCGCGCGGTGTCGGCGACCGTCGACCTGACGATGGCGGGGGAGACGCCGACCGGCTTCATCGCGACCGTCATGGGTGCCGCGAAGGATGCGTTGCCGTCCTATCCGCTGATCGGTGCGCGCCTCCACTGGCGCGCGATGGGCGGCGATCGCGTGCTGCTCGGCGAGGGCGAGGAGGCGCTGCCGGTGATCGCGCCGGGTGGCACAGCGAAGGTCTCCGCATCGTGGGCGCGTCGTCTTTCGCCCGTCACGGTGACGGTCGATATCCTGACCGCGGAGGGCGCGCGCGCCGGCGGCGTCGTCCGCGACTATGAACCGTTCAAGGCGGGGTCGGCCGCCTATCCGCCCGATCCTGCGCAATTGCCGAAGGCTCCTTCATGATCCGTTTCCGCCCGCTCGCATTCGCGCTGTTGATGACGTCCTCCGCGGCGCTGGCCGAGGGCCCGAAGCTGATTGCCCCACTGATTCCTGCGCCAGCATCGATCGAGACGCAGGCGGGAGCGCTGACGATCGCCGACGGTGCGGGGATCGTCGCTGGCGATGCGGGAGCGAAGACGGCGGCGCAGTTGCTGGTGCAGCAGGTTAAGGTCGTGCGCGGACTGACGCTGACGGGCGAGGCGGGCGCTGGGCCGATCCGGTTCGTGCGGGATACAGGCGTCGCGGGTGACGAAGCCTATGTGCTGACCGTCGACACGAACGGCGTGACGATCGCGGCGAGCGGTGATGCGGGCCTCGTCCACGGCGCGATGACGCTGGCGCAGTTGCTCAGCCCCGATGCGGCGATCGGTAAGCCGGTCACGCTGGCGGCGATGACGATCCGCGACGCGCCGCGCTTCAAATGGCGCGGGTTGATGATCGATCCGGCGCGGCATTTCGTGCCGATGGCGACGTTGTACGCGATGGTCGATCAGCTGTCGGCGCAGAAGATGAACGTACTCCATCTCCATCTGACCGACGATCAGGGCTGGCGGATGGAGATCAAGCGCTATCCCGATCTGACGCGGATCGGCGCCTGGCGCACGCCGCCGTCGAGCGGTGGTGCGCCGGGGCCGAAGGTCGGTGGATTCTATACGCAGACCGAACTGAAGGCGCTGGTCGCCTATGCGAAGGATCGCGCGATCACGGTGGTCCCGGAGATCGACCTGCCGGGGCATGCGCAAGCGGCGGTGGCGTCCTATCCGGCGGAGGTCGGCGTGCTCGGCGATCGTCCCGCGGTCAGCCACGACTGGGGCGTGAACCCGTGGCTGTTCAGCCCGGAGGACCGCAGCATGACCTTCATCAAGCATGTCCTCGACGAGCTGATGGACGTGTTTCCGTCGCAGTTCATCCATCTCGGTGGCGACGAGGCGGTGAAGGACCAATGGGAGCGGTCGCCCGCGGTGCAGGCCAAGATGAAGGCGCTCGGGCTGAAGACCGAGATGCAGATGCAGAGCTGGATGATCGACCAGCTCGGCGAGTATCTGGCAAAGCACGGCCGCCGCATGATCGGGTGGGACGAGATCCTGGAGGGCGGTTTGCCGCCGTCCGCGTCGGTGATGTCGTGGCGTGGCGAGAAGGGCGCGGTCGAGGCCGCCAATCAGGGCCATGACGTGGTGCTCAGTCCCGCGCCCACGCTGTATCTCGACAGCTTGCAGAGCACGCGTAGCGACGAGCCGGCGGGCCGGATCTCGGGCGGCGATGCGATCGTGACGCTCGCCGATCTCTACAAATACGACCCCGAGCCGAAGGGGCTCGCACCCGACAAGGCGCAGCATGTGATGGGCGCGCAGATCAATGCGTTCAGCGAGTATTTCGTGACGTCCGAACAATTGCAGCACGCGACGTTCCCGCGATTGTCGGCGCTGGCCGAGCGGACATGGTCGCCGAAAACCACGCAGGATTATGCAGGCTTCGTCGCGCGGCTGGAGCCTCAGATGGGGCGGTATGCGCGGGCCGGAATCGCGGCGGCGGACAGCGCGTTCGCGGTCGATTTCGCGGTGCAGGGCACGCGCGGCGATGCGCTGCGGGCGCGCAAGGTGCCGGTCACGCTGGCGACGCAGGCGGGCTATGGCACGATCCGATACACGCTCGACGGCAAGGCGCCGACCGCGCGGTCGAAGGCCTATGCGTCGCCGCTGTCGCTCAAGCCTGGCGTCGTCGTTCGCGCGGCTGCGTTCACCAGCGACGGGCGCCCGACTGCGGTGCCGCGGCTGTTCGAGACGAGCCGTGCGGCGCTGTTGCGCCGGTCGAATTCGGAGATGGTCGCGTGTCCGGGCGGGTCGCTCAACCTGCGCGTACCGCTGACCGCGGAGGCGACCGCGCTGGCGCCGGTGTACAACATCAACATCTTCGATTCGTGCACGATGTATCCGGCCGCGCCGCTCGATGTGGCGCGTGGCTTCAGCGTCGACGTCGCGCGGCTCGCACGGCATTACGGGCTGGCGCACGATGCGAGCAAGCTGGTGCCGCATTATGCGGTGACGACGTACGGCGAACTCGTCGTGCGCGCGGGCGGCTGCAAGGGGACGATCGCCGCGACCTTCCCGCTGCCCGACCCGGCGACGAGCGCCAACCGCATGACGTTCCGCGGCAAACTCCCCGAGGGGAAGGGTGACGCCGACCTTTGCCTGCAATTTACCCAGTCGCTCGAGTCACCGATCTACGCGGTGGAATCGATGCAGCTGACGGAGACGAACTGATGCGTTGGACTGTACTTCTCCTGCTCGCGAGCGCCGCCACCCCCGTTTGGGCCGCACCACGCACCAGCGTCGCGCTCGACAGCGGCTGGTCGATGCGGATCGATCCGGCCGACACGGCTGCGGCCAAGGCTCATCCCAAGGCGGCACGCTGGCTCCGCGCGACCGTGCCGGGCAGTGCGCAGACCGACCTGATGGCGGCGAAGATCGTGCCCGATCCGTACAAGGGCCTGAACGAGGCGAAGATCCAGTGGGTCGGGCTGACCGACTGGCAGTATCGCACGACCTTGCGGATGACCGCCGAACAGCTTGCGCGCCATCATGTCGATCTCGTGTTCGACGGGCTCGATACCTTTGCCGAGGTGCGGCTGAACGGGACCAAGCTGCTGGCGGCGGACAACGCGCATCGGCGCTGGCGCGTGCCGGTCAAGGCGGTGTTGAAGCCGGGTGCGAATGACCTGCTCGTGACGTTCCGATCGCCGATCCGGACGTTGCAGCCGATGGTGCTGAAGACCGCGCATCCGCTGCCCGGCGAATATGACTCGATCTACGGCGACGAGCCGATGGGCAAGCAGACCTCGCCCTATATCCGCAAGCCGAAATACCAATATGGCTGGGACTGGGGCCCGCGGATCGTCACGCAGGGGATCTGGCGTCCGGCGCGGATCGAGGCGTGGGACGACGCGCGGATCGAGGCGTTTCGCGTGACGCAGGAAGCGCTGACGAAGACCGAGGCGCGGCTGTCGGCCGAACTCGACGTGGTCGCGGACGAGGAGCGCCCCGTCACCGTGCAGGTCGCGGTGACCGGGCCCGACGGTCAGGTGACTCAGGCGGCACGGACCGTCACGGTCGCGGCGGGCGCGAGTCATGTCGCGGTGCCGGTGAGCATAGCCAATCCTCAGCGCTGGTTCCCGGCGGGCTATGGCGCGCAACCGCTCTATACCGTCAAGGCCACGCTGACCGACGGTACCGCGACGATCGACACCGTCCAGCGCCGCACCGGCCTGCGCACCGTCGAACTGCGCCGCGAGAAGGACGCGCAGGGGCGTGGCTTCGCGTTCGTCGTCAACGGCATCCCGGTGTTCGCCAAGGGCGCGAACCTGATCCCGTTCGACATGTTTCCCGCGCGCGTGCCAGAGAGCCAGATCCGCACCGTCATGGCCGGCGCGCGCGACGCGAACATGAACATGATCCGCGTGTGGGGCGGCGGCTATTATCTCGACGACGCGTTCTACGACATCGCCGACCAGATGGGCTTGATGGTGTGGCAGGACTTCATGTTCGGTGGGTCCGTCACACCGCCCGACCGCGACTTCCGCGAGACCGTCCGGATCGAGGCGGAGGAACAGGTCGACCGGCTCCAGGCGCATCCCTCGATCGTGCTGTGGGCGGGCAACAACGAAGTGCTCAGCGGCTGGGCGAACTGGTCCGACCGGATCGCGTACAAGAAGGCGGTCGGTGCGGACGAGCAGGAGCGGATCGGCGTCGGCATGGCGGTGATCTTCGACCGCGTGCTGCGCGATGCCGCCGAGCGCCGCGATCCCGACGCGGTCTATTGGCCGGGCTCGCCGAGCAGCAACTACGAGGACAAGCCCGACATCGATGGCGATGGCGACCGGCATTATTGGGACGTCTGGGGCGGCAAGAAACCGGTCGAGGCGTATCTCGACAGCTGCCCGCGGTTCATGTCCGAATACGGCCTCCAGTCGATGCCCGAGATGAAGACGATCCGGACGTTTGCGACCGACGCCGATTTCTCGCCGACCTCGCCGGTGATGAAGGCGCACCAGAAGTTCCTCAAGGGCGAGGGCAACGACCGGCTGCTGTTCTACATCCGCGAGAAATACCGCGAGCCGCGCGACTTCGCCGAGTTCGTGTATCTCAGCCAGGTGATGCAGGCCGAGGGGATCGAACTCGCTGCGCTGCATCACCGCGCTTGCCGGCCGGTGACGATGGGATCGCTGTTCTGGCAGATCAACGACGTCTGGCCGGGCGCGTCATGGGCCAGCATCGATTATTACGGTCGCTGGAAGGCGCTGCAATTCCGCGCGCGGCATTTCTACGCGCCGCTGGCGATCGCCGCCGAGCGCAAGGACGGGTCGACCAAAATCAGCCTGATCTCCGACGCGACGACGCCGACCGAGGCGGTGTGGCGGATGCGGACGCTCGACGTCGACGGGAAGGTGCTTGCAACGAGCGAGACGCCGGCGACGGTCGCGCCATTGTCCGCAACGGCTGTCGCGACGTTGCCCGATGCGACGCTGTTCGCGGGCGGCGATCCAGCGCGGACGATCGCGGTGGCGGAATTGCTGGTAAGTGGCCGCGTCGTCTCGCGCACGCTGCTGTCGGCGGCCCCCAAGACAATGACGCTGCCCGATCCGGGCCTGACCGCGACATGGGAAGGCGATCGCCTGACACTGACCGCGACCAAGCTGGCGCGCGCGGTGTGGCTCGACTTCGGCAAGGTCGAGGCGACGCCCTCCGACAATGCGTTCGATCTGCTGCCGGGGGAGACCGTTACGGTGACTGTAGCGTCCAAAACGTCGACGGCGGCGCTGAAACGTGCGCTGACGATCCGGACACTGGCCGGGCAAGTCGTTCCCAAGTGATCCGCGTCGGTCGAATCCTGCTGGTCGTGATCGGCCTCGCGATGGTGGCCCCGGCGCTCGCGGAACCCGCGGCGCGGCCCGCGGCGGGGCCGATCACGCGCGTGCTGGATACCGGATGGGAGGTTCGCCTCGCACCGGGCGATGCCAACGCGGCCGCGCACAAGGCGGCGACGCGCTGGTTGCCCGCACGCGTGCCGGGATCGGTGCAGACCGACCTGCTTGCCGCGCATTTGCTCGCCGATCCGTGGGTCGGCGAGGGTGAACGTGCCGCGCAATGGGTCGGGCTGTCCGACTGGCAATATCGGACCGTCTTCACGCTGGATCCGGCGACGCTGGCGCGCGCGAATGTCGATCTCGCCTTCGACGGGCTCGACACGTTCGCGACCGTCCGCGTCAACGGGACGGCGGTGCTTCGCGCCGACAACATGTTCCGCAACTGGCGGGTCGCGGCGAAGGCGCTGCTGAAGCCGGGCCGCAACGTCATCGAGATCGAGTTCGAGTCGCCGATCCGCAAGCTCCTGCCACGCGCGCTGGCCGAGAAGGTGCCGCTGCCGGGCGCCTATGACACGGCGTTCGGCGACGAGCCCAAGGGCTGCCAGACCGCGAATTACGTGCGCAAGGCGGCCTATCATTATGGTTGGGACTTCGCGCCGCGGATCGTCACGATCGGCATCGGCAAGCCGGTCCGGATCGAGGCGTATGACGGTCTCCGCCTGAGCGACTTCCATGTCGCGCAGGTGCATCTCGACGACAGCGTCGCGGTGCTCGATGCGGCCGTGGAGATCGACGCCGCGACACCGCGCACCGTCGACGTGCGCGTGGATATCGCCGGCCCCGACGGCACGATGCAACGGCTCGACCGTCGCGTGACTCTGTTCGCGGGGCTGAACCCGGTGGTGCTGCCGGTCCGGATCGAACGCCCGAAGCGCTGGTGGCCGGTCGGGTACGGCAAGCCCGATCTGTACGCGGTCACCGCGACGGTCACCGAAGCGGGGCGCGTGCTCGGCACCGCGACGCACGATATCGGCTTGCGCACCGTCGAACTGCGCCGCGAGCCGGATCGCTGGGGGCGCGGCATGGCGTTCGTGATCAACGGCGTGCCGATCTTCGCCAAGGGCGCGAACCTCGAGCCTGCCGACAGCATCGCGTCGCGCGTCCCCGCGGCGCGCACCGATGCGGTGCTGGAGGCGGCGGTCGCGGCGAACATGAACATGCTGCGGATCTGGGGCGGGGGCTATTATCCCGACGATGCGGTGTTCGCCAAGGCCGACCGGCTGGGTCTGATGCTGTGGCAGGATTTCATGTTCGGCAACGCGCTGCCCGCCAACGACGCTGCGCTGCGCGAGAGCACGCGGCTGGAGGCGATCGACCAGGTCCGGCGGCTGCGCGATCACCCCTCGCTGGTGATCTGGAACGGCAATAACGAGGTCCAGACCGGGTGGGACAATTGGAGCGACCGCAAGTCCTTCGCGCGTGCGCTCGGGGCCGATGGGCAGGAGGCGTTCGGCGCGCACCTCCGCCGATTGTTCGACAAGGATCTGCGCGCGGTCGTCAACACGCTGTCGCCGAGCACGCCTTATTGGGGCGGTTCGCCGACCACCGATTACGACGGCATTTCCGAAGTGAAGACCGATGGCGACGTGCATTACTGGGATGTCTGGGCGCGCGCGCCGCTCGAGGAGTACCTGACCACCGAAAACCGTTTCATGTCCGAATTCGGGCTGCAATCGATGCCCGGCCTGCGCGCCACGCGCGAAATGCTGGGAGCGCGTCGCCCGGAGGACATGCCGGTCCAGATCGTCGGTAGCGCGTATGACAGCGGCAAGGGCAACGGCCGCATCCTCGGCTATATCCGCGCCGATTACGGCGAGCCGACATCGTTCGTCGACTATATCTATCTGTCGCAACTGCTCCAGGCGGAAGGCCTGGAGATGGCGGTGATCCACCAGCGCGCATCGCGTCCGCAGAACATGGGCACGCTGTACTGGACGCTCAACGACAGCTGGCCCGGACTGGTCAATTCGATCTGGGCGGGGCAGGCCTGGGGCAGCATCGACTTCCACAATCGCTGGAAGGCGAGCCATTACCGCGCCCGGCGTTTCTATGCGCCGGTTACGATCGGCGCCCAGCACATCAAGGGCAATACCGTCGTCACGCTGATCTCCGACAAGCGCGAGGCGTTCCCCGCGCGCTGGCGTCTGCGCGTGATCGACCGCGACGGTACGCAGCTGTCGGAACGCGGTGGGTCAGTCGACGCGGCGCCACTCGCTGCGATGCCGCTGGGCAAGTTCGCCGATGCCGACCTGCTCGGCAAGGCGGATCCGTCGCGGACCTTCGCGGTGGCGGACGTGACCGTGGATGGCACGGTCGTCGCGCGGCAGTTGGTCTATTTCGCCAAGGCGAAAGACGTCGCGCTGGCCGATCCCGCGCTGAAGGCGACCATCGTCGCGAGCCCCGGCGGCTATACGCTGACCGTCTCGGCCAGGTCGCTTGCCCGCGGCGTCTGGATCGACTTCGGCGATTGCGACGCGACGCTGTCCGACAATGCCTTCGACCTCGCCGCCGGCGACACCGTGACGATCTCGGTCCGCTCCGAGGCTTCGCTCGCGACGCTCCAACATGCCCTCTCGGTCCGCAGCCTGTTCGGCGCGACCGTCCCGACCAAGGCCACATCATGATCCGCAATGCGCTCTTCGCTTCCCCGCTCGCTGCCCTGCTCGCCACGTCCGCGCTCGCGCAGACGGTCGACCCAGCCGTGCGGAGCATGACGCTCGACGAGAAGGCGGCGCAGTTGCAGAGCGTCGCGCCGGCGATCCCGCGGCTGAATTTGCCCGCGTATGATTATTGGAACGAGGGGCTGCACGGGCTTGCGCGCAATGGCGTCGCGACGGTGTTTCCGCAGGCGATCGGCTTGGCCGCGACGTGGGACGAGGCGCTGCTGCGGCGCGTCGGCGATGTCGTGTCGACCGAGGCGCGGGCGAAGTCCAATGCGCTGCCGGCGGGGGATCGGACGCGCTACCAGGGGCTGACGATCTGGTCGCCCAACATCAACATTTTCCGCGATCCGCGTTGGGGTCGTGGGCAGGAGACGTATGGCGAGGACCCGTATCTGACGGGTAGGCTCGGGGTGGCTTTCATTGGCGGGTTGCAGGGGCCGGATTTGGCCCACCCGAAGGTCATCGCGACGCCGAAGCATTTGGCTGCGCATAGCGGTCCCGAGGCGGGGCGCGACGGGTTCGATGTCGATATCTCGCCGCACGACCGCGAGGCGACGTTCCTGCCTGCGTTCCGGATGGCGCTGACCGAGGGCAAGGCGCTGTCGACGATGTGCGCGTACAACGCGATCCACGGCGTGCCGGTGTGTGCGTCGGCGCCGTTGCTCGACCAGACGGTGCGCAAGGAGTGGGGCTTCAAGGGGCTGATCGTGTCCGATTGCGACGCGGTCGGGAATATCGCGAATTACCATTATTATCGGCCCGATAATGCGAGCGGGTCGGCGGCGGCGATTTCCGCTGGGATGGATTTCAATTGCGGCAAGACCTACGCGGCGCTCGGCGACGCGGTGCGGCGCGGGCTGGTGCCCGAGGCGACGCTCGATGCGAGCCTGACGCGGACGTTCGCGGTGCGGCGGATGCTCGGCGGTGCGTTCGGCGCGACGAGCCCGTGGGACCGGATCAAGCCGACCGAGTTTGATACGCCTGCGCACCGCGCGCTGGCGCTGGAGGCGGCGCGGAAGGCGATGGTGCTGGTCCAGAACAACGGCGTGCTGCCGCTGAAATCCTCCGCCAAAATCGCGGTGATCGGGCCGAACGCCGACAGCGTCGATGTGCTGGAGGCGAATTATCATGGTACCGCCGCGGCACCGATCACGCCGTTGAAGGCGCTGCGGACGTCGTTTGCGGGTGTCCGCTATGCGCAGGGGTCGAGCATCGCCGAGGGCGTGCCGGTGCCGGTGCCCGATACCGCGCTGTCGCTGCGCGGCGAGTATTTCCGCGGGAGCGATTTCGCGGGGACGCCGGTGGTGCGCGCCGACCGGACGATCGACGTCGACTGGGATCGCACCGCGCCTGCGCCGGGGATCGATCCGGCGTCGTTCTCGGTGCGCTGGACCGGGACGATCACCGCGCCGGCCGCGGGCGAGTATGTGTTCCGGCTCGACGTGCCGCGCTGTTTCGACTGCAAGGGGCATGATCCCTCGCGGTTGTGGATCGACGACAAGCTGGTCGCCGATGACGATGGCAGCGGGAATAACGTCGAGGCGGCGGTGACGCTAACCGCGGGCGCGCATTCGATCCGCGTCGAATTGGCGCACAGCGGGGAGGACCAGGGGCTGCGGCTTACTTGGACTGCGCCTGCGGAGGCGCAGGTCGCCGAGGCGGTTGCGGTCGCCAAGGATGCGGATGCGATCGTCGCGTTCGTCGGGCTGTCGCCCGCGGTCGAGGGCGAGGCGTTGCAGATCGAGGTCGCCGGGTTCTCGGGCGGCGATCGGACCGATATCGGGCTCCCCGCCGCGCAGGTGCGGTTGCTCGAAGCGGCCAAGGCGACCGGCAAGCCGCTGGTCGTCGTGCTGATGACCGGCAGCGCGGTCGCGATGACCTGGGCGAAGGCGCATGCCGACGCGATCCTGGTCGGCTGGTATCCGGGGCAGGCTGGCGGGCAGGCGATCGCCGATACGCTGGTTGGCAGGAGCAATCCGGGCGGGCGACTGCCGGTGACGTTCTACGCGAAGACGCGCGATCTGCCCGCGTTCATCGACTACAACATGCGCGAGCGGACGTATCGCTACTTTACGGGGACGCCGCTCTGGGGCTTCGGGCATGGGCTGAGCTACACGCAGTTCGCCTATGCTGTGCCCAAACTCGCGCGCAGCACGATCGCCGCTGGCGAGAGCCTCACCGTCGAGGTGCCGGTGCGCAATACCGGCAAGGTTGGGGGGGACGAAGTGGTGCAGGCGTATCTCGTGCCGCCCGAACCGGCGGTGAAGCCGCGCTTCAACGATCCCGTGCTGCAACGCCAGCTCGTCGGGTTCAGGCGCGAGACAGTGAAGCCGGGGCAAACCCGCAGCGTGGTGTTCACGATCGATCCTCGCGGCATGAGCAGCGTCGATGCGGCGGGCAATCGTCGCGTCGTGCCGGGCGAATACCGGCTGCATATCGGCGGCGGCCAGCCGGGCGACGGGCCGGGTGTCGATACCGTCTTCACCGTGACGGAAAGCAAGGATCTGCCGAAATGATCGACCGCCGGATGCTTATCGCGGGCGCCGCGGCGCTCGGGCTTGCCGGACCGCTGCGGGCGGCCACGCCGTCGTTCGTCAGCAAGCGTCCGAAGCTTGCCGATCGGCGCTACACCAGCGCTGCGGTCGAGGCGGAGATCGCGCGCGTTTCGGCAAAGATCGCCGATCCCGAACTCGCCTGGATGTTTGGGAATTGCTACCCGAACACGCTCGACACGACGGCGTTCATGGGCGCGGTCGACGGCAAGCCCGATGCGTTCGTGATCACCGGCGACATCGACTGCATGTGGCTGCGCGACAGCTCGGCGCAGGTCCATCCGTATCTGCCGCTGGCGAAGCGCGACCCGGCGCTGCGGACGCTGTTCCGCGGGCTGATCGCGCGGCAGGCGCGGTGCATCCTGATCGATCCGTACGCCAACGCGTTCATGCACGATCCGTCGGCGAAGACCAATCTGAGCTGGTCGCTGACCGACGACACGGTGATGAAGCCGGGCGTCGGCGAGCGGAAGTGGGAGGTGGATTCACTCTGCTATCCGATGTGGATCGCGCATGCGTATTGGCATGCGACCAGCGACACCGTGCCGTTCGACGCGCTATGGGCGGACGGCGCGCGCGCATCGATCCGGACGTTCCGCGAGCAGCAGCGTAAAGGTGGGCCGGGGCCGTATCGCTTTCGTCGGTCGTCGCCGATCGTCGGCGAGAGCATGCCGCTCGACGGATACGGGCCGCCGTCGCGACCCGTCGGGCTGATCCATTGCGGGTTCCGGCCTTCGGACGATGCGTGCGTGCTCCCGTTCCTGATCCCGTCGAACATCTTCGCGGTCCGTGCGCTGCGCCAGTTGGCGGAACTCGCGACGCGCGCCCGGCCGGATGCTGCGCTGGCGGCGGATGCGACCGCGCTGGCCGACGAGGTCGAGGCGGCGCTGCGGTTGCATGGGCTGACTAAAGGCGCGGACGGCCAGCCGGTCTGGGCGTATGAGGTCGATGGCTATGGCAACGCGATCTTCATGGACGACGCCAATGTGCCGAGCCTGTCGGGGCTTGCGTATCTCGGTGCGGTGAAATCCGACGATCCGCTCTGGCGGCGCACCGCGGCGCGCGCGTGGAGCAAGGACAACGCGTATTTCTTCACCGGCAAGGCGGCGGAGGGGATCGGGAGTCCGCATACTGGCTTGCGCGAGATCTGGCCGATGTCGATCGTGATGCATGCGTTGAACGCGCTCGAGATGGGCGACGACGCGACCGTCGCGCGGTCGCTGGCAGCGCTGAAGGCGACGCATGGCGGCACTGGGTTCATGCATGAATCCTTCAACCAAGACGACGGCGCGAAATTCACGCGGTCGTGGTTCGCCTGGGCCAACGGACTGTTCGGCGAACTGATCGTCGACATCGCTGCCAAAAATCCCGCACTGCTCGGAGTCCGCGCATGACCATTTCCCGCCGTATGCTCCTCGCCGGGAGCGGTGCGCTTGCGCTGACCGCGCGTGCGACCTTCGCCGCCACGCCGCGTGGACAGCAGACTGCCCCCGATCTGTTCGTCGGGACTGGCGGTCATGGCCACACCTATCCGGGCGCGACCTTGCCGTTCGGGATGGTGCAGCTCAGCCCCGATACCGATGTCGAGCGCTGGGATGCGTGCTCGGGCTATCACCGCACCGACACGTCGATCATGGGGTTCAGCCATACGCATCTGTCGGGCACCGGGATCGGCGACATGCTCGACGTGCTAGTGGTGCCGACGCGGGGGCCGGTGCAGTTGACGCCCGGTACGCTCGCCAATCCCGATGCGGGGTATCGCCAGCGCTTCTCGGCCGAGCATGCCGAGCCGGGATATTACCGCGTGACGCTGGAATCGGGCGTCCGCGCGGAGCTGACCGTAACCGAGCGGACCGGCATCCAGCGGCATGTCTTCCCGGCTGGCGCGGGGTACATCCTGATCGATCTGTCGCATTTGATCCTCGACAAATGGGATCACGGCGTATTGATCGACGATGCCTCGCTGAACGTCGACGACGCGGGCGTGCTGACCGGCAGCCGGCGCGTGTTCCGTTGGGCGAAGGGGCGGCGGATCCACTTTGCGATGCAGTTGTCGCGCAAACCCGACCGGATCGTCTTCTACGGCGATGGCGACGTCGCACAGGCAGCGGGTGCGAAAGGCGTCGCGGGCAAGCGCGTCAAGGCGGTGCTGCACTATGACGACGCCGGCGCCTCGCCGATCGTGATCCGCACCGGAATCTCCGCGGTCGACGTCGCCGGCGCGCGTGCGAACCTTGCGGCCGAGGCGCGGCATTGGGATTTCGACCGGTATCGCGCCGACGCCGCCAAGCGCTGGGCGCCCGCGCTCGCTGCCGTCAGCGTCGAGGGTGGTACGGCGGCGCAGCGCACGATCATGGCGAGCGCGCTGTACCACGCACAGCTCGCGCCGACGCTCTTCTCGGATGTCGACGGGCGTTATGTCGGGCTCGACCGGCAGGTGCACACGGTGACCGGCAAGGACCGTGCGTATAGTTCCTATTCGATGTGGGACACGTATCGCGCTCTGCATCCGTTGCTCACGCTGATCGAGCGCGAGCGGACCGCGGAGCTGGTCGGCGACCTGATCCGGCAGACGCAGCAGAGCCCGTACGGCCCGCCGGTCTGGCCGTTGCAGGGGGTCGAGACGGGGTGCATGATCGGCTGGCATTCGGTGTCGGTGATGGCCGAGGCGCGCGCGAAGGGCGTGCCCGCGAACTATGCCGCGGCGTGGCCGAACGTGCGGCGCCGGTCGTTCGATTTCGCGATGCCTACGATGGACAACAGCCTCGGGATCAAGCCGTACGACACGATGGGCTACATCCCCGCGGACACGGTGTTCGAGTCGGTCTCGCGCACGCTCGAATATGCGTATGACGATTACGCCTCGGCGCATCTGGCGGATGCTGCGGGTGCGACCGCCGATGCCGCGCAGTTGCGCAAGCGGAGCGGGAACTGGCGCAACGTGTTCGACGCGTCGATCGGGTTCGCGCGGCCGAAGCTCGAGAACGGGACATGGACCACGCCCTATGATCCGATCGCGCTGGGCCATGCGTCGAAGTGGCGCGATTATACCGAGAGCAACGGCTGGCAGGCGACGTTTCTCAACCAGCACGACGTCTACGGCCTGATCGCGGCGATGGGCGGCGATGCGAAGTTCGAGGCGAAGCTCGACGGGCTGTTCAACGCGCCGTCGACCCTCCCGAAGGATGCGCCGCCCGACATCAGCGGGCTGGTCGGCCAATATGCGCATGGCAACGAGCCGAGCCATCACGTCGCGTATATGTACGCGTATTGTGGTGCTGCGTGGAAGACGCAGGCCATGGTCCGGCGGTTGCTGACCGAGATGTATAAGGACGATCCAGACGGCATCATCGGCAACGACGATTGCGGGCAGATGAGCGCGTGGTTCGTGCTGAGCGCACTCGGGCTGTACCCGGTCGATCCGGTGAGCGCGAATTATGTGCTGGGCTCGCCGCTGTTCGACCGGGCGGAGATGCGCGTCGGCGCAGGCCGGACTCTCGTTGTCGAGGCGCGCGGCAATGCGGCGGGTCGGCCGTACGTCCAGTCGGTCACGTGGAACGGCCGGCCCTGGACGAAAAGCTGGATTGCGCATGCCGATATCGTGCGCGGCGGTCGGCTCGTGTTCGAGATGGGCGACACACCCAACCGTGATTTTGGCCGCGCGCCTGCCGATCGGCCGCCAGCAACCACCGGAGTTTCGCGATGACCTTGGATATGAACCGCCGCGCGTTGATCGCCGGTACGCTCGCTACCGCTGCTGCCGGTCGCGCGAACGCCGCGGCCCCGGTCGGTGCACCAGCTCCGTGGGGCGCAACGCCGAGCGTCCGCCAACTCGCCTGGCACAAGCGCGAGCGCTACGGCTTCGTCCACTTCACGTTGAACACCTGGACCGACAAGGAATGGGGGTATGGCGACGAGGACCCCAAGCTGTTCGATCCGACCGCGTTCGATCCGGACCAGATCGTCGCGGCGGCGAAAAGCGCGGGGCTGACCGGCCTCGTCCTGACCGCCAAGCATCATGACGGCTTCTGCCTGTGGCCGACCAGGCTTACCGAGCATTGCATCCGCAACAGCCCGTACAAGGGCGGCAAGGGCGACATCGTCCGCGAGCTGGGCGACGCATGCCGCCGCGGCGGGATTGCCTACGGGCTGTATCTGTCGCCCTGGGACCGCAACCGAGCCGATTACGGCACGTCTGCGTATATCGACTATTTCCGTGCGCAGCTGACCGATCTCTGCACCAATTACGGCGAGCTGTTCGAAGTGTGGTTCGACGGCGCGAACGGCGGCGATGGCTATTATGGCGGCGCGCGAGAGGCGCGGAAGATCGATGCGCCGAAATATTACAACTGGCCGTCGATCATCGCGCTGGTCCACAAATTGCAGCCGATGGCGTGCACCTTCGATCCGCTCGGCGCGGATATCCGCTGGGTCGGGAACGAGGACGGGCGCGCGGGCGATCCGTGCTGGCCGACGATGCCGAACCATCCGTATGTGCAGAGCGAGGGCAATTCGGGCGTGCGCGGTGCGCCGCTCTGGTGGCCGGCCGAGACGAACACGTCGATCCGGCCGGGCTGGTTCTATCATGCCGACGAGGACCTCCAGGTGAAGTCGCCGCAGCGGCTGATGCAGTTCCACGACGAGTCGGTCGGGCGCGGCACCAACATGATGCTCAACCTGCCGCCCGATCGTCGCGGGCTGATCGCGGAGCCCGATCTCGCGTCGCTGAAGTCGTTCGGCGATGCGTTGCGTGCGAGCTTCAAGACCGATCTTGCGAAGGGTGCGGTCGCGAGCGGACCGTCGCGCGGCGCCCGGTTCGCGCCGGCCAACGTGCTCGACGGCAATCCCGACACCTATTGGAGCACACCGGATGCGATGAAGACGCCGTCGCTGGTGCTCGACCTGCCGCCGGGGCGCCGCTTCGACCTGATCCGGATCCGCGAGGCGCTGGCGCTCGGCGTGCGCGTCACGAAGTTCGCGATCGATGTGGCCGACGCGAAGGGCGCGTGGCGCGAGGTTGCGGTGCACGAGTGCATCGGTGCGCAGCGGATCATCCGCCTGCCCCTGCCGGTGACGGCGCGGCGCGTGCGGCTGCGGATCGTTGAGGCACCGGCGTGCCCGGCGATCACCGAGGTTTCGCTGTTCCTGAGCGTCGCGCCGGTCGCGGTTGCGGCGTCGCAGGCGACGGGCAACAAGATCATCTCGAAGACCGGGTGGACGATCGCGGGCGCGATCCAGCACAGTCTGCCGATGAAGGCGGGCAAGCCGGATTTCGCGGGCGAGACATCGCTGGCGGGCGTGGTCAAGCCCGGATTGCCCGGTGCGGAGGCGGTGCTCGACGACGATCTCGCGACCGTCTGGACGACGCCTGCGCCGACGCCGACGAGCGTGGTGATGCTGATGATCGACATGGGCAAGGCGGATCAGGTGGCCGGGTTCAGCCTGACGCCGACCCGTCAGGCGCTGCCCGACGCCGGGCCGCCGGGCCGCTACCGCGTCGAGACGAGCGAGGACGGCAAGACCTGGACGCCAGCGGGCGAGGGCGAGTTCGGCAACATCGCCTATGCGCGGGCAACGCAGCGCATTACCTTCGCGAAGGCGCGATCGGCGCGGTACCTGATGCTCGGCTTCACGACGGTCGCCACCGCTCAGCCGAAGATGGCGATCGCCGGCATCGGTGCGTTCCGGCCGTAAGCTCCTGATCGATCCTCCCCCGCAAGGGGGAGGTGTCGCCGAAGGTGACGGAGGGGGAGGACACGGAACGGCTGTTTTCCTTTCCTCCCCCTCCGTCTGGCAAGGGCCAGCCACCTCCCCCTGGCGGGGGAGGATTAGAGCAGGGGCTGGGCTAGCCGGCTCTGATCGGGCATGGCTTCCCGCGGCAGCACGGGTGAGCGAACAGATGGACGAGCGTACGACGATGCCGCGGATCGCGGGGCCCGAGGATCATGTCGTCGTGGTCGGCGGCGGCTTTTCCGGCGCGCTGTTCGCGGTCAATTTGATGCGCCACGAGGGGCCCCGGGTGACGCTGATCGAGCGCCGCGACCGGCAGCTCGCGCGCGGCGTCGCGTATAGTGCAGCGCATCCGGACCACCTGCTCAACGTCCGCGCGGGCAACATGAGCGCGCTGCCCGACGATCCCGATCATTTCGTCCGCTGGCTCGAAGCGCACGGCAAGGGCGACCGCAAGACCTTCGTCCCGCGCACAACCTATGGCGCGTACCTGCGCGAACTGCTCGATGCGGCGATCGCGGGATCGGACGGACGGCTGGTGCATGTCGAGGGCGAGGTCTGCGCGATCGAGCCGGTGACCGGCGACGGCGTCACGCTGACGATGGCGGACGGGCGAAAGATCGCCGCCGATACCGCGGTGCTCGCGCTGGGGAATCTGCCACCGCACACGCCACCGGGCTTGAAGCCGGATACTTTACCGGCGGGCGTGTATTGCGCGGACCCGTGGGCGGCCGACCTCGCCGAGGGGTTGGGCGCGGACGATACCGTCGTGCTGGTCGGAACCGGGCTGACCGCGATCGACGCGGCGCTGTTGCTCGATGCGCAGGGATTCGCAGGCCACATCCTCGCCACCTCGCGCCGCGGATTGTCGCCCCGCCGCCATGTCGACGGCGCCCCCGCGCACCGCGGCGTGTCGGACAAGCCGCAGGGCGGGCTGACCGACCTCGTCCGTCATGTCCGCGCAAGGGCCGCGGTCGAAGGCTGGCGGTGCGCTGTCGACGAGCTTCGCCCGGTCACGCAGATGCTGTGGTCGGCAGCGTCGCAAGACCTGCGCGGCCGTTTCCTCCGTCACCTGCGCCCCTATTGGGACGTCCATCGCCACCGCCTCGCGCCGGCCGTCGCCGACCGCGTCGAGGCGCTTGTCGCGACCGGCCGACTGACCTTCGCAGCGGGCAAGATCGTCGCCGCCGAGGCCGACGGACCGCAGGCAAAGCTGACCTGGCGACCACGCGGCGAAACCGCCACCGTCGTTACACGCGCCGCGCGGATCGTGAACTGCACCGGGCCGCAGGGCGATCTGTTGCGCTCCGAGGAGCCGCTCGTGAAGCATCTGCTCGCCGCCGGGCTGATCCAACCCGATCCGCTGCGGCTCGGCGTCGACGTCGATGCGCAGTCTCGCGCGATTCGCGCCGATGGCACGCCCGACGACCGCATCCACTGCATCGGCCCGATGACCCGCGGCGGGCTGTGGGAGGTGGTCGCGGTGCCCGATATCCGCGTCCAGAGCTGGGACCTCGCCCGCCGCCTGTCCAACGCGCAATGGGTCGGCGGCGAGGGTTTGTGATCGCGGCGACGAAAGAGAGCCGCGCCGCTTAATAATTCCGACAATACTACGCAAAACATACGCGCCGGCCCGGCAATCGATCTCGAATTGCTACGCGGCCGGCGCCTAATTGCCAGTCCTCGCGAACCGCCATCCTTTCGGCGGCGCGCGCATGGGGACCATATGCACATTCTTCGTTTCGCCGCCGCCGCCGGTATCCTGACCGGTCTCGCAACGCCCGCGCTCGCGCAGGATACCGCGCCGCCCGCTCCCGTCACCGTCTCCGGTTCGGTGACGCTGGCCACCGACTATCGCCTGCGCGGCGTGTCGCAGTCGGACAAGGACGGCGCGATCCAGGGCGGGCTGACGATCGCGCACGAGAGCGGCGTGTATGTCGGCGCCTGGGGTTCGAACCTGTCGGGTTGGGGCACGTTCGGCGGCTCGAACATGGAGCTCGACCTGATCGGCGGCTACAAGCACAAGCTCAGCCCCAACGCGACGCTCGACGTCGGGCTGACCTGGTACATGTATCCGGGCGGCGCCTCGAAGACGGATTACGCCGAGCCCTATGTGAAGCTGAGCGGCACGACCGGCCCGGCGACGCTGACCGCCAGCGCCTTTTATGCGCCGAAGCAGCAGGCACTCGGCAAATGGTATCGCACCGGCGCCGATGCGGCCGCGGGCGTCTATACCAATCCCGGCGCCAAGACCGACAATCTCTACCTCACCGGCGACGGCGCGTTCGCTATCGCCGGCACGCCGCTGACCGCCAAGGCGCATATCGGGCATAGCTGGGGCAATGACGGCCTCGGCCCGAACGCGACCAGCGTGACGCCGACCGGCGAGTACTGGGACTGGTCGCTCGGTGCTGACGCCACGTACAAAAACCTGACCTTCAACGTCAGCTATGTCGACACCGACATCACGCGTCGCAGTGCGGCGTATCTCCAGCCGAACTTCTCCCGCGGACAGGACGGTACCGGATCGATCGCCGACGGCACCGTGGTTGCCTCGCTTACCGCCGCCTTCTGAAGAGGAACGACCGATGCAGGACCTTCTCTGGATAGCGATCATGGTCGGGCTGGTGGCGGCGACGCTGGCCTATGTCCGCCTGTGCGACAACGCGTGAGGACGCAGCCATGACCCTCGACCTCTGGCTCGCCGCGATCGTCGCGCTCGGGCTGCTTTTCTATCTCGTGGCGGTGCTGATCCGTCCCGAACGCTTTTAGGAGCGCGCTTCCATGACATTCCAGGGATGGATCCTGATCCTCGGCTTCGTCGGCATCTTGCTGGCGCTGACCAAACCCGTCGGCCTGTGGCTGTTCGCGCTGTACGAAGGCCGCCGCACGCCGATCCACGCCGTCCTCGGCCCGGTCGAAACGGGCTTCTACAAACTTGCCGGCATCGATCCGAAGGCCGAGCAGGGCTGGCGTCGGTACGCGCTGCACATGCTCCTGTTCAACGCGACGTTGATGGCGCTGACCTATGCGGTGCTGCGCCTGCAGGGCGTGCTGCCGGGTAACCCGCAAGGCCTCGCTGGCCTCGCGCCGCACCTCGCGTTCAACACCGCGATCAGCTTCACGACCAACACCAATTGGCAGAGCTATGGTGGCGAATCCACCATGTCGAACTTTGCCCAAATGTTCGGCCTGACGATCCACAATTTCCTGTCGGCGGCGACCGGCATCGCGCTGGCGTTCGCGCTGTTCCGCGGGTTTGCACGGCGATCGGCCACGACGATCGGCAATTTCTGGGCGGATGCGACGCGCGTCACATTGTACCTGCTGCTGCCGATCTCGATCGTCTATGCGCTGTTCCTGATTGCCAGCGGCGTGCCGCAGACGCTCGCCGCCACCGTCGACGTGACCACGCTGGAGGGGCTCAAGCAGACGCTCGCGCTCGGTCCGGTGGCGAGCCAGGAGGCGATCAAGATGCTCGGCACCAATGGTGGCGGCTTCTTCAACGCGAACTCGGCGCATCCGTTCGAGAACCCGACCGCGCTGACCAACCTGATCCAGATGCTCTCGATCTTCGTGATCGGTTTCGGGCTCACCTGGACGTTCGGCAAGGCGGTCGGCAACACACGGCAAGGCTGGGCGATCCTCTCGGCGATGGTCATCCTGTTCCTCGCCGGCGTGACCGTGACCTATTGGCAGGAGGCCGCGGGCAATCCGATCATGCACCAGATCGGCGTTGCAGGGAGCAACATGGAGGGCAAGGAGGTCCGCTTCGGGATCGCCGCATCCGCGCTGTTCTCGGTCGTCACGACGGCGGCATCGTGCGGTGCGGTCAACGCGATGCACGACAGCTTCACCGCGCTCGGCGGCATGATCCCGCTGCTCAACATCCAGCTCGGCGAGGTCGTCATCGGCGGCGTCGGCGCAGGCATCTACGGCTTCCTGCTGTTCGCCATCCTGGCGGTGTTCGTCGCCGGCCTGATGGTCGGCCGCACGCCCGAATATGTCGGCAAGAAGATCGAAAGCCGCGAAGTGAAGCTGGCGGTGCTGGCGATCGCGATCCTGCCGCTCGTCATCCTCGGCTTCACCGCGCTCAGCGCTGTGCTGCCCGCCGGGCTTGCCGGGCCGCTCAACAAGGGGCCGCACGGGTTCACCGAGATCCTCTACGCCTTCACCAGCGGGGTCGGGAACAACGGCTCGGCGTTCGCGGGCCTGACCGCAGCGACGCCTTACTATGACGGCCTGCTGGGGGTCGCGATGTGGCTCGGGCGCTTCTTCATTATCGTGCCGATGCTGGCCATCGCAGGCTCGCTCGCCGCCAAGAAATACACGCCGGAAAGCGCAGGCTCGTTCCCGACGACGGGTGCGCTGTGGGTCGGCCTGCTGATCGGGATCATCCTGATCGTCGGCGGCCTGACCTTCCTGCCGAGCCTCGCGCTCGGTCCCATCGCCGATCATCTCGCGATGATCAGCGGCAAAACCTTCTGACGGGACAAGCCAAAATGGCACGCACCCCTACCAAGTCGCTGTTCACGGCCGACTTGATCATCCCGGCGATCGGCGACGCTTTCCGGAAACTCGATCCCCGGCAGCTGATCCGCAACCCGGTGATGTTCGTCACTGCGGTGGTCGCCACGCTGTTGACGATCCTCGTCAATTTCGGCGGCGACGGGCTGTCGGTCGGCTTCAAGATCCAGCTGGTCATCTGGCTGTGGCTCACGGTGCTGTTCGGCACCTTCGCCGAAGCGCTCGCCGAAGGCCGCGGCAAAGCGCAGGCCGCGTCACTCCGCGCGACCAAGGCCGAACTCACCGCACGCCGCATGAAAGGTGATCAGGTCGAGTCCGTCCCCGCCAGTGCTTTGCGTTCGGGCGACATCGTCCTGGTGACGATGGGCGACCTGATCCCGGCGGACGGCGAAGTCGTCTGGGGCGTCGCCTCGGTCAACGAAGCCGCGATCACGGGCGAGAGCGCACCGGTGATCCGCGAGGCGGGCGGCGATCGCTCCGCCGTCACCGCGGGCACGCGCGTCATCTCCGACGAGATCCGCGTCAAGGTCACCGCCAATCCCGGCGAAGGTTTTCTCGACCGCATGATCGCCCTGGTCGAGGGCGCCGAGCGGCAGAAGACCCCGAACGAGATCGCGCTGACGCTACTGCTCGTCGGGCTGACGATCATCTTCCTGATCGCGGTCGGGACGATCCCCGGGTTCGCGAGCTATGCGGGCGGCCGCGTGCCGGTCGCGATCCTCGCGGCGCTGTTGATCACGCTGATCCCGACCACGATCGCCGCATTGCTGTCGGCGATCGGGATTGCGGGGATGGACCGGCTGGTGCGGTTCAACGTGCTCGCCAAGTCCGGGCGTGCGGTCGAGGCGGCGGGCGATATCGACGTGCTGCTGCTCGACAAGACCGGCACGATCACGATCGGCGATCGTCAGGCGAGCGAATTCCGCTCGGTTGGCGGTACGCGCGACGAGGAGCTGGCCGAAGCGGCACTGCTGGCGAGCCTCGCCGACGAGACGCCCGAGGGCCGCTCGATCATCGTGCTGGCGCGCGAAAAGTTCGGCGTGACGACGAGGGCGTTGCCGGACGATGCGGAGGTCATTCCATTCACGGCTCAGACTCGCATCTCGGGCGTGAAGGTGAATGGTTCGCTGATCCAGAAGGGGGCGGTCGATTCGATCCTGAAGGCCAATCCGGGGGCAGGGGCGACCGCCGCCGCCACCGAACTGCGCCGCATCACCGACGAGATCGCGCGCGCCGGCGGCACCCCGCTCGCCGTGGCCCGCGATGGCCGGTTGCTCGGCGCGATCTTCCTCAAGGACGTCGTCAAGGCGGGCATCCGCGAGCGTTTCGGCGAACTGCGGGCGATGGGCATCCGCACGGTGATGATCACCGGCGACAACCCGCTCACCGCCGCTGCGATCGCCGCCGAAGCGGGCGTCGACGACTTCCTCGCGCAGGCGACGCCTGAGGACAAGCTCGACCTGATCCGCAAGGAACAGCAGGGCGGGCGGCTGGTCGCGATGTGCGGCGACGGCACCAACGACGCGCCGGCACTCGCGCAGGCCGATGTCGGCGTGGCGATGAACACCGGCACGCAGGCGGCGCGCGAGGCGGGCAACATGGTCGACCTCGACAGCGATCCGACCAAACTGATCGAGATCGTCGGCCTCGGCAAGCAGTTGCTGATGACCCGCGGTGCGCTGACGACCTTCTCGGTGGCGAACGACGTGGCGAAGTATTTCGCGATCATCCCGGCGATGTTCGTCGCGCTCTATCCGGGGCTCGGCGTGCTCAACGTGATGCGGCTTGGCTCGCCCGAAAGCGCGATCCTGTCGGCGATCATCTTCAACGCGATCATCATCCCGATGCTGGTACCGCTCGCGCTCAAGGGCGTGGCGTACAAGCCGATGGCGGCGGGGCCGCTGCTCGCGCGCAATCTGGCGGTGTATGGCCTGGGCGGCCTGATCGCTCCGTTCGTCGGGATCAAGCTCATCGACCTTCTGATCGGCGCGCTGGGGCTGGCATGATGACGTCAGCCACTCAGCCATCCCAACCCACTCCGTCACCCCGGACCTGTTCCGGGGTCCACCGTTCCGCACGCTCATCGGCCCTTGGTTATGCGGAACGGTGGATGCCGGAACGAGCCCGGCATGACGGAATTGGGTGGGACGCCGCCACCCAACCTAACCCCGTCACCCCGGCGAAAGCTGGGGTCTCCCTCCCCGAAGTGCGCCGTTCGCGGCACGATACCCCAGCGTTCGCTGGGGTGACGGCAGAAGGAAGCATCCAATGACCTCCGATTTCACCTCCGCCCTCCGCCCCGCGTTCGTCATGACGTTCCTGTTCGCGTTGCTGCTCGGGATCGTCTATCCCCTCGCCATGACCGGGATCGGACAGGCAACCTTCCCCAGCCAAGCGAACGGCAGCCTCGTCATGGCCAACGGCAAGGCGATCGGCTCGACCGTCGTCGGGCAGGCCTTCACCAGCGACCGCTATTTCCAGACGCGTCCCTCGGCCGCCGGCAAGGGCTATGACGGCCTCGCCTCGTCGGGATCGAACCTCGGGCCGACCAGCCAGGCGCTCGTCGATCGCACCAAGGCCGACGTCGCCAAGCGCCGCGCGGAAGGCGTGACCGGACCGCTGCCGGCCGATCTCGCCACCGCCTCGGGGTCGGGTCTCGACCCCGATCTGTCGCCAGCCTCGGCCTACGCCCAGGTCGCTCGCGTCGCGCGTACCCGCGGTTTGCCGGCTGATAAGGTCCGAGCACTCGTCACGGCCAACGTCGACGGCCCGCTGCTCGGCATCCTCGGTGAGCCGCGCGTCAATGTCCTCGCACTCAACCGAGCGCTGGACGCGACGGGCGCACGTTGAACGAGGACGGACGACCATCTCCCGAGGCCCTTCTGCGACAGGCGTCGCAGGAGGGTCGCGGCCGTCTGAAGATCTTCCTCGGCGCCGCCCCCGGTGTCGGGAAAACCTACGAGATGCTCTCCGAAGGCGCCGAACGCCGCCGCGCGGGCGTCGATATCGTCATCGGCGTGGTCGAGACGCACGGCCGCGTCGAAACCGAAGCGCTCACGCGAGGCCACGAGATCATCCCGCGGAAAGCGATCCCGTACGAAGGCCGCACGCTCGACGAGATGGACCTCGACGCGATCCTGGAACGCGCGCCGACGCTCGTCCTCGTTGACGAACTCGCCCACACCAACGCGCCGGGCAGCCGCCACCCCAAACGTTACCAGGACGTCGAGGAACTGCTCGCCGCCGGCATCGACGTCTATTCGACGATCAACATCCAGCACATCGAGAGCCTCAACGACGTCGTCGCTTCGTTCACCCGCGTCCGCGTCCGCGAGACCGTCCCCGACAGCATCGTCGAGGCGGCCGAGATCGAAGTCGTCGACATCCCGCCCGACGAACTGATCGAGCGGCTGAAGGCGGGCAAGGTCTACTTGCCCCAAGAGGCAACGCGAGCCCTCTCGCATTTCTTCTCCAAGTCGAACCTGTCGGCGTTACGCGAACTCGCGCTCCGCCGCGCTGCGCAGGCCGTCGATGCGCAGATGCTCGAACACGTCCGTGCGCTTGGCGTCGGCGGCACCTGGGCGGGCGGCGAGCGGATCGTCGTCGCGATCAGCGAACTGCCCGGCGCGCTCGGCCTCGTCCGCGCCACCAAGCGGGTCGCCGACGCGATGCACGCGCCGTGGACCGCGGTGTATATCGAGACGCCGCGCGCGCAGACTTTCGGCGAGCCCGAGCACCGGCAGCTCGCCGCCGTCTTCAACCTCGCGACCCAGCTTGGCGGCGATGTTGCGACCGTCCCCGCGACGTCGGTGGTCGACGGCCTCAAGACCTTCACCGCCGAGGCGCGCGCGACGCAACTCGTGGTCGGCAAGTCGGCCCGCTCGCGCTGGTTCGAACTGCGCCACGGCTCGGTCGTCGACCGGATCGTTCGCGAGACGCCGGGGATCGCGGTCCACGTCCTGCCGATGGAGGTGGGCACTGCGGCGCCGACCGGCAGAAAACGCACCGGCGATTGGGGCAGCAAGGCGGGCTATGCCTGGACGACCGCGATGGTCGCGGGCGTCACCGGCGTGGCGAGCGCGTTGTTCCACATCCTCAACCTCGGCAACGTCGCGCTGCTGTACCTGCTGCCGGTGATGGCCGCGGCGAGCCTGTTCGGCCTGCGTACCGGGCTGTTCGCCGGGATCGCCTCGTCGATCGCATACAACTTCTTCTTCCTGCCGCCGACCGGCACGCTGACGATCAACAATCCCGAGAACGTGATCTCGATCCTAGTCCTGCTCGGCATCGCGTTCGTGACGAGCCAGCTCACGTCTCGGGTTCGTGCGCAGGCCGATATCGCCGCCGCCAGCGCGCGCACCAACGCCGCGCTCGCCGGCTTCCTGCGCCAATTGACCTCGCTGAACGAGCCGGTCGCACTGGCCCGCGCGATCTGCGAGGAAATCGGGCGGTTGTTCGGCGTGCGTGCCGTCATCCTCGTCGCGGAGGATACGGGCCTCGCGGTGCAGGCCGCGAACGGCGTGGATTACCGGCTCGAGACAATGGAGATGGCGGCCGCGCAATGGGCGTATGATACCGGTGCCCCGGCCGGACGCGGGTCGGGCACGTTGGCGGCGTCGGAGTGGTTCTTCCAGCCGTTGCGCTCGGGCGAGCGGACGCTGGCGGTGCTCGGGCTGGCGCGTGAGGCGGGCGGCGATCCGGTGCGGTCGGACCAGTTGCCGTTGCTGATGAGCCTGGTCGATCAGGCGTCGCTGGTGCTCGAACGCGCGCGGCTGGAGGTCGAGATGCGCGATGTCGATGCGGTGCGCGAGCGCGATCGGTTGCGCGCCGCGCTGCTGTCGTCGGTCAGCCACGACCTGCGTACGCCGCTGACCTCGGTGATGGCGGCGGCGGCGGAGCTGCACCGCGGCGTCACCCCCGAACTGATCGCGACGATCGAGAGCGAGGCGGCGCGGCTCAACCGGTTCGTCGGCAATCTGCTCGACATGGCGCGGGTCGAGGCGGGCGCGCTCCGGTTGCGGCTGGAGCCGACCGATCTGACCGACGCGGTGGCGGGCGCGGTGCACGACACGAAGCGCGTGCTGGAAGGTCATGCGATCGAACTCGACGTCGCGCCGAACCTGCCTCTGGTCCGCGTCGATCCGCAGTTGCTCCACCATTGCCTGCTCAACCTGCTCGACAATGCCGGGCGCTATGCCGATCCCGGCACGCCGATCATCGTGCGTGCCGAGCACCGGTTCGGCATGCTCCGGCTGTCGGTGATCGACCAGGGGCCGGGTTTGCCGCCGGGCCGCGAGAAGGAGGTGTTCGAGACGTTCCGCCGCCTCGAAGGCTCCGACCGCGCGATCGGCGGGACGGGACTCGGGCTTGCGATCGTGAAGGCGTTCGCCGAAGCGATGGGGATGAGCGTCGAAGCCAGCAACCGCGAAGACCTGACGGGCGCGCAGTTCAGCCTGTGCTTCCCGGTGGCGCTGCTGGTCCGTGACACCGATGGAGCGAATCTATGAGCGTGCAGACGGTGCTGATCGTCGACGACGAACTGCATATTCGCCGGCTGTTGAAGAATACGCTGGAGCGGGCAGGATACGGCGTCGAGGAGGCGGTCGACGCGCGCGAGGCTTTGCGGGTTGCGGCGAGCCGGCCGTTGACCGCGGTGCTGCTCGACTTGGGGTTGCCGGATCGTGATGGGCTGGAACTGGTACCGCTACTGAAGAAACTGGGCGATCCGATCATCCTCGTCGTTTCCGCGCGCGAGGCGACCGACCAGAAGGTGGCGGCGCTCGATCTCGGCGCCGAGGATTATGTGACCAAGCCGTTCGATACGGAGGAGTTGCTCGCGCGGTTGCGGGTGGCGTTGCGGGGGCGCGGCGAGGCGACATCGCGGCCGACGGTATTGCGCGCGCATGGGGTGGAGATCGATTTTGAGCACCGGTTGGTCCGCCGCGGGGATGAGGAAGCGCATCTGACGCGCAAGGAGTTCGACGTGCTGTCGGCGCTGGCCGCGCATCCGGGGCGGGTCGTGACGCATCAGCGGATATTGGAGGCTGCGTGGCCGACCGATCATGACCGCCGGATCGAATATCTCCGCATCGTGGTGCGGAATTTGCGGCAGAAGCTGGAAGGGACGGGGGGCGTTGGAACGGTCATCGCGAACGAACTCGGGATTGGGTACCGGCTGCTGGTCGCCGCTTAACATTTCCATAGGCAGAAAGCTTGTTTCCCCGCGAAGGCGGGGATCCAGACTGGGCTCCCGCCTTCGCGGGAGAACAAGGAAGCGGGCGGTCCGCCTGTAATGAAGCCCAACCCCCTGCAGTAGCGAAAGCTGGAGTCTCCCTGCCATAGGTCGCCCCTGCCGCGCGAGGTCCCGGCTTTCGCCGGGATGACGGGGGTGCGCACTACGCGAACACTATGGCTCCCCCGCAAAATCGATCTCGAACGCTTATGCGGCGAGCGATAGCTGAAGCGTCGCATGACCGACCTCCGCCGCCTTCGCACCGACCTCCGCCGCCTTCGCACCGACCTCAGCCTCCGCGCGAGCGGCATCCTGTCGCTCGCGATCGCCGTTACTGCGATCCACACGCTCGCGCGTCTCCACTCCCCAACCGGCGCACTCGCGATCCTGCTCGCCGCCATCGGCTTCCTCTGCGCAAGTGGCGGCGCGGTGCTGGTCATCGTCGGCCACCACATCCACGACCGTGTCCAGGTCAGCGCCCGCTGGCGACGCGTCGCGCGGTAAGGCGCGCCCTCGGCGGGACCTGTCGACGCGCGCGCGCGATGTCCTTATGCTACCGCGTTGCAGCATGATGACGAGGGAGCGCTCTGCATGATCGGTCGACGCGAAGTAATGACCGCGCTGGGTTTGTTGGGTGTCCTCCCGCAGGCCGCCGCGGCGATGCGTGCAGCGCCTGGCAAGGCCGAGCCCTTTTCGTGGGAGGCGCTGCAGCAGCGCGCCGCCACGCTGGCCACCAAGCCGTACCAGGCCCCCGCAAAGGTCGCCGCTGCAGCCGCGATCGATTACGACAAGGTCGGCAGCATCCGCTTCCGCGCCGACAAGACGCTGGCGGGCAGCATCCGCCTGTTCCCGCTCGGTCGCTATGCGCCGATGCCGGTCGCGATCAACGTCGTCGAGAACGGGCAGCCACGCCGCATCGCGTTCTCGCGCGACCTGTTCGAGGCCGAAGAGGGCCACGCCGCCGCGCTCGGCATCGCCGGGTTTCGCGCGATGGCGCTGGGCGGGACCAGCGACTGGATGGCGTTCCAGGGCGCGTCCTACTTCCGCACCGCCGGATCGCAGGACCAGTACGGCCTGTCGGCACGCGGGCTCGCGATCAACACCGGGCTGCCCGGCCGCGAGGAGTTTCCCGACTTCACCGAATTCTGGATCGAGCGGACCGGCACCGACGCCTACACGATCTACGCGCTGATGGACGGCGCCAGCGTCACCGGCGCGTACCGCTTCCAGTCGCGGCATGTCGCTGGCGCGGGCGTCGAACAGCAGGTCTCGTCGGTCCTGAACATCCGCCGCGACATCGAACGGCTCGGCGTCGCGCCTGCGACCAGCATGTTCTGGTACGGTGAAGGCAATCGTGCCGCTGCGGTCGACTGGCGCCCCGAGATCCACGATTCGGACGGCCTCGCGCTGCTCACCGGCGCGGGCGAACGCATCTGGCGGCCGCTCAACAACCCGCCGCACGATACGCTGGACAGCTTCGCGGATCAGGCCCCAAAGGGGTTCGGGCTGATCCAACGCGACCGGAATTTCGATCACTATCAGGATGACGGCGCGTTCTACGACCGCCGACCCAACCTGTGGATCCAGCCGCAGGGTGACTGGGGCAAGGGCGCGGTGATGCTCTACGCGTTCCCGACCAACAGCGAGACGGTCGACAACGTCGTCTCGTTCTGGACCCCGGCCGCGCCCGCCAAGGCCGGGCAGCGGTTGCAGTTCGATTACACGCTGTCGTGGAAATCGACCGATCCGACCGCCATCGCCGCGACCGCGCATGTCGTCGATTGCTGGCAGGGCGTCGCCGGCCGACCGGGCGCCGAGCCGGTCAAGGGCGCGCGAAAGCTCGTGGTCGACTTCATCGGCGACGGTCTTGCCGGGCTCGACCGGCAGAGCGGCGTGACCGCCAAGATCGACGTCGTCCGCGGCAAGGTGCTCGCCAACGCGGCGTATCCGGTGGTCGGCCAGAAGAACCGCTGGCGCGTGACCGCCGACGTCGCGCCGGATGCGCAGGGCCCGGCCGACGTCAGGTTGTTCCTCACGCGCGGCGGTCGCGCACTCAGCGAAACCGTGCTGACGCCGATCTTCTGATGCCCGACCTTCCCGCCATGATGCCGGGCGAGTCGCCGATCGAGATGCTCCCGCAGCGTTTCGACGGGCCGCCGCCGCCCTGGTCCGCGCCCGAGCCGGGGCCGGGCATGGTCGTCTCGAACGACGATATGCTCGCCCGCCGGATCATCCTTATCCTGATGACCGGGCTGCTCGCCACCGCGGCATCGTCCGCGGTGCAGGAATCGCTGCTCGCCGACGGGCTGAGCTTGTGGGACGCGGTGTTGCTGGCGCTGTTCTTCCCGTTGTTCGCGTGGATCGCGTTCGGCTTCATGAACGCGGCGATTGGCTTCGTCCTGCTGATGACCGGCGGCCATCCGGGGTTCGTGCCGACACCGCGCCAGTCCGAACCGCTCGAAGGCCGCACCGCGATCCTGATGCCGGTGCATAACGAGGATATCGATGCGGTGTTCGAGCGGATCGCGTGGACGGCGCGCGCGATCGCGGCTGGCGGCGTCGCCGATCGGTTCGATATCTTCATTCTGAGCGACTCGGGCGAAGCGGCGGAGGCGGCCGAGGTGGCCGCGTGGCAGAGGCTCGCCCCGACGCTCGACTGCGCACTCTATTACCGGCGCCGGACCGTGAACGTCGGCCGCAAGCCGGGCAACGTGGCCGAGTGGATCCGGCGGTTCGGCGGCGGCTATCGCTACATGCTGATGCTCGACGCGGACAGCCTGATGGGCGGCAACACGATCATCGGCATGGCGCAGGTGCTCGAACGGCGGCCGGCGGTGGCGCTGCTCCAGACCGTGCCTGCGGTGATCAACGGTGTAACGTTCTTCCAGCGCTGGATGCAGTTCGCCAGTCGGTTGTACGGCCCGATCTCGACCGCAGGTCTAGTCTGGTGGTCGGGCTCGGAGGCGACCTTCTGGGGCCACAACGCGATGATCCGGATCGAGGCGTTCGCGGCGAGCTGTGGTCTGCCCGACCTTCCCGGCCGCGCGCCGTTCGGCGGCGTCATCATGAGCCACGACATGGTCGAGGCGGCGCTGCTCCGGCGGCGCGGCTGGCGCGTGCACATGCTGATGACCGAGGAGACGTTCGAGGAATATCCGCCGACCTTGATCGACGCGGCGGTACGCGATCGGCGTTGGGCGCAGGGGAATATCCAGCATCTGAGCTTGCTGACCTCGTCGGGGTTCCACTGGGTCAGCCGGCTGCAATTGCTGATGGGTGCGTCGGCGTTCATCACCTCGCCGGTGTGGCTGCTGATGATCGCGACGAGCGTGGTGCAGGCGCTGATCGGCGAGCGCAACATCGTCGAGGCGCAGACCTCGCTACAGGTGCTGGTGGTTACGCTGCTACTGCTGTTCGGGCCGAAGCTGCTGAGCGTGGTCTGGGCGATCTCGAATGCGGAGCGTCGCGCGGGGTTTGGCGGGCGGCGGGGGATCGTGCGGTCGGTGTTGGTCGACGTGCCGTTCTCGATGCTGTCCGCGCCGGTGATCGCGCTGACGCAGACGATGGATCTCGCCGGGATATTGATGGGGCGCAAGTCCGGCTGGGCGCCGCAGAACCGCGATGCGCACGAGTTGTCGCTGGCGGACGTGATGCCGCGCTATCGCTGGCATGTCGGGGTGGGGGTTGCGCTGTTGCTGGTCACGCCGTTCGCGCCGATCACCGCGGCGTGGCTCGCGCCGGTGACCTTGGGGCTGTTGCTGAGCCCGTTCCTGACGATGCTGACGGCGAGCGAGAAGGCGGGGAAGTGGGCGGAGTCGCATGGGATGTTCGTCGAGCCGGGGGAGCATGTGTCAGTGCTCTCGCGGCCTTCGCTGCCGGCGCATAGCGGCTAGCCCCCCGAGCACTCCGTCATCCTGACGAAAGTCAGGACCCAGGATCACAAGCGGTGCCGTTCGTGGCCCTGGGTCCTGACTTTCGTCAGGATGACGATAGGGGCCAGGACGGCCGACTTGGCCCGGTGTCCGCTCAGCTCCGCCCCCGCATCCACCGCGAACCGGCGGTTCCAGATCGTCGCCGACGCGGACACCGCGGTCACCACCAGGAACGCCAGCGTGAAGTTCGCCAGCGCCGGCCGGGTCGCGCCCGTGGCCAGCATCCCGACATGCAGCGACGCCGCCCCTACGCAGATCCCTAGCGACAGCATCAGCTGCTGGAACGTCGCGTAGAAGCTGGTCGCGCTGCTCATCCGCGACGACGGGATCTCGTCATAGGCGATCGTGTTGTACGCCGAGAACTGGAACGACATGAAGAAGCCCGAGATCATCAGCACGGCGAAGATGACGGGGATCGGCCAGTCGGGGCGGAAGAGGCCGGCGACCGCATAGCCCGAGCTCGCGCACAGGCCGCCGACGATCAGACTGTTGCGGAAGCCGAAGCGGCGCAACACGCGCGGTGCGAGGCTCTTCATCATCAGCGAGCCGATCGCGCCGGCGATCGTGATCGCGCCGCTCGCCGCCGCGGTCATGCCGAAGCCCAATTGGAGCATCATCGGCAGCAGGAACGGCTGCGCGCCCTGCGTGATGCGGGTCAGCGATCCGCCGATCACCGACAGGCGGAAGGTGGGGATTCGCATCAGCGACAGGTCGAGGATCGGGTCGCTGCGATGCTTGGCATGGCGGATGTAGGCGACGCCGGCGACCAGCCCGACCGCGATCAGCACGACCGCGCGCGGCAATTCGCCGGTGCGGCTGGTCATCTCGAACCCGAACAGCAGGCAGCCGAGCGACACGCCCGACAGGATGAAGCCGGGGACGTCGAAACGCGCCGGTTTGTCCTCGCGCACCTCGCCGATGTAGCGCGTCACCAGCACCACGCCGAGCAGCCCGATCGGGACGTTGAGGTAGAAGATCCAGCGCCAGTCGAGATAGGTGACGATCGCGCCGCCGACCGGGGGGCCGAGGATCGGGCCGATCAGTGCGGGCATGATCAGCCACGACATCGCCTGGACCATGTCCTCCTTGGCGACGCTGCGGAGCAGGACGAGGCGGCCGATCGGGATCATCATCGCGCCGCCGAGCCCCTGCAGGAAGCGCGCGACCATCATGAACGGCAGGCTGGTCGCCTGGCCGCACAGCATCGATCCGCCGACGAAGATCAGGATCGCCGCGCGGAAGATCGTGCGCGAGCCGAACCGGTCCGCGAGGCGTCCGCTGGCGGGAATGAAGATCGCCAGCGCCAGCAGATACGAGGTCAGCGCCGCGCTCATGCTGGTCGCGGGCACGCCGAAATCGCGCGCCATCGTCGGCAATGCGGTCGCGAGCACGGTCGAATCCATCTGCTCCATGAACAGCGCGCAGGCGATGATCAGCGCGGTGACGCGGTAGTTGCTCGGCGTGTGCGGCAGCGCATCCGGGTCCTTGGCGACGCGCGCGATGGTGTCGGCGGCGGGCATGATGCCGTCGCGGATCTCGCTGTTGATCGAGGCGAGACCGCGTCTGCGGAGCCTCACGTCTGCCACCCCCCGCCAAGCGCCTTGAACACGTCGACCTGGCGGTCGACCAGCAACGCATCGGACGCGGCGAGGTTGGCCTGCGCGGTTGTCAGCGCGGCCTGTGCGGTCAGCAGCGAGAGGAAATCGGTGCGGCCGAACCGGTAGAGCGTGCCGGCCTGGTCCGCGGCGCGCGCGGCGCTGGACTGCGCACGGCGAAGCGCGGCGTTGCGGTCGCCTTCGCGGGCATAGGCGGACAGTGCGGTCTCGGTCTGGCGGAGCGCTTCCAACGTGGTCGAATCGAACTGCGCGAGCGCCTGGTTCGCGGCTGCGCCGGCCTGCGCGATCTGCGCGCGGACGACCGGGCGGTTGGGGAAGCTCCAGCTGATCAACGGCCCGAGCCCGAGGTGGAATGCGTTGCCCGAGCCGAGCGACGAGACCGGTCCGGTGAACCCGGCCGATCCGCCGAGGCTGATTTGTGGGTAGAGGTTGGCGGTCGCGACGCCGATCCGCGCGGTCGCGGCGGCGAGCGAGCGCTCGGCACCGCGAATATCGGGGCGGCGGCGGATCAGCGCGCTACCGTCGCCGATCGGGAGCGGGCGGGTGAGCGCGGGCGGCTTGGCGCAGGTCGCGACGTCCTTGGGATAGTCGGCGGGCGCGCGGCCCATCAGCGTGGCGAGCCTGTAGAGCGCGGCAGTGCGCGTCGCGACCTGCGACGGGATCAGCGCCTCGCTCTGGTCGACCGCGGTTCTTGCGCGCGTCACGTCGAACGCGGTGCCGCGGCCGCCGCGTTGCAGGCGCTGCGTGACGCTGAGCGTCTGGCGTTGCAGCGTGAGGATCCGGGTGTTGGCGGCGAGCACCATGTTGGCGGTGCACGCGGCGGCATAGCTGCGCGCGGTTTCGGCGGCGACGGTGACGCGGACATTGTCGCGCGCGGCGGCGACGGCCTCGGCATCGCCCTGGGCTGCCTCGATCCCGCGGCGGATGCGGCCGGACAGGTCGAGCGGATAGGCGAGCGTGATGCCGAGGTTGTAGTCGAGCGTACCGGGGAGGTTGCCGCCGGTCGTATACGGGCGGTCGAGCGAGGTGCCGCCGCCGAGCACGGTCGACAGCGTACGGCCCGCGGCGACTTCGGCGACGACCGCATCGGCGCGGCGCAGGTTGGCGTCGGCGGCGCGGAGGTCGGTGTTGGCGGCGAGCGCTTCGGTGACGAAGCCGTCGAGGCGGGGGTCGCCATAGAGCTGCCACCAATGGTCGGGGAGCGGCGTGTCGACAAACGCCTTTTCGTGGCCGCTGTCGAACTGGCCTTGGGCGGAGGGGTTGTTGACGGCGGCGCGGTCGGGGGGGGCGTAGTTCGGGCCGGCGGTGGTGCAGGCGGCGAGCGCGAGCACGGCGATGACCGTTGCGATACCGCGGCGACCGACGTGAGCAGTGCCCACTCTTCCGTCATCCTGACGAAAGTCAGGACCCAGAGCCACGCAGGACGTCGCTTGTAACCCTGGGTCCTGACTTTCGTCAGGATGACGGCGGGGGGTGGGGCGGATGGAGGCGCGCATCATGCCGTCGTCCCCGCCGCGACCCTTGGCTCGACCGTCACCGTCGCGGTGCGGCCAACGATCAGTTGCACCCCCTTCGGCACTTGGGTCAGCTTCACGCGGACCGGAATGCGCTGCGCCAGCCGCACCCAGTTGAAGGTCGGGTTCACGTTGGGCAGCAGGTTCGTCGTATTCGTCCGCTCGCTGTCGTTGATCCCGGCGGCGATGCTGTCGACGCGACCGTGCAGCGCCTGCGGTTCGCCCATCAGGTGGACGATCACCGGGTCTCCGAGATGGATGCTGCCGAGTTTGGTTTCCTCGAAATAGCCCTCGACGCGCAGCGAGTCGGTGTCGACCAACGCCATCGCCTGTGCGCCGGTCGCGATGTAGTCGCCGGGGTGGAGATCGAGGTTGGTGACGATCCCGTGCACCGTCGCCCGCACCGTCGTGCGGGCGAGGTTGAGCGCGGCGGTCGAGCGTGCGCTCTGTGCTTGCGCCAGCGCTGCCGATGCTGTCGCGACACGCGCGACGTTCTGCTCGTGCGTCTCCTTCGCCACCAGATCGCCGAGCGCGAGATCGCGCTGCGCTTCGCGGCGTGCCTGCAACAGCGTCGCACGGGCGCTCGCGATCGAGGCGTCCGACTGCGCCAGCGTCAGTTCGAAGCGCGGGCGATCGACCACGAACAGCACGTCGCCGGGCTTCACCGCCTGGTTGTCGCGCACCGCGACCCGGGTGACGAGGCCGGCGACGTCGGGCGTCACGCGGACGATGTCGGCGCGGATATGCCCGTCGCGCGTCCACGGATCGGTCTCGTACCGCTTCCACAGCCACAGCGCGACCAGCACCGCCAGCGCGACGATCACGATCGTGACGGCGGAGCGGCCAAGGGGGGCGAGCAGCGATTTGAGTCGGGTATTCATGCGGAAGGTCCGGTCAGCAGGGCGAGCAGCCCGAGGATGAGGATGAAAAGCGCTAGGTCGACGAGCGGTCGATACGTCACCGCGCGATAGGCGCCGGCGAAGGCGAGCAGTCGTGTGGCGATGCCGGTGAGGATGACGGCGGCCACCGCGAGCAGCAGGAGGCTCGGCAGGTAGACGCCGCCGATCGAGATTTCGCCGGTCATGCCGCCACTCCGTACGCTGGTGCCAGATAAGGCGGCGCCGACGGGAACAGGTTGCGACGCAGCGAGGTCAGCGCGAGCATGCTGGTGCGGTGACGGTCTGGCGTGCTGGTCGCGAACCCGGTCATCGCGGTGTCGATCCCGGCGAGCAGGTCGGGCTCGGGCGGCGCCGGTTCGTTGGGGCGCAGCGCGCGGTAATGCGCGCCGATCCCCTTGAGAACCGGCGTGATCAGCACGGCTTCGTTCGGCGTACCGTCGAGCCGCAACTGGCGCAATTCGCCGACCGCGACGCCGACACGCAGGTCGGTCAGCGCGTCGAGCAACGGCTTGCCGGGGTCCTCGCCCTGCAGCGCGAGCCGCGGCGCGAGCAGCCCGATGCGGTCGAGCATCCGGGCGATCCAGCCGGCGGCGTCGGGGCGGCCGGGCGAATCGCTGCGGGTCGCCAGTTCGCGCCAGCCCGCCCGGATCAGCCGCCGGGCGCTGGTATCCGCACCGATCGTCTGGAACAGGCCGACCGTGACGACCGCGAACAGCGTGCCGACCAGCTGCGAGATGCCGCCGTTGAGGAACGCGTCGAACCCGCCGCCGAAGCGGTCGTTCAGCCCGACCGTATTCAACCCGCCGAGCAGCGCGCCGAGCGTCACGAGCAAGGTCGAGGGCCGCGCGAGGAACATCCCGCCGATCAGCATCGGGGGGGCGAGGACCGCGGCCAGCGTCACGAAATCGGTCACCCGCGGCAGGATCGCGAAGGCGTAGACCGCGGACACGATCAACCCGAGGATGGTCCCGTAGAAGAACGCCTTGATCGCCGGCGCGGGATTGTCGCTGTTGCCGAACAGCGCGCAGCACACGCCGGCGATCAGCACCGCGCCCGCGCCGTCCGACCAGCCGGTGCCGATCCAGAAGGCGCAGCCCAGCAGGATGGTCATGATCGTGCCGGCGGCGGCGCGCAGTGCGATGCCGCGGTCGCGGTGCAGCGGGCGCTTGGCGGTGCGCGCGAGCAGGCGGGCGACCGCGGGCGTGACGGGCGTGCGCGACGGCGAGCGCATCTGATCGCGCAGGTCGCGGGCGTTGCGGTGCGCGTCGACCAGTTCGCCGAGGCGGGCGAGCAGGCTCAACCGCAACGCATCGCGCCAGATCAGCGTGTCGTCGACCGGCGGCTCGAGCGCACGCGCGCGAGCGATCAACGCGTCGGCGGTCGCGCCGCGCTCGGTGACGGGTGGCGGATCGCGCAGCCACGCGCGGACGTCCTCGATCAGCGCGAGCGCCTCGGGACGGGGGGCGTCGGCGCCGCGCTTCAGCTCGACGATCCGGTCGTCGACCGCGCTTGCGAGCGGCAGCAGCATCGACAGCTCGGCCTGCAACGCGCGCAACGTCCGGACGCGCGGCAGCAGGCGCGCGGTGTCGAACGGCAAATGGATGGAAAGCTGATGCAGCTCGTTGATATCGAGCGCCAGCCGGCGGCGGTCGCGATCGAGCTGGGCATCGGACTCGCCGGCCAGCGAATCGCGCGACCAGCGCTCGGCGTCCGCAAGGATCGCGTCGATCCGGCCGAGCAGCGCGGCGGTCACGGTCTGCGGGAAGACGAGGCCGTGGATCAGGCTGCCGCAGAGGATCCCGATCGTGATCTCCTGCACGCGCAGCGCCGCGGTGGTGAACACCGCGCCGGGGGTCGCGACCGAGGGGAAGCCGATGATGCTGGCGGTATAGCCGGCGAGCAGGAAGACGTAGGCGCGCGGCGTCCGGTCGAGCAGCGAGATATAGAGGCACAGGCCTAGCCACAGCGCGAGGCCGAGCGACAGGAGTTCGGGCGCGTTGACGAGATTGGGGACGAGCACGACCGCGGCGATCGCGCCGAGCACCGTGCCCGCGACGCGGAACACCGCCTTCGACAGCACCGCGCCGGCCAGCGGTTGGGCGACGATATACGACGTCGTCACCGCCCAATAGGGGCGCGTCAGGCCGATCCTGAGTGCGATGTAGTAGGCGAGGAACGCGGCGATCAGGCATTTGACCGAGAAGAGCGCTTCCTTCGCGCCGAACCGGGCGAGGATCATCGGGGCAGGCTCATCGCGCGCGATCCGCCATGAACCGCGCGCCGAGTTGCTCCGCCACGCGCAGGGCGGTGGCGAGGTCGTCGTCGGTGACGCCTTCGAGCATTTCGTGGCGCAGGGTGGTGAACTTCGCCTCGATCGTGGTGACGAGCGTGCGGCCGCGGTCGGTCAGGCGGATCCGGCTGACGCGCGCATCGGCGGGATCGCGCCGGCGCTCGACGAGGCCGGCGGCGGTCATCTGGTCGATCGAGCGGACGAGCGAGGCTTGCGTCACGTCGAGCTGGGTGGCGAGATCGGTCTGGCGCACGTCGTCGCCTAGCCGGCCGACCTGGACCAGCGCCCATCCCAACGACGCGGACACGCACATGTCGCTGAGCGCCCGATCCGCTGCCTGGCGCCACAGGCGGGCGAGCGGCAGGAGAGTGCGGGCGTAGGAGGATTCGAGAGCGGCACGGGAAGAAGTCATTAGCGTGCTAAGTAATGGCGTTTACTTATGCTGCAATGCGGAATCCGTAGATGACAAAAAAGTTAGGAAGGCGCGCGCCACCTCCGTCATCCTGACGAAAGTCAGGACCCAGAGCAAAGCAGGGCCGCGTTCCATTACACTGGGTCCTGACTTTCGTCAGGATGACGGGGGGTGGGCGCGCGCACGAAAGATCGGACGGACGCGGGTCAGTCGAGCAGCGTGACGATCTCCGCGGCAATCTCGGCGGGCGCCCGCGACGCGCCGTCCTTCACGGTCGAAACGGTCGCCCACCGTCCGAGCAACCCAGCCTTCGCCATCGCGGTGTAGTTGGTCCTGACCCGGTCCTGCAGCCCGGTATCCGCTTCGTAGGCGTCGAACGCATCGTCGGTGTACGACCGCTTGCGCTTCTTCAGGATCAGCCCGCGCGCGATCTCGGCCGGCGTGTCCAGATAGACCGACAGGTCGGGCTTGGGCAGCGCGAACGACCCCGTCTCCAGATCGGCGATCCACGCCATCATCGCATCCGCCTCGTCCGCCGGGACCTGCGCCGCCTGATACGCCATGTTCGAGGCGATGTAGCGATCGAACACCACGATGTCGTTTGCTGCCATCGTCGCCAGCAGGTGATCGAGCGACTCCATCCGGTCGAGCGCGTACAACACCGCGGCGGCTTTCGGCGACGTACCGCGCGGGAGCGTCCCCGCCAGCATCGCGCCGAGCGCCCAGCCGCCGACCGTCTCGGTATAGCGCGGGAACGACACGACGTCGGCGGTGCGACCGGCGACGCGCAATTGCTCGACGACCAATGCCGAGGCGGTGGCCTTGCCCGCGCCGTCGGCGCCTTCGATTGCCAGGAGGAAGCTCATGGCGTCTGCCCTAGCAAGGCGGGAAGCCCTAGCAAGCCTTACCGGCTCACCAAAGCCTGCAAATCGATCAGCCCGCGCAACAGCGACGTGCCGCCCGGCGAGGCGATGTAGCGCGGCGTCCAGTTCGGGCGGAACTTCTCCTTGTAGGCGCGCAGGCCGGCGAACCCGTAGAAGCGCTCGCCGTGGCGGAACAGGAACGCGGCGACCTTCGACCAGGTCGGCGACAGCCGCCGCGCCTCGATCCCGGACAGCGGTGCCATCCCGAGCGAGAAAGTGCGATAGCCATGCTCGTGGCCCCACAGCATCAGCCGCGTGAACAGGAAATCCATGCCCCCCTGCGGCATCGACTCGGCGTGGCGCATCAGGTCGACCGACAGCTCCTGCTTGTTCGGCGTGCCCCAGACATTGGCGAAGGCGACGATGCGCCCGTCGATCCGCACCACCGCGCAGTCGAACTTCGCCATATACCCCGGCTCGAACCGGCCGACGCTGAACCGCTTCTCGGCGTGGTTCTTGTCGGCCAGCCACCAGTCGGAGATCGCGTGCAATTCGGGCATGATCGCGAGCATCTCGGCGGCGGGCACGACCGCGAACTCTGCGCCGGCACGCTCGGCGACGCGGCTGGCCTTGCGCACGCTGCGCATGTCGGGCGTGTCGAGCGTGAAGCCTTCCAGCTCTACGGTCGCCTCCTCGCCATATTTGACGAGCTTCAGCCCCATCTCGATTGCGATCGGCACGATCCTGAGGCCGATCTGGTACAGCAGCAGCCGACCTTGCGCAGCGTCGGCACGCGCGCGGATCGCCCAGAGGAGTTCGGACCACGCCTCGCTCGGGCCGACCGGGTCGCCGATCACGATCCAGCTCGCGCCCTTCACCTGGTACATCAGGAACGCGTCGCCGCTGTCCGACACCAGGAACCGCTTGTCGCCGGTAAAGGCGAGCATCGCGTCGGTGCGGTCGGCATGCGCGAGCGCCGCGTCGGCGACGTCGCGCGGCAGTTCGTCGTGGACCATCGGCACGGGTGCGGCCGCGAACAGCCGCCAGATCGCCGCGCCGATCAGCAACAGCCCGACCGCCAGGCTGGTGCGCAGGAAGCGCGAGGCGTTCGCGTCGGTTTCGAACCGCCACCACAGGTCGCTCGAATAGCCGACATGGCGATAGGCGAAGAAGCCGATCAGCACCGACAGGCCTATCGCGGCGCCGACGCCGACCAGCCATTCGGGCGACAGCGGCTCCGCGGTCAGCCGCGTCCGGCGATAGAAGGCCGCCCGTGTCCATTGCAGCGCGGCGGCGGTCAGCACGAGCACGGTCGCCTCCTCGTAATCGAGGCCCTTGGCGATCGACAGCAGCGTCCCCGTGACCAGCAACAACCGCGCCGCCCAGAACGCACCGTCGAGCCGCCGGTACAGCCCGAGCGCGACGAACAACAGCATCACGCCGACGAGGCTCGCCGCGACATGCGCCATCTCGCTGATCGGCAGCGGCAGGACGCTCGCCAGCATGTCCATCCGGCCCGGCGCGGCGGGCAGCGCGCCCGAGACGAGCAGCATCGCGCCGCATAGGAAGACCAGCACGCCCAGCAGCAACGGCGCCAGCGGCAGCGCGATCGCCAGCGGATCGGTGCCGCGACGCTCCTGTCCGGCGGTGCGGTCGCGACGACGCCATTGCCGGCCCTCGTGGAACGCCAGCAATACCGCCGCCAGGATCAGCGGCGCGACGTAATAGATGATGCGATAGGCGAGCAGGGCTGCGAGGATGGTCGCGTTGTTCTGTGGCATCGTCGCGATGATCACCGCCTCGAACACGCCGAGCCCGCCCGGCACATGGCTGATCAACGCGACCACGATCGCCACCGCATAGCCGAGGAACAGCACCGGATAGAGATCGGGCGAGGCACCCGGCAACAGGACGAACAGCGCTGCGCTCGCCGCGGCGAGGTCGACCGTCGAGACCAGCACGAGCGCCAGCGCCTGCCGTGCATCGGGCAAGGGCAGTCGCCAGCCGAACAGCCCGATCGCCCCGCCGCGGCGATAGCGCAGGACGATCGCCAGCATCGCCAGCGGGATCGCGACGCCGATCGACCGCTCCAGCAGCGGCGGCATGGTCCAGCGGACGATCGGCAGCATGCCGGGATGCAGTGCCATCGACAGGCAGGCGACGGTGATCACCCCTGCCCAGAACGTCACGCCGGCGATCAGGACGACGCGCGCGACCGCGGCTTCGTCGAGGCCCGCGCGACTGTAGACACGGTAGCGCGCCGAGCCGCCTGTCAGCATCGCGAGGCCGAGATTGTGGCTGATCGTGTAGCTGGTGAACGAGGCGACCGCGGCGGTGCGCCACGGCAGCGGGTGGCCGATCACCCGGAGCGCGATCGTGTCGTAGAAGGTGAGCGCGATGTAGCTGACGACCGTCAGCGCGATCGACGCGGACAATTCGGGCCAGCCGAGCGCCGCGAACGCCCCGCGGACCTCCGACAGGCGGATCTCCGCGGTGAGCTTGTGGATCGCCGCGAAGCCGAGCACCGCCACCACCAGCACGGCGAGCGCGATCAGCGTGCCGCGGCGATGTGCGATCCACTCGCGGATCCGGGCCCAGTCGCGGATCCGGGTCACGCGCGTCAACCGCGTCGCCACGTCTGCGTCTTGCACAGGAAGCCGCCGATCAGGCACCCCTTCACGTCGATCGTGTCCGCGTCGATCAGCGTCAGCGTCGATCCGAAAGTGCGGCCCATGTCGGGTACGAAGATCTGCCCGGACCATCGGTTGCGACCGCTTGGGCGGTATTCGCGCAGCAACGCCGTGCCGATCAGCTTGGGCGTGCCGCCATCGCGCGCGTCGCCTTGCGCTTCTTCGTCGGCGCGGACGACCCAGCCGCACAGTTTGCTGCCGCCGGTCTTGTCGGGGCAGGCACCGGTCTTCACCGCCACGCTGTTCTTCGGGTTATGCCAGACGCCTTCCACCGCGGAAGCGGGAGCGGGGGAAGCGGGAGCGGGGCTGCCCGCGGCCATCGCGAGCGCCATCAGTGCAGCAACCATCGGTCGATCCTCAATCCGCGAATACGAACCGCGATAGCACGTCGTAGAGCGCATCGGCGTCGCGGTGAAGCGGGTGTCCGCCGGGCAGGGCGACCCGCCGTGCATTGGCCTGGGTCAGCAACGGACACAGGCTCTCGGCCTCCTCGACGCCTTGCACGCACAGCAGCGGCGCCCAGGTGAGACGGCGGGCGGTCGGCAGCGCATCGGTGGTCGGCGTCAAGTAATCGAACACTTCGTTCGGGGACGCGCGGAACTGGACGGTGTTCTCGGGCACGATCAGCGCGACCTTGGCGATCTTCGCGCGCAGGTCGGGGGTGAGGTCGACCAGCCCGACATGGAGCATGTCCGCGCCGAACGACTGGCCGATCAGCACGACCCGGTCGGTCTGCCCGAACCGCAGCGCCCGCTGTTCGGCGCGGGCGATCAGCATCGTGATGTCCGCCGGCGTCCGTGTCCGGCGCAGATAGGTGAGCGTGTTGACCGCAACCACCGGCACGCCGTCCGCCGCGAGCCGCCGCGCGATCTGCGGTGCCATGCCGATCTTGTAGCCGAGATCGCCGGTCAGCAGGACCGCGGCGAACGGGCGACGGGGCTTTGCCGGCGTCGTGATGGCGGGGACGTCGGTGAACAGCGGGCCACCGAAATAGCCGAGCCAGCCCATGAAGCCTGCCGCGGCAACAGCGGCCATAGCCAGCACGAGCAGGGATCGGTGGAACCACGTCATCCGCAACCGATTGCGCCAAGTCGGATGATCGGCAGGTGGAGCAGGGATGACGTTTTCGTCACCCTGCTGCTCTGCGCTGTATTCCGCCCCGTGCTGAAATGCCGGACTGAGAGGCCCCACCCCGGCCTTCGCCGGGGTGGTAACTTTGGTTGAGGGCGTCAAATTCGTCAAAGCGGTAAGCTTGAGGGGTAGATATTCTCTACGCCTGGCTGATTGCCCCGCCCGTCAATCCGGATCGTGCGCGAGCCGCTCGTGGTGGCGGATCACTTCGTCGATGATGAAGCGCAGGAATTTCTCCGAAAACTCGGGGTCGAGCTGTGCCTCCGCCGCCAGATGCCGCAATCGCGCGATCTGGCGTTCCTCGCGGCCGGGATCGGCCGGCGGCAGGCCGTGCGTAGCCTTGTGCCGGCCGACCGCCTGGGTCACCTTGAAGCGCTCGGCGAGCATGTGGATCAGCGCCGCATCGATATTGTCGATGCTCTGGCGGTATCCGTTGAGCAGATCGTCAGCCATCCACGCACCCTTTCGTTGGTTCGGCGCGCCTTTTGCGGGCATGGGTCGCGAACGGCAAGGGGCACCAAGGGTTGCTTTGCAGGGGCATAGGCGTCAGAGGCTCGGAGAGATGAGCGCCACCGTCCACCGCCTCGAAACCCTACGTCCCAATCCCGAGTCACAGCCCTCGCTGGACCCGATGGTCAAGCTCGTCACCGGCGATATGGACCAGGTCAATGCGGTGATCCGCGGCCGGATGGAGTCGGAAATCCCGCTGATCCCCGAACTGGCCGGTCACCTGATTGCTGGCGGCGGCAAGCGGATGCGGCCGATGCTGACGCTCGCGAGTGCGCGGCTGATCGACTATTCGGGGACGCAGCATCACCTGCTCGCCGCCGCGGTCGAGTTCATTCACACCGCGACTTTGCTCCACGACGACGTCGTCGACGGCTCGGACCTGCGCCGGGGCAAGCGCACCGCCAACATCATCTGGGGCAACCCGGCAAGCGTGCTGGTCGGCGATTTCCTGTTCAGTCGCAGCTTCGAACTGATGGTCGAGGCCGGTAGCCTCAAGGCGCTCAAAATCCTGTCCTCGACCAGCGCGGTGATCGCCGAGGGCGAGGTGAACCAGCTCACCGCCGCGCGCCGCGTCGATCTCGGCGAGGAGCGCTACCTCGACATCATCGGCGCGAAGACCGCCGCGCTGTTCGCCGCGGCCTGCCGGATTTCGGCGGTCGTCGCCGAGCGTCCCGAAGCGGAGGAAGCCGCGCTCGACGCGTATGGCCGCAACCTCGGCATCGCGTTCCAGCTGGTCGACGATGCGATCGATTACGTCTCGGACGCGGACACGATGGGCAAGGACGCGGGCGACGACTTCCGCGAGGGGAAAATGACGCTCCCCGTGATCCTGGCGTATGCGCGCGGCTCGGCCGAGGATCGCGCATTCTGGAAGGACGCGGTCGAAGGACGCCGCGACAGCGACGCCGACCTGCAACACGCGGTTCGCCTAATCCGCTCGACCCGCGCGATCGACGACACGTTCGCGAGGGCCCGCCATTATGGCCAGCGCGCGATCGACTCGATCGGCGGCTTCGCGAACGGGGACGCCAAGGACGCGATGGTCGAGGCCGTCGAATTCGCGGTAGCGCGCGCCTACTGAACACTTCCGTTCGGCCCGAGCGAAGTCGAAGGGTCCGTCCAACGCGCAGGTGCTTCGACTTCGCTCAGCACGAACGGGCTTGGAACGGGATCGTGAAGCGCGCTCATCCAGACATAAAAACGGCGGCCGATCGCTCGGCCGCCGTCGTCATTCTTAAACCCGGTTAAAGGCTCAGCGGCACTTCACGTTGCCGCGATCGACCGACCGGCCGAGCAACGCGCCACCACCGGCACCCGCCAGCGTACCGAGCGTACCGCCACCGATCAGGTTCGCCAGCACACCGCCACCCAGGGCGCCGATCACCAGACCGGTCGTGCCGTCATTGCGCTTGCAATACGCACGACCATCCTTGCCACGATAGATACGGTCGTTGCGGCCAAGGCGACGCTCGCGATAATTGCCGTTCTGATAGCTGCGCGACGGATCCCAGTTGCGATCGTCACCACGCCAGTTGCGATCGTTTCCGCGGCGGTCGTTGCGATCGTTGCGGTCACGACGATCGTCGTTACGCTGCGCGGTTGCTGCCGTCGGCATCATCGCCGGGGCCGCAACAGCGACGGACATCAGCGCGGCGATAAGATGCTTCTTCATGAATTCACTCCTGATCTGTGCAAGGATAACCTGCATCATGCCGATAAAGTTCATTCCGGTGCATGGCATCCGGACCGGCGCATGGGCTTGCAACGATCTGCCCTGGTCGATAGCCCTCGCCGCATGAAGGTCGAAGGCAGCTATAGCGATCACGGGTTCGCGCATATTCAAGGACTTGTACCGGTAGAGGTAACCGATGCATTCCTCCGCCGGTTGAAACAGGATCTCGGATTGGCGAGTGTCGACCTGAGCACGGTCACGCAGCATCCCAATCTGCTCAAGCGCCCCGCGTTCGAGGTCTATGGCCAACAATATCCGCCGATGCTGCAGTTTCTCTGGGGGCTGACGCCGATCGTCAGCCAGCTCGTCGGACGCGAACTGTTACCGACCTATGATTACTTCCGGGTCTACCGCGAGGGTGACGTCTGTATGGTGCATTCGGATCGGCTGGCGTGCGAACACAGCCTCTCGCTGACGCTCGACTACAGCGACGGTGCGCCGTGGGATCTCGAGGTCGGCACGCAGCGAACCGAGCCGAGCGCACGCGTTACCGATGATTTCGGCGCGGAGCCGCATGCCGCGATCACGATGGAGGTCGGCGATGCGGTCCTCTACCAGGGCGTGCATCACCGCCACGGTCGCATGACGCCGAACCCGAACGGCTGGTCGGCGCATCTCTTCCTGCACTGGGTCGACCGCGAGGGACCTTATCGCGATCAGGCACTGGAAGGGGAAACCAGCCGCGCAAAGGCCGATTTCCACTTCGTCTGAAGCGTCGCGTCGTCCGAAGCGCGCGTCAGACCTTGTCCGGGCTTGCCATCGAACAGTCGTGGCCGGCACCCGTCTCGACCTGCAAGGTTGCGTGGCCGATCCCGAACTTCTCGTGCAGCATCGTCCTGGCATCACTCAGGAAGTGATCGCCGGGATGGCCGCCGGGCATCACCAGATGCGCGGTGAGGACGGGTTCGGTGGTGCTCATCGGCCAGATGTGGAGGTCATGGATTTCGCGGACGCCGGGCAGGCTGCACAGCGCCTCGTCGACATCGTCGAACGCGATCCCGCGCGGCACCGCCGACAGCGCCATCTCGACGGTTTCGCGCAACAGGCCCCAGGTCTGCCAGAAGATGAGGACGGCGATGACGATGCTGACCGCCGGGTCGATCCAAGTGAGGCCGGTGCGCCAGATCACGAGGCCGGCGATCACCACGCCCGCCGATACCAGCGCGTCGGCCGCCATGTGCAGATACGCGCCGCGGATGTTGACGTCGCCTTTGCGCCCGCGTGCGAACATCCAGGCGGTGATCGCGTTGACGGCGATGCCGACGCCCGCGACCATCGAGACGGTGAGGCCGGCGGTGGGGGCAGGGTCCGAGAACCGCTGCGACGCCTCCAGCACGATCGCGCCGAGCGCGACGAGCAGCAGCAGCGCATTGGTCAGCGCGGCGAGGATCGTCGAGCCCTTCAGCCCGTAGGTGAAGCGCTTGGTCGGTGCCGTGCGCGCAAGCATCGTTCCGCCCCAGGCGACGACGAGCCCCAACACGTCGGACAGATTGTGGCCGGCGTCGGCGAGCAGCGCGACCGAGTCGATCCGCAGGCCGACGACCGCCTCGACCGCGACGAACACGATGTTGAGTCCGATCCCGATCGCGAACGCACGGTCGAACGAGGCGGGCGCGTGGCTGTGGCCGCCATGGGAGTGGCCTCCGCCGTGGCCCGCGTGCGAGTGGCCGTGATCATGTGAATGCCCGTGATGATGTCCGCCCAAGGCCCGCGCTCCGCTAAATCCGGCCGCCGCCTAGCATCGCCGTATCGTGAGATACTAGGACGCGCGCATTCTTAGTCGGTTGCGCCTTGCTTCCCTCAATCCGTCACCCCGGCGGAGGCCGGGGCCCACCGGCCCGCACACTCTAGTCTCCCGGATGTGCGGAACAGTGGATGCCGGAACGAGCCCGGCATGACGGGGGAAGGGATCACCCCTCGTTGGCTAAGGCCTTCAACCGATAGAGCGCCTCAAGCGCATCCCGCGGACTCATCGCATCGATATCGAGTTTCGCCAGATCCTCGCGCAGCACATCGCACGCCACCTCCTCGACCTGCGCTGCCGCCGCGAACAAGGGCAGGTCGTCCAACCCCGCCGCGATCCCCCCGGTCTTCGCGCGCCCGGCTTCGAGCTTCGCCAGCACCGCCTTCGCGCGCGCCACCGTCACCGGCGACATCCCCGCCAGTCGCGCGACAGCGAGGCCATAGCTCCGATCCGCTGGCCCGTCCGCGAGCTCGTGGAGCAGTACCAGCTCGCCCTTCCACTCGCGTGCGCGGACGTGATGCAGCGACAGCGCCTCGCAGCGTTCGGCAAGCCGCGTCAGCTCGTGGTAATGCGTCGCGAACAGGCAGCGGCAGCGATTGTCCTCATGGATCGCCTCGACCACCGCCCACGCGATCGCGAGCCCGTCATACGTCGACGTACCACGGCCGACCTCGTCGAGGATCACGAACGAGCGCGGCGTCGCCTGCGCGAGGATCGCCGCGGTCTCGACCATCTCGACCATGAAGGTGGAGCGGCCACGCGCGAGGTTGTCCGACGCGCCGACCCGGCTGAACAGCCGATCGACCAGCCCCAGGGTGGCCTTGGTCGCGGGCACATACGATCCCGCCTGCGCCAGCACGGCGATCAGTGCGTTCTGGCGGAGGAAGGTCGATTTACCGCCCATGTTCGGGCCGGTGACAAGCCACAGCCGTGAACTTTCTGAAAGGTTGCAGTCGTTGGCGACGAACCGGTCGCCCGACTTGGCCACCGCCGCCTCGACCACCGGATGCCGGCCGCCCTCGATATCGAAGCACGCATGATCGACCAGCGAAGGCCGCGTCCAGGCGCCTTCCGCCGCGCGCTCCGCCAGCCCAGCCGCGACGTCGAGCCGCGCGAGCGCATCCGCCGTCGCCGCAATCGCCTCGCGCCCTGCCAAGGCCTGCGCGGTCAGTTCCTCGAGATGCGCCGCCTCTGCCGCCAACGCATGCGCGCCCGACTGCGACACCTTCGCCGCGACCTCGTGAAGGGCGGGCGTGTTGAACCGGACGACGCCGGCTAGAGTCTGGCGATGCGTGAAGCCGCTCTCCGGCTTCATCAACGGATCCGCCGCGCGCGCAGGCACTTCGACATGATAGCCGAGCACGCCGTTGTGGCGGATCTTCAGCGCGGTAACGCCGGTCGCGGTGCGGAACTCCGCCTCGAGCGCGGCGATCGCCCGCCTGCCGCCCGCGCCTGCGTCGCGCAGGTCGTCGAGCGCCGCGTCATAGCCCGCTGCGATATAGCCGCCATCGGACGGCTCGATCGGCGGCGACGGCACCAGCGCGCGCTTGAGCAGGTCGATCAGCGCGCCGTGTCCGCGCAATCTTGGCGCGACGTCCCGGAGCAGCACCGGCGGGTCAACGATGCCGTCGAGCCGCTCGCCGAGGCTCCATGCACCGTCCAGCCCGTCGCGCAACTGCCCCAGATCGCGCGGACCACCACGCCCCGCCGCGAGCCGCCCGAGCGCGCGGCCGATGTCCGGCAGAGCGCGCAGGGTCGACCGCAACTTCTCCCGCGCCGCCTGGTCGTCATGGAACAGCCGTACCAGATCGAGCCGCGCGTCGATCGCTGCCTTGTCCATCAACGGTGCGCCGAGATCCGCCCCCAGCAACCGCGCACCGGCCCCGGTGACAGTCCGGTCGACCGCATCGAGCAGGCTCCCCTTCCGCACGCCACCGGTCGTGCAGGTCAGCTCCAGGCTCTCCCGCGTCGCCGCGTCGATCGCCATCGTCTCCGCCGCCCGCCCGATCCGCGGCGGTCGAAGAAAGGGCATCGCGCCCTTCGCATTATGCTCCAGATACGCGACCAGCCCGCCCGCCGCGGCCAGCCCCGCGCGCCCGAACTGCCCAAATCCATCGAGCGTCGCTACGCCGTACACTCGCTTCAGCCGAGCCTCGCCAGCCCCGCTGTCGAAGTCCGTCTTCGGCCGCAGCGTCGTCGCCGACTCCTCGAAAGCGCTAGCCTCCGACGCGACAACCTCGGCCGCGCCAAGCCGCGCCAGTTCCGCCTCGACCGCATCGCCCGCAACCTCAACGATCTCGAACCGTCCTGTCGACACGTCCGCCGCGGCGATCGCCACCGACCCGCCAGCCTCGCCGATCGCCACGCACCAATTGTCGCTCCGCGCGTCGAGCAGCGCCTCCTCGGTCAGCGTGCCCGCGGTCACTACGCGGACGATGGCGCGTGCGACGAGCGCCTTCGATCCGCCGCGGGCCTTGGCTTCTGCCGGGCTCTCGACCTGCTCGGCGATCGCCACCCGGTGGCCAGCCTTGATCAGCCGTTGCAGGTACACCGTCGCCGCATGCACGGGCACGCCGCACATCGGGATCGGCTTGCCCTCATGCTCGCCGCGCGCGGTCAGCGCGATGTCGAGCACCCCCGCGGCGGTCCGCGCATCGTCCATGAACAGTTCGAAGAAATCGCCCATCCGGTAGAACAACAGGCAATCCTGCGCCTCCGCCTTCAGGCCGAGATACTGCGTCATCATGGGGGTAGGGGCGGGGTGCGACATCACGGTGCGGGTAGCGAAAAGCCCGGCCTCATAAAACCCCTCTCCCCCCGGGGAGAGGGAGGGGCCCGCGCGAAGCGTGGGAGGGTGAGGGGGAGTGAGGCTCGGGCGCGCACCCCAACCGCCCCTCATCCGGCGCATGCGCGCCTCTTCTCCCCGTGGGGGAGAAGGAGTTCCAATCGCCGGCTCCCCTGCGTAAAGACACAGGCCAAAGAGAGAGGTCCCCGCCCATGTCCGACGAAACGCTGCAATTCTCCGAACGCGAAGCCTTGCTCTTCCATTCGGAAGGCCGTCCGGGGAAGATCGAGATCATCGCCTCCAAGCCGATGGCGACGCAGCGCGATCTCGCGCTCGCCTATTCGCCCGGCGTCGCGGTCCCGGTGCAGGCGATCTACGACGATCCCGCCACCGTCTACGACTATACCGCCAAGGGAAACCTCGTCGCGGTCATCTCGAACGGCACCGCGATCCTCGGCATGGGCAATCTCGGGCCGCTCGCCAGCAAGCCGGTGATGGAGGGCAAGGCGGTCCTCTTCAAGCGCTTCGCCGACGTCGACGCGATCGATATCGAGCTCAAGACCGAGGACGTGAACCGCTTCATCGACGCGGTCGAGCTGATGGAGCCCGCGTTCGGCGGGATCAACCTCGAGGACATCAAGGCGCCCGAATGCTTCATCATCGAGCAGGCCCTGCGCGAGCGGATGAACATCCCGGTCTTCCATGACGACCAGCACGGCACCGCGATCATCACCGCCGCCGGCCTGATCAATGCGTGTTTGCTGACCGGGCGGAAGCTTTCCGAGGTGAAGATCGTCGTCAACGGCGCCGGCGCCGCGGCGATCGCCTGCACCGAGCTCGTGAAAGCGATGGGCGTGCGCGGCGACAACGTTATCCTCTGCGACCGCAAGGGCGTGATCTACCAGGGCCGCGATGGCATCGACCAGTGGAAGTCCGCGCACGCCGCGATCACCGAGACGCGCACGCTGACCGAGGCGCTGGTCGGCGCCGACGTGTTCCTGGGGCTGTCCGCGGCGGGCTCGCTGACGCCGGAGATGGTCAAGGACATGGCCCCCGCGCCGATTATCTTCGCGATGGCCAACCCCGAGCCCGAAATCCGCCCCGAACTGGCGATGGCCGCGCGGCCCGATGCGATCGTCGCCACCGGCCGCTCGGATTATCCGAACCAGGTCAACAACGTACTCGGCTTCCCGTTCATCTTCCGCGGTGCGCTCGACGTCCGCGCGACCGGCATCAACGACGCGATGAAGATCGCCGCCGCCAACGCCATCGCGGAGTTGGCGCGCGAACGCGTGCCGGAGGAAGTCGCGGCCGCATACGGCGTCAGCCACAGTTTCGGCCCGACGTACATCATCCCGGCCCCCTTCGATCCGCGGCTGATGGAAGTCGTCCCCGTCGCGGTCGCCAAGGCGGCGATGGCGTCTGGCGTCGCGACCAAGCCGATCCTCGATATCGAGGCGTATCGCCATTCGCTGCGTGCCCGCCTCAACCCGACCACCTCGGTCCTGTCGATGGCCTATGAAGGCGCGCGGGCGCACCCGAAGCGCGTGATCTTCGCGGAGGGCGAGGAAGAGGTCGTCCTCCGCGCCGCGATCGCGTTCAAGGAAGGCGGGTATGGCACGCCGGTGCTGGTCGGTCGCGACGACGTGCCCGACCGGTTGCGCGCCTTGGGCGTCACCGACCCGGAGAGCTTCGAACTTCACAACAGCCGCGTCTCGCCGCTGGTGCCGCGGATGGTCGACTTCCTGTATTCGCGGCTCCAGCGCCGCGGCTATCTGCGCCGCGATTGCGAGCGGATGGTCAACCAGGACCGCAACATCTTCGGCGCGCTGCTGCTCCAGCTCGGCGAAGGCGACGCGATGATCACCGGCATCACGCGGACGTACGGCGAGACGATGCGGCAGATTTATCGCGTGATCGATCCGGCTGCGGGCAAGACGCCGTTCGGCATCCACCTGCTGGTCGGCCAGAGCCACACCGTGTTCATCGCGGACACGACGGTCAACGAACGCCCGACTGCCGAGCAACTGGCGGACTTCGCGGAACAGACCGCGGCGGTTGCGCGGCGGATGGGTCACGAACCCCGCGTGGCGTTCCTGAGCTATTCGAACTTCGGTAACCCGAAGGGCGAATGGCTCGACAACATCCGCGATGCGGTGACGGTGCTGGATGGGCGGCAGGTCGGCTTTGAATACGAAGGTGAGATGGCGCCGGACGTCGCGCTGAACCCGAAGCAGCTCGCGAACTACCCCTTCGCGCGGCTGTCCGGCCCCGCGAACGTCCTGATCATGCCGGGCCTCCAGTCGGCGCATATCTCGGCCAAGCTGCTCCGCGAACTGGGCGGGGACTCAGTCATCGGCCCCATGCTCATCGGCATGGAAAAGCCGGTCCAGGTCGCCCCGATGACCAGCACGGCGAGCGAACTGGTTACCCTGGCCGTCCTCGCAGCAGGAGGTATCGCCCGCTAATTTTCCTCGCCCCTACGGGGAGAGGGAAGGGGCCCGCGGCGCTTGCCGTGGGAAGGGAGAGGGGAGTGAGGCTCGGGCGGCTCGTTCCAACGCCCCTCTCCCTTCCGCCGCCAAGCGGCTGCTCCCTCCCTCTCCCCGGAGGGGCGAGGGAATAAATTCACGCGTCGATGCTCGTCCCCAACGACGCATGCACCAGGCCACCATCCACCGTAATCGTCTCCCCGATCACATAATCCCCAGCCCGGCTCGCCAGATAAATCGCAGCGCCAGCCATATCCTCGTCGACCCCGACGCGCTTCGCCGGGATGCCCTGCGCCACCGTATCCCCATGATCCCGCGCGGCCTTGTTCATGTCGCTAGCAAACGCCCCCGGCGCGATCGAGGTCACGTTGATCGAATCCGTAACCAGCCGCGCCGCCATCCGCTTCGTCAGGTAGATCAGCGCCGATTTCGACGCATGATAGCTGTACGTCTCCCACGGATTCAGCCGCTGCCCATCGATCGACGTGATGTTGATCACCTTCGCCGGCCGCTCCCGCGATCCCGAAGCCTTCAGCGCCGCATGCAGCGCCTGCGTCAGGAAGAACGGCGACTTCACGTTGAGGTCCATGACCTTGTCCCAGCCGATCTCCGAAAACTCCTCGAACGGCACGCCCCACGCCGCGCCCGCATTGTTCACCAGGATATCCAGCTTGCCCTCATGCTCGGCGAACTGCGCGGCCAGCGCCTTGCACCCCGCCACCGTCGAGACGTCCTGCGGCAACGCGATGCAGTTAGGCCCGAGTTCCGCGGCCGCCGCCTCGCACACATCGGCTTTCCGCGAAGAGATATACACCTTCGCCCCCTGCGCGATGAAGCCGGCGGCGATCATCTTGCCGATCCCGCGGCTGCCGCCGGTGATCAGCGCGACGCGGCCGTCGAGCCGGAACAGGTTGGTCGTATCCATCACGCATCCTCCAAATGTTTGGCCGCTTGGTATCGCCGCCCGTGCTCTGCCGCAAACCCGTTTTTCGAACGCGCCATCATTGACGAGTGCAGAAGCCATACTATGCTCGCAAAAAAGAGCAGGAGAGTGCGTGTGAGGTTTTCAGGCAAGCGTGCCGTCGTGACCGGCGGCGCGTCCGGCATCGGCCGGGCGACCGCGCTCCGACTCGCCGACGAAGGCGCCACCGTCCTGATCGGCGACATCGACGAAGCCGGTGGCCATGCGCTCGCCGACGCATCCGGCGGGCGCATCATCTTCCAGCGTGCCGACGTCCTCCAGGCCGGCGATATCGAGGCGCTGATGCAGACCGCCGACGATGCAGGCGGGCTCGACATCCTGTTCAACAACGCCGGCGCCGGCGGCTCACGCGATCCGATCGGCGAGATCAGCCCGGAGGATTGGGACCGCACCCAGGCGCTCCTCCTCCGCTCGGTCGCACTCGGCATCCGCTACGCAGCACCGCTCATGGTCAAGCGCGGCGGTGGCGCGATCGTCAACACCTCGTCGGTATCCGCGCTCGGCACCGGCTACGCGCCGACCGCTTACTCCACCGCCAAGGCCGGCGTGCTCCACCTCACCAAGCAAGCCGCCGCCGATCTCGCGCAGCACAGGATCCGCGTGAACGCGGTCGTACCCGGCTTCATCGTCACCAACATTTTCACGCGGGCGCTCGAACTCGACGAGGACAAGACGACCAAAGCCGACGCGATGATCGCGCACATCGCCGCCGACGCGCAGCCGATCCGCCGCCCTGGCACCGGCGACGACATCGCCGCCGCAGTCGCGTTCCTCGCCAGCGAGGACGCCAGCTTCATCACCGGCACGCACATCCTCGTCGACGGCGGCATGACGATCGGCACGCGGCCGAGCTGGGACCCTGCGCAACCCTCGCTGTTCGCAATTCTCGACAAACTGAAATGACCGCCGCGTCATGAGCGCTCAGGGCCGCCGCCTCTCGAACGGCACGATGGCGAGCTACGGCTTCGGCGCGGTCGCCTACGGGGTGAAGGACGCAGGCTTCGGCACGTTCCTGCTGCTGTTCTACAACCAGGTCGTCGGGCTGCCCTCCGCCACCGTCGGCCTCGTCATCATGATGGCGCTGCTGATCGATGCGTTCGTCGACCCCGCGGTCGGCTTCTTCTCCGATCGCACGCGAACCAAATGGGGCAGGCGGCATCCCTGGATGTACGCCTCCGCACTGCCGATCATGGTCGGTTGGCTGCTGCTGTGGAACCCGCCCTCGATCATGTCGGAGCCGCAGACGCTGGTCTGGCTGTTCGCGATGGCGGTGCTCGTGCGCACTGCGGTGAGTTGCTACGAGGTCCCCTCGGTCGCGCTGACTCCCGAGCTGACCTCCGGCTATGACGAGCGCACGCGGATCATGGCGTATCGCTATTTGTTCGGCTGGGTCGGGGGGCTGCTGATGCTGCTGTCCGCGTACAAATATTTCCTCGCGCCCACCGCCGCGTTCCCCAACGGCCTGCTCAACCGCGCCGGTTACAGCGGCTTCGCGCTCGCGGGCGCGCTGCTCATCGGCGTAGCGATCCTCGTGTCGGCGCTCGGCACGCACCACGAGATCAAGCATCTCCCCAACGCCCCGATCGCCCGGCAGACTCTGCGTGATTCCTTCGCCGAACTGCGCGAAACGGTGAAGAGCCGCGCCTTCGCGATCCTGATGGCGGCGGGCGTCTGCGCCTACACGATCCAGGGCATCAGCTACGCGATGTCGAATTACCTCTATATCTACGTATGGGGCTTCAAGGGCCCGACCTTCGTATATCTGACCATCGCGTTGTTTTCGGGTGTCTTTCTCGCGTTCCTGGCGGCGCCCCGGCTCGGAAAATCCGCCAGCAAGCCCAAGGCGGCGATGACCGCGGTGTTATGCGGCGCGGCGCTCAACACCTCGCCCTATTGGTTGCGCATGCTCGGCGTGTTTCCGGAGGTCGGCGAGTCCACGCTGCTGCCGATGCTGTTCGGGTTCTTCATCCTAGGCACCGCGTCGAACGTGACCGGGTTCATCCTCGGCGCGTCGATGATGGCGGATGTGGTCGAGGATTCGGAGGCGAAGACGGGCCGGCGGTCCGAAGGCGTGTTCTTCGCCGGCTCGTTCTTCGTCCAGAAATGCACCAGCGGGATCGGGATTTTCTTCGCGGGCATGATCCTCGCGGTGGCGGGGTTCCCGGCCAAGGCGACGCCGGGGACGGTTCCGGTGGGGACGATCGACCGCCTCACGCTGATCTACGCCGGCCTCTACATCGCACTAGCCTGCGTCTCGGCGTTCTTCTTCTCGCGGTTTCCGTTTGGCCGAGTTGAACATGAAGCACGGCTGGCGAGGCTGGCAACGAGCTCCGTTCGCGAGAGCTAAGCATAATCCTCCCCCGCAAGGGGGAGGTGGCTGGCGCTTGCCAGACGGAGGGGGAGGCACGCGAAACGCGCGTTCCGTGTCCTCCCCCTCCGTCACCTTCGGCGACACCTCCCCCTTGCGGGGGAGGATGCAAAATCGTGATCGTCCCACCCTTTCAGCAACGCGACCCGCACGGTAGGACCGACGCTTGGCCGTCCCGATATCGAGGAACGGCGACATCGGAGTTCCCATGCGTATCCCCGCACTAGCCACCGCCCTGACGATCGTCCTGGCATCGCCCGCCGTGGCCCAGACGATAGCCCCCATCCTCACCACCCCCGACGCCCGCGACCCGCACAGCTACGCCCGCCCTACCGAGGCCCGCGTCACGCACGTCGCGCTGGATCTCGCCGCCGATTTCGACACCCACGTCATCCGCGGCATCGCCACCCTCGACATCCTCGCGGCCCCCGGTGCCAAGCAGGTTGTCCTCGACGACAACGGCCTGAAAATCGTCAACATCACCGACATGGCCGGCAAGCCGCTCCCCTATGAAGTCGGCGCGGTCGACAAGATCCACGGCGCACCGCTCATCGTCACGCTGAACGGCGCCAAGAAAATCCGCATCGCCTACGCCTCGTCCCCCGACGCGAAGGCGCTGCAATGGCTCACCCCCGCGCAGACCGCCGGCAAGAAACAGCCCTTCCTGTTCAGCCAGGGCGAGGCGATCCTCAACCGCAGCTGGATCCCGACCCAGGACTCCCCCGGTATCCGTCAGACCTGGGAAGCAAAGATCGCCGTCCCCCGACAGCTGACCGCTGTAATGAGCGGGGACCGTGTCGCCGATGCTGCGGGTAAAACCTGCACCGCCGATCGCTGCACCTTCGCATACAAGATGGACAAGCCCGTCGCGCCGTACCTGATCGCGCTCGCGGTCGGCGACATCGCGTTCAAGTCGACCGGACCGCGCACCGGCATCTGGGCCGAACCCGCGACCCTTCCCAAGGCCGCCTACGAGTTCGGCGAACTCGAGAAGTTCGTCGCCGCCGCCGAGGGGCTGTACGGCCCGTATCGCTGGGGCCGCTACGACGTGCTGGTCCTGCCGCCGTCGTTCCCGTTCGGCGGCATGGAGAACCCGACGCTCACCTTCGCCACGCCGACCGCGATCGCCGGCGACCGCAGCCTCGTCTCGCTGATCGCGCACGAACTCGCGCACAGCTGGTCCGGCAACCTCGTGACGAACGCGACATGGGACGATTTCTGGCTCAACGAAGGCTTTACCAGCTATTTCGAAAACCGGATCATGGAGGCGCTGTACGGCAAGCGCCGCGCCGACATGGAGGCCGACCTCGCCTGGACCGACATGATCGCCGCGGTGAAGGAGGCCGGCGGCCCCGCCGCGAAGGACACACAACTCCACCTCGAGCTAGACGCATCGCGCGATCCCGACGACGGCATGACGCAGATCGCCTATGACAAGGGTGCGGCCTTCCTCCGCACGATCGAGAAACAGGTCGGCCGCGCGCGGTGGGACGCATACCTCCGCAGCTATTTCGACCGCCACGCCTTCCAGCCGCAGACCAGCGCCGGCTTCCTCGCCGACCTCAAGTCAAAGCTGCTGACCCCCGCCGAGGCGAAGACGATCGGCGTCGACCCCTGGGTCTACCAACCCGGCATCCCGGCGAACGCGGTTCACATAACGTCCGCCGCGTTCCCTGCGGTCGATGCGGCGGCCAAGGCGTACGTAGCGGGTGGACCGGTGTCCGCGGTTCCCGGCAAAGCGACCACGCAGGAGGTCACGCGCTTCATCACCCAGCTCCCGCGCAAACTGCCGACCGAGCGGTTGAAGACGCTCGACGACACGTTCGGGTGGAGCACTACCGGCAATTCGGAAATCCGCTTCGCTTGGCTGCAACTCGCGCTCGCCAATCACTATGCGCCCGCCGACGCCTCGGCCGAGCAGTTCCTGACCTCGCAGGGAAGGCGCAAGTTCGTCGCGCCGCTGTTCCAGCAGATGATGGACTCGGGCGACTGGGGTCACAAGCTGGCGATGGACATCTACGGCAAGGCGCGGCCGGGCTATCATGCGGTCACGCAGGTCACCGTGGACCGCATAACCGGCTGGAAACTCATGAACTGAGCCTGACGAGGCCCTGTTTCGGGCGTTGGTCGGCGCGGTAACACGCTTCGTCGGATATGGTTCCCGACCGGGTTTCAATTAATTCGAACCTCCCGTAGCCAGACTGTGACGAACGGGTTTTGGCCGGGGGGTCTCGATGAATTTCAAGGCGTTAGCAGCGCGTTTTGCGCTGGTGGTATCGTGCGGCCTGATGACGGCCACACCGGCAGCAGCCCAGTTCTGGCAGTGTGTCACGTTCGCCCGCTCGGTGTCCGGCATCGAAATCCGTGGCAACGCGAACACTTGGTGGGATCAGGCAGCAGGGCGCTACGACCGCGGCCACACCCCAAAGGCCGGTTCGGTCCTCGCTTTCTCGCCGACCTCGCGGATGCGCGTCGGCCATGTCGCGATGGTGTCTAAGGTCGTCAGCGACCGCGAAGTCCTCCTCACCCACGCCAACTGGTCGCGCCCCGGCGCCGTCGAGACCAACGTCCGCGCGATCGACGTTTCCGACGCCGGCGACTGGAGCAAGGTCAAGGTGTGGTACGGTCCGCAGGGCGATCTCGGCACCTCGGTCTACCCGACCAAGGGCTTCATCTATTCGGACCACGCTCCTGCCGGCGACACGCTCGATGCGCCTGCCCAGCCTTCGTTCCAGATGGCCAGCGCCACCAACACCCTGACCGCAACGCAGCGCGCCAACGCTGCGCAGCTCACCACCATCCAGCACGGCCCGACCGATCCGCGCGGCATCTTCACGCTGGTGAACGAGGCGAACTGAGGTTTGGCATTTGCGGTGGGGTGCGGGGCGCGCTTCGGCATTTCCCGCCGGCTTCGACATAGCAGTCCAAAGTTTCGCTACTGATCGCCCCCTGACAGTTAGACGCCTCACCTTACCCCAAAGGGCACCTCCCCGGCGAAGGCCGGGGCCCAATTGGAAAGGCCGCGGTAACGAAGCGCGGCCCTCGATCAGCGATGTTTCCCAATTGGACCCCGGCCTTCGCCGGGGGGGTGGGCAAAATAAGCCGTTTCCTGATTACTTCATGCTCTCCCGCGAAGGCGGGAGCCCAGTCTGGATCCCCGCCTTCGCGGGGAAACAACCTTGACGCGCTCCACGCGATACGTGGCAGCCGCCTGACGGGAGAACGGCCTCACGCAGCCTTGAACGTCAGCGCATCGCCGTTCATGCAGTACCGCTTGCCCGTAGGCTTCGGCCCATCGTCGAACACGTGGCCCAAATGCCCGCCACACCGCCGGCAATGCACCTCGGTCCGCGCCATCCCCAGCGTCCAATCCACCCGAGTCCGCACCGCATTGGGCAGCGGCTGCCAGAAGCTCGGCCAGCCGGTCCCGCTCTCGAACTTGGTCTTCGACGAGAAGTTCGGCAGGCCACACCCGCCGCACGAGAATATCCCCGCGCGATGCTCGCCATTCAACGGGCTGGAATAGGGCCGCTCGGTGCCCTCCTTGCGGAGCGTGTTGTACGCATCCGGCGACAGCTTCTTGCGCCACTGCACATCGGTCAGCGTAACCTCGAACCGCTCCGCCGCCTGCGCAGGCTGCGACGAGCACCCCCACAAGGCAAAGCCAGCGGCACCCGCCCCGGCAAGCGTAAGGAAAGCGCGGCGGTCCTGGGTCATGTTCATCTCCATGGTTCGGATATAGGTACGGCCGAACCGACGGATAAGGTGATGCCAATCCTCAGTATTTGCTGATCTCGACCGGCAGCGTCCGATAGCCGTGGACAAAACACGCATTCACGCGAGTGGGCTCCTCCAGCACGTTGATCCGCATCCGCCGCGCCGCCATCTCCTCCAGTAGAATGGAGATCTGCATCTCGGCGAGCCGTGCGCCGACGCAGCGGTGGATGCCGTGGCCGAACGCCAGGTGCCGCCGCGCGTTCGGCCGATCCACGACGATCGAGTCCGCATCGTCGCCGAACACGCTCTCGTCGCGGTTCGCCGACAGATACCAAAGGATCAGCTTATCGCCGGCCTTGATCTGCTGCCCCATCAGTTCGGTGTCCGCCGTCGCAGTGCGGCGCATGTGCGCAAGCGGGGTCTGCCAGCGCAGGATCTCGCTCACCGCGTTCGGGATCAGCGCCGGGTCCGCTTCCAGTTTTGCGCGCGAGTCCGGAAACTTGTCCAGCCCATACGCCAGCGCCGACATCGAATTGCGCGTCGTATCGTTGCCGCCGACGATCAGCAGGATGAGATTACCGATAAATTCGTTGTGATCCATGTGGCTCATCGCGTCCGAATGAATCATCATCGAGATGAGGTCGGGCGTCGGCGGCTTATCGATCTTCGCGTCCCATAACCCTTTGAAATACGAACCGCATTCGAACATGTGGGCGAGCCGCTGCGCGCGCAGTTCCTCGTTCTTCACGATTTCGATGTCGCCTGCCCAATCCGACCACAGCGTCAGCTTACGGCGATCGGCCCACGGAAAATCGAACAGGATCGCGAGCATTTGCGTGGTCAGTTCGATCGCGACGGTATCCACCCAGTCGAAGCGCGTGTTCCACGGCAGGCTGTCGAGCATGTCCGCCGTCCGCCGGCGGATATCGCCCGACATCCGCGTCATCTCGCTTGGGGTGAAGGCAGGCGCGACGGTGCGGCGCTGGCCGGTGTGCACGGGGCGGTCACGCGCGATGAACATCGGCATGCGGACATCGCGCTCGGCGACGAAATCGGCGATCGTTATGCCGCCGGCTTCGGACGAATAGAGGTCGGGGAGCGATTCGACCTCGACGATGCCCTTGTAGCTCGAGACGGACCAGTACGGCCCATAGTCGGAATGCTCGACATAATGGACCGGCGACTCGGCCCGCAGCGTCTTGAAAGGCGCCTGCCACACATCGTCGCGGTACAGTTCGGCACGGCTCACATCGAGCGGATCGACCGCGTGTTGCGCCACGTCTCTCACCAGAGTCGCCATCGTCTCTCTCCCGTATTTTGCCACAGGAAAGGCTTTGCTGACACCTATGTCAATAGGGTTGGGCCGTAACCGAGAGATCCTCCTCCGCAAGGGGGAGGTGGCGCCGAAGGCGACGGAGGGGGAGGACACGCAACAGAGGTTACCCTTTCCTCCCCCTCCGTCTGGCAAGCGCCAGCCACCTCCCCCTGGCGGGGGAGGATTTGCAAAACCTAAGCCGCCGCCTTTGTCTTGCGCCGCCAGAACGGCCGCGCGCTGCCCGATTGCAGCACCCCCCGCCGGAACAGCCGCGCCCCGACCGTGATGAAGATCGTCACCCACAAGGCCTGCCACGCCAGCGCCGCGACATGCGGCCACAGTTCGGCGGAGTTCGCCGCCCGTCCGGCCATCGCGAACGGCGACGACAGCGGGAACAGCTCGGCAACCGTCGCGATCCAGCTTCCCGGCCGCGAGACCGCCGCCGACGACAGCCCGAACATCGCGACCTGCAGGATCGTGATCGGCAACGATAGCATCTGGATCTCGCGCATCGTCGAGGCCTGCGCCCCGACGCCGAGGAACACGGACCCGAGCAGCAGATACGCCATGCTGAAATACGCGGCGAACAGCAGCGCAAACATCGGACCGCCGACTGCCGGCGCCAGGTCGCCCAGCGCCGCCGCCGCGCCCGCCGGCATCAATGTCGTGATCTGCGTGACGACGGTGCCCCAGAACGCGACGAACAGCACCGCGACGCCGAACATCCCGATCAGCTTGCCGAAGAACACCGATTCCAGCGGCACCGCGGCGGCGAGCACTTCGATCACCTTGTTGTTGCGCTCTTCGGCCATCGTGCCGACGACCTGCCCCGACAGGAACAAGGTCAGGAAGAAGATCCCGAACACCGCGAAGAACGCCGACTGATGCTGGCCCCCGACCGAGGTGGTCGAGCGCGTGACCTGCGTCTTGGTCGCGGCGATCGTCGGCAGCGTGCCACCCAGCTTCTCCGCCGCCAGCGTCGTCTGCGCCAGCAACCCGAGATAATCCGCCGAGCGCTTCCCGCGCGGGCCGTACAGAATCTGCGGCGCATCGAGCGGACCATAGATCACAGCCGACGCATCGATATCCTTCGTCTCGAACGCCGCGCGCGCCTGCGCCGCCGGATCGGCCAACGGCGCGACGGTGGTCAGCGCCGGCGGTGCCTCGTCCTCGCGGAACATCCCGCGCAATCGCGTATCGGCTTCGGCGATCGGTCGCGATGTCGCGGCGTGCACGATCGCGATGATCCGCGTCTTGTCCTGCGCACCGCCGCTGACGCTCGCCGCGCCCAGCCCACCGATCGCGCCGAACGATCCCATGATGACCGGCGCGAACAGGAACAGCAGGAAGATCGGCGTGAAGACGGTAGCGATGAAGTCGCGCCGCGCGATCGTGAAGGTCTGGCGGAGCGTCCGGCGGAAGCGCGTCATGCCGCCTGCTCCTTCGCGACGTCGCCATGCTGACCGACGATACGGACGAACGCCTCGTGCAGCCCCGGCCGCTCGATCGACAGCCCCGAAATTCCGTACCCTGCGTCGATCAACCTCACGAGCAAACTCTCGATCCCTTCACCCGGCAATTCGAACCGCCAGCTATCGCCGTCCGGCATCGCATCCGCCGGCAACACGCCGCGGATCGCCGGATCGGGCCGATGCGGCGTATAGTGGACGCGCTGCGGCAGGATTCCCCGCGCGTCGCCCACCGTCCCCTCGAACCGCCGCTTGCCGCCGGCGATGATCGCCAGCCGGTCGCACAGCCGTTCGGCATGGCTCATGATATGCGTCGAGAACAGGATCGTCGCGCCGCGATCCCGCTCGGCGAGGATCAGCGCCTCGAGCCGCTCCTGGTTGACCGGATCGAGTCCCGAAAACGGCTCGTCGAGCACGAGCAGGTCGGGCTGGTGCACAACCGATCCGAGCAACTGCACCAACTGCGCCATGCCCTTCGACAATTTCCGGATCTTCTCGTCGACCGCATGGCCGAGGCCAGCGGACTCCATCAGCACCACCGCACGCTCGCGGCCGGTCTTCCAGTCGAGCCCGCGCAACGCCCCCAGGAACGCGATCGCCTCGCGCGCCTTCATCGCCGGATACAGCCCGCGTTCCTCGGGGAGGTAGCCGACCTGATCGCTCGCATCGCGCGGATTGTCGAAGCCAAGCAGCGTCCGCGATCCCTCGTCGGGCTCGATGATCCCGAGCAGCATGCGCAGCGTCGTCGTCTTGCCCGCGCCGTTGGGCCCGAGCACGCCGTACACCGAGCCGCGCGGCACCATGATGTCCACCCCGTCGACCACGCGCCGGTCGCCGAACCGCTTTACGATCCCGCTCGCGGTGACCGCCCATTCATCGTTCACGCGCAATCTTCCTCCCGAGGGTGACGTCGTGGTAGCGGTCGGACGTGGCGCAAGACAAGCTGGAACACCGACTTAAGGCCAAAGCGGCCGAATTGGGTTTTGCCGCCTGCGGGATCGCGGACGCCGACTCCGCGCCACTGGCGGGCGAACGCCTCCACCAGTGGCTCGCGGACGGCCGCCACGGCGACATGATCTGGATGGAGGAACGCAAGCACCACCGCGAAAGCCCCGCCGGCCTCTGGCCCGAAGTCCGCAGCGTCATAGCGCTTGGTATGAGCTACGCGCCGAAGGACGATCCGCTGCGGTTGGCGGACGAAGGCGGGGTAGGACGCATCTCGGTCTACGCGCAGGGTCCGGATTATCACGACGTCGTGAAGCGGCAGTTGAAGGCGCTCGGCCGCTGGCTGGCGGCGGAAGCGGGGCGCGATTTGCCGCCGTTCGACCTGAAAGTGTTCGTCGACACCGCGCCGGTGATGGAGAAGCCGCTCGCCGAAGCCGCGGGTCTCGGCTGGCAAGGCAAGCACACCAACCTCGTCAGCCGCGAGCATGGCAGCTGGCTGTTCCTCGGCGCGATCTACACGACGCTGGACCTGGAACCGGACCGCGGCGGCGTCGACACCTGCGGCAGTTGCGACGCCTGCCAGACCGCATGCCCGACCGCCGCCTTCCTCGCGCCCTATCAACTCGATGCCCGCCGCTGCATTTCCTACCTGACCATCGAGCATGCCGGCCCGATCCCGCACGAGTTCCGCGCCGCGATCGGCAACCGCATCTACGGCTGCGACGACTGCCTCGCCGTCTGCCCCTGGAACAAGTTCGCCGCCTCGGCCAACGCGAACCTAGCCTTCCACCCCCGCGCCGAACTGGTCGCACCGGAACTGGCCGACATCCTCGCGCTCGACGACGCCACCTTCCGCACGGTCTTCGCCGGCTCCCCCATCAAGCGCATCGGCCGCGACCGGATGATCCGCAACGCGCTGATCGCAGCCGGCAACAGTGGTGATCCAGCGCTGATCGAACCGGTCGTCAAGCTGCTCGACGACGCGGCGACATTGGTCCGCGGCGCTGCAATATGGGCTTTAGCGCGACTGAACCGCACGCGCTTCCTCGGCGCCCGGCTCCAATATGCGAGCAGGGAAAAGGATCAGGACGTCATCGACGAGTGGAACACCCGTGTCGCCGGTGATCCGCTAGCGTAGTCTTTCTGCGCGGGAATATCTGTTCAAACGGCAGGCAGGAGGCGAGCAGCCGCCGCTGGCGAGATCCCTCGCAGCACCCTGTTTCGCGCGTGAAACCGAGGATTCACGATTCCGCAGACCGCCACCGGGTGGTAGAATATGCACCCTCCCGAAGGCGCTGCGATCTACAACGGTTCAACGCTCGCGTGCCCTTTTCCTGCACCCGAATACCATCGTCGCACGATCAAAACGGGAATTGGTTCCGATATCGGAACTGAAGCATCGCCGCAGCGAACTCCTCCGTTCAGCCATCGAGGAAAACTGTCGCCGCCGATCGTCAATCGCGATCGAGCGGCGATCCGATGCAACGACACCGAAGAGGAAACAGCGATGAACGTGGACGTGATCTCGAAGGCCACCGGCACCGTCAGCCAGGTTTCCACGGATACCATCAATCTCGGTGGACCAAGCACCGTCCGGCTGGATATCGCTCGCGCCGACGTCGCCGGGTTCGAACGGCAGGGCCCGGATCTCGTCGTCAGGCTGGCCAATGGCGAGCAGGTCCGGGTCGTCGACTTCTATCTCGACAACGCTGCCATTCCTCACGACCTCGTGCTGCGTGAACCCGATGGCACGCAGTGGTTGGCGCGCACGACGAACACACCAGCCAGGTATTCGCTGATCGAGGACCTTGACGATCTGACGACCGCCTCGGGCGGCGGATCGTCGCTTGCGCTGCCGGCGATCCTCGCGGGTGTCGCCGGGGCTGCCGGTCTGGCTGCGGTTGCAGCCGGCGGTGGCGGCGACGATGATCGGTCCGATCAGCCTAATCCCGGACCGGGCACCGGAGTCACGCCCGACACGACGCCTCCGACGACGCCGACCGCGACCGTTCGCGGCGACGGCGCGGTGTTGAGCGGCACCGGCGAGGCTGGCGCGACCATTCAGGTGCGCGATGCCAGCGGCGCCGTCATCGGCACCGGCGTCGTCGGCGCCGATGGTACATATTCGGTCACGCTGACCGCGCCGCAGATCAAGGGCGATCCCATCGTGGTCACGCAGACCGATCCGGCCGGGAACGTTTCCGGCGGAACGACCGTCGCTACCCCCGATCTGACGGCACCCGCGGCGCCCAGCGCGACGGTCGATGCGACCGGCACGATCATCACGGGTCGCGGCGAACCGGGCGCGACGGTCACGGTCACCAATGCCGCAGGAGTAGTGATCGGGACCGCGATCGTCGCGGCCGACGGAACCTACACCGTGACCCTCGCCGTACCGAGCGTCGATGGCGCACCCGTTTCCGTCGTACAGACCGACGCTGCGGGCAATGTCTCCGCGCCCGTGTCCGCTGCCACGCCCGATCTGACCGCGCCCACCGCACCGACTGCGACGATTGCTGACGACGGTGCGCAGATCACCGGTCGTGGCGAGCCGGGCGCCACCGTTACCGTTCGCGATGCGACCGGCGTGGTGATTGCCACCGTCATCGTCGCGCCCGACGGCAGCTATACCGCGACCCTCGTGCCGGCACAGGTCGACGGCACGACAGTGTCCGTCGTCCAGACCGATCCGGCCGGCAATGTCTCGCCGTCCGTCGATCTCGGTACGCCCGATCTCACCGCGCCGGCGCCGCCGACGATCACGATCGATGCCTCCGGAACGCAGGTCAGCGGTACCGGCGAGCCGGGTGCGCAAGTCGTCATCACCGATCCGGCCGGCGCGACGCTCGCGACGGTGACGGTCGCCGCCGATGGCAGCTACAGCGCCATTCTTTCGGCACCCCAGGTTGATGGCGAGGTGATCGAAGCCCGCCAGACCGATGCTGCCGGCAATGCCTCCGGCACGGCCAGCACGATCGCACCCGACTTCACCGCACCGGCCCAGCCGACCGCGACGATCAGCGCCGACGGGACCTCGGTTGCCGGGACCGGCGAGCCTGGTGCGCGGATCGTCTTCGCGGACGCGACCGGCGCGGTGATCGCCACCGCGACGGTGGCGGCGGATGGCAGCTATAGCGCGGCGCTGACCCCGGCGCAGGCGAATGGCGAGCAACTGACCGCGACGCAGTTCGATGCGGCAGGCAATGCAGCGCCGCCGCTGTCGCTGGTCGCGCCCGATGTCACGGCACCGCCGGCACCCGTTGCGACGCTCGACGCCAGCGGCACCATCGTCAGCGGCTCGGGCGAGCCCGGCGCCAGCGTCACGGTCCGCGGCGTCGACGGCACCGTGCTCGGTACCGGGACGGTCGATGCGCAGGGCAATTATGCGATCCCGCTCGGCGCGGTGCAGGGGAACGGCGAGACGCTGTCCGTCACGCAGGCGGATTCCGCCGGAAACACATCGCCGGCGTCCACGCTGGTCGCTCCCGACCTCACCGCGCCGCGTGCACCGACCGGCATCGTCGGCGGAGACGGCACCAGCATCAGCGGCTCGGGCGAGGCCGGCGCGACCGTCACGATCCGCAGCCCGGTCGGCGCCGTCATCGCGACCGCCGTGGTTGGCGCGGACGGGACCTATAGTGCGGCGCTCACGCCTGCGCAGGTCGATGGCGAGGTTCTGACGGTGCGTCAGGCCGATGCCGCGGGCAACGTATCGCCCATCGCGACGGCCATTGCGCCCGATCTGGTTCCGGACGACGCGCCCGACGCGCCGACCGCTACGGTCGTCGCCGACGGCACGGCGATAACCGGCGTCGCGGTCGCGGGTGCTGCGATCATCGTGTACGATGCCGACGGAACGATCGTCGGTACCGGCGTCGCAGCGGCGGACGGCAGCTATACCGTTGCGCTCGCGCCGCCGCGCATCGACGGCGAGACGATCGGTGTCACGCAATCCGACGCGGACGGCGATGTGTCGCCCCCCGCCTTTGCGGTCGCCCCCGATCTGACCGCGCCGGAAGCACCGGTCGCGACGCTCGATCCGACCGGTGCCGTGGTGACCGGCAGCGCCGAGGCGGGGGCTGCGATCACTGTGCGCGCCGCCGATGGGACCGTGCTGGGCACCGCAACCGCGAATCCGCGCGGTGATTTCGCCATCACGCTCGATCCGGTACAGGATGCCGGCGGTACCGTCTTGGTGACGCAGGCCGACGCGGCCGGCAATGTTTCGCCACCCGCCAGTCTTGCCGCCCCGGACTTCGTCGCGCCCGATGCGCCCTCCGCCAGCGTCGCGCCCGATGGTAGCGCGGTCGCCGGTGCCGGCGAGGCGGGCGCCGTCGTCACGGTGCGCGATGCCGGTGGTGCCGTGATCGGCAGTGCGGTTGTCGCGGCCGACGGGACCTATTCGGTGCCGCTCGCGCCGCCGCAGGCCAATGGCGAGACGGTGTCCGTCACGCTGACCGACGCGGCGGGCAACGTATCGATGGCTGTCGACGCGCTCGCACCGGATATCACTGCGCCCGGCACGCCGACCGCGACGCTGTCCGACGACGGCGGCTTGATCGCAGGGACCGGTGAACCCGGCGCGATCGTCACGGTCACTGCCCCGGGTGGCGCGGTCATCGGGTCCGCCGCGGTCGGTGCCGGCGGCAGTTACGTCGTCACGCTCGACACGCCGCAGACCAACGGCGAGACGCTGTCGGTGGCGCAGGCCGATGCCGCCGGCAATACCTCCGCGCCGGCCAGCGTAGTCGCAGCCGACGTGACCGCACCCGCCGCGCCGGCGGTGGTCGTCAACGACGATGGCACGGCCGTGACGGGCACCGGCGAGCCGGGCGCGACCGTCACGATCACCGATCCCGCAGGGGCCGTGATCGGCATGGCCCTGATCGAGGCCGGCGGCACGTATACGGCGCTGCTGAGCCCGGCGCAGGTCAACGGAGAAACCCTCAGCGCGACCCAGGCTGATGCCGCCGGCAACGTCTCCGGCATCGCCACGGCGGTCGCGCCCGATTTCACCGTGCCCGCGCAGGTGGACGCGACGATCAACGGTGACGGCACGGCTGTATCTGGCACGGGGGAGGCCGGCGCCCGCATCGTCATCGTCGATGCCGCCGGAGCGACGATCGGCACCACGATCGTCGCGGCGGATGGCAGCTTCGAGGTCATCCTCACGCCCGCACAGGCAAATGGCGAGGCGCTCAGCGTCGTGCAGAGCGATCCGGCCGGCAATGTATCGCCACCGCTTGCCCTGACGGCGCCCGATATCACTGCGCCGCCGGCGCCGAATGCCGTGCTCGACCCATCCGGCACGATCGTGACCGGTACCGGCGAAGCCGGCGCGACCGTCTCGGTTCGCGATGCCGGCGGCGCCGAACTCGGTACCACGGTCGTCGACGAGCGGGGCGTCTACACGGTGGTCCTCGCCACGCCGCAGATCGATAGCCAGTCGCTCGACGTCGTGCAGACCGATCCGGCCGGCAACACCTCGGTTCCCACGCAGTTGATCGCGTCCGACCTCACCGCACCTGCCGCCCCTGCGGCGACGGTCGGTGAGGATGGCCTCAGCGTCACCGGTACCGGCGAGGTCGGGGCCGCGATCGTCATCCGCGATCCGCTGGGTGCGGTTATCGGGAACGCCACGGTTGCGCCTGATGGGACCTACACGGCGACGCTGTCGTCGGCGCAGGTCGATGGTGAAGTGCTTGCCGTCCGGCAGATCGATGCCGCGGGCAACATCTCGCTGCCCGCCACGGCGACGGCGCCCGATCTGGTCGCGGATACCGATCCCGACGCGCCAAGTGCGGCCGTCGGCGTCGATGGTGCGACCGTGACGGGCACCGCGATCGGCGGCGCCGCGATCACGGTCTACGATGCCGATGGCGAAGTGATCGCCACGGGCATCGCCAACCCCGATGGCAGCTACAGCGTCGCGCTTGCGCCGCCGCGGATCGACGGCGAGATCGTCCGCGTGACGCAGACCGAAGCAGACGGCGACATATCGCCGCCGGCAACCGCGGTCGCACCCGACCTGACCGCACCGATCGCACCGACGGCGGCGCTCGATGTAACGGGTACCGTCGTCACCGGAACGGGCGAGGCGGGCGCGACGATCACCGTGCGCGCTGCCGACGGCACGCCGCTGGGCACGGCGATCGTGGACGCGGGCGGCTTCTATGCCGCAACGCTGGGTTCGCCGCAGACCAATGGCGAGGTGCTGAGCGTCACGCAGGCGGACGTGGCGGGCAATGTCTCGCCACCCGCCAACGTGGCGGCATCCGACATCACCGCGCCCGCAGCGCCGGTCGTGACGGTCTCCGATGACGGGACGCAAGTTACGGGCACCGGCGAGCCCGGAGCGACAGTCTCGATCATCGGTCCTGACGGCGCAACCATCGCCACCGCCATCGTGGCGGCCGATGCGAGCTATAGCGCGACGCTCGCACCGGCGCAGGCCAATGGCGAGCTGCTCGAAGCGATCCAGGTGGACGCCGCCGGCAATGCCTCGCTGCCGACTCTGGTAACTGCACCGGATATCACCGCACCAGCCGCACCGACGCTTGCGATCACGCTCGACGGTGCGGCCGCGACCGGTACCGGCGAGCCCGGCGCAACCGTGACCGTGCGCAACCCGGACGGCAGCACGATCGGTACGGCCGTCGTCGCGGACGACGGCACCTACACGCTGGCGCTAGATCCGGCACGGATCGACGGCGAGCTGCTGAGTGCCGTCCAGAACGATCCTGCGGGCAACGCATCGCCACCCGTCACGGCGGCGGCACCCGACTTCGATGCACCCGTCGGCCTTACTGCGGACGTGTCGGATGATGGAACGACCGTCACGGGTGCCGGTCAGATCGGCGCGACGGTGACGATTCGTGATCCTGACGGGCTCGCGATCGGCACCGCCGTCGTCGGCCCAGACGGCAATTACATCGCTGCGCTGGCTCCGGCGCAGACCAATGGCGAGGTCCTGAGCGCAACGCAGGTCGACTCAAGCGGCAATGCCGGACTGCCCGTGTCGGCCACCGCGCCGGACCTGACCGCACCCGCGCTTCCGACGGCAGACGTCAACGACACCGGCACTGCGGTCACCGGCACGGGCGAAGCGGGAGCAACCGTGACGGTCACTGCGCCCGGCGGCGCCGTGGTGGCGACGGCAATCGTCGGCGCGGACGGTGCCTACACTGCGACGCTGACCCCTGCGCAGGTCAATGGCGAGACGCTGAGCGTAGTTCAGGCGGATCCGACCGGTAACCCGTCGCCCGCCGCTACGGCACTGGCACCGGACCTCACGGCACCGGTTGCCCCGACCATCGCGATCAACGACGATGGCACCGTCGTCAGCGGTACGGGTGAGCCCGGTGCGACGCTGACGATCACCGGGCCGGACGGCACGCCCATCGGCACGGTTCCGGTCGCCGGAGACGGTACGTACACGATCACGCTCGGCGATCCGCAGATCAATGGCGAAACGCTGACCGCAACGCAGACTGACCCGACCGGCAACGTGTCGGGCCCGGCGTCCACCATTGCCCCGGACTTCACCACGCCGCTGGCACCGACCGCGCTCGTCTCCGACGATGGCAGGGTCGTAACCGGCACGGGCGAAGCCGGTGCACGGATCGTCGTGACCAATCCGGCCGGCGCCGTAATCGGAGTCGCCACGATCGCGGCTGACGGCACCTACTCCGCGACGCTCGGCACGCCGCAACTGAACGGCGAGGTCCTGTCCGCGACGCAGACCGACGGCGGCGGCAACATCTCGCCGCCGGTCACGGCCACGGCACCCGACCTGACGGCACCGGCGATCCCGACACTGGTGATCGCCGACGATGGCGCGAGTGCGAGCGGCACCGGCGAGCCCGGCGCTACCGTCACGCTCGTCGGACCCGGTGGCGTTACGATCGGGTCGATCGCGGTTGAACCGGACGGCACCTATACGACGGATCTGGATCCACCGAGTCTGAACGGTGAAGCGTTCACCGCGACGCAGGCCGATGCCGAGGGCAATGTCTCGCCACCGGTCTCGGCCGTGGCTCCGGACATCACGGCACCGGCGGCCCCGGCGGCGACGATCGATGCCAACGGCACGATCGTGACCGGGACGGGAGAGGCTGGCGCGACGGTCAGCGTCAGCGGTCCGAACGGCCTTGTCGGCACGGCGGTCGTCGGCGCGGACAACACCTTCACCGTGCCGCTGTCGCCGGCCCAGGCCAATGGCCAGGCGCTTACCGTGATCCAGATCGATCCGGCCGGCAATGACTCGTTGCCCACCGGCATCCTGGCACCCGACATCACCGCGCCGACGGCACCGACGGCGATCGTCGCCGCGGACGGTACCAGCGTCAGCGGCACCGGCGAACCCGGCGCATTCCTGACGATCACCGCCCCCGGCGGCGATACGATCGGCTCGGTTACGGTAGGCGTGAACGGTACCTATACCGCAACGCTGACTCCGGCTCAGGCAAACGGACAGTTGCTCAGCGTGCAGCAGACGGATGTCGCCAACAACGCATCCGAGCCAGCGTCGGTACTGGCTCCCGACATCACGGCGCCGACTGCACCGATTGCGGTCGTCTCGGCGAATGGCGGGTTCGTTACCGGCACCGGCGAGCCGGGTGCGACCGTCCAGGTCACCGGTCCCGACGGACTGCTGGGCACGGCGATCGTTGCTCCAGGCGGCAGCTACGCGGTAGCGCTGTCGGCACCGCAGACCGACAGCCAGTCGCTGACGGTCACGCAGACCGACCGTGCGAACAACACGTCGCTGCCGACAACCGTGGTCGCACCCGACGATACGGCACCGTTCTCGCCGACGGCCACCGTCTCGGCGGAGGGCGACGCGGTCGTCGGTGCCGGTGTCGCCGGCGCCACGATCACCGTGCGCGGCCCTGCGGGAGATGTCATCGGGACCGCGGTGGTGGGCGTGGACGGCACCTATACGGCGCTGCTCGACATCGCGCAGCGCAACGGCGAAGTGCTGAGCGTGGTACAGTCCGATGGGGTGGGCAACGAGTCGCCGGCTGTTCCCGCGATCGCACCCGACCTCACCGCACCCTTCGCGCCGAGCATCGACATCGGCGTCGGTGGTGACGTCGTCACGGGCTTGGGCGAGCCGGGCGCTACGGTAACGATCACTCGCGACGGCGTGGCGATCGGGACTGCGGTCGTCGGGAGCACTGGGTCGTACCAGGTCACGCTCGCCGAGCCGCAGCGCAACGGCGAGACACTGGAGGCGACGCAGCGCGACGGTGCCGGCAACGTGTCCGATCCGGCCAGCGCGATCGCGCCCGATCTGACCGCCCCCGACGCCCCGACGGCACTGCTGATTACAGGAGACGGGACGACGGTGACGGGTATCGGCGAGCCCGGTGCACGCGTGGATGTTCGCGGCACTGGCGGTGCCTCGCTCGGGAATGGACTGGTCGATGCGGACGGGAACTTCACCGTCACGCTGGTCCCGGCCCAGGTCAGCGGGGTGACGCTTGCGGTGACTCAGACGGATGCGGCAGGCAATCCTTCGTTGCCGGGCACTGTCATCGCGCCGTTCGACATCGACGCGTTCGACAACAGCAACACGGCATCGATCGATCTGGTCCCGGCGACCTCGGCGGTGGACTTTGGCAGTGCGGCGTATGTGGCACTCGTCTCGCTCGGCGTCGTCGATCTGCAGGCTGAGGTGCTGTCGGTGCCCGACGTCCGGTTTACGGTGGAGGACGGGCATAGCCTCGATGCGGTCTTCACCTACAACGCCTTGCTCGATATCGGCGCCGCCAGTGGCTATTCCGTCGTCGTGCAGCGCTTCGACGGGACCAATTGGGTCGCGGTCGACGGACCGGGCAATGCCTCGCTGCTCGATATCCGGCTGCTCGACGATAATCTGGTTGCAACCGAAACACTGGGCCCGGGCGAATACCGGGCGTTCCTGACGTTTGCGGGCGCGGCGGGCGTCGGGCTGCTCGGTAGCCTCGCTGTCGCCGGTGTGGATGCAGATTTTACTGCCGTCGCCGGTGTGGTTCCTGCCGCCGTGTCGGGCAACGTCATCGCCGATCCGGGGGCAGGCGGCGCAGTCGATATCGTCGGACCGGGCACGCAGGTGGACAGCGTGACGGTCAACGGCGTGCCTACTGCGGTAACGGCCAATGGCACCGTCGTCGATGGCGCCTGGGGTACGCTGGTGATCAATCTGGACGGTAGTTATACCTACACGCCGGATGCCAATGCACTAGCGATCGGGGAGACCGATACGTTCACCTACACGCTTCGCGATCCGACCGATGGCGAGCTTGAGAGCGCCACCCTGTCGATCGCGATCGGCAGCCCCGACATCACCGGTGCGCCGGTGGCCGTCGCGGACGTGGCGGTCGCGGCCGTGACGTACGACAACGTCGTGACAACGACGGCGCCGACGACCGCGTTCTCGTTCAACTCGTCAGGCCCGTTGGGCCTCCTTTCGACGGGGGCCGGCGGTAGCGCCTTCACGGTGGCCGCGAACACCGTGGCGGATATCTCGATTTCCGCTGTCCGCGCACCCGGCCTGACAGTCCTGCCGAGCTACACGCTCACCGTGCGCAACGCAGCGGGCACGGTGGTCGATCAAGTGACCCAGCTCGCCGCTGTCGGACTGCCGATTGGTACCGGCACCGTGTTCACGGTCGAGGATCTCCCGGCCGGGCGATACACGTACACCATATCGAGCAGCGCGGCGGCAGGATCGTTCGCGACCACCGTATCGGTCGGGGCAACGACGACGTTCCTCGACCAGTTCACGCTCGGCAGCGCGGCGACGGCGGAAGGCAACCTGCTCGACAACGACACCGCGAATACGTCGTTCGCAGCGATCCGGGTGGATTCGGGTACCGGCTTCACTGAGATCGGCGATACCGAGGTCGTGTTGACCGGACAGCACGGGACGCTGACGATCGACGAAACGGGGGATTATCTCTATCGACCCAGCGCAACGCTCGGTTATTCGGCGGTCGATCTCTTCGACACGTTCACCTACCAGTTGATCCAGCCCGACGGTACCGTGGCAACGTCCACGCTGACCGTGACGATCGATGTGCCCGCGGATGGCACAGCGGCGGCGATCTTTGCCAGCCAAGCCGCCGGCAGCGAAATCGACGTCATCGCCTTGGATGCGTTCCTGGCGCCTGGGCTCGACGCAGACGCATCGGTCGCGGTCGCGGATGACGGCAGCGCGATCGGCCGTGCGATCTACGAGGTGTTCGAGGGGCAGGGCGAGTTGGAAAGCGTCCTGGCGAACTATCTCCCGCCCGAAGAAACCACCGCGTTGGACGGCGTGGGCGATGCGGGGCATCCAAGTTTCGCCGTCGATGTCGCGATGCCCGCGGTGGTCGATCCGCTCGACTATATCGTCGCGCCGGAAGATCCAGACCGGTTCGGTACCAATGCCAATTCTGTTTTTTAAGAAATCAGAACGGATTTAATATAATGATCTCAATAACATAAAGGCACTGGCCTTATACATTTTATTAAAGGTACCGGGTCTTCTGTGTGTTCAACGCAGAGGACCCGGTACCCATGCAATACAGCCCACGATACGTACGATCGATACTTGCCCTGAGCGGCATGATGTCGATGGGCCTGGGCGGTATCGGCAAGGCGGCAGACAAGGGGATCGGGCCGGCGTCGGACATGACGCCGGTAACGACGGCTGACCGGACGTCGCCCCTGACCCTGACCGAAGCCGCCAAGGAAGCGGTGGCATGGCATCCGTCGGTCATCGAGGCGGCGGGCATACTCAGCGCCCGCGGCGAAGAGATCGCTGCCGCCCGCGCGGGGTATCTTCCAACCGTCAGCACCGGGCTCGGAAGCGGCTATGACAGCCGTGTCTCGGGAACATGGCGCCCGCGGCCGCAGGTCGGCGCATCCCAGATGCTCTATGATTTCGGCAAGGTGTCGAGCGACGTCGCGGCCGCACGCGCAGGGACTCGCGGCGGACGGGCCGAGCTGTTGCTCGCAGTCGACACGCTGATACGCGAAAGCGCCTATGCCGTGATCGAGCTACAGCGTGCGACGGCGCTGCACACCGTCGCGCTGGATCAGGCGTCGCGGATCGAACAGATCAGCGCGTTGGTCGGACAGCGTTCGAAGATGGGCGCGGCAACGCAGTCGGACGCGCTTCAGGCAGAGGCACGGGTCGAGGCGGCGAGCGCCACGCTGACCCAGATCGAGGCATCGAAACGACGGTGGACGAGCAACCTTGCCTATCTGCTCAATCGCGACGCGCCACCGGCCGCGGTCGCGCCCGACGTACCGGACTGGCTGATGCGCAGTTGCTCCAGGCCGATGCCCGAATGGAACACGGTGCCGTCGGTGATGGTCGCCGACGCTTTGGTGGACCGAGCCGACGCGGCGGTCCGGCGGAGCCGCGCCGATCGCTATCCCACCGTGTCGCTCGGCGGCGACGCGTCCAGCGACGTCGCCTCGCCGTTCGGCCAGCGCAGCATCTATAATTTCGGCCTGCGCGTCTCCAGCAATGTCTTTGCCGGCGGTGTCACGAAAGCGCGCCTTCGCGGCGCGGGGTTCGAACGCGATGCGGCCGAGGCGAGCGCACGGCGCGCGCGGCTCGATACCAGCCAGGGCATGGCCGAGGCGCAGCAACAGATCGAAAGCCTCACCCGCGTCATCGACACGCTGGTCTCGCGGCAAGGCAACATGCGCGAGACCAATCGTCTATACCGGATCCAGTATCTGGAGATGGGCACGCGGACGCTCGTCGATCTGCTGAACGCCGAACAGGAACTCCAGCAGGTTCGCTTCGAGGCGATCAATACGACGCAGGATCTGCGCCGGCTTCAGGTCGATTGCCTGTTCCTGTCGGGGCGGATGCGCGATGCATTCGGCCTCTCGGGCACGACGTTGCGCGGGGTGACGCTGTGACGGCCGCGCTTGCCGCGGCGCCGGGCATGGCGATCGACAGCTGGCTGGAATTGTTTGGCCGGGTGGCGCGCCACTACCGTCTGCCGGTGTCCGAACAGCGCGCCCGGCTGGCGGTGCAATGGGATCTGGGCGGCGACGACGAGACCCGGATACGGACGCTCGGCCGCGCGACCGGCCTGACGGTCCGGTTCGACACCCCGCGCGCGATGCGCCTGACGAGCTGGCGGCTGCCCGCGATCGTGCGCTTTGCCGACGGCGAGATCGCGCTGATCGAAGGAATCGATGCCGACGACCAGGTCCGTCTGACGCTGCCCGGCGATCGTGGTGGCCAGACCCGTCTGACGCTTGCCGAACTGACGGAGTCTGCGACCGGGTTCGTCATCCCGCGTCCGTCCCGTTCCGCGCCCGACATGCGCGTCGATACCTATATCCGCCCGTTCCAGGATCACTGGCTGCGGCAGATCCTGATGCGCGACGCGTCGTCCTACGGCCATGTCATGGTCGCGTCGGTGGTGACGAATTGCCTGGGACTCGCGGGCGTCCTGTTCTCGATGCAGGTCTATGACCGGGTGGTCCCGGCGGGATCGATCCCGACGCTGACCATCCTGTTCCTGGGCGTGCTGATCGCGATCGGCTTCGACTTCGCGCTGCGGCGGCTGCGCACCAACATCGTCGACGTGCTCGGCAAGCGCGCCGACCTGCGCATATCGGACCGCGTGTTCGGCCATGCCCTGCGCGTCCGCAACCGCGCACGGCCGGCGTCGACCGGCACGTTCATCTCGCAGCTGCGCGATCTGGATCAGGTGCGCGACCTGCTGACGTCGACCACGGTCGCGACGGTGGCGGACATGCCCTTCTTCCTGCTGTTCCTCGCGGTGCTCTGGTACATCGGCGGCGCGCTCGCACTGGTGCCGCTCGGCGCGCTGGTCCTGCTGTTGCTGCCGGGACTGCTCTCGCAACGCCGCCTGCGCGTGCTCGCGACCGAATCGATGCGCGAATCTTCTCTGCGCAACGCGATGCTCGTCGAGGCGGTGCAGGGGATCGAGGACATCAAGGCGCTCCAGGCGGAGGAACGCTTTCACCATCAGTGGAACCACTACAACGCGGTCGCAGGCGAAGCGCAGCTACGGTTGCGCGGCGTGACCAACGGTCTCTCGGTATGGACGCAGAGCGTGCAGAACGGGGTCTATGCGGCGATCATCTTCGTCGGTGCGCCGCTGGTGATCGCCGGCGACATCACGACGGGCGTGCTCGTCGCCACCTCGATCCTCGGCTCGCGGATGATGGCACCGATGGCGCAGGTTACGCAGCTGCTCGGCCGGTTGCAGCACGCCCGCGTCGCGATGGGCAGCCTCAACCAGATCATGGCGCTGCCCGTCGACAGCGCGGACGGCGACCACCGTATCCCGTTGCCGGCGGTGACCGGCGACTTCACGATCCGGTCCGGCGTGTTCACCTATGCCGATCCCAACGCCCCGCCGGCGCTGTCGGTCGCCAGTCTCGACATCGCCGCGGGTGAGCGCATCGCGCTGCTCGGGCGCAACGGCGCGGGCAAGTCGACGCTGTTGCAGGGCCTGTCGGGCATGTTGCAACCGGTGTCGGGCGAAGTCCTGCTCGACGGGCTCGCGCTGCACCAGATCGACCCGGCCGACGTGCGCCGCGACATCGGCCTGCTGACGCAGAACAGCCGGTTGTTCCACGGCACGCTGCGCGAGAACCTGACGCTCGGTGCGCCATCGGCGTCCGATGCGGAGATCGTCGAGATCCTGGCGATGGTCGGCGCCGAGGGCATGGTCCGCCGGTTACGCGACGGGCTCGGTCATGTCGTGCAGGAGGGCGGGCTAGGCCTGTCCGGCGGGCAGGTGCAGGCGTTGCTGCTCGCCCGGCTGCTGCTGCGGCAACCGATGGTCGCACTGCTCGACGAGCCGACCGCGGCGATGGACGAGGGCGCCGAGCGCCACTTCATCCATCGGCTCGGGCAATGGAGCCGGACGCGGACGATCGTCGTTGCCACGCACCGGATGCGGATGCTCGACATCGTCGACCGGATCATCGTCATCGACAACGGCAAGATCATTCTCGACGGGCCCAAGGATCAGGTGCTCGCGACGATGCGCGGAACGCGGAGTGCTGCAGCATGACTACCATCACGGCCGAAGACGACCATCTGTTCGGCGGCGAGGGCGAAGCGCGGCTGACCTCGGCCACGCGTCTCGTATGGGTACTCGCGGCGTTGTTCGCAGCAGCGCTGCTCTGGGCATGGCTCGCCGATCTCGACGAGGTGGCGACCGGCGAGGCGCGCGTCGTTCCGACCAGTCGCGAACAGGTGCTGCAATCGCTAGAGGGCGGTATTCTGGCCAAATTGCTCGTGCGGCAGGACGATATCGTCAAGCCGGGACAGTTGCTCGCCCAGCTCGATCCCACCCAGGCTGGTTCGACGGTCGATGAAAGCGCTGCGAAATACCGTGCGGCGCTGGCCAGTGCGGCGCGGTTGCGGTCGGAGGCCAACGGCACGCCGTTGCAGTTCCCGAGCGAACTCGCGCCGTATCCGGACCTCAAGGCCGCCGAGACGCGGCTGTACGAGACCCGCCGACGCAGCCTGCAATCGTCGCTTGGCCTGATCGACGAGTCGCTCCAACTGATCGGCCGCGAAGTGGCGATCGGCCAGTCGCTGATCGCGGTCGGTGCGGCCAGCAACGTCGAAGTCCTGCGCCTGCAACGCCAGCGCGCCGACCTGGAGCTGAAGAAGGCCGATCTCCGCTCGCAATACATGGTCGAGGCGCGGCAGGATCTCGCCAAGGTCACCGAACAGGTCGACTCGCTGGCGCCGGTGGTGCGCGGGCGGTCCGACACGCTCCAGCGGTTGACCTTGCGCTCGCCGGTGCGCGGGGTGGTGAAGAATATCGAGATCTCGACGATCGGCGGCGTCGTTCCCCCGAACGGCAAGATCATGGAGATCGTCCCGCTCGACGAACGCCTTTTGATCGAGGCGCGGATCCAGCCGCGCGACATCGCCTTCATCCGCCCCGGCCAGCAGGCGAGCGTCAAGGTCACCGCCTACGATTATTCGGTTTACGGCGGGCTCGAAGGGACGGTGACGAGCATCTCGCCGGACACGATCCGCGACGAGGTCAAACCCGAGATCCTCTATTACCGGGTGTTCGTGCAGTCCAAGTCGGATTCGCTGACCAACAAGGCCGGGCGCACATTCCCGATCACCCCGGGCATGGTCGCGACCGTCGACATCCATACCGGCAGCAAGACCGTCCTCCAGTACCTGCTCAAGCCGCTCAATCGCGCGCAGGAAGCGCTGAGGGAGCGGTGAACAGGATCATGCAAGCCTTGGCAGCGCCGGCACGGTTTCAGTTCGAGTATGGGAGCGTTGAGTCATGAATTCGCCGCGTTCGGATGGTGCCGTCGATCTGGCAACGCGGCGCGACAGGGCCGCCGGCATCGTCCCGATCTCGCCAGCGCTTCTCGCGCGCGCGCGCAAAGCTCGCCGGCTGCGCGCGACGATGAGCGCGTTCCTCCCGCACGATCTGCTGGTCGATCCCGCGTGGGACATGATGATCGACCTGTTCATCGCCGTCGGCACCGGCGAGCGGTTGCACGTCAAGGACCTGATCCTGATGTCGGGGGAAAGCGCCGCCAGCGCGATGCGACGGATCGATCGTCTCCAGCAGGCGGCGTTACTGATCCGCCACCCCGACCCGGTCGATCATCGTCGCGTTCATATCGGGATAACGGCCAAGGGGCAGGCTGCCATGGCCGCCATGCTGGATCATCTGTTCGACGCGAGCGCCGAAAATGGCAGTTTGCGCCCGAGCGAACCGCAATCCTTCCAACCGGGATTGAGCAAGCTGTCGTCGAAATAAACGCGTTGGAGCGGGACCCTCAGCCGCCCAAGCCGCTGCTAACGGCCCCCTTCGCGTCGCGTCAGTGCCGCCACGCAACTGGCCCGGTCGATCGTGCTGCCGTCGGGCTCGCGCGCGTCGAGATAGGTGACGCGGGGGGCGTCCGACCCCTTGGGATACAGATACGCATCGAGCACGCAGATCCCGCTCTGGAACTGGAGTTTGCGGGCATTGCCCTCACGGACGTCGGCGTCGGGCTGGCCGAACAACCTGGTCAGTGCAGCGGCATCCTGGCCCAGCACGCGTTCCAGGCCCACGCTCGTATAGGGGATTGCGGGGCGGCCGACCGCGGGCTTGGCGACCGGGGCCGCACAACCGGCGAGGCCAGCGCTCAGAGCCAGCGCGATCCCTATCGTCGTCAATCGCGTCATGCTCGGCCCTTGCGAAGATACTGGCTGTGGAAATAATGCGTCGCCATCGCGGCGCCCAGCACGGGCGCGGCGATGTTGAGGATCGGAACCACGAACAGCCCGGTGTTCGCAAGCCCCAGCATGAACCGCCCGCCCTTAGTCGTCGCACGCCAGCCCCGCATCGCCGCCGCGTCCATATGCCGCGCCGCCACCATGTCGCCGAGATCGCGCCCGAGCAGCCAGCCATTGACGACGAAGAAGGCGGCCGCGGTGCCGACGCCGGTGACGAGCAGTGCGATGTAAACCGGCAGCATCAGCAGGTTGACGAGCACGACGCGTGCGGCGGAGCGTAGCCCCGTCGCGAGGCTGCGCGCGAACGGCACCGGTCGCGCGGTCTTCAGCGCCTCGGGATAATGCCGAGCCTCGACCGCCGCGACGACCTCGTCCGCGAAGATCCCGACGACCGCGATCGCGACGGCGCGAAACAGCAGCCACAATGCGAGGATCGTGACGAACAGCGCGAACGCCGCGGCGAGCCCGTCCGCGTCCCAGCCGAGCCACGTCGCCAACGCCGCCTGCGTGCCCCACCACACACCGGCGCCCGCTACGGCGAACACAAGCAACGTCACCGCCATCGACTTCACGAACACGCGGAGTACGGGTGGATCGGTGAGCTGCCGGAGCGAGAGGAGGAGGGCGCGGATCATGTGGACGGGATGACGCGGGGGCGGCGCAAGGTCAACGAAGCTCCGGAATTTTGGAAGGTGCGCGCGATTTCTGAAGCGCGATTTTCTGAAAGCGTGATCTTTGAGAGAACGCATGACCCGTTCCCCCGCGGATGCGGGGGCCCATCTGAACCAAGCACACTGCCCAAGACCCTGGACCCCCGCGTTCGCGAGGGAACAGAACGGGCGGTGTGGCTGCAACGGGCGCCTGGATCGACCACCACCTGCTGTACAGAAGTGAACGCCGTGACCGCTGGAATTGAGTAGATCGCGGAACATAGCAACCAAGACCACCACCCCGGCGGAGGCCGGGGCCCAATTGGGGGACGCCGCTAACGTGATGCGGCGTTCCGTTACGACCACCTTTCCAATTGGGCCCCGGCCTCCGCCGGGGTGGTAGCTCGCCACCAGACGACATCTGTTCCGACGGTCCCGAAGGCGTTGGTCACGCCCCCCCCCGCCAACACGCACCCGCCACATCAGTTGCACCAATCCCCCCCGGCATTTACGGCAAGCGTTTTCCCGCACCCCCGGAGTCTCGCCTTGCCCAACCCAACCTACGACGTCGTCGCGATCGGCAATGCCATCGTCGACATCCTTGCTACCGCCGACGACGCGTTCATCGCGGAGATCGGCGTCGCCAAGGGCTCGATGCAGCTCATGTTCTCCTCGGAAGAAGCCGACGCGCTCTACGCCAAGATGGGCCCGGGCATGGAAATCTCCGGGGGCTCCGCTGCCAATACCGTCGCCGGCATCGCCGCGCTCGGTGGCAAATGCGGGTTCATCGGCCAGGTCGCCGACGATCAGCTCGGGCAGGTCTTCGCCCATGACGTCCGCAGCATCGGCATCGAGTTCGCCACCCCGGTCCGCGCGGGCGACCCGACCACCGGTCGCTGCCTGATCTTCGTGACCCCCGATGGCCAGCGCACGATGAACACCTTCCTCGGCGCCGGCCAGTTCCTCCCCGCCGCCGCGATCGACACCGCGATGATCGCCGACAGCGCGATCCTGTATCTCGAGGGCTATCTCTGGGATCCCGAAGAGCCGCGCGCCGCGATGCGCGCCGCGATCGATTGCGCACGCGATGCGGGGCGGAAGGTCGCGTTCACGCTCAGCGACGTGTTCTGCATCTCGCGCCACGGCGGCGATTTCCGCCAGCTGCTGAGCGACGGCCTGATCGACATCCTGTTCGCCAACGAGAGCGAACTCGCCGCGCTCGCCGAGACGGACGACTTCGACGCAGCAGTCGCCAAGATCTCGGCACAGGTCCCGACTTTGGTCGTCACCCGCGGCGAGCACGGCGCCTGCGCGCTCCAGAACGGCAATCGCGCCGAGGTGAAGGCCGAGCCGATCGCCAAGGTCGTCGACACCACCGGCGCGGGCGATCTGTTCGCGGCGGGCTTCCTCCACGGCCAGGCGCAGGGCTACGACCTGCACGCGTCGCTGAAACTCGGCGCGGTCTGCGCGGCCGAGATCATCAGCCATGTCGGCGCCCGCCCGATGGTCGACATGAAGGCGCTCGCCGCCAAGCACATCGGCTGACGTAAGCTTGTTTCCCCGCGAAGGCGGGGACCCAGACTGGGCTCCCGCCTTCGCGGGAGAACACGCATGGACACGAGGCACAAAAAAAGGGCCGCGGGAGTTTCCTCCCGCGGCCCTTTTCGCGTCCGGCCTCAGTGCGAGCCCGGCGGTATTATGTCGATGTCTTCGCCACCATCCGTCATCCCACGACCGAGATAGCTCATGCGGCGACCATAAAGGAAATAGAGCACCAAGCCGGCCGCGCCCCATAGCGGCAGAACCAGCATCGCCGCGGATGGCAGGTTGAAGAACAGAAAGACGCAGCCAGCGATCGTTGCTGGGGCTACCAGCCAGATCGCAGGCGTTCGGAACGCGCGCTTCCGGTCGGGTTCGGTGCGCCGTAGGATCAGCACCGCGATCGCCACCATCATGAAGGCGTAAAGCGTACCGGCATTGGCGATGTCGGCCAGTTGCCCGACGGGTAGGAATGCCGCAGCGAGGGCCACCGCCGTACCGGTAATCGCGGTAACGATATGTGGCGTCTTGAAGCGCGGATGAACTCGGCTGAGCACTTCCGGCAGCAGTCCGTCACGGCTCATGACGAAGAAAATTCGCGTCTGGCCGAACATCAAGACGAGGATGACCGAAGGTAGTGCCACGAAGGCGGCGATACCCAACATGTTCCCGACCGTACTAAATCCGATCACGCGCAGGACATGCGCCAACGCCTCTTTCGAGCAGACCAGCGCCTCGCCATATTGCGGCAACGCGCACTGACGGGCGAGTTCCTCGGATCCGGCGGGGAAGGGGATGCCGTTCGGTCCCATGATCGGCTGGCCACCGATCGTGCCGATCGCACCCGCCGCGACGAGTATGTAGAAGACCGTGCAGAATAGTAACGAGGCGATCAGTCCGATCGGTACATTGCGCTGCGGGTTCTTCGTTTCCTCCGCTGCGGTCGAGACTGCGTCGAAGCCGACATAGGCGAAGAAAATCGTCGCTGCAGCGCCCACCGCGCCTACCCCTGTGCCGAACCCCCCGAACACACCCGCAGGCAGGAAGGGATTAAAGCGGGCAGTATCGACGACGGGCAGCGTAAGGATGATGAACGCGGTCAGCGCGGTCACCTTGATCGCGACCAGCACGGTGTTCAGCCGTGCGCTCTCGGTCGTGCCGACGATCAGCAAGGCCGTGATGCCCATCGCGATGACGATCGCGGGCAGATTGACGAATCCGCCTGGCGAGCCGCCCAGCGCGAGCGGACCGGCACCGAGCCATGTCGGCAGATGGATGCCGAGAAATTCTCGTAGCACCGTCCCCTGGAAATAGTCCGACCACGTCACCGCCACGGCGGAAGCAGCGACGGCATATTCGAGGACGAGGGCCCAGCCGACCGTCCACGCCAGCAATTCGCCCATGACCGCATAGGTATAGGTGTAGGCAGAACCGGCGACAGGGATCATCGACGCGATTTCTGCATAGCATAGCGCTGCTACGATGCAGATCGCGCCAGCGATGGCAAAGGCCAGCATTAAGCCCGGCCCGGCCTTTTGAGCGCCTGCGGCCGTCAGGGCGAAGATACCTGTTCCGATCACGCAGCCGATGCCAAACAGGGTAAGCTGGAACGCACCCAGCGATCGGTGGAGCGATTTCTTCTCCGCCGTCGCCAGAATGGCGTCCAGCGATTTTACGCGACCAAAAATCAATTCGGTACCCCCCGGGGATGACGAGGGCCGGGTCAACATGGCCCCCTTGCTCAAGCCGGCGAGCCTAATGGCAATTTTATTACGTGCAATCCTTTAGTGGCGGAAAGCTGCGCTATTGCGCGAGCATCGGCCCGAGCGGGCGGCCGCCGAAGACATGAACGTGCAGGTGCGGCACCTCCTGGTGCCCGTCCCGGCCGATGTTGGCGAGCAGGCGATAGCCCGGCTCGACGAGACCCGCTGCCCGCGCGACGGTACCGACTGCGCGGATGAACCCGGCGATCTCGGCATCGGGCGCCCGCGCGGAGAAATCGTCCCAGGATACGTATGCGCCTTTAGGGATCACGAGCAGGTGCGTCGGCGCCTGCGGGTTGATGTCGTGGAACGCGATCGCGAACTCGTCCTCGTAGACGTGCTTCGACGGAATCTCGCCGCGGAGGATCTTGGCGAAGATGTTCTGGTCGTCATAGGGCTTGGTGGCGTCGATCGGCATAAATCCCCCTTCCGCTTGCGGGAGGGGTTAGGGGAGGGGCTTGCCTTCCCGATCCCGGCGGAGCGTGTCCGTCATGCCCTCCCCCGACCCCTCCCGCAAGCGGAAGGGGGGTCAAGTCAGCCCGCTCGACCCGCCTTCTCGACCAGCCCGCCGACACCCTCGCGCCGTTCCAACTCGGCACGCACATCGTCCAGACTCAGCCCCGCATCCGCCAGCAACACGGCGAGGTGGAACATCAGATCCGCCGCTTCCGGCACGATGCTCGTCTCGTCGCCCGAGCACGCGGCGATCACCGTCTCGACGGCTTCCTCGCCCAGTTTCTGCGCGATCTTCGGGCGGCCTTTCGCGAACAGGCTCGCGGTGTAGCTGGTGTCGGCGGGCGCATCGCGGCGCGCGCGGATGGTCGCCTCAAGGCGGTCGAATACGGGGTCTGCCATGCGCGGCGTGCTGACGCAGCCGGGCAGGCGGGTCAATCCTTCTTGGGTGGACCCGCTGCTTCACGTTCGGCCAGGTTGCGTCGACGGGCCTCGATGAACCGCTTGCGCAACGCCCGGCGCACCAGCCAAACGCCGATCGCCGCGAACACGAACAGCGCGACGTCCGACATCGCCAGCCCGGTCGGCGGATGCGCGACGCCGCTATGCCCCGATTCGACCGCGAGTATGGCGAGCACCGAAACGCCCGTCAGGCGCCCGGGGGAAGCGCAGCGCCAACCGGCGTCCGCACCGGAATCCCAGCCGCCGCCAGCGCAGCATGCGCGTCGCCGATCGACGCCTGCCCGAAATGAAAGATCGACGCGGCCAGCACCGCGCTCGCATGCCCGTCGCGGATGCCCGCCACCAGATCGTCGAGCCCACCGACCCCGCCGCTCGCGACCACCGGCACGCCGACACGGACGGAAATCGCCCGGATCAGGTCGAGGTCGTAACCGCTGCGGGTCCCGTCGCGGTCCATCGACGTGACCAGCAACTCGCCCGCCCCCAAGTCGGCGAGCTTCAAGGCATGCGCGATCGCATCGATCCCGGTCGCGCGCCGGCCGCCATGCGTGAACACTTCCCAGCCTTCACCCGATCGCCGCGCATCGACGCTCGCGACACAGCACTGGCTGCCGAACCGCTCGGCGATATCCGCGACCAGTTCGGGCCGCTCGACCGCCGCCGAATTGACCGCCACCTTGTCCGCCCCGGCGAGCAAGAGCGCGCGCGCATCGTCCGCCGTCCGTACGCCGCCGCCAACCGTCAACGGCATGAAACACACTGCCGCCGTCCGCCGCACGACGTCGAGGATGGTCCCGCGGCCTTCATGGCTCGCCCCGATATCGAGGAAGCACAACTCGTCCGCCCCGGCCGCATCGTACGCCCGCGCCTGCTCGACCGGATCGCCCGCATCACGCAACTCGACGAAGTTCACGCCCTTCACGACGCGGCCATCGGCGACATCGAGACACGGGATCACGCGCGCACGAACCGTCATGCGACGCGCCGAAGAATTGGTTCACGCGGAGACGCGGAGACGCGGAGACGCGGCAAAGCCGCTAAGAATTTTTCGCGCAGAGGCGCAGAGGACGCAGAGAAGAAGGGGCGCGGCGGGGCGGGCGGATTTCTGTCGCCAGTGAGGAAACAGTGAATGCTGCCGCGCATTGCCTCCGCGCTCTCTGCGTCTCTGCGCGAACAGCTCTCGCTTCCTCCGCGTCTCCGCGTCTCCGCGTGAATCATCCTGCTGCCTTCGCCACACTCAACGCCGCCGCAAGATCGAGCCGGCCGTCGTACAACGCCCGCCCGGTAATCACGCCCTCGACGCCATCCCGCACATGCAAAGCCAGCACGTGAATCTCGGCGATCCCCTTCACGCCACCGCTGGCGATCACCGGAATATCCACCGCCCGCGCCAGGTCGACGGTAGCGTCGACGTTGCACCCCTTCAGCATCCCGTCGCGCCCGACATCGGTGAACAGCAAAGACGCAACCCCCGCATCCTCGAACCGCCGCGCGAGATCGACCGCGGTCGTCGTCGAAACATCCGCCCAACCCTTGGTCGCAACCATCCCGTCCTTCGCATCGACCGCGACGACGATCCCGCCGGGGAAATCCTTCGCCACGCCGCGCACGAACTCGGGGTCCTCCAGCGCCGCCGTACCGATCACCACGCGGGACACGCCCAGATCGAACCAGCCCTCGACGCTGGCCCGCGTCCGGATCCCGCCGCCAAGCTGCACATGCCCCGGAAATTGCGCCACGATCGACCGCACCGCGTCGCCATTGACCGAAGCCCCCGCAAACGCGCCGTCGAGATCGACCACATGCAGATGCTCCGCGCCAGCCTCGGCGAACAGCATCGCCTGCGCCGCCGGATTGTCGCCGTACACGGTCGCGCGGTCCATATCGCCCTCGGCGAGACGCACGACCTGACCCGCCTTGAGGTCGATTGCGGGGAAAATAATCAGGCTCACGGCCGCCACTCCAGAAATCGTTCGAGCAACGCCAGGCCGTAGCGCTGGCTCTTCTCAGGATGAAACTGCACGCCGATCATCGTGTCGCGACCGATCGCCGCGGTGACCGCACCAGCATGGTCGGTCGTCGCGAGCACGTCGGCGCCTTCGAACGCGAAACTGTGCAGGAAATACGCCTCGCCCGGTTCGATCAGCCGATGCGGGATGGATGGAACGACGTCGTTCCAGCCCATATGCGGCACCTTCGCCTCCATCGTCCCTGGCTCGAGCCGCCGCACGCGTCCGGAGACCCAGCCGAGTCCGGCATGCGTTCCCATTTCCTCGCCCGCATCGGCCATCAACTGCATGCCGACGCAGATCCCGAGAAACGGCGTACCCTCGTCGCGAACGCGGCGGTTCAGCGCCTCGACCATCCCCGGCACCGCGCGCAAAGCCGCCGCGCAGGCTCCATATGCGCCGACGCCGGGCAACACGATCCGCTCGGCCTTCGCGACCACATCTGCGTCTGAAGTCACGACCAGATCGACACACCCCGCCGTCCGCAGCGCGTTCTCGACCGAGTGCAAATTCCCCGCGCCGTAATCGATTAGCGCGAGCGTCATGCGGTGTCTCCGCGACCAGGAACAAGAAGTCCGTCACCCCAGCGGAAGCTGGGGTCTCGTCGTAACGGGGATACCCCAGCTTCCGCTGGGGTGACGGACTTGGGGGCAGGGGCAATGTTCAAGGCAGCGAGGGCGCTCACAGCATCCCCTTGGTCGACGGGATCACATCGGCCTTGCGCGGATCGATCTCGATCGCGGTGCGAAGCGCCCGCGCGACGCCCTTGAACGCCGCCTCGGCGATGTGGTGATTGTTCGTCCCGTACAGCGTCTCGACGTGCAGCGTGATCCCCGCCGCCTGCGCGAAGCTATGGAAGAAATGCTCGAACATCTCGGTGTCCATGCCGCCCAAGCGCTTCTGCGAAAACAGATCCTTCCACACCAGCCAGGCCCGTCCGGAAATATCCAGAGCCACCCGCGTGAGCGTTTCGTCCATCGGCGACAGCGCATCGCCGTACCGCGTGATACCGCGTTTATCGCCGAGCGCCTGCGCGAACGCCTGCCCGATCGCGATACCGGTGTCCTCCACCGTGTGATGCTCGTCGATATGCAGATCGCCCTTGGTCCGCACGCGGAGGTCGATCAGCGAGTGGCGCGACAATTGTTCGAGCATGTGATCGAAGAAACCGACCCCGGTCTCGACGTCGTACACGCCGGTCCCATCGAGGTTCACGGTGACGTCGATCGCCGTCTCGGCGGTGGAGCGGGTAATCGTGGCGGTGCGCATGCCACCTCCCATAACGTGCGCCACGACGCATGCAATCTTGACCGCCAATCGAATGACGCTACCCAAGGGGAATGACCGATGGACTGCCCGATAGCCTGATTCCGTACGACGAGATCGTACAAGAAGCCCTGCGTGCCGTGGTTGGCCGCGTGCTCGGCTCCGTCGCGGAGGCCGGCGGGCTTCCCGGCGAGCATCATTTCTACATCACCTTCAAGACGCAGGCGCCCGGAGTCGACATCCCCAAGCGGTTGATCGAGCGCTTCCCGGACGAGATGACGATCGTCATGCAGAACCGCTATTGGGACCTGATCGTCGACGACGAGCGCTTCTCGATCGGGCTCAGCTTCAACCAAGTCCCGTCGAAGCTGGTGATCCCGTACTCGGCGATCACCGCGTTCCAGGATCCGGCGGTCAGCTTCGAACTTCGCTTCCAGGCGCAAGAGGGAGCGGAAGACGCGCTCGGCGATCACGACGAAGCGGAAAACGACGGCCCCACCGCGGTCCCGATCGAAGACGGCTCGAACGTCGTAGCCGTGGATTTCAAGCGGAAGAAATAAGGAGCGAGGCGATCAGCGCGCTGATCGCCGGTCGCAAAGCGACGCGAACTGCCGGCCGACGCGCGCAGCGCGGTCGACGACACGGGATTAATTCCCAGGGCGTACGTCTTTTTCTTCTACGTCACCCCGGACCAGTTCCTGGGTCCACCCGTCCGAACGCTCCATGATCGGTGAGAGCGCGGCACGGTGGATGCCGGAACAAGCCCGGCATGACGGAGTAGACAGGCTATGATCCAAACCCGCACAGAAACCACCCGCACAGAAACCGACACGATCGGCCCGATCGAAGTCCCCGCCGCCACCTATTGGGGCGCACAGACCGAACGCTCGATCGAGAACTTCCCCTTCGGCACCCGCGAACGCATGCCGATCGAGATCGTCCACGCGCTCGCCCTCGTCAAACAAGCCGCCGCCCGCGTAAACCGCGCCCACGGCCTCGACGCCAAAATCGCCGACGCGATCGACTCCGCCGCACAGGAAGTCATCGACGGCAAGCTCGACGACCAGTTCCCGCTCGTCATCTGGCAGACCGGCAGCGGCACGCAGTCGAACATGAACGTCAACGAGGTCATCGCCGGCCGCGCCAACGAAGTCCTCACCGGCACCCGCGGCGGCAAGTCGCCCGTCCATCCTAACGACCACGTCAACATGAGCCAGTCCTCCAACGACAGCTTCCCCACCGCGCTCCACATCGCCGCCTCGCTCGCCGCCACGCGCCGACTTTTTCCCGCGCTCGACCGGCTGAAGGATTCGCTGCAAGCCAAGGCCGACGCGTGGGACGGCATCGTCAAGATCGGCCGCACCCACCTCCAGGATGCGACGCCGCTGACGCTCGGCCAGGAATTCTCGGCGTACGCGAACCAGGTCTATCGCTGCGGTCGCCGTATCGAGCCGGGCATCAGTCACGGCACCAACCGGCTGGCACAAGGCGGCACCGCGGTCGGCACCGGCCTGAACGCGCCCAAGGGGTTCGCCGAGGACTTCTGCCGCACGCTGTCCGAGATCACCGGCCATCCGTTCATGCCCGCCGAGAACAGCTTCGAAGCGCTCGCGTCGAACGACCCGCTCGTCCACCTGTCGGGCACGCTCAACACGCTTGCCGTCGCGTTGACCAAGATCGCCAACGACATCCGCCTGCTCGGCTCGGGCCCGCGCTGCGGCTTCGGCGAGATCGACTTACCCGCGAACGAGCCCGGCAGCTCGATCATGCCGGGCAAGGTCAATCCCACGCAGTGCGAGATGCTGACGATGGTCGCCGGACAGGTGATGGGCAATCACGTCGCGGTCACCGTCGGCGGGATGCAGGGCCATCTCGAGCTGAACGTGTTCAAGCCGCTGATCGGCGCCAACGTGCTCCGCTCGATCGATCTTCTCGCCACCGCGATGGAGGGTTTCGCGGAGCGCTGCGTCGACGGCATCGCACCCAATCGCGACCGGATCACCGAACTGCTCGACCGTTCGCTGATGTTGGTCACCGCGCTCGCCCCCGAGATCGGCTACGACGCCGCCGCGAAGATCGCCAAATACGCCCACGCCGAAGGCCTGACGCTCAAGGAAGCCGGCCTTGCCCTCGGCCTAGTCGACGCGGAAACCTTCGACCGAGTCGTCAAACCCGAATCGATGCTCGGCCGCTAACGCCCCCGCACTTACTCCGTCATCCTGACGAAAGTCAGGACCCAGAGCCACGATCGTCCCGCTGAGTAATCCTGGGTCCTGACTTTCGTCAGGATGACGGGTCGGGGTTTGCGGAGGTCGGGAACCCAAACGCCTTTCGCGCGCTAACCCGCCACACGGACAGGAGAAATTACGTGGGCGCAACGACCATAGGCGCGCTGATCGGCGCAGGCATCGACTCGCTCAGCGGCGACGACGGCAACGCGGACGGCGCGATCATCGGTGCGATCACCGCCAACGTACTCAAGATCGTCGTGCCCATGGCCGTGACCTACGCGATCGGCTGGGCAGTGCTGCGCGGTGCAGCGGAACTCAAGGACTAGGTTTTCGGAGAGGTGAAATCATGATCGGACGTATTATCAGCGCATTGGTCGGCCGCGAGATGGGTCGTCGCAACGGCTCGGGCGGCGCCTCTGGCGCAGTGAAGGGCGTGGTGGCGATGGGCCTGATGCGCCGCATGGGCCCGCTCGGCATGATCCTCGGCGGCGGCTACGCGGCCAAGAAGGCGTATGACCGCAACAAGGCGCGCAAGACGGGCTACTGATCCGCCTTTAGAATGACACGCGCGGACTGCGCATGGGTTGACGCCCATGCGCAGTCCGCGGCAAGGGCGCGCATGCCCCACACACTTCCGTCCGACCCGCATGGTTTCCGTCGCCGCGGAGTCCTGTTCGTCCTGTCCTCGCCATCCGGTGCCGGCAAGTCGACCATTGCGCGCAGATTGCTCGCGGACGAGCACGAGCTGGAGATGTCGGTCTCGGTAACGACCCGGTCGATGCGACCCGGCGAAGTCGACGGCAAGGATTACCATTTCACCGACCTAGAGGGCTTTCGCGACATGGTCGCGAAGGACGAGTTCCTCGAATGGGCGCACGTCTTCAACCACCGCTACGGTACCCCGCGCGCGCAGGTCGAGGAGATGCTCGCCGCCGGCAAGGACGTGTTGTTCGACATCGACTGGCAGGGCGCGCAACAGCTGTTCCAGATCGCCGGCGGCGACGTCGTCCGCGTCTTCATCTTCCCGCCGTCGATGGAAGAGCTCCACCGCCGCCTCACCAGCCGCGGCACCGACTCGACCGAAGTCATCGAAGCCCGCATGTCGCGCGCGGCCAACGAGGTGAGTCACTGGGACGGTTACGACTACGTGCTGGTCAACGACGACGTCGACAGCTGCATCCGTGGCGTGAAGACGATCCTGGCCGCGGAGAGGCTGAAGCGCTCGCGCCAGACCGGCCTCATCGGCTTCATCCGTCGCCTGACCCGTTAGTCCTTCCAACCGTCATCCCAGCAAAAGCTGGGATCTTTCCGATCCGGGTCGCAGCACTCGTCAATCGGGATACCCCAGCTTTCGCTGGGGTGACGGATTTGGAGGGGGTGGGTAAGCTCCTAAAGCTAAAGCAGCCCCAGAAACTCCACCCCGACCCCGAACTCCTTGCGCTTCAATTCGCGCAACTGAGTCGCCTGCCAGTCCTCGCCCCACATCTCGACCGACCAGTCCTCGTCGATCCCCGCCGCCGCCCAGGCCGCGTGCGCGTCGATCTCACCCTCGATCAGCGCCAGCCCGATCACCAGCGACCCGGTCAGCGTCACCACCGGCGACAGCCCCGCCAGCCGAAAGTCGTCATACGCGGCGACCGCCTCGTGCAGCCGCGCAACGGTCGCCGCCGGTTGGGCGACGTGCATAACGCCCGCTGTCACCGCGAACTTCACGTCATACCGCCCGCGCGCCCACGCCAGCAGCGGATCCCACGCCGCCGCCTGCCGCTCGACCAGCAGTGGCGGGCCATCGGCGCGGTAACACAGCAGGTCGCTTTCGCCATACGCCGCCAGCCGCGCGGCGAACTGAGTCGGATCGTTCGCGATCGGATCGGTCGCCGCATTCGCCAAGCCCGTCAGCGGCATCGTCCGCGGATCGATCGTCTCCCCAACCGCGCGCCATTCCTCCGCCACCGCCTCGGCGAGCGCATCGGTCGGCAACGCGAGCGGCCGCCGCCCGGGCGTCCGCACCGGCTTGCCATCGAGGGTCACCACCCGGTCGGCGTCGATCGCAACGTCTTTCCAGAACCGCTTCATGCGCCCATTCCATTCATTCGAGCGTCCGCCAGCGATGTGCCAGGCTGCGCGGGACGAGTCCGATCATCACCAGCGCCGACAATACGATCGCTACGCCCAGGATTTTCGGTGCAAAGTCATGCGCGCGCGCCACCAAAATCAGCCCGAGCAATGCCCCGGCCACGCCTGCCAGCCGGATCCCGACGAGCACCATCCAGCGCCGTTGCGCCAATTTGTCTGCCTCGGTCATGGCCGCGCCACCATGTGCAGCAGGTCCGGCACCGCGGTCGCAACGACATCCGCACCTGCGTCGGAAAGCTCGTGCACGTCGTGATACCCCCAAGCAACTCCGACCGCGCGCACACCTGCCGCGCGCGCCATCGCCATGTCGAAGCTCGTGTCCCCGATCATCGCGGTCGTCTCCGCGCTCGCGCCCGCCTCGGCGATCGCCGCGAGCAGCATCGCCGGATCGGGCTTCGACGGATGCCGGTCCGCGGTCTGCAGCGTCACGAACCGCTCGGTGATCCCGTGCGCCGCGAGGATATGCGCGAGGCCCCGATCGGACTTGCCCGTCGCCACGCCGAGCAGCCAGCCGTCGTCGGCCAGCGTCCCGAGGACCTCGGCGATCCCGTCGAACAGCGGTTCGTCGGCCAACTCGCCACTCGCCCGCATCGCATGGAACGCGTTCTTGTAGTCGGTGGCGAGCGACCGGTGCAGCGCCTCGTCCGCTTGCGGCAACAAGACCTGCATCGCCTCAACGAGGCTCAAGCCCACGATCCGCCGAATGTCCGCGCGCGGCGGCGGGATCAGTTTGGCGCCCTCGAACGCGCGCTCGCACGCGACGCAGATATTCGCCTGGCTGTCGACGAGCGTCCCGTCGCAATCGAACACGGCGAGGCGGGTCATGGAGTTTTCCGGAAACACATGGGTGGCGTCGTAGATCATGGGGTGCGGAAGGGGAACGTCAAACCGGGGGCTAGGGGCTGGGAGCCATGAGGCATGAGCCGTGGCCGTGAGCTAGATGCAAAGCGTTAGCGCAACCGCACCACCCATGTTCCCCCGCGGACGCGGGGGCCCAGCTAAGTACCGACAGCGCCCCTCACTCCTGGACCCCCGCCTTCGCGGGGGAACAGCCTGTGCTGATAAGCTGCGTCCAACCAATCCACCCCGGCGAAGGCCGGGGCTCAATTGGGGGACGTCGCTAACGGAGGAAAGCGCTCCATTATGCCGACCTTCCCAATTGGGCCCCGGCCTCCGCCGGGGTGGTGCATGCGTTTAAACCCTTACCTTATCCATCGTCGCTCTCCCTCTCCCCTCGGGGGAGAGGGAAGGGGCCCGCGGCCGCTTGGCCGTGGGAAGGGCGAGGGCACGCGTCAGCCGGCAGGCCTCAGATCACCGGGTCCCAGGACCACTCCGCGGCCCAGGCTTCCCGGCACCACCCGGACGACCCCGCCCGGCCGGCTTGGCGCCTTCAACCCGAGGTCCACTCCGCGGTGCGCCGAACTTCGACCCGGCCCCCGTCCTGGGGCCCCCCGTCTTCGGCGCACCCGTCCTGGGCGCACCCGTCCTGGGCGCACCCGGCTTGGCGCCCGGCTTCTTCTCCTCGACAACCCCACGCCCGCGCCGCTCACCCTTACGCTCTTTCCGAACAGACTTCGCGTGCGCCTTCGCCCGCGATTTCATCTGCTCGCGCGTCGGCGCGGTCTTCTCGTCGAGCACCAGGTCATCGCCCAGCTTCTCCTCGAAGCCCAATTGCTTGAGGCTCTCGGCGAAATGCGTCGGCAGCTCGGCGGTCACGTCGATCGACCCGCCATCCGGATGATCCACCTTGATCCGCCGCGCATGCAGATGCATTTTCCGCGAAATGCCGCCGGTCAGGAATGCCGCCGCGCCGCCGTACTTGCCGTCGCCGACGATCGGATGCCCGATCGCCGCCATGTGCACGCGTAACTGGTGCGTGCGGCCGGTGAACGGCTGCAACTCGACCCACGCCGCGCGGTTGCCGGCATGCTCGATCACCCGGTAGCGGGTCCGCGCCGGCGCGCCCTCGGCCTCGTCGACGTGCATCTTCTCGCCGCCAGTGCCCGGCTGCTTCGCGATCGGCAGCTCGATCATGCCGTCCTCGATCGACGGCACGTCGACCACCAGCGCCCAATAGACTTTCCGCGCAGTCCGCCCCGAAAACGCCTTCGCAAAGAACGCCGCCGCGCGCGACGTGCGCGCCACCAGCAGCGCGCCCGACGTATCCTTGTCGAGCCGGTGGACCAGCTTCGGACGCCCTTCATTGTCGTACTGGAGCGCGTCGAGCAGCCCGTCGACATGCTGCGTCGTCTTGGTCCCGCCCTGCGTCGCGAGGCCCGGCGGCTTGTTTAGCACGAACGCCTGGAAATCCTTGTGGATGACCATGCCCTGCGCAAGCTCGGTCTCTTCGTCGGACAGGATCACGCGTTCGCGGACGCGCTTGGGCTTGTCCGGGTCGGCAGTGGCCTTGTCGGCCTCGGCGGGCGGCACGCGCAGCATCTGGCCCGCCGCGATCCGGTCGCCCGGGGTCGCGCGCGCGCCGTCGACGCGGAGCTGCCCGGTGCGCGCCCACATCGCCACCGTCGTGTAGCTCGTATCGGGCAGATGCCGCTTGAACCACCGGTCGAGCCGGATACCGTCATCGTCGAACCCGACGTTGAACTCGCGGAAACCCGTATCGCTATCGCTTTTGCCCGCAGTCATGCGACGGCCCTTACTGCGGAGAGACCCGCGAACAACGCGGCGATCGAACCGATCACCGACACCAAAACATACCCGAACGCGACGCCGAATGCGCCGCGTTCGATCATCGTGACGACCTCCAGCGAGAACGCCGAAAAGGTCGTAAATCCCCCAAGCACGCCAACCGCGAGCAGCAGGCGCCAGTGCTCCGACGCGTCGTTCCGCGCCAGCACGCCGACCAGCACGCCCATCAGCAACCCGCCGACGATGTTCACCGCCAGCGTCCCGAAGGGATAGTCCGGCCCGAGCAGCGCGGTCGTCGCGCTACCCGCCAGATAGCGCGCGCCGGAACCGACCGCACCACCGACCATGACGTAGAGAAGGGGAAGCATCCCCGCGCCCTAGCGTGAATCGGGGAAAACGGAAAGGTGCGGTTGGGGAGGGGGCGATGCACCCTCGCCTCGGTCTGAGATCACCGTGCGAACCCTATCCCGAATTGTATCCCCGCGAAGGCGGGGACCCAGCCTGGGCTCCCGCCTTCGCGGGAAAACAACGAAAGGGAGGGAGAGTCACTCCAACACGTCACCACCCCGGCGAAGGCCGGGGCCCAATTGGAGAGGTCGCAGTAACGAAGGACTGCGCTCAGTTAGCGACGTTCCCCAATTGGGCCCCGGCCTCCGTCGGGGTGGTGCGCCTGGGTAAACGCAATTTCGCGAAACTGCTCACCGCCCGGCGTTGGAAACCATATCCACATCGCTCCCGCCACCGGCCCGCGCCGTCACATACACCACATAGGCGTCGTTCCTCCGAACCCCGCCCAGCACATGCTGCCTGCCGTCCGTGCTGTGCCCGGCCGAATACCCCGCCGCCCGCGCCTTCGTGAAATACCAGTCGAGCATCTTCTGCATCGGCGCAGCACTCGCGAAACTCACCACGCGTAAGCGACAGCCGTCCCGATCCGCCCCCGCAGCCTCGGTCAACCGCGCCGCCGGATACAGCGGCAGGTCCGCCGGCAACCGGTTCGCCCACCCCGCCGAATAACCGATCTTCTGCGCACACGCCCCTGCGTCGGGCGTCTTCTGCCGCTCCGCCAGCGCGCCCAGCGTCAGCGTGCCGTTCGCCGTCTTGCACTCGGGGCAATCGTTCGACGGCGCCGGCGCGCGCTGCAACGTCTTCGGGTCGATCGGATCGGCCTTCAGCGGCCCCTCGGGCGGCACCGCGCCGCCCTCGAGGCGCGTCGGTGGCCGCACCGCATCGGTGTTGGACGATTGGGTCAACCGAGGGTCGACCATGATCTGCCCGCCCAGCGCCGACGTCAGCGCCGGATCGCGCACGGTGCCGTTGGTCAGCTCGGCATCGAGGCTGTTGAGATCCTGCTGGTCGCTCGAGGACCGGTTGCAGGCGGCCAGCGCGAGCGGGAGGAGAAGGGCGGAGCGCAGGGGAAAGGTCATCACCCGCATCCTATGCGCGAACGACGGTGAAGAAAGCGTTTTCCGCCCACCTCCGATCCTCCCCCGCCAGGGGGGGGTGGCTGGCACTTGCCAGACGGAGGGGGAGGTAAGGGAAACCGCTGTTGCGTGTCCGCCCCCTCCGTCACCTTCGGCGACACCTCCCCCTGGCGGGGGAGGATCGTAAGAACACGCTATCCCTCCCCACGAACCCAACGTCTTGCCCGAACCGCCGCGACTCGCCATGTTCTCTGCATGTTGAACATCGTCTCGATCCTCATCGGCCTCGTCACCCTGGTGCTCGGCCTCGTCGCCTTTATTCCGCTGCTCGGCTGGATGAACTGGCTCGTCATCCCGATCGGCATCGTCGGCGCCGCGGTCGGCGCGCTCTCGTCGAGCAGCGGCGGCCGCAACCTCAACATCGTCCTCATTATCATCTTCGCGCTCCGCCTGAGCCTCGGCGGCGGCATCATCTGACGCAAAACGGCCCGGCGTTTCCACCGGGCCGTTTCAATGCCTAAACACCCCCCCGGCGGGGGAGGGTTATGAGTTAGCCCTCAACGGCAGCGCACGTTGCCCCGGTCGATCGACGACCCCAGCACCGCGCCACCGCCCGCACCGATCAGCGTGCCGAGCAACTGCGAACCACCGCTCGAGATGATGTTGCCGAGCGCGCCGCCGGCTAGACCGCCTACGATCAGCCCCGTCGTCCCGTCGTTGCGACGGCAATAATAGCGCCCGTTACCGCCGCGATAGATGCGGTCGTTCCGGCCGAGGCGACGCTCCTGGTAATAACGCCCGTCGCGGTAATAGCGGTCGGCGAGATAGCCACGCTGGCCCCGCTCGAAGCGGTTATAGTCGTAGCCGCGATACTGTTGCCAGTTGCGCCCGTCATTGCGGCGGTCCTGACGGATGTCGCGAACATCGCCCCGGCGATCCTGCCGTGCGTCACGCACGTCTTCTCGATATTCGCGCCGTGCATCACGCACGTCACCCCGTGAGTCCGCATTACGGAGGTCGCGGCGATAGTCGCGCTGCGCGTCGCGGACTTCGTTGTTGTACTCGCGATTGGCGCCCCGCACGGTCGACTGCGCGCCGACCGGAATTGCGCCGAACGCGGTGGCGGCAAGGGCTGCTGACAATATGGCAATACGCATGATCTCTCTCCCAAATGCTGTGCGTACTGAACGGCCGGCCGATGCGGGGGTTGCGTGAACCGCAAACTACGTCGCATTCAGCCGGCCGACAGGTATCTGAGATCAGGCGCTTTTATGCGGCCAGATTATGCTCCAGCGTGATCTCGGCGTCGAGCACCTTCGACACCGGGCAGTTCGCCTTGGCATCCGCGGCGATCGCCTCGAACTCTTCCTTCGAGATGCCGTCGACCTTGGCATTCAGCGTCAGCGCCGACTTGGTGATCTTGAACCCGTCGCCGTCCTTGTCGAGCGTCACCTTGGCGGACGTCTCGAGCGTCCCCGCCTCATAGCCCTTGCCCGCGAGCGCGAAGCTCAGCGCCATCGTGAAGCACGACGCATGCGCCGCCGCGATCAGTTCCTCGGGATTGGTGCCGGGCTCGTTATCGAACCGCGTGTTGAAGCCGTAAGGGCTGTCGGACAACACGCCCGACTGCGTCGAGACATGGCCCTTGCCGCTCTTGCCGAGGCCTTCATATTTTGCCGAACCGCTGCGTGTGGTCATGATGGGTCCTTTCGGGACATGAAAAAAGGCGCCGTGGTTCCCCACGACGCCCGTCTTCAACGCACCACCCGCAAAATGGCGGCGCGGTTTTTTTAGTAGCGTTCTTTTAGCGGCAACGACGATTGTTGTTGCTGGTGCCCTTGTCGATCGCGCGGCCGGCGAGGCCACCGAGGACTGCGCCACCGAGCGTGCCGACCGTGCGGTCGCCGCGGGTGTCGACCGTGCGGCCGAGCAGGGCGCCGCCGACGCCGCCGATGATCGTGCCGGTCGTGCCGTTCGACTTCTTGCAGTAGACGCGGCCGTCGCGACCACGCCATTCGCGACGATCGCGCGCGTCTGCGGCCGAAACCGGGATCAGGACGGTCGGCAGGACCATCGCGCTGCAGCCGAGTGCCAGGATGAACTTACGCATGTTTAACTCCCTAGTGAATTGATCTGCTGGTGTAACGATGTGACTATACGGCGAGTTGCATGAACCGAAAACAACGTCGCGTTCATCGATGCGTTTGGTTCCGCGGCGATCGGGCGGTGAACGTGGAAATGCCCCGGATCGGCCACAGGATGATCACAGGACGGGCTCCATGGAAAAAGCCGGGTTACCGATCCGCGATGTTTCGCTAAGTCGCTGGGGATGCTTCCGCACACGCTGATCCCGCCCGTCCTGCCCGCGACCGGGCCGTGGTTCGATATCGCGGGGCTCGCGGTGTTCGCTGCCTCGGGCGCGCTGGCCGCCGCGAAACGCGACCAGACCTTCGTGACGGTCGTCTTCTTCGCGCTGATCACCGGCGTCGGCGGCGGCACGGTGCGCGATCTTCTGATCGGCGCGCCGGTGTTCTGGATCCGCGACGCGCGTGCCGCCAGCGTATGCCTGGTGATGGCGCTGCTGATCTGGACGACGCCGGGCCGCTGGTGGCGCGAGGAGGCGCTCGGCTGGTTCGACGCGGTCGGGCTGGCGGCCTATGCGGTGTACGGCGCGGCCAAGGCGCTCGGCTACGGCGTGCCCCCGGTCCCCGCCGCGCTGATGGGGGTGATGACCGCCTGCGTCGGCGGCATCATCCGCGATGTGCTGGCCGGCGAACCCTCGATCCTGATGCGTCCGGAGCTTTACGTCACCGCGGCGGCACTGGCGGCGGCAAGCTATGTCGGGCTGGTGCTGCTAGGCGTTCCCAACGCGTGGTCCGCGGTGATCGCCGCCAGCGCGGGCTTCACCCTGCGCGCCGCCGCGATACGCTACCATTTGGCACTGCCGTCCTACGGCGGCCGTCGCTAACCCCGCATTCTCTAAAAGCATGTGTCCCCGCGAAGGCGGGGACTCTGGGGTCCCACCTTCGCGGGAGAACGAGAGGGGCGCCCCACGCCACATCCATCCCCAACTCAAAACCACTCCGGCGAAGGCCGGGGCCCAATTGGGCAACATTGCCAACGGAGCGCTACGCCGAGTTACTCCGGACGCACCAATTGGGCCCCGGCCGCCGCCGGGGTGGTTGCCCTACCGGCATCGCACCGCCAATCACGACAGCACGCTACCCGCGCACAACCCCCACATCCGCAAACCGCTTCGGCTCGACCGGCGGCACCGCAGGCTCGTTCAGCTCGCACTGCCAATGCCCGACATCGATCCACTGCCCGTTCTTGTACCCGACCTCGCGATACACCCCCGCGCGGCGAAACCCGACCGCCTCGTGCAGCTTGATCGACGAATCGTTCGGCAACGCGATCGCCCCGATCGCCTGCGTGAACCCCTGGGCCCGCAGCGTGTCGATCAGCGCCTCGTACAACAGCCGCCCCGCGCCCTGGCGCTGCGCCGCATCCGCGACATACACCGTGGTCTCGCACGCGAACCGGTACGCCTCGCGCTTGTGGAAAGGCGCGGCATAGGCATAGGCCAGCACGCCGCCTTCGGGCCCGACCGTCGCGACCAGCCACGGGTACAGCCCGTCCGACGCCGCCATCCGCGCCCGCATCTGCCGCGCATCCGGAGCCTCGGTTTCGAACGACACCGTGCCGACCAGCACGTGCGGCGCATAGATCGCGGCGATCGACGCGGCATCCTCGGGCCGCGCGGCCCGGATCACGATCCCGCCGCCATTGCCCGAAGTGGCCACCATCAGAAGCCGATCCGCGCCAGCAACAGGTCGAGCAGCTTCGCATCGCCGATGCCCGCCGTCGTCGGCCCCATCCCGCCACACTCCAGGCAGCGCGCTTGGATCGAGCCTGAGGTCGCCAACCGCTTCATGTCGCCGACTGCGCGCGCGAGCATCTGGCGGCGGTCCGCGGCGACGTGTGCGAACGCATCGCCGCCCCCTGCGTCGTCGTCCGAACCGTCGTTGCCGAAATCCTGCGCGATCGTCGCGAGGAAACCCGGCTTCTTCTCCAGATACTCGGCATGCACCTTGGCGGGATCGAGCTTGGCACGCTTGGCCGCCTCGTCGATCGCGTCCTTGAGCGTCCCGAACCGGTCGACCAGCCCGATCTGCCGCGCGGTGCCGCCATCCCAAACGCGCCCCTGGCCGATCTCGTCGACCCGCGCCGGAGTCATCTTCCGCGACGCGGCGACGCGGCTGATGAACTCGCGATAGCCATTCTCGATGCCCGCCTGCGCGATCGCGTCGAACATCGGCGTGGTGCCGCCGACGATATCGGGCTGGCCCGACAGCGGCGTGGTCTTCACGCCGTCGCTGGTCACGCCGATCTTGGCGAGTGCGTTCTCGAAGGTCGGGATCACGCCGAAGATCCCGATCGAGCCGGTGATCGTACCCGGTTCGGCGAAGATCACGTCAGCCGGCGTAGACACCCAGTAACCACCGCTCGCCGCCAAACCGCCCATCGACACCACGATCGGCAGCTTCTGTCGCTTGGCCTCCAGGATCGCGAGCCGGATCTGCTCCGACGCCAGCACCGAGCCGCCCGGTGAATCGACGCGCACGACCAGCGCCTTCAGATCCTTCTTGGCAAGCCCGTCGAGCACCGCCTTCTCGATCGTCTTGCCGGCCGCCTTGCCGGGGCCGCTCTCGCCGTCGACGATCTCGCCGGCGATCGTCAGCACGCCGATCGCGTCGCCTGCGGTCGGCAGCGGGTTCGCTTTCACCCAGGCATCGTATTTGATCGTGTTGAAATTGCCCGCGGGCTTCTTGTCGTCGGACCCGGCGATCTCCGCGACGCGTCGCCCGAACGCGGTCCGGTCGCCGAGCTTGTCGACGATGCCGGCACGCAGATTGGCCTGCGCGATGTTGCCGTTCGCGGCGATGATCACCTTGTCGGGCGCGCTCATGAACTGCGCGATCTGCGCCTTGGGCCGTGCCTTGGCGACGGCCTCGCGCCACTGCGAGAACAGCGTGCCGTACAGCGCGGTGCTCGCCGCCTTGGCGTCCTCGCTCTGGTCGGCGCGCGTGTAGGGCTCGACGAACGACTTGTAGCGGCCGACGCGGTAGACGTGCGCGTTGACGCCGAGCTTGTCGATCAGGCCCTTGTAATAAAGCTGGTTGCCGCCCGGACCCATGAAGATCGTGCCGCCCAGCGGATTGACCCAGACCTCGCTGGCGTTGGCCGCGAGGCGGTAGCCGCCATCGGTGTACGCGGTCGCATAGGCGAGCACCGGCTTGCCGCTCGCGCGCACCCGCGCCAACGCATCGCCGACTTCTCCCAGCGCCGCGGGATACGCGCCACCGAAGCTGTCGAGATCGAGCACGACGGCCTTCACCCGCGCATCGGTTCTCGCCGTGTCGATCGAGCGGACCACGTCGCGCAGGCGGAACTGGCGAGTCGTGTTCTGCCCCGACAGCGCGGCGAACGCGGCCTGCTCCTCGGGCTGCTCGACGATCGAGCCGTTGAGGTCGAGCACCAGCGCGCCGTCCTTGATCGCCGTGGTGCTCTGCCGCGCATTGAGCGCGGCGAAAATCAGGCCGAAGAACAACAGCATCGCGATCAGGACGAGCGCATCCTTGATCGCCACGAGGAACTTCCACACGCCCCGCACCAGCCGCCATTTGCGGCGAGGCCGCGTCGGGTCGGTGTAGGACGGGCGGGGGGCGTAGGACGGCGCTGCGGTATCGGTCATGGGACGAGAGCTAGAGCATGCGCGGACCGACGTAAATGGCCTGTGTTACGAGGCCAACACAGGGGTGGTTCTAGTTCCTAAGCCCACCCCGAGCGGCACGCAGTTCCCCTCCCGCCTGCGGGAGGGGTTAGGGGAGGGGCGTCCCAAAAACGCCCCGCCTCGGAAAAGTCCCTCCCCCGACCCCTCCCGCAAGCGGAAGGGGAGCAGAAGCAAAGGTTCGCTCACTCCGTGTTCTCCTGCGAACGCAGGAGCCCAGGATCACAAGCGCCGCCCTAGGTAACCCTGGCATCCTGCGTGCGCAGGAGAACGACATTGCATTAGCAGTGCGGTCCGCCACCCCCCTCAGCCACGACGCCCGAAACCCAAGCCCGCCCGAAAAATTTTCACCCGCGCAACCTTTGACATGCCGCACCACGAGGCACATATGCCGTCCGTTGGCACTCGGGTCCCCTGAGTGCCAGAAATCTGTCACAATCCCAAAAGGACATGGACCCCATGAACTTTCGTCCGTTGCATGATCGCGTGCTGGTGAAGCGCCTCGAAGCCGAAGAGAAGACGGCTGGCGGCATCATCATCCCCGACACCGCCAAGGAAAAGCCGCAGGAAGGCGAAGTCGTCGCCATCGGCACCGGCACCCGCGCCGAGAACGGCACGATCACCCCGCTCGACGTCAAGACCGGCGACAAGATCCTGTTCGGCAAGTGGTCGGGCACCGAGGTCAAGGTCGACGGTGAGGATCTGCTGATCATGAAGGAATCCGACATCCTTGGGATCGTCGGCTAACCACCTTCTCGTCACCCCAGCGGAAGCTGGGGTCTCCCAATTACTGCAAGACCCCAACGTTCGCTGGGGTGACGCAAAAATTCTGAAAGGGCAGCTGACATGGCTTCCAAGGACGTAAAATTCGGTCGTGACGCGCGTGAGCGCATCCTCCGCGGCGTCGACATCCTCGCCGACGCAGTCAAGGTGACCTTGGGCCCCAAGGGCCGCAACGTCGTCATCGACAAGAGCTTCGGCGCACCGCGCATCACCAAGGACGGCGTCACCGTCGCCAAGGAGATCGAGCTCAAGGACAAGTTCGAGAACATGGGTGCGCAGATGCTGCGCGAAGTGGCCTCGAAGACCAACGACATCGCCGGTGACGGCACGACCACCGCGACGGTTCTGGCACAGGCCATCGTTCGCGAGGGCATGAAGTCGGTTGCAGCGGGCATGAACCCGATGGACCTGAAGCGCGGCATCGATCTCGCCGTCGTCAAGGTCGTCGAGGACGTCAAGGCGCGCTCGAAGCCGGTTTCGGGTTCGAAGGAAGTGGCGCAGGTCGGCATCATCTCGGCAAACGGCGACCGTGAAGTCGGCGAGAAGATCGCCGAAGCCATGGAGAAGGTCGGCAAGGAAGGCGTGATCACCGTCGAGGAAGCGAAGGGTCTCGAATTCGAGCTCGACGTCGTCGAGGGCATGCAGTTCGACCGCGGCTATCTGTCGCCGTACTTCATCACCAACCCCGAGAAGATGACCGTCGAGCTTCAGGATCCCTACATCCTGATCCACGAGAAGAAGCTGTCGAACCTGCAGGCGATGCTCCCGATCCTGGAAGCCGTCGTTCAGTCGGGTCGTCCGCTCCTGATCATCGCCGAGGACATCGAGGGTGAGGCTCTGGCCACGCTCGTCGTCAACAAGCTGCGCGGCGGCCTGAAGGTCGCAGCGGTCAAGGCACCGGGCTTCGGCGATCGTCGCAAGGCGATGCTCGAGGACATCGCGATCCTGACCAAGGGCGAGATGATCTCGGAAGACCTCGGCATCAAGCTCGAGACCGTCACGCTCGGCATGCTCGGCACCGCCAAGCGCGTCACGATCGACAAGGACAACACCGTTATCGTCGACGGTGCTGGCGATCACGACACGATCAAGGGCCGCACCGAAGCGATCCGCCAGCAGATCGAGAACACGACCAGCGACTACGACAAGGAGAAGCTTCAGGAGCGTCTCGCCAAGCTTGCCGGCGGCGTTGCCGTCATCAAGGTCGGTGGTTCGTCCGAGGTTGAGGTCAAGGAGCGCAAGGACCGCGTCGACGACGCGCTGCACGCAACCCGCGCAGCCGTCGAAGAGGGCATCGTCCCCGGTGGTGGTACGGCGTTGCTGTACGCGACCAAGGCCCTCGACGGCCTGACCGGTGCGAACGAGGACCAGACGCGCGGTATCGATATCGTGCGGAAATCGCTGACGGCTCTGGTTCGCCAGATCGCGCAGAACGCAGGTCATGACGGTGCGGTGGTTTCGGGCAAGCTGCTCGACGGCAACGACACGTCGATCGGCTTCAACGCCGCGACCGACACCTACGAGAACCTGGTGGAAGCCGGCGTGATCGATCCGACCAAGGTCGTCCGCACCGCGCTGCAGAACGCAGCATCGGTCGCAGGCCTCCTGATCACGACCGAAGCGGCCGTGAGCGAAATGGCCGAAGACAAGCCCGCCATGCCCATGGGCGGCGGCGGCATGGGCGGCATGGGCGGCATGGACTTCTGATCTTGGACCGGGCCAGCGAAGGCTGGCCCGGACACAAGATCAGAACGGCCGGCGGGCTGGCGGCGAAGCCACCAGTCCCGTCCGACGAAAAGGGCCGGCTTCACCGGTCCTCCGTTCCAAACAGACGACCAAAGCAAAGGGCCGGGGAGCAATCCCCGGTCCTTTGTTTGTCCGCCCGAAGGGTATACCCTGCCACCCATGGCTGCAGTCCGTCTAGATCCCGCCTATCGCCGAGTCGAAGTCGATGAATTCCTCGACATGGATTTCGGCGGCGCGAAGGCCGAGCTCGAAGACGGACTGATCTACATCATGGCGGGTGGAAACGAGGTTCACGCCCGTATTGCCGCCAATCTTCTGGCATATTTCCACCCCAAGCTCCGTGGCACCGGCTGCCGCCCCTACGGCTCCAACTTCGCCACCCGCACCGGCGAGCGGTCGATACGATTTCCCGACCTCAGCATCTACTGCAACAACCCTTCGGCCCCTGGCAACGACCGCAAGAAGCTTCTCGGCGACCCACAGGTCGTGTTCGAAGTGCTTTCGCCGTCAACCTCCTCCTACGACCAGAAGGTCAAGCTCGAGGAGTACCGCCAGCTCGACGGCACTCGCGAGATCGTACTGGTCGACCCGACCGACGAACGCATCCGCCTCGTCCGGCGCACGCCGAGCGGCGGCTGGACCGACGACTGGCTTCCGGACCGTGCCGATGTCCTTTTGCCGTCACTCGATCTCACCATCCCGCACGCCGAAATCTTCGCCCGGGACTAACGCCTGCCATTTCTTTATCGGACTTTCTCAAGGGCTGCAGGGAGTGTCGCCAGCGGCGCGATAGGATGTCCCAAGAGCCACGCCATCACATGCGAACGCCGGCTTCCAGGCGATCGCGCTGGGCGACGCGAGCCATAGTCCGGTCAGTTTGTTCCCACATCGAGCGCGATCTGGCTGTCTGGCACCGGGACTTTCCTCCAATCTCAGCACCCTGCGCGATCGTCCCGCAGAGCGTGCATCTTGATGCAAGTGAAAGGTGCAACCCAGGCGAGTTCGCGCTACCATCGCGCCATGACCGCAGAACGCATCGAGCAGTTGACCGAGGCCCAGCGCGCCTGCCTGCGACTGGTGCTGACGCATCACAATTCGAAGGAGATCGCGGCACGGTTCAACGTGTCGCCTTCGGCGATCGACAAGCGGATCGAGCGTGCGGTCCAGGTTCTTGGCGTTGGCACTCGGTTCGAGGCTGCGCGCCGTCTTCAGCAGCATGAGCACGGTAGCCCGGTGACATTTGACGGGACAGCCGACGGGGGAGCCGGCGGGGCGGCTGGCTGGGGGGGGGCAAGACCGGGACCAGGCGGTCGGCGAGACGGCGGTGCAGGCCGTTCCGATGCGCCGCCCGCGGCATACGAACGTCTCCCATCCGAACCATTCGACATTCCCAATCCCCCAATTGTCCGGGCAGACAGTGCGGCGACCGGGCCGTGGGGGCTTGTTCGCCGCTTCCTGGGACTGTCCCAGGGCAGTGGTTCGATGGGAGAGGCGCGCAACCGGGTTTCGGTCGGCGACCGGCTCGTCAGACTGATCGGACTCATGGGCCTGATCGCTGTCACGTCGATGGCGATCGTGAACATGGCAATGACGCTGACCAGCCTGTTGCGAGCGAACCGGGGGAACACGGCTCCCATGCACGGTGCCGTAACGCCGGCGCCAACGGGGAGAGTTTCGATGCTGAGACAGCGACGCGACGCCACCAATGCGGTGACGACGATATTCTTGAAGGCGGAGGCTGCGGTCGACCAGGCGGCTATGTTGGCGGCATCATGCGTGTCGACGCTGTTACAGCAGCGTGTAGCCGCCAACCTTCCGGTGGGGACGGGCACGGCGGCGTTGCAAATGGTCTCGCAGGCATCGTTCGATATGATCAATGCGCGTCAGCGCTTCGTCGAAGCGCACCGGGCGCTGATCGATGTCCGTCACGACATCGGGCTGGGCCAGTTCTACGGCTATGGCGATACGGCGGAATGTCCGCCCAACGAGGGTGTGCTTGGCGGAATTTCGCTGGGCGACGCTCCACCCCGCTTGGCAGCAGTCGCCTGAACGACCGGTTTCGGTCCAACCTCGCCGGTTTGGGAGCTATGCGTTGGATCGAGTCTGGGCGTTTTATGCAATTCAACTGGCCGCGTCCGGCTACGCGCTGTGGCGTGGGGGAGCGCCGGAACGGCTGACCGGCTTGGCGTTGCTTATAGCGGCAGCGTCGACCGGTATCCTCCAACGGGATATTCCCTCGCTCTTCTCGGGGTTGGAAATCGGCGTGATGATCGTCGATCTGCTGTTGTTGGCGACGATGATCGCGATCACGTTGCATGCCGATCGGTTTTGGCCGGCCTGGGTGACGGCGCTGCATGCGTTGGGATCAGGCGCGCATCTGGCAAAGGCGGTCAGTCCCGACGTCATTCGGCTCGTCTATGCCGTGCTCGCGGCCGCGTGGAGTTATCCCATCGTCCTGGTGCTCGTGATCGGCACGCTCAGGCATTCGCAACGGATCCGGGCGCGCGGCTGGGATCTCGACTGGAGTCGGCAGGACCCGACGCTCGGCTAATCGCTTTTCGGAAAAGAGGCTCATGAACCACGCACTCTCCACCGCGCCGGTGCTGGCGCCGCTCATCGCCCCACCGGGGAGCCAGATCGTCGCTATGCCGATCTCACTGCCGCGGAACGTCGGGCATCCTACGCTACCGTCGCAGGCAATACTCGTGCAGGTCGCGCGGCGCCTGTACGAAGTGCGCCAGTTGCGGGATACGCTTCTTGGCGGAACGCTCTTTTCCGAACCCGCCTGGGACATCCTGCTCGACTTGTTCATCTCGGATCACGAGGGGCGCCGGCTCAGCGTATCGGCGGTCTGTATCGGTGCCCGGTCGCCTTCCGCCACCGCGTTGCGCTATCTATCGATCCTGCAGGACGCCGGACTGGTCGAACGCACGCGCGACGAACGCGACGGTCGCCGTTCGCACGTACAGCTGACGGTGTCGGGTCAGCGGCGCATGGCGACGTTGTTGAGCCGCCTGACGACGCCGTGAAGATTTTCCGTATGGGGTGTCGCGAACGGGACTAATTGGAGCGGGTAACGGGAATCGAACCCGTGTATTCAGCTTGGAAGGCTGCTGTACTACCATTGTACTATACCCGCCCGGCACGCTTGAGCGAGCGGTGGAACTAGCGTCGCAGAGCGCACTGCGCAAGCGTCCGTGTGGTCGCACCCAAACATGCTTCATGCCTTCATTACCTTATTGCGCTAGGCCGCCGGCATGGATCACGACCCAGCGATTGCCGTTCCTGCCACGACTGATCCCCGACCGAAGTCGGCGGTCAGCCACGGCGCCGGCTTGGCCGGGCTCGCCGGCGTGCTCGCCTGGATCGGCATCGCGCGGCATTTCGGCATGGACGGGCCCTATTCGGCGCTGATCAACGTCGCCGCGTGCGGCGCACCGATGATCGTCTGGTCGCTGCTCGTCGATAAAGTCCATCTGAGCACAAGTACTGGTATCGACTGGTCTGCGGGCAACCCCTGGCGTGATACGTTGGACCTCAGTTTGACCAAGCTGGCCGGGCTATGGGCAACTTGGGCAGCGATCGCGGTGATTTATGGCGCCGGACGTTTCTACTGGCAGGGCAATTTCGCGTTCGCGATGTGGTGCTTCACCAATGCCGCACCGATCCTGTTCGTCGCCTCCATCCCATACGTGCTCTGGATCGACCGCTATCTGGTCGAGCCGCGTGACGGCGCGTGGCATCTCGGGGCTTGGATGACGGGGCAGGCGGGCGTCGACCATGAGGCGATCTATGGCCATCTGCGCGCGTGGGGCGTGAAGACCTTCTTCCTCGCCTTCATGCTCGCGATCGTCCCGCCGGGGTTCGGCGACTTCGTCCGCGGCGATGTCGCATCCGTGCTCCGCGATCCGGTCGCGTTGGCGAGTTGGCTGGTGACGCTGATGTTCCTGATCGACGTGGCGTTCGCAACGGTCGGCTATCTTCTCACCTTCCGCCCCCTCGATTCACACATCCGCAGCGCCAATCCGTTCGCGGCGGCGTGGATGCCCGCGCTGATGTGCTATCCGCCGTTCATTCTCATGACCACGGGCGGCCCGCTCGATTACCATCCCGGCACGTCGGACTGGGCCTACTGGTTTCAGGGCCATCCAATCCTGCTGACCCTGATCGGTGCGGTGCTGGTCGGACTGACCGCGATCTATGCGTGGGCGACAATGGCGTTCGGCCTCCGCTTTTCGAACCTCACCAACCGCGGCATCCTGACACACGGGCCGTATGCGATCTCGCGTCATCCGGCCTATCTGTCAAAGAACCTGTTCTGGTGGATCTCGACGATCCCGGTCCTGACGTTCGGCAGCATGGTCGACGCGGCGCGCGCGACGCTGCTGATGGCAGCGGTCAGTGGCGTGTATTACTGGCGCGCCAAGACAGAGGAGCGACACCTGAAGCTCGACCCGGACTACCGCGTCTATTTCGACTGGATGTCCCGCAACGGCCTAGTGCCGCGCTTCTTCGCGAAGCTGCGGGGGCAAGGGGAGGCGACCACATCCAAGCCGTCACCCTGACGAAAGTCCGGGCCCAGAGCCACGAATGGCGGCGTTCGTAACGCTGGATCCTGACTTTCGTCAGGATGACGGATGAGGTGGTCGGCTACCGCACGCCCGAAGCGACAAGCGAGTTAGAAGCTCGATTCGTCGTACACCTTCGAGACGTCGCCACCCCAGGCCCCGTGATACTTCTCAAGCAACACCTCCGCCGGCACCTTGCCGCTGCGAACGATCTCACGCAGCGGATCGAGGAAGCCGCTTTCGTTGTCGCCAGCCCGGTTGAACCGCGCCCGCGCCGTCAGCCCGGCCCCGGCAATGTCGAGCGCTTGGCCCGCGATGTCGCGCAGCTTGCCGCCGCCCGCGATCGGCGCGTCCAGCCCCAGCTTCGGCACCGCATCGCGCAGCGCCTGACGCTCGTCGATCGTCCAGTCCTTGACCAGATCCCACGCCGCATCGAGCGCACCCTGATCGTACAGCAGCCCGACCCACAAGGCCGGCAGCGCACAGATCCGGTTCCACGGCCCGCCATCGGCACCGCGCATCTCGAGGAACGTCTTCAACCGAACCTCGGGGAACGCGGTCGAGAGATGATCGGTCCAGTCGTCGAGCGTCGGCTTTTCCCCCGGCAACACCGACAATTCGCCCTTCAGGAAGTCGCGGAACGAGAGGCCAGCGGCGTCGATATATTTACCGTCGCGGTAGACGAAGTACATCGGCACATCGAGCGCGTACTCGGCGTAGCGCTCGTACCCGAAGCCATCCTCGAACACGAACGGCAGCATGCCGGTGCGGTGCGGATCGGTGTCCGACCAGATATGGCTGCGATACGACAGCATGCCGTTGGGCCGCCCTTCCGTGAACGGCGAGTTCGCGAACAGCGCGGTGGCGAGCGGCTGGAGCGCGAGGCCGACGCGGAATTTCTTCACCATGTCCGCCTCGGACGCGTAATCCAGGTTCACCTGGATCGTGCAGGTCCGCAGCATCATGTCGAGGCCCATGCTGCCGACGCGCGGCATGTGCCGCAGCATGATCGCATAGCGCCCCTTGGGCATGATCGGCAGTTCGGCCCGCGTCTTGTCCGGCCACATGCCGAGCCCGAGGAAACCGATCCCGAGCTTCTCGCCCGCAGCCTTCACCTGTTCCAGGTGACGCCCGGTTTCGGCACACGTCTCGTGCAGGCTATCGAGCGGCGCGCCGGAGAGTTCGAATTGGCCCGCGGGCTCCAGGCTGATGCTGCCGTCGGGACCCGACATGGCGATCGCGTTGCCGCCCTCCATGACCGGCTTCCAGCCATATTGCTCCAGCTCGCCGAGCAGCGCGCGGATGCCGCTCGGCTCGTCATACGAAGGCGCATGGTGATCGCCGTTCGCATAGACGAACTTCTCATGCTCGGTGCCGATCCGCCACGCATCCTTCGGCTTCTCGCCGCCCGCGAAGCTAGCGATCAACTGGTCGCGCGACTCGATCGTCGGGCTGAACTTTTTCGGAGCTGGAATCGTCGTCATCGCCGCGCCTTACGCGGCGATGAACGTGCCCGCTAGAGGGGATTCGGACCAATCGGTAGGTATTGCGCCGCAGCCCGTTATCCCGCCCCCTTATCTGTCCCCGCCACCCGCCTCGTTGCCGCGCCAGTCGCCCGCCGCCGCCATCCACAACGCGACCGCAGCGCCCGCCGCGGTTTCCGCTCGCAGGATGCGCGGCCCGAGCCCGATTCCAACCGCTTGCGGATGCGCGCGGATCGCCTCGCGCTCGTCGGCATCGAAGCCACCCTCAGGCCCGATCAGGATCGCCGCCGGGCCGGGCCGCGTGCGCATCGCCTCCAGAGCGGGCACGCCGCCGGTCTCGTCGGCGAAGAACAGCGCGCGGTCTTCAGGCCAGTCGCGGAGCAATGCGGCAAACTTCACCGGTTCGGTCACCTCGGGCAGCGCGGTGCGCCCGCATTGCTCGGCCGCCTCGATCATCTGCGTGCGCAGCCGCTCGGTATTGGGCTTGTCGACGATGGTGCGGCGCGTGACGACGGGCTGCAGGCGCGCGACGCCGAGCTCGCACGCCTTCTCCGCCATCCAGTCGACCCGGCTCTTCTTGAGCGGTGCAGCGCACAGCCATAGATCAGGCACGTCCTCGCGCGGTCGCAGCAATTCGGTGACGTCGAGCACGAGGTCGCGCTTGCCGACGCTCGACGCGACGCCGAGCCATTCGCCGGTGCGATCGTCGAACAGCTTCACCGGATCGCCGATCTTCATACGCATCACGCCTGCGAGATAATGCGCGGCGGGGCCGTCGATGTGGAGCGGGCCGTGCGCGAGGAGGCGATCGACGAAAAGGCGCGGCGTGGATTGCGGCGGCCAGGCGGGGGTTGCGGGCATAACTCGCCTCTAGCAAATCCTCCCCGGCACGGGGAGGGGGACCAGCGCAGCTGGTGGAGGGGGGCTTCCGCGAAGTTAACGGCGGCGTCCGGGGCGTTAACAGAAGCGGCACTTGCGAGGCTCTCCGCTACCAGCGGAACGCTCGCGGTGATCCCCCTCCACCCTTCGCCGATGGCGAACGGTCCCCCTCCCCGTGCCCGGGAGGATTTTAGGAGGGGCCTCTCCGGGAAGCGGCGTTCAGCGTTTGCGCCGCACCCACATCTTCCGCGCCACCACCCACGCAACAACCAAAACCACGACGCCGAGGATCAACACCCCGGCAACCGCCCCCGCGACGCGGAAAATACCCCAGAACAACGCCTCGACGAAGCGGCCGACCGCGACCGAAAGGCCGATCATGCGAGAGGGTCCGAACGCGCCACTCCGCCGACCCTAGCCGGCAAAGACTTGCGCGCCAAACCCCGTCTTCCTACGCCTCCGCCATGCAGACCAAGCCGAGCCACGCGGAAATCGTCCCCGACAGCGAACACCGAGGGCTGGTCGGTCGTCTCCCGCCCACTCTCCGCGGCCTCGCGCTGCTCGCGCGTTTCGACCGCCCGATCGGTTGGTGGCTGCTGTTTTGGCCCGGTGCGTGGGGCGTCGCGCTGGCCGGTGGCGCGGTGCAGCGCTGGGACCTGATCCTCTGGCTCCTCCTCGGCAGCATTGCGATGCGCGGCGCAGGGTGCGTGTTCAACGACATCGTCGACCGAGACCTTGACGCGCAGGTCGCCCGCACCCGCGCACGCCCGATTCCCAGCGGCCTCGTCTCGATCAAGCTCGCCTGGATCTGGCTCGTTGCGCTCTGCCTGATCGGCTTTGTAGTTCTCCTGCAACTCACCTTCTTCGCCGCGATCGTCGCGCTCGCCAGCCTCGCGCCGGTCGCCGCCTACCCCTTCATGAAGCGCATCACCTGGTGGCCGCAGGCATGGCTCGGCATCGTCTTCTCCTGGGCATTGTTGGTCGGCTGGAGCGACATCGCCGGCGCGCTCGATACGCCGATGTGGCGGCTCTATGCCGGCTCGATCGCGTGGGTGATCGGCTACGACACGATCTACGCGCTACAGGACCGCGAGGACGACGCGATGATAGGCATCCGCTCGTCTGCCCTCCGCATGGGCAGCCACGTAAAGGCCGGCGTCGGTGCCTTCTACGTTACCGCCGTCGCTCTATGGGCCGCAGCGTTCTGGCAAGTCCGCCCCGATCCGCTCGCGATCGCCGCACTCGTCCCCGTCGCGCTTCACCTAGCCTGGCAGGTCGTCACCCTAAAACCCGACACGCACGACGGCGCCGGCACCGCAGCACTCGCCCGCTTCCGCGCGAACCGCTTCGCCGGACTGCTCATGTTCCTCGCCTGCGTGGTTGTCGGCACGAGCCTGCATCCTTAAGTCGCTGCTATGCTGACCCCAGACCAAGCCCGCGACCGCGCCCACGACATCGTCCAGCGCGCGAGGGCGGCGGGCGCCGACGCCGCCGACGCGGTCTTCGCCGCCGACGCCGCGCTCGACGTGTCGATCCGCCTCGGCAAACTCGAGGACATCGGCCGTTCCGAAAGCGAGGATTTGGGCCTTCGCGTGTTCGTCGGCCAGCGCTCCGCGAGCGTCTCCACCTCCGACCTGTCGACCGCCGCGATGGACGCACTCGTCGAGCGCGCGGTGGCAATGGCGCGTGAAGCCCCCGAGGACCCCTGGGCCGGCCTAGCCCCCGCCGATCGCCTGCTCCACGGCATCGTCCCGATGCTCGGTCTGGACGACGGCGGCGAAGCCAGTCCCGAGCAACTCCGCGACGCCGCCCTCGAAGCCGAAGACGCCGCCCGCGCCGTCCCAGGCGTCTCGAACAGCGAAGGCGGCGGCGCCAGCGCCTCGCGCAGCGTCTGGGCGCTCGCCACCAGCCACGGTTTCGCCGGCGCCTATGCCGCGACCGGCTACGGCGTGTCGGCCAGCGTCCTGGCAGGAGAGGGCGGCGGTATGCAGCGCGATTACGCGCACAGCAGCGCCCGTCTCCGTGCGCATCTCGAAGCGCCCGACGCGATCGGCCGCCGCGCCGGCGAACAGGCCGTCGCACGCCTGAATCCTGGTCGCCTCGTCAGCGGCCCCACCACGATCGTCTACGATCGCCGCGTCGGCGGATCGCTGGTCGGCCATATGCTCGGCGCGATCTCCGGCCAGGCGATCACGCGAAAGACCAGCTTCCTGCTCGATTCGCTCGGCAGCCAGGTGTTCGCGCACGGCATCACGATCCGCGACGATCCGCACCGCCCGCACGGCCTGCGCTCGCGCCCGTTCGACGGCGAGGGCCTTCCAGTCTCGCCGAGCGAGATCATCGAGAACGGCATGCTCGAACGCTGGCTGCTCGACTCCGCCTCGGCACGCCAGCTTGGCCTCGAACCCACCGGCCACGCCGCCCGCGGGGTCGGCGGCGGCCCCGGCGTGGCGACCAGCAACGTGTTCATGGAGCCGGGCCATGTCCCGCTCGAAACGCTGATCGCCGACATCGCATCGGGCGTCTACGTTACCGAACTGATGGGCGGCGGCGCGAACGGCGTGACCGGCGACTACAGCCGCGGCGCCGCCGGCTTCAGAATAGAGAACGGCCAGATCACCACGCCGGTCGCGGAGTTCACGATCGCGGGCAACGTCAAGGACATGTTCCTCGCGATGACGCCCGCCAACGATCTCGAATTCCGCTACGGCGTCAACGTGCCGACCCTGCGCGTGGAGGGCATGACGGTGGCGAGTGGCTGATCCGCGCCGCCGCGGGCCGGAACGGTCGCCGGAATGGCTGCGCGCGATGGCCGACGCCGTCGCGAAGATCGCCATGGAGGCCGGCGCGATGGCGCACGACCGCTTCGACACCGATTTCCAGCGCTGGGAAAAGACCCCCGGTAGCCCGGTCTGCGAGCTCGACATCGCGATCGACCGGATGCTCAAGTCCCGCCTGTCGACCCTGCTGCCCGAAGCCGGCTGGCTGTCCGAGGAAACCGCCGACAACGGCGACCGCCTCGCGCACGACCTGCTCTGGGTGGTCGACCCGATCGACGGCACGCGCGACTATATCCGCGCGCGGCCCGGCTGGTGCGTTTCGATCGCGCTGGTCGACCGCGGCCGCCCGGTGATCGGCATCCTCGACGCCCCCACGCGCGACGAGCACTGGCGCGCCGTGGTCGGACAGGGCGCCACCCGCAACGGCGTGGCGCTCCAGACCGGCACCCGCACCGAATTCGCCGGCAGCCGCACCCCCGTCGACGCCCTCCCCAAAGCCGACCGCGACCTCGTCATGGTCCACAAACCCAACTCGATCGCACTCCGCATCGCCATGGTCGCCGCCGACGAAGCGGACCTCGTCGCCACCCTCCGTTGGGGCAACGAATGGGACATCGCCGCGGCCGTGCTGGTCGCGAGCGAGGCGGGGGCGACGGTGAGCGACGCGCTGGGCGCGCCGCTGGTGTTCAACAAACCACGGCCGCAGGCGTTTGGGGTGCTGGCCTGCATCCCGGGAATTCATGCCGCAGCCGTCGAGCGGTTAGCGCACCGGGCGCGCACAGTGCTGGGGTGACGACGATCATTGGGAAGGAAAGCGGACGTCAAACGTCGTCTGCTAGCCACGCGAAGAGCACATAGCCGCGAAAGAGGACGATCAGAATTATTCCTGCGATTACAGGACCGATGAAGGTCCGGCCGCAGTCGATGGGCGCTGTCATGCCTGATGCGAGGCTTCCTAGGCGAATGTCTACGATTGGGCGGAAGCAAAATGGCAGGGATGAAGAATAATATGATGTGCCCCTCCCGCGCGTCATCCCGGACTTGATCCGGGATCCAGAGCAACGAGCGGTGCCGTCCGAAACTCTGGATCCTGACTTTCGTCAGGATGACGGAATTGGGAGGATTGCCGAAAGCCCGCTTACGAGCGCAAAGACTAACTCGGTTCCAAGGCGCGGTAGCTGGTGCTCGTGTAGGGTGCGCGTCTATGTTACGAGGCCATGATCGACTTTCACGACACAATCGACACCATCAAACGGCATCTGGCTGACGGGTCGGACCGCTCGCTGACCTATGCCGCGCTCGAGTGCCGCCTTGCCATCGAGCGTATCTGCTATGACCGGCTGGCGCGAGCGCACGACTATATATCGCACGAGGAGGTTCGCCGCTGGCAGCCGCATCTCGTGATCAAGCTCCTCACAGAGGATGTCGATCCGCATGTCGCCTCCACCTACACGCTAAGCATCAGCACCCAGCCCGCCGTGGAAGGCGAAGACCTGACGAAAAAGGATTATGTTCCGGTCGGAACGCAGCAGGGCTTCAATGGCGCGCGCCTCGCCAAGCTCTGGAATGCCCTTTCGAATACCGCGCTGCATGTCTCGTTGCCAAAATCGAGCGATGTCGGTGTTACGCAATTTGGCAGCGCCGGCGCGATCCGCACCAAGGTCGAGCAGGCGCTGATCGAGCTCGAACGGATTGCGACCGGAACCATGACTTCGAACGGCTTCGGTCCTGGTGTCTCGTTCACCTGCGAATGCGGTCAACTCGTCAAGCGCCGCTCCGAGCAGCTGTCGGCCGGCAAGGTCGTCCATTGCATCAACCCAGCCTGCAACGAAAGCTACGAGGTCGAAATCGAGGGCGACAACATCAATTTCGGGGTCCGGGCGGTCTATTTAACCTGTAAGTGCGGCGAGGAACGCCGGTTCCCGAAGGCGCCCCTCGATAAAATGAGAGTGAACGAGATAGCACGCTCGCATTGCTCCTGCGGTGCCGAAACCATCTTTTGCTGGAAGCTTTTCAGCGCCGTTCGCGATCCCGATGCGACAAAAAGGGTGACCTAGGCTAGAAGCATCAATCAGCCCACCCGAACCGGCGTCTGCTTTCGCCCGGTCGAGTCCCAAAGCTGCCCGGCAGCTCCCGGCCCACATTACGGTCGCAGCATCACATCTGAAGCAACGTCCGCCCTAGGCGGCGCCGACGACAGCGCAGATAGCCGTCATTGTACGAAAACTAATGTTCTCGCGATCCAACGCCTTTGCCCTTTGTCCTGCTGGTCAAATGAAACTGGCCACAACGGTCGCACCGATACACTTTGAGCGGTACGCGTCCGACTCCCGCCACCACCAGCGCATCAGCCGCCGACACGAAGCGCGCCTTGCGGCGGCAGACGCTGAGCCGGGTGCGTTTCACCGGCTCACTCCTTGTACTTCATCTCCAGGAAGCGCCCTCGCGTCGACAGATTGTCGAGATCGCTCTGTGCCAGGCGCGCGGTCATTTCGCCGATTTCCTGTTCGATCAGTTTCAGCCCGTCGACCAGTTCGGCGTCGGGCGTGCGGCCGTTGCGTGGCGTAGTGCGCAGCGATGCCGGGACCTTTTCGTAATCCTTGACGAAGGCGGGCAATTGTTCGCCGATCAGTTTGCGCACGTCGACCGCTTCCTGCGTGTTTGCGTCGAGCGTCGCGAGTTGCGGCGTCAGCGTTTCGAGGCGCAGGCCGATCTTGTCGACCAAAGTCATCGCCGGCGCGGGGAGGGCGGGGCGCTGTGCCTCCAGCCAGCGTTCGGTCTGCGCGGGGAGGGCGCGGATGTCGACTGCGGCGAGGCGCTCGGGTGTCGGTGCGCGTTCCGCTGGCCAGACCGCGAATAGCACCGTGGCGGCGACCAGCAGTGCCATCACCAGCATCGCGCCACCTATCCCGAGCGGCACGATCCAGCCGATCACCATCGCCGCGATCAGGATCGCCACGTCGGCGACCGCGATCCGGGTCAGCCGCTTGCCGATCGCCTGCGTCTGCCTTGCCCGGCCCCGCGATGGCACGCGTGCGATGACGGTGCCCGTCCGGTCGTCGGAAATGCGCGACCAGGAGGCGCGGGCGCTGGCGATGGCGTCGTCGACTTCGCTCACGAGGGTTACATCGCCTCCAGCTTGAACGGGCTGGCGGAAGGTCCGCCGAGCTGGCCTTGGGTGGCCCCTTCAGCACGCGCGATATACCCGCGCGATTTGTCGACCTCGTTCGACAACGCGCCGACCGTCACTTTCATCGAATCAAGCGCCTTCAGCTTGAACACGTCGATCGCGTCCATCGTGTCGTAGATATTCTGGAACGCGCGTTGCAGCGTCTCCAGCGGGATCGTCGCCGACGCGGCCTGCTCGTGGATCTGCGCGGTCTGCGATTTGAGCAGCTTGCCGGTCGAATCGATGATGTTCGCGGTCGTCGTGTTGAGCGCGGTGATCTGCTCCAGCACCAGCTTCTGGTTGGTCAGCGCCTGCGCCACCGTCACCGCGGTGCGCAGCGCCGAGACGGTCGTGGTCGAGGCGCGATCGACGCCCTTCACCAGCTCGACATTGTTCTTCTTGACCAGATCGAGCGCGAGATAGCCCTGCACGGTGACCGCCATCTGCGTCAGCAGGTCCTGCGTCCGCTGGCGCGTGTAGAAGAGCGCGGTCTCGCGGATCGCCTTGGCCTTGGCGGGATCGCTGTGGTCGAGCTCGCCCGCGACATCCTCAAGCTTGGCGTCCATCGTCTTCGACAGATGGATCATCTGCTCCAGCCGACCCATCGCCGCCCACAGATTGGCACGCTCGGTATCGATCGCGGCATTATCCATCAGCAGCTCGTCCTTGCCCGAGCCGAGGCTCTTCAGGATCTGCGCGATGTGCGTCTGCGACGACTTATAGCCGTCGAAATAATTGCGCATCTTGCCACCGAACGGGATGATCCCGAACAGCTTCTGCGGCGCGGTGAGGTTGCCCTTCTTGCCGGGATCGAGATCCTCGACGACGCGGCGCAGCTCGGCGAGATCCTTGCCGACGCCGGTCTCCTGATCCATCGCCTTGACCGGGCGATCGAGGAAGCGGTTCGACTGGCCGGCGGCCTCGCGGATTTCCTTCGCGCCCATCGCGGTGATCGCATCGACCCGCTTGCCGAACTCCGGCGAATTGACGTCCTGCGCGACGAGATCGGTGACGAACCCCGACACGCGCTCCTCGAGCTGCGACTTCACGCTGGCGTCGACCGGTACCAGCCCGGCGGCCTTTGAGGCGGCCACGGTCGGCACCGGATCGGGCGGGGTCAGCACCAGGCCCGGCTCTTCGTTCAGCGTTTCGGGTGTCGTCGCCATGCGTTATCTCCGTTCGATGGGACATGGTGGCTGCAACCCGTCCCGCGTTCAAGTGGCATATATAGATAGCACACTGCTCTTGCCAACCGCGCCTTGAAACCAAGGGACGGCGTCGACAGCTTGGGGCCGACATCACAGGAGTTCCAGCATGCGCGCCATCGGCTACACCCAGTCGCTTCCGATCGACGATCCGCAGTCGCTCGTCGATCTCGACATCGCCAAGCCCGAAGCGACCGGCCGCGACCTGCTCGTCCAGGTGAAGGCGGTGTCGGTCAACCCGGTCGACACCAAGATCCGCCAGAACCGCGCCGATCCCGACGGCAAGCCGCAGGTGCTCGGCTGGGACGCGGCGGGCGTCGTCGTCGTGGTCGGCCCCGACGTGACCAAGTTCGCGGTCGGCGATGCGGTGTTCTACGCCGGCGCGATCGACCGGCCCGGCACCAATGCCGAATACCACCTCGTCGACGAACGGATCGTCGGCCACAAGCCGCAGTCGCTCGATTGGGCGCAGGCGGCGGCGCTCCCGCTGACCTCGATCACCGCGTGGGAGACGCTGTTCGACCGCCTCGACGTGCGCAAACCCGTGCCCGGTGCGGCCAACGCGATCCTGATCATCGGCGGTGCCGGCGGGGTAGGATCGATCACGATCCAGCTCGCGCGGCAGCTCACTGACCTGACCGTGATCGCCACCGCGTCGCGCGACGAGACGCGCGGCTGGGTTGAGGATTTCGGCGCGCATCACGTGATCGACCACCGCAAGCCGCTCGCTGAGCAGGTCGATGCGCTCGGGCTTGGCGCGCCGGCGTATGTGTTCTCGACGACGCATACCGACGAGCACATTACCGAGATCGCCACGCTGCTCGCGCCGCAGGGCCGCCTGGCGCTGATCGACGATCCCAAGACGCTCGACATCGCGCCGCTGAAACAGAAGTCGATCTCGGTCCACTGGGAGCTGATGTACACGCGCTCGCTGTTCCAGACCGCGGATATGGGCGAGCAGGGCAGGTTGCTCGACGAGGTCGCGGCGTTGGTCGATGCGGGGACGATCCGGACGACGCTTGCGGAGAATTTCGGGAAGATCGATGCGGTGAATTTGCGGCGGGCGCACGAGCGGATCGAGACCCATACGGCCAAGGGGAAGATCGTGCTCGAGGGATTCTGACACCGCCCTAGTCCTCCCTGCGCAGGCGGGAATCCCTACTGGCAAGCCGAGAGATAAAGTCGCCAGCCTCCTGAGAATATGGGTCCCCGCCTCCGCGGGGATGACTTGCAAGGGTGTGCACCACCCCGGCGAAGGCCGGGGTCCAATTGGGGGACGTTGCTAACGGACGGCGGCACGTCGTTATTGCCACCTTCCCAACTGGGCCCCGGCCTCCACCGGGGTGAATAAAATGGATTGCGGAGCGTTGCAGGTCGCCGCCACCTCACGATCCTCCCCCGCAAGGGGAGGTGGCAGGCTTTCGCCTGACGGAGGGGGAGGCAAGCCACCACGCCTGCTCAGTGTCCTCCCCCTCCGTCACCTTCGGCGACACCTCCCCCTTGCGGGGGAGGATTGCGATATCCCCTCTGGCGTCCCGGCAAACACGCGATACTCTACACCATGCTCCGCCCGCTGATCCTCGCGCTCGCCCTCCTCCCCGCGGCCGCCACGAATCATCCCCCGCCAGCGGACCCGCTAACCGCCACGATCCACACCGAGGACGCCGACCGCTTCGCCGGCCTCTATGCCAAGACCAAAGGCAAACCCACCGCCGCACAACTGAAACGCGACTATCTCGACAAGGGCAGCTTCGGGATCGGCGTCTTCACCCCCGGCCGGATCGTCGACGCCGACACGCTCGCGCGCGCGATCGCCGCCAACCCGACCCGCTACGCACAGGCGATCAAGACCTGTCTCCCCGCCGCCAAGGCAGCCACCGACGATCTCCGCGCGATCTATCTCGGCCTCCACGGCGCGCTCCCCGACGTGAAGCTGCCCCAAGTCTATATAGTCTTCGGCGCGGGCAATTCCGGCGGCACTGCAGGTCCCGGCGCGCAGGTCCTCGGCCTCGAAGTGCTCTGCCGCATGTCGCCCACGCCCGAGAAACTCCGCCAGACGCTGCGCCATTTCTTCGCACACGAGACGGTACATTCCTTCCAGCAGGACGCCGGCATGACGCTCGCCCGCGACCCGTTGCTAACCGCGATCCTCGTCGAGGGCGCGGCCGACTTCATCGCGCAACTCGTCACCGGCGAGGAACCGGACGCCGCGCGCGCTGCCTGGGCCGCCCCGCGCGAGGCGGAACTCTGGCGCCAGATGCAGGCCGACATCGCGCTCACTCGCAAGCTCACCGACCAAGACGACCCCGAGGAAGGCTCGCCCGAAGCCAAGGCCTATGCGCGTTGGATCGGCAACTACTCCACGCCGCCCACAGGCTGGCCACCCGAACTCGGCTATTGGATGGGCCTGCGGATCTGGCAGCGTTATTACGCCGCCGCGCCCGACAAACACGCCGCATTGAGAGCGATGCTGGCGGTCCGCGATCCTCGGGTCATTCTCGCCGCCGGACCATACAGGCGCCGATGACCGCAAACGCTCCGTCATCCTGACGAAAGTCAGGAGCCAGGGCCAAGAAACGCTGCGTTCTGTTACCCTGGGTCCTGACTTTCGTCAGGATGACGGGAGGGGTGCGGAGGACCCGAACACCACCCACTCTTCCCGCGGCGCAACAATTACGCTATGGCGCGCGCCAACCCCGTTCCTCGTTTCAAGAGAATACATTCATGAGCCTCCGCAACGTGGCGATCATTGCGCACGTCGATCACGGCAAGACGACGCTGGTCGACCAGCTCTTCCGCCAGTCCGGCACCTTCCGCGACAACCAGCGCGTCGAAGAGCGCGCAATGGATTCGAACGACCTCGAAAAAGAGCGTGGCATCACCATTCTCGCCAAGCCGACCTCGGTCGACTGGACCCCTCCCGGCGAGTCCGAGAGCATCCGCATCAACATCGTCGACACGCCCGGCCACGCCGATTTCGGCGGCGAAGTCGAGCGCATCCTGTCGATGGTCGACGGCGTCGTCCTGCTGGTCGATTCGTCGGAAGGCGCGATGCCGCAGACCAAGTTCGTCACCGGCAAGGCGCTGGCACTCGGCCTGAAGCCGATCGTCGTCGTCAACAAGGTCGATCGTAACGACGCGCGCATCCAGGAAGTGCTCGACGAAGTGTTCGACCTCTTCGTGTCGCTCGACGCGAACGACGACCAGCTCGATTTCCCCGTGCTCTACGCATCGGGCCGCAACGGCTATGCCTCGACCGACATGGACGCGCGCGAAGGCACGCTGATCCCGATGTTCGAGACGATCGTGAAGCACGTGCCGCCTCCCGCCGTGGAAGTCGCCGGCGTGCCGTTCACCTTCCTCGTCACGCTGCTCGACCGCGATCCGTTCCTCGGCCGCGTCCTCACCGGTCGCGTCAATTCGGGTACCGTGAAGACCAACCAGGCGATTCACGCGCTCGATAATGACGGCAAGATCATCGAGACGGGTCGTGCGTCCAAGATCATGTCGTTCCGCGGTCTCGACCGCGTGCCGGTCGACGAAGCCAAGGCCGGCGACATCATCTCGCTCGCAGGGCTTTCGGTGGCCACGGTCGCCGACACGATCGCCGACATCACGGTGACCGAACCGCTGCACGCGCAGCCGATCGATCCCCCCACGCTGTCGATGCGTTTTGCCGTGAACGATTCGCCGATGGCGGGCCGCGAGGGCACCAAGGTGACGTCGCGCATGATCCGCGAGCGCCTGTTCCGCGAAGCCGAGTCGAACGTCGCCGTGAAGGTGACCGAGGCGGCCGACAAGGACAGCTTCGAAGTCGCCGGTCGTGGCGAGCTTCAGCTGGGCGTGCTGATCGAGACGATGCGCCGCGAAGGCTTCGAGCTCGGCATCTCGCGTCCGCGCGTGCTGTTCGGCGAGGACGAGGACGGCAAGAAGACCGAGCCGTACGAGACCGTCATCATCGACGTCGACGAGGAGCATTCGGGCACCGTCGTCGAGAAGATGAACATCCGTAAGGCCGAGATGACCGACATGCGTCCGTCGACCGGTGGCAAGACCCGCATCACCTTCTCGGCGCCGAGCCGCGGGATGATCGGCTATCATGGTGAGTTCCTGTCCGACACGCGCGGCACGGGGATCATGAACCGGCTGTTCGAGAAGTATGGTCCGCACAAGGGCCAGATCGAAGGCCGCAAGAACGGCGTGCTGATCTCGAACGGTTCGGGCGAGGCGAACAACTACGCACTGGGTCCGCTCGAAGAGCGCGGCATCCTGTTCGTGGGCCACGGCGAGGCACTCTATGAGGGCATGATCGTCGGCGAGAACGCCAAGCCGGACGACCTCGAGGTCAACCCGATGAAGACCAAGGCGCTGACAAACTTCCGCGCCTCGGGCGGCAAGGACGACCAAGTCCGCCTGTCCCCGCCGAAGCGTGCGACGCTGGAGCAGGCGATCGCCTACATCGACGACGACGAGATGGTCGAAGTCACGCCGAAGTCGATCCGCCTGCGCAAGCGCTTCCTGGATGCGAACGAGCGCAAGCGGGCTAGCCGGGCTAAGCAGAGCGCGTAAGCCTGACACGGCGAAGCCGGCCAAGCTTACAAGCTCGGCCGGTCTCGCTCAGGCGAGGTCCGACGACGCGGCTTTGCCGCGGCGCGCTGGGCCAGAAATGCAGAAGGGTCGGGGGGAAACCTCCGGCCCTTTTTGTTTGTGCTGAAACCTAGGCGAAGGGGGCCTCCTTCGATCCTCCCCCGCCAGGGGGGGTGGCTGGCGCTTGCCAGTCGGAGGGGGCGGTAAGGGATACGTCTGTTCCGTATCCTCCCCCTCCGTCACCTTCGGTGCCACCTCCCCCTGACGGGGGAGGATCGCAAAGTCACCCGATCAGCCGCATCACCCGCTTAACCCCGCCACCCGGTGCCCCGACCCGGAACGTGTTCCGCCCCGCCGTCTTCGCCGCGTACAGCGCCGCATCCGCCACCGCGAACATCGCCTCCGCATCATAGGCGTAAGCATCGCCCGCCGCCGCGATCCCCGCCGACGCACCAACCCGCAGAATCTCGCCCGCCCACGCGATCGGCATCCGCAGATCGGCCAGTGCCGCAGCGAGTCGCAGTTCGAGCGCCGCGCCCAGCGTTTCCGCGCCGACCAGCACCGCGAACTCGTCGCCACCGATCCGCGCGATCATCGGCGCATCGGGAAACCCCGCCGCCAGCCGTTCCGCCACCACCCGCAGGCACGCATCGCCGGCGGCATGCCCAAATCGGTCGTTGACCTGCTTGAAGCCATCCACGTCGAACAGGATCAGCGCCCCCAGCGGCACGAATCCGGACCCGCCCGCGGGCGCATCAAGGAAACGGCTCTGGAACACCGCGCGGCTCGCAAGCCCGGTCAGCGCGTCATGCTCGGCAAGCTGCCGCATCGCCTCCCAGCGCAGCTTCTCCTCGGTGATGTCCTGCTTGAGTCCATAAAGCCGACGCGCCCGCCCGCCTTCGACGACGACGTTGCCGGTCAGCCGCATCCACCGCCGCGTGCCATCGGTCCGGACGATTTCCGCATCGACCGAAAACCGGCCCCGCTTGGCGTCCCCGCTCGTCCCGGCATCCGCAATCGCCTGAGCGCGTGCCCGTTCCATCGTCTCGCGTGATTCCTCGGCGTACATAGAGACGGTCTCGCGCCGATCGACCCGCTTGTCCGCGGGCAGCCCGAAGAGGTCGTAGATCCCTGCGGTCCACAATAGCGACGAATCCGCCAGGTCACAGCTCCAGGCACCCATTCCCGCCAGCGCGAGTGCGCGTTCTATCAGCGCCGCCTTGTCGAATGTTTCTCCAGACGTCGTCGGCGACCAGATATCGATCGTCGTCGTCATGCCTTGAGCCTGTTTCGCCCGCCCCGTTTTGCCATGGCAGGAGGATATTCGCTCAACCGTTAAGAGCGAATGGCAATACAACGAGTTTGGGTGTTAGTTGCTTACAAGGTAGACCGATTACGGTTCGCCCGCCTCAAGCAGCAGTGATCCGCCCGCCGCGCGACAACCTCTCGCCGCTCGTCACGATCACGCGGTCGCCGAGCTTCACCTGCCCGAAGATCAGCTTGGCAAACGCGGTCGGCACCCCGACACAACCATGCGTGGCATATTTCCCCTCCATCAACGCGCTGCCATGGATCGAAATCCCGTCATTGGTAAGCCGCAGCATGTACGGCATCGGCGCGCCGTAGAGGTTCGACACATGATGCGCGTCCTTTTGGGTGATCTTGAACACCCCCAGCGGCGTCGGTTTCTCGTCCGCGCCATAGATCACCGCAGCCGTCCCGATCTCGTACCCGGCGCGAAAAATCGACAAGGTCTGCGCGACCAGATCGACGGTGATTACGATCGGCCCCTCGGGCACGCCTTCCGTATCCCAGTAATAGGCGCCGTGGCGCAGCGGCTCGGGCACATCCAGCACCCGCTTCACGACATACCCCTCGTCCGGCTCCGCCGCGGCGGCGATGACAGGGGCGAAGACAGTCGAAGGTTTAGGGGCAGGCGGCGCGACCTGCGCCTTGACCACCTGCACAGGCGCTTCCGTCGCGCGCACCATCACCGGCGATCCCGACAAGGCCAGCCCGCCGATCAGCACCGCACTTCCGCCAAGAACGGCAAAAGCGATCGCTCGCGTCGTCATGGTTTTGCGCATCCCACAACTCTAGCCGATATTCGTGAACAATACCCAACCGGGTGCACGCGCCTGAGTCCCCGCCCGGGACCCTCTCCCCCAGCTATACCGTGGGTTAACAACCCGTTCCGAACCAGTTCAGGCCGAATCGCCTAGAGGCTGAAACACGGTCGGACACTTATGCGTTTGTCCCAGGCGGACCGGGCGTAATCAGTAACGGAGTTCGGAAGATGAACGGATTTTTGAAGAAGGCAGGTTTGGGGGTAGCCCTTGCAGCGACCGCGCTGACAGCCGCGGTACCGGCCGATGCACAGCGTTGGGGTCGCGGCGGCTATGGTCGCGGCTGGCACGGTCATCGTGGCGGCGGTAACGCAGCCGGCGCAGCCGTACTCGGCGGTATCTTGGGCCTGGGCGTCGGCGCAGCGATCGCCAGCAGCAAGAACCGCAACCGCTATTACGACCGCGGTTATTACAATGGTGGCTATTACGCGCCGCCGCCGGTAGCCTATTACAACCCGCCGGTCCGTACCTACTACCGCGAGGATTATCGTCCGCGGTGCTGGAACGAGTGGCGGGTCGACCCCTATTACGGCGACCGGGTGTCGGTGCAGGTCTGCAGCTGATCCGATCGAGCGATCGCAGGGAGGCGTCGGGAGGATTCCCGGCGCGTCTTTTGCGTCAGGTGCCTTTTTTCTGGCGCGGGGCGGGCGCTTGCCGCTAGACGCGCGACCATGACCGACACGCCCAACACGCCCGAGACCGAAGCCGCCGCCACCCCGGCCGCAACCGGCGACACGCCCCCCGATCGCCTCTCGATCAACCAGCGCAGCCCGTTCTTCCAGCAGGAGCTGCTCGAGCGCGGCATCGGCATCCGGTTCAAGGACAAGGTCCGCCACGACGTCGAGGAATATTGCATCTCGGAAGGCTGGATTCGAGTCGCGCTCGGCAAGAAGGTGGATCGCAACGGCAATCCCCTGACGCTCAAGCTGGTTGGGCCGGTTGAGGCCTGGTTCGAGCGTCCGGCGGCGACGGACGAAGACGAGGGCTGAGCCAGCCTCCCAAGCAGTCACCGCAGCCAAATTCCGTCACCCCAGCGAAAGCTGGGGTATCCCGGTTGGCGGACGGCGCGACTCCGAACGGGGAGATCCCAGCTTTCGCTGGGATAACGGGGGCGGGGGGAGCCCAGGCTTAGACGTGGCTTAAGCCTCCACGCCCTCCAGCGCCTCGCTAGCCTCCAGCCACTTGGCCTCGCTAGCCTCGAGCTTCGCATGCACCTCGGCGCGACGCTTGCTCAGATCCCCCATCGACATCCGCGAGAACCGCGGTTCAGCATTAGCCGGATCGACCATCGCGCGGTCCAGAGCATTGCGCTCCTTGGTGAACTTCGCGGTCTGCTCCTCGATCTCGCGCAGAGCTTTCCGCAGAGCGGCGTCATTGCTCTTCGCCTCGGCCGCAGCCTTCTTCCCCGCCTTCTTGTCGGCCTTCGACGCAGCATCGCCCTTGCCGCCATCGCCCTTCAAGACGAACGCGATATAATCGTCGAGGCTGCCGTCGAATTCCTTCGCCGTCCCGTCGTCAACCAGCACCAGCCGATCGGCGGTAAGCTCCAGCATATGCCGGTCATGGCTGACCAGCACGACGGCGCCGGTGTACGCGTTGAGCGCCTGCACCAGCGCCTCGCGCGCATCGACGTCCAGATGGTTGGTAGGCTCATCGAGGATCAGCAGATGCGGCGCATCGCGCGTGATCAGCGCCAGCGCCAGACGCGCGCGCTCGCCACCCGACAGCTTGCCGACCCGGGTCGTCGCCTTGTCGCCCGAGAAGCCGAACCGTCCCAATTGCGCGCGCACCGCGGCCGGCGTCGCGCCCTTCATCAGATGCGACATATGCTCGATCGGCGAATCGGTCGGATCGAGTTCCTCGACCTGATACTGGGTGAAATACCCGACCTTCATCTTGCCCGACGACGACATCTCGCCGTCCATCGGCGTCAACTGCGCCGCCAGCAGCCGCGCGAGCGTGGTCTTGCCGTTGCCGTTGCGCCCGAGCAGCGCGACCCGGTCGTCGGGATCGAGCCGCATGTTGAGCCGCTTCAGGATCGGCACGTCGGCATAACCGACCGTCGCCATGTCGAGCGTGATCAATGGCGGCCGCAGTTCGGTCGGATTCGGGAAGCCGAACGACAGCGTCGGATCATTGTAGCTCTCGGCGATCGGCTGCATCTTCGACAGCATCTTCTGCCGCGACTGCGCCTGCTTGGCGGTCGAGGCGCGCGCGGAATTCTTGGCGATATATTCCTGCAGCTTCTCGCGCTGCACCGCCTGGTTGGCGCGCGCCGCCTCGATCTGCGCCAGCCGCTCGGCGCGCTGCCGCTCGAACGCGTCGTAGCCGCCCGGATACAGCGTGATCTTGCCGCCCTGCAGATGCAGGATGTGATCGACCACGTTGTTGAGGAAATCGCGCTCGTGGCTGACCACCACGATCGTCGCCTTGTAGCCCTTGAGGAAGTCCTCCAGCCACATCACCGCTTCGAGATCGAGATGGTTCGAAGGCTCGTCGAGCAGCAGCAGGTCCGGCTGCGAGAACAGCAGAGCGGCAAGCGCGACGCGCATCTTCCAGCCACCCGAGAAGCTGTCGAGCGTGCGCGCCTGCATGTCCTCGTCGAACCCGAGGCCGAGCAGGATCTGCGCGGCGCGCGCGGGCGCGGTATAGGCGTCGATCGCGATCAGCCGCTCGTACACGTCGCCGAGCCGGTCGGGATCCTCGCTCGTCTCGCTTTCGATCATCAGCGCGGCGCGCTCCAGATCGGCTTCGAGTACGGTCTCGAACGGCGTCTTCACGCCGTGCGGGGCCTCCTGCGCGAGGTAGCCGATGCGCGCGCCCTTGGGCATGTCGGCGGACCCGTCGTCGGGCTCGAGCTGGCCTGCGATCACGCGCACCATCGTCGACTTGCCCGCACCGTTGCGCCCGATCAGCCCGACGCGCGAGCCCGGCGGCAACGCGGCGGTGGCGCCATCGAGGATAACGCGTCCGCCCAGGCGCACCGTGATATTGTTCAGGTTCAGCATGGGCGAGCCGTTAGCAGATGCAGCATGGTTTTGCGAGGGGAGGGGAAGGGCGCGTATGCAGGTCGATCGAGGGCTGATCCCGGATCCGACGTTCTTTCTGAATCCTCCCCCGCTAGGGGGAGGTGGCGCCGAAGGCGACGGAGGGGGAGGATACGGAACAGCGGCCGTCTCTAACCTCCCCCTCCGTCTGGCAAGCGCCAGCCACCTCCCCCTTGCGGGGGAGGATCGAGCGCGGATCCGTCGGTAATATATGCCACCACCCCGGCGGGAGGCCGGGGCCCAATTGGGGAACGTCGTTACCGATGGACGGCGCCCCGTTACGACCACCTTTCTAATTGGGCCCCGGCCTCCGCCGGGGTGGTGCTGTGGGTAGGTCAGGTTTCGTCCGAAACGACCGCGTCGGCGCTTTCACCGTTGCCGAGCATCACAGCAGCCCGCCCCCCGACATGAACCCGTACTCCAGAAACCAACCTCGTCTGCACAACCACAGCACCCGGCATGGTCGAGCCAGAACGCGGCACCCCCCGGTGCACCGTCACCCCGTGCAGCACATCAGCCGGCACCGCACCCGAGTCCGCAACGTCATCGCGATTCCCATAATGCACCGAAACGTCAGCAACCTGCGCCGCGGCCACCGCCACGCCACCACCGCTCGGCAAACCAACACCCCGAACCCCAGGCTCCACCCCGGCATAAGCCTGCCGAAACGTCAGCGCCCGCTCCAGCGCCCTCTGCCAGCGATAAAACACATGCGCCCCGACGGTCGTAATCCGCGCCAGGCTCGACGCCCACCACGGCAAAATGCTCGTCGTATGAAACGACGTCGCCGCTCCGACAGGCGCGTACACGCTCCCCCCAAGCGCCGCCGCCGCAACCGTACGCGCGCGATCCCAAGCCCCCAATTCCCGCGGCCGGTTCATCGAGCCATCGCACGTGAAACTGAACTGGCACCCGGTCCGCCGCTCCGCGCCCTGATACACGACTCCGCAGACACTGTTCGGAAAAGCCCGGTCACGCACCCGGTTCAGCACCACCTGCGCCACCGCCCGCTGGCCATCCTCCGATTGCGACCGTGCCTCGTAATACACGGCGGCGGTCAGGCAGTCGGCCGCACGGCTCGCGTCATCGACCGACTGTGAGGTTAGAAAGGGCGGTGCAACCGAAGGAGCCGCTGCCGCAAACGATGCATCAGGCGCAGCCGTTGCAATCTTCGCCGAGATGTCGTCCGGCACATGCAACGCCATCCGGCTCAGTAGCGCGCGGGAGTTCCGCTCGGGCTGGACCCGCGCAATTGCCGCGGGTCGATCCGCTGGCACGCACGACGTCGCCATCACCAACGCAGGCAGGCTAATCAACGCATGCGGATAAAGGCCGTAACCCGACGTCTTCATCCCCCCGGTCTAGGCCGAGGGGTTTAGGGACTGGTTAATGGGGTGCGCTCACTAACGAAGCGGACCCCCGTCATCCCGACGAAAGTCGGGACCTCGTACGGCAAGGGCACCCTTGGAACGGCGAGGTCCCGGCTTTCGCCGGGATGACGGGTGGCCCTAACTTGTCGCGCGCTTGAGATCGGGAAGCGTCAGCCTCAGTGAACGAAGCGCGCCACCACATCGCGATACGACCGCGAAACCTTCACGCTCGCGCCCGAGTTCAGCACCAGGAAGCATTCGCCATTGGTATGCGGCTTGACCTGCTTCACCAGGTCAAGGTTCACGATCGTCGACCGATGCACGCGCTGGAACCGCCTTGGATCCAACCGCTTCTCCAGATCCTTCATAGTCTCACGCAGGATCAGCGTGTTGTCGCCGGTATAGATGCACATGTAATCGCCGGCCGCGTCGATCCGCTCGATCGTGTCGACATCGACGCGGAAGATCTGCCCGCGATCCTTGATGTTGATGAGCTTTTCGAACCGGTTCGCCGACACCGCATCGCCGTCCGGCATGTCCGCCGCCGCATCCGGCGCGACATCGGCGAGCACTTCGCGCAACCGATCGACCTCCTCGACCCCGCGCTTTTCGGACAGTCGCTGCCGAACCCGCTCGATAGTATCGGCCAGCCGCGATTCCTCGACCGGCTTCATCAGATAATCGACCGCCTGCGCCTCGAACGCCCGCAAGGCGTGGTCCGAATAGGCGGTGACGAACACGAACAGCGGCGGCTCGACCTCCATCAACCCTTGCACGACGGAGAACCCGTCGAAGCCCGGCATCTGGATGTCGAGGAAGACGAGGTCGGGCTTGTGCGTCTTGATCGCGCGAATGGCCTCGCGACCGTTCGAGCATTTTTCGATGATCTCGACGTCTTCATGGGCCTGGAGTCGGAGTTCCAGCCCCTGGATCGCCAGCGGCTCGTCGTCGACGAGAATGGTACGGATGGTCATGCGGCCTCTCTGTTCACGTCTTCAAGCTGATACGGAATCTCGATCTCGACCGAGAATCCGCCAGCGGGCGTGGAGCGCGTTTCGAAACGATGGTCGGGCCCATATGCCTGAGCCAACCTGTCTCTAATATTAGCGAGCCCGACGCCTGTCGAATGGCTTGACCCGATCCGCCCCTCGATCAAGCCCGGACCGGTATCGGATACGGCGATCTGCACGCGTTCCCCGGCGAGCCGCACTTCGACGCAGATATCGGCGCCTTCTTCCTGCGGGGTGACGGCGTATTTGATCGCGTTTTCGACCAAAGGTTGCAGCAGCAGCGAGGGCAGCCGGGCGCGTTCGGCGCGCGGATCGATGTCGAATTTGGGTCGCATCCGATCTTCGAAGCGCATCTTCTCGATCTCCAGATATAGCTTCAGCTGGTCCACCTCCTGCGCGACGGTAACGTGCGCGGTCGGCTCGTTGGCCAGCGTATAGCGCAGGAACGACGACAGCCGGCTCAGCATCGCATTCGCCCGTTCGGTCTGTTTCAGCAGCACCAGCGTCGAGATCGAGTTCAACGTGTTGAACAGGAAATGCGGGTTAAGCTGATAGCGCAGCATCGCCAGCTGCGCCGACGACGCCTGGTTCTCGAGATGCTCCATCTGGTCGATCTGTTGCTCGACGATCAGGTAGAAGTTGATTCCGAAATACAGCGCCGACCAGCCGAACAGCACCGTGAAGGTGACATACACCGAGCCGAGCAATCGCGTCAGTGTAACCCCTGGCGTCGCGGTCGCGATGAACGAGAAGGTGAACGCGTCGAGCACCGCGTACAGGAACGTCGCTGCGGCGAGGGTCGCGATCGTCAGGAAGATCCCGACCAGCCGGTTCATCTGGCGATACTGGCCGTACATCGTCGAGAGCAGCAGCGTGATGCAATAGCCGACGATCGCCTCGACGATCACCGGGATCACCCCGTCGAGCGACAGCCCGTTCGAGATCGACACCACCCCGCGCAACAGCAGGTATCCGCTCCACCCGACCGCCTGCAGGATCCAGAACGCGCGCGCCTTGTTCTCGAAGAACGGTCGCGCGGTGAAGGGCAGGCGCCGGGTTTGGCCGGGGAGCGGGGCAGGAGAGTGAGCCATCGGCCTGCGGTCTTACACGCGGGCGGCGATGTGCGCAAAAGCGAGCGTTACGGACAGGACGCGGTCTCGAACGAAAAAGGCCGCCGCTCCCCGAAAGGAACGGCGGCCCGGATCGACCCGATGGCTGGCGTGATGCTTAGAACGTGAAGCGTGCGCCGATACGGATCAGGTAGAGCGAACCGTTGAACACCGGCGAAACTGCGGTGCTCGGTTCGCGGAACGACGAGTAGCGATACTGCGCACATGCCTGACCGGCATTGGTGGCGGCAACACCCGTGGTCCCGGTCGGCGTTGCAGCAGCAAGGCACTGCACCTGCACCACCGAAGCGGTCGATGGGAAGCCGAGCTGGCGCAGACCACCCCATTTGCTGTTGAGCAGGTTCGGAAGGTTCTCGATATCCCCGAAGATCGTCACGCGCGATCCGCCGAGAAAGGTCGGAACCTGCTGTTCGAGATGAAGATCGATACGCGTGAAGGCGCGGCTACGTGCGATGTTGCGGTTCGCGATCTTGCCGCGATAATCCTTCAGTTCGGTGCTATTGATCAGACCCTCGAGCGAAGTCCGCGTTGCTTCGCTGTCATAGCTGACGATCGGATCGCTTGCGCCGGTCGGCACGTACAGCAGATAGCGACCGTTGTTCGACAACGTGCCGAACACTGCGCTCCGCGTGCTGGTGCCACCGGTCTGATCGATCATCGTGAAGCTGTAGTTGCGACCTGCACGCGTCTCGCCGAATAGCTGGATCGCGGTACGATAGTCGCCAAAGAACGCGTGATCGAAGCCGATGTTATACTTGAACGCCCAGCGGGTCTCGTCGTTCGACCGGCCATATGCCGCGAAGTTCGGATCGAGCATCGCCGCATTGCCATAGTTGGACAGTGCGGTCGACGACGTGGCCGGCGTCGCGTCCTTCACGTCCTGCCAAGTGTAACTGCCGCCAAGCGACAGGCCCCAGTCGAAGGTCTTGGAGGCACGAACGTCCCACACATGACCGCGGCCGCGGCTGGTGTTCCCCAGCACGATATCCGTGTTCGGATCGACGACGCTGATCCCGCCGGCGTTGGTCCGCGCGCCATACCGTGGACGGCCATCGGGCAGGCGGCCGATCACCACTGAGCGGGCGTCGCTGAACTGAACCTGCTGGATGACCTTCGAGTAGATATAGTCTGCGCCGAACTCGATTCCGAACAGATCATAATCTGCGGAGAACGTCGCCTTCAGCGTTGAAGGAATATCGAAGCTCGGGTCGATCGCATTGACCGGGGCCGTGCTAAGCGAACCAACGTTGGTCGACAGATAATTCGCGAGCGCCGTCGGAATTGCGCTGCCGTTGACGTTGTTGAGCGCGGCATCACCTACAGCGACCGGCTGGTTGTAGGCCGACGCGCCGCTCAGGGTCCGGTTGACGGTCACGGAGTTGGTCACGATGCCGGTGTTCGAGAAGCTGTTCGACAGGTACACGTCAGGTGCGCCGCCTGCGAAGATGCCGGCACCGCCACGCAGCTTCAGACGCGAGATCGGCGGCTTGAAGTCGAAGCTGATACGCGGCTGGAACGCGCCCAGGCCCTTGAAGTTTTTGGTGTTCGCAAAACCGACGCGGTTCTGGAAGTTGGCGTTATACGGGATGCGGCTCTGCATGTCGTACAGGTCGTAGCGCGCGCCATAGGTCAGGTTCAGCGTATCGCTGACGCGCCAATTGTCCTGCACGCCGAAGGTGTACTGCTGATACCCGAAGTCCGCTGCGGCATCGTCGGTGTTGAGCGACACGGCGTCCTGATAGACGACCTGGTTCGCGCGACGGGCCTGGAAATCGGCAAGCGAGTCGAAATAATACGCGCCGGCGGAATTCTGCAGGAAGAGGTTCTTGATCGTCACGCGCGAGAATTCGCCGAGCAGGCGAATGCTGTGGTCGCCGACCGTGACATTGGCCAACGCCGACCCACCGAATGTTTCGGTCGCGAAGGTGTTCGACTGGCTCGAGGCATCCGGTCCGAAGGCGATGACCGGGGTGCCGGTGCTGCACGACTGGGCCTGGCCGCCAGTGCCGACTGAGGTTGGGTCGAGGCAGACACGGAACTGTGCAAAATCATTGCCGCGCAGCGGATCGCGCGTGCGGGTGTACTTCTTGTATGTACCGCGGACTTCGGTCGAGAACGTGTCGGACCAATCCGAGTTCAGCTGCGCGATACCGGCGCGGAGCAATTCGCCGAGTTCATAGCCGTTCGAGTCGAGCGAGAAGCCCGGTGTCGTGACCGACTGCGAGTTGCTGCCGCTGACGACGAACGAGTCGAACGCGTTGACGTAGGACAGTGCGAGCTTCTGGCCATCGGTGATGTTCCAGTCGAGCTTGCCGACGATCTTCTCGTCCTTCTGCCGCGCAATCGACAGGATCTCGCCCGCGTCATAGCCATAGACCGACTGGGCGATGTTGGCGACGTTGTCGACCTGTGCCGTTGTCAGGAAGCTGCCCTGGCCGAATGGCACCTGCGCCGGCGAAGCGACCGTCAGCGGGCGCGCTTCGGTGTTGCGCTCGGCAGAGACCATGAAGAACAGCTTGTCCTTGATGATCGGGCCCGACAGCGTCGCACCGTAGGTTTCGGATTTGAAGCTCGTCGCAGGACGCGTGAACGACCCGATCTTCTCGCCGTACAGGCCATCGGTGTTCTGCGAATAGAAGCCGGTGCCGTGAAAATCATTGGTGCCCGAGGCGAGCGTCGCGTCGATCGCGCCGCCCTGGAAATTGCCCTGGCGGAAATCATACGGTGCGATCGAGACCGAGACCTGCGCGATGGCGTCGAAGGGGATCGGGCCGCGCGCGGTCGGGCTGGCGTCGGGATTCAGGCCGAAATTGTCGCTGACCGACACGCCGTTGATCGAGAAGCGGTTGAAGCGCGGGTTGCTGCCGGCGAACGACACGGCGCGGCTGTTCGACAGGTCGAGCGTGGCGAAGGGGTCACGGCGCTGGATGTCGCGGATGTCGCGGTTGACCGATGCGACCTTGCTGATGTCGCGCGCGCTGAGCACCGTCTGCGGGCCGTCCGACGACGTGCCGGCGCCGAGGATCGACGATGCGGTGACGACGATCTCGTCGCTGGTGGCGTCGCCGCCTGCCGCGAGTTCGATCGGCAGGTCGAAGGGCTGGCCGACGACGGTGAAGATGTCGGTGACGCTGGTGCTGCCCTGCGCCGACGTGACGTCGACGGTGAACGGACCGCCCGAGCGCAGGCCGGTGACGACGAACGTCCCGCTGGCATCGGTCGTCGCGGTCGACCGCGTACCCGATGGAACGTTGGTGATGACGACGGTGGCGCCGTTGACGGGCGCGCCGGCGGACTGCACCGAACCGCGAATCGTCGCCGTGGTATCCTGTGCCATGGCGGCGGCAGGTGCGACGAGCGCAACGACTGCCACACCCAGGAAAAGGTTGTTCCGCATCAGTAATTACCCCTTTTGAGCCGCGGCTCTGATTTCGCGACTTCATGTCGTGTTAATCCGGCCCTGCACGGGGAATATTTCGGATATGTGACATTGGCGAGTCCGGAAGTGTCACAGACACACTCGGTCATGCCGCGTTGCAAAAAAGCCACGCAGCCAAACCGTTTCGGACCCGATGGAACCGATGCCATCCGGCCCCACCCAAACCGCCTCAGCTCGCGGCGACGATCTCGGCCCACTCGGCCTCGGTGATCACCCGGATCCCGAGTTCGGTGGCTTTCTTCAGTTTCGAGCCGGCGCCGGGGCCGGCGATGACGAGCCCGGTCTTGCTCGATACCGACGCGGCGACGCGCGCGCCCAAAGCCTCCGCCTGCGCCTTGGCCTCGTCGCGGCTGAGCGTTTCGAGGCTGCCGGTGAAGACGAGGATCCGTCCGGTCACCGGCGATTCGCGGGTCTCGTGGACGACGTCCGCGGGCGTCACTTCGCGCAACAGGTCGAACACGACTCGGCGGTTATGCGGTTCGGCGCAGAAGCCGACGATGGCGCTGGCGACTTCGGGGCCGATCCCCGCAGTCTCGATAGCACCGACCAGGAGCTTGTCGCGACGAAGCACGAATTTGCGCTCGGGTTCGCCGATCACGGGTTCGATCCGACTGCGCAGGAACACCGCGTGACGCAACACCGAGCCCAGCGCCTTGGCCGACACATAGCGTCGCGCAAGGTCACGCGCGGTGATCTCGCCGACGTGGCGGATGCCGAGCGAGAACAGGAACCGGTCGAGCGGGATGGTCCGCTTGGTCTCGATCGCCGCGATCACCTTCGCCGCCCACACGCGCCCGTCCTTCTTCCGCGCGGCGAGCTGCTCCTCGGTCAGCCGGAAGATGTCGGCGGGCGACTCGATCAGCCCGTCGCGGAAGAACGCCTCGATCAGCGTCTGGCCGAGCCCGCCGATGTCGAACGCGTGGCGCGAGGCGAAGTGGATCAGCCGCTCGACCCGCTGCGCCGGGCAGATCAGCCCGCCGGTGCAGCGATAGACGACCTCGCCCTCCTCGCGCTCGGCGGCCGACGCGCATTCGGGGCAGGTGTGGGGGAAGATCCAAGCGTCGCGCTCGGCGTCCGGGGTGAGGTTCTCGACGATTTGCGGGATCACGTCCCCGGCGCGCTGGACGAGAACGCGGTCGCCCGGCCGCACGCCGAGCCGCTCGATCTCGTCGGCGTTGTGCAGCGTCGCGTTGGTTACGACCACGCCGCCGACGGTGACGGGCGACAGCCGCGCGACGGGGGTCATCGCCCCGGTCCGCCCGACCTGGATGTCGATCTTCTCCAGCACCGTCTGCGCGCGTTCGGCGGGAAATTTGTGCGCGATCGCCCAACGCGGCGCCTTGGCGACTTGGCCCAGTCGTGCCTGCCAGTCGAGTCGGTCGACCTTGTAGACCACGCCGTCGATATCGAACGGCAGGTCGGCGCGCTCGGCTTCGATCCGCCGGTACACATCGAGTGCCGCCGCCGTGCCTTCGACCCGCGCGAAGCCTTCGGCGATCGGGAAGCCCCAACTGCGCAAGGTGTCGACGACCTCGGCCTGCGTTTTGCCCGGCACGACGCTGGCCTCGCCCCAGCCATGCGCGAGGAACCGGAGCGTCCGACTGGCGGTCACGCTCGCATCCTTCTGGCGCAGCGATCCGGCGGCGGCATTGCGCGGGTTTGCGAACTGCCGCGCCTCCTTGCCGGTTACCTCCGCCTCGGCGAGCAGGCGGGCGTTCAACGCCGCGAAGTCGTCCTTCGCCATGTACACCTCGCCGCGAACCTCGAAGATCGCGGGGATTCTCCCGGCTTCCTCAGAAGTTTGTTCCCCCGCGAAGGCGGGGGTCCAGTCTGGGCCCCCGCCTTCGCGGGGGAACAAGGTCTGGGGGATGTCGCCGATCGTACGGACGTTCGCCGTCACGTCCTCACCGACTTGGCCATCGCCCCGCGTCAACGCCTGCACGAGGCGCCCCTCTTCATACCGCAGCGAACACGACAGCCCGTCGATCTTCGGCTCCGCGGTCAGCGCAACCGGCGCGTCCTCCGCCAGTTTCAGGAACCGGCGCACCCGCGCGACGAACTCCTCGACCTCCTCGTCCGCAAACGCATTGTCGAGGCTCATCATCGCCTTCGCATGCGCGACCTTGGCGAGATGCCCGGCAGGCGCCGCACCCACCGTCCGGCTCGGCGAATCCGGGCGCACCGCCGCCGGAAACGCCGCCTCGATCGCCGCGTTGCGCCGGACCAGCGCGTCATACTCGGCATCGCTGATCTCGGGCGCGTCGTCGGTATGATAGCGGGCGTTGTGATACGCGATCTGCGCGGCGAGCGTCTCCAGCTCGGCGGCGGCATCGGTTTCGGTCGCAGGAAGATCGAACAGCATCGCGCCGGGTTAGGGGAGGGCGCCGCCTTTCGACAAGACCTGGATCAACATGGCGTGAACATTCACCCGACTTAAGCGCTGACATCGCAAGACAATCTTCCGGGACACGCCATCATGACTGACACCAATCGACGCGACCTGTTCAAGGGCGCCGCCGTCACCAGCCTCGCCGCCGCCGCCGCGCCCGCCTTTGCGCAGGGGCAGGCGCCACTCGCCGATCCGCAGACGCGCTTCGTTTCCACGCCCTTCCCCGAACAGCGCCAGAAATGGCCAGCACTTCAGCGCGATATGCGTCCCGTTCCGGATTGCGGTGAGGCGAGCTATCGCGGCTCCGGACGCTTGGCGGGTCGCAAGGCGCTGGTCACCGGTGGTGATTCCGGGATAGGCCGCGCGGCGGTCATCGCGTTCTCGCGCGAAGGTGCGGATGTCGCAATCAACTATTACCCGACCGAGGAGCCCGATGCGCAGGATGTGGCGAAGCTGCTCCGCGCCGAGGGCCGGAAAGTCGTGCTGATCCCCGGCGACCTGACCGACGCGAAATTTTGCAACGACCTGATCGCGCGCGCCGCGCGTGAACTCGGCGGGCTCGACATCCTCGTCAACAACGCCGCGTACCAGCAGTCGAAGGCGTCGATCGCGGAGATCAGCTTCGAGCAGTTCGACCGGACGATGAAGACCAACGTCTATGCGATGTTCCACCTCTGCAAGGCGGCGATCCCGCTGATGAAGCCGGGCGCCTCGATCATCAACACCGGCTCGGTCAACTCGGTCGATCCGGGCGAGGAACTGCTCGACTATGCGACCACCAAGGGCGCGATCCTGATCTTCACCAAGGGGCTGGCGAAGCAGCTCGGCAAGAAGGGAATCCGCGTCAACATGGTCGCGCCGGGCCCGGTCTGGACGCCGCTCCAGGTCGCGGGCGGCCAGTTGCCAGGCACGATGGGGGAGTTCGGCCAGAAGACCCCGCTCGGCCGCGCGGGCCAACCCGCCGAACTGGCGTCGCTGTTCGTGACGCTGGCGGAGACGGGGACGAGCTTTACGAGTGGTAGCGCGTTCGCGGCCACGGGTGGCAGCGGGGTGCTGTAACTCTACTGACGATCCACCCCCGCAAGGGGGAGGTGGCACCGAAGGTGACGGAGGGGGAGGACACGGAACTTAGGTGATCGCTTACCTCCCCCTCCGTCTGGCTAGGGCCAGCCACCTCCCCCTGGCGGGGGAGGATCAGGGGCCGCAAGCTTACCCCGCGCCCAACCGCCGCAGTCCCTCCATATCCACCACGCTGATCCGCGCATACTCGACCGCGATCACCCCTTCGCGTTCCATCGCCTTCAACGCCTTGTTGAGCGTCTGCCGGGACACGCCGATCATCGCGGCGATATCTTCCTGCCGCAGCGCGACGCTGGTCCCGCCAGCCGCCCGCGCCAAGCCGGCCAACGTCCGTGCCAGCCGCACCGGGATCGGTTGCGACAGCGTGTTCATCATGAACGCCAGCGACGCGCGTTGATGCGCGCACGCCAGCAGCGCGATGTCCCACCATAATTCGGGCGTGGCGCCCGCCAGCCGCCGGAACGCCTCGATCCCGATATGCAGCACGCGCGCCGGCCCGAACGCGACCGCGTCATGTGGTCTCGGCCCGGCGTCGAGCGTCGACAGCTCGCCGAACCAGGTCCCCGGTCCCATCATCAGCACCACGAGTTCGGCACCGACCGCGGGATAGCCGATCAGTCGGACCTGCCCGTCGAGTACCGCCCACAGCCCATCGGGCGGGTCGCCGACGCCGTACAACCGCGTCCCCGCCGCGACAGATCGCACACTCGCCTGCGCCAGCAACAGCGCGCGCCGCTCGGCCGGCACCGCACCGAACCAGGAGTCCGATTCGAGCTGCGCATAACCAATCGAAGACATGGCAGGAGTGTCGGCCGATCGCCGGGATTGTCAATGTGGTGACATTTCGGGGACCTGCGCCATGCTATGCCAAGTCGATAATAATAGGAGATGGATGATGGCGACCGCACTCAGGACCGAACCGACCGTACGCGATCTCGTTTCGCCCGAGGAATGGGCGTTGCGCGTCGATCTTGCCGCCGCGTACCGTCTGGTCGCGCATTATGGCTGGGACGATTTGATCTTCACGCATCTGTCCGCGCGCGTGCCCGGTCCCGAGCATCATTTCCTGATCAACCCCTACACGCACATGTTCGAGGAGATCACCGCGTCGTCGTTGGTCAAGATCGACGTGAACGGCGACAAGGTCATGGACACGCCCGCGCCTGTCAACCGCGCTGGCTTCGTGATCCATTCGGCGGTCCATGCCGCGCGCGATGATGCTGTCGCGGTGCTGCATCTGCATACGCCGCACGGCCAGGCGGTGTCGGCGATGGCGGAGGGGCTGCTCCCGCACACGCAGACCGCGATGATCGCCGGGCACGACGTCGCGTATCACGACTTCGAAGGTATCGCGACCGAGCTCGACGAGCGCGAGCGGCTGGTCGCGGATCTCGGCACCAAGCACAGCATGATCCTGCGCAACCACGGCACGCTGACGGTCGGCGAGTCGATCCCGCAGGCGTTCCTCCGCATGTATTTCCTGGAGCGCGCGTGCGAGGCGCAGGTGCTGATGCTGAGCGCGGGCCGCGAGAATCTCAACACGCCGAACCAGGGCGTCGCGGAGAAGGTCGAGGGCCAGTCGAGCGGGCCGGGGATGCGAATGCTCGCCGATGGCCTCGCCTGGCCGGCGTTGCTGCGGAAGCTCGACCGGATCGACCCGAGCTACCGCGACTGATCAGGAGCGGGGCCCGCAAAACTGCCACCCCGGCGAAGGCCGGGGCCCAGGTGGCAAGGCTGCTGTAACGAAGCGCAGCATCTACCAACTACCATCCCCCAACTGGGCCCCGGCCTTCGCCGGAGTGGGAGGGGAAGGGTGCGCAAACGACCGTTTGCTCCGCTTCAAGCCCGCTCGAGCAACCGCTCCGCCTGCGCGCGCGCCTCATCCGTAATCTGCGCGCCCGACAGCATTCGCGCGATCTCTTCGCGGCGTTCGTCCTCGGACAGCGCCCGCACGCCGGTCCGCGTGACCGTCCCGTCGCTGCTCTTGGCGATCAGCAGGTGCTTTGCGCCGCGCGCCGCGACCTGCGGACTGTGCGTCACCACCAGCAGCTGCGTGGTCTGCGCCAGCCGCGCCAAACGTTCGCCGATCGCACTCGCCACCGCGCCGCCGACGCCGCGGTCGATCTCGTCGAAGACCATCGTCGACGCGCCGCCCTCTTCCGCCAGCGCCACCTTCAGCGCGAGGATGAAGCGCGACAATTCGCCGCCCGACGCGATCTTGGTCAGCGCTGCGAACGGCGCGCCCGGATTGGTCGAGATCTCGAACTCGACGCGGTCCTTGCCCGCCGCCGACCAGCCCTCTTCGCCGAGCGGCGCGACCACCGTCTGGAAGCGCGCCGCATCCAGCTTCAACGGCGCCAATTCCCCTGCGACCGCCACATCGAGCCGCTTGGCCGCCGCCAGACGGCGCTTGGTCAGTGCGTCCGAGGCAACGTCAAACGCCTTCCGCGCCGATGCCACCCGCGCTTCAATCACCGGAATTCCGCCTTCGCCCGCATCGAGCCGCTCCAGCCGCGCGCGCATCTCGTCCGCCAGCGCCGCCAGATCGTCCGGCTGCACGCGGTGCTTCCGCGCCATCGCCCGCAGCTCGAACAACCGCGCCTCGTCATCCTCCAGCGCGCGCGGATCATAGGCCAGCTCCGCCCGTGCATCGCGCAACTGCTCTTCGGCCACCGACGCCTCGATCACCGCGCGGTCGACCGCTGCCAGCGCCTCGCCCAGCGCGACATGATCCTCCGCGATCCGTTCCAGCACGCGCGCGGCCTGGCGCAGCTTCGCCATGCCGCCGTCCTTGCCCTCGAGAAAATCGTCGATCGCGGCCAGATCGTCGGCGATCTTCTCCGCGCGCTGCATCGAGCGCCGCGTATCCGCCAGCGTCTCTTCCTCACCAGCGACGGGCGCCAGCGCCGTCAGCTCGGCTACGGTGTGCTCCAACCATTCGCGATCCCGCGCAGCCGTCTCGATATCCGCGCGTGCCGCAGCGAGTTCAGCCTCGGCCGCGCGAAAACCGGCGTAAGCCTTGGCCGTAGCCCCAGGCTCGGTCCGCCCGAAGATATCGAGCAAAGCGCGATGCCCGCGCGCATTCAGCAACCCGCGCTCGTCATGCTGGCCGTGGATCTCGACCAGATGCGGCGCCATCTCGCGCAGCAGCCCCGCCGACGCCGGCTGGTCGTTGACGAACCCGCGACTGCCACCGTCCGCCTTGACGATGCGCTTGACGATCAACGGCTCGCCGCGCTCGATCTCCACGCCATTCTCGTCGAACAGCAGCGCGAGCGGCGAATCGGGGGCAGGGGCATCGAACGTCGCGGTCACCACGGCCTGCGTGGCGCCATGACGGACCAGCCCGCTATCGCCACGTCCGCCCAGCGCGAGCCCCAGCGCATCGAGCAGGATCGACTTGCCCGCCCCGGTTTCGCCGGTGAGCACGCCGAGTCCTTGGCCGAATCCCAGATCCAGCGCCTCGATCAGCACCACGTCGCGAATGGAAAGATCGGTCAGCATCCCGCGGGTCTTAGACGATCCGGACGGGAAGTTGATCCCCCATTGTTCTCACCCGCGGTTCGGCGATCAGTTCCCAGGGCCGATCAGTTCCCAGGGCCGGTCCGTGTCGCGCTGCCCGGACCGACCGGTGCTGGGGTCGAAACGCCGCGGGCGGCGGAGCCGTCGGTGTCGCCGACTGCCTTGGGCAATTCGAGGACACCCGTACCCGGCGTGCCGGCCGTTCCCGACGCCACTACCGGTTCGCCCGGTGCCAGCGGCGCGATCGGTTTCACCGGATGTTCCTGCATCAGCTTGTAGGCATGATCGTACCAGTCGGTGCCGGGATAGTTGCGCCCCAACACCGCGGCGGCCTTCTCGGCCTCGATCGGGACGCCGAGCTGCAGATACGTCTCGGTCAGCCGCATCAGAGCTTCCGGCGTGTGTGTGGTCTGCTGGAACTTGTCGACCACCGTCCGGAACCGGCCGTTCGCCGCGAGCCACTGTCCGCGCGTCTCGTAGAACCGCCCGATCTCCATTTCCTTGCCGGCGAGATGGTCGTTGACCAGATCGATCTTCAGTCGCGCGTCCGACGCGTAGCGCGTATTGGGATAGCGGCGCATCAGCTCACCGAGCGAATCGAGCGCCTGGCGCGTGATCTTCTGGTCGCGCGTCACGTCGGTGATCTGTTCGTAATAGCCGAGCGCGATCAGGTAATAGGCGTAGGGCGCGTCGCGGTTACCCGGATGCACCGCCAGGAAGCGCTGCGCCGAGCTGATCGAGGCAGTGTAGTCCTTGGCAAGGTAATAGCTGAACGCCGACATGATCTGCGCACGGCGCGCCCAGATCGAATAGGGATGCTGGCGCTCGACTTCGTCGAACAGCTGCGCCGCTTCCTTGTAGCGCCCCTGATCGAGCCGTGCCTTGGCGGTCGAATACAGCGTGCCGACATCGCGCGCGACATAGGGCAGATCGCCCTTGGCGGCGCGGCCACCCGCACAACCGGCCATGGGGAGCGCAAGCGCGGCGATGAGCGTGACCGCAAGGGCACGAGACTGGGTGATACGCATCGGCGTGATCCTTAGCGTAAGCGGATAGCCACGAACAATCCTTTTCGCCGGGCGGGTCTTGCCCCTTTCCGTGAGCCGGATCGCACGGCAATAGTCGTGCGTTGGTGCTCGCCATTCGCAGCGCCATTCACGTCGAGGATCATGTCATGCCGGCCACATTGTTGCACACCCACCGCGTCGAGAAGCCTTGGGGTCGCGACACGCTCTGGCCCGGTTTCGAGGATCCGGCCGCAGGTTCCCCGCCGATCGGCGAAGTCTGGTTCCAGGAGCCCGGCAACACCACGCCCGATCTGCTGATCAAGTATCTGTTCACCAGTGAAAAGCTGTCCGTGCAGGTCCATCCCGACGATGATCAGGCGCATGAGCGCGGCCTGCCGCGCGGCAAGGACGAGTGCTGGACGATCCTCGCCGCCGAGCCAGACTCGACGATCGCGGTCGGTACGAAGCAGCCGATGTCGAAGGAAGAACTGCGTGCCTCGGCGATCGACGGCACGATCGAGGACAAGCTCGACTGGAAGCCGGTCAAGCCTGGCGACTTCATGTATTGCGCTTCGGACACGATTCACGCGATCGGCGGCGGCCTGACCGTGATCGAGGTGCAGCAGAACTCCGAGACGACCTACCGCCTGTACGATTACGGCAGCGATCGCGAACTGCATCTCGACGACGGTGTCGAAGTCGCCGACCCGACCCCGTATGTCCCTGTCGCACCGCCGATCGAGATCGAGACGGGCCGCACGATCATGGTCGAGGGGCCGAAGTTCGTGCTCGAACGCTGGAAGGGCGGCGACCATGTGGTCAATTTGCCAGAGGGCACGACCGGCTGGGTGATCCCGATCACCGGCTCGGGCGATGTCGCAGGCGTCGCGTTCAAGGCTGGCGAATGCGCGACGATGACGGGGAGCGAGACGGTTTCGACGAGCGCGGATGCGGATGTGTTGTTCGCGTATCCCCTGGCAAAGCGGATTTGAGCAAGGGATAGACCGAACGAGGGGGGGAGGGGGAGCGCGTTCCAGTCCTCCGTGTTTTCCCGCGAAGGCGGGAGCCCAGTTTGCGGCCCTGCCTTCGCGGGGAAACATTATGGTTCGGACGCGCGCCATTCCCGAGGGCAACCACCCCGGCGAAGGCCGGGACCCGGTTGGGGGACGTTGCTAATAGCTCGCGCCACCCTGTTATTTGCACCTTTCCAATTGGGCCTCGGCCTCCGCCGGGGTGGAAAGCTAGGGGGAACACCCCCAAACTCACCCGCAATTAACCCGCGCTCCGCTATACCCCTGCGAACATGCTCCGCATCCTCACCCTATCGACGCTGTTCCCCGACGCGACCCGCCTCAATTTCGGCGTCTTCGTCGAACGCCAGACGCTAGGCCTGGCCGCGCACCCCGACGTGTCGCTGGTAGCAGTAGCGCCGGTCGGCCTACCCCCGGGCCCCCTCCGCCGCATCGGCCACTATTCCAGCCTCGCTACCCTCCCGATGCGCGAAATCTGGAAGGGCGTCGATGTCCACCGCCCGCGTTTCACCGCGCTCCCGTTCACCAAAGGGCGCCACCACGCCGCCGCGCTGGAACGCGCGCTCGTGCCCGTGCTCGACGCGATCCGCGCAGACTTCGCCTTTGACGTGATCGACGCGTCGTTCTTCTTCCCCGACGGCCCCGCCGCCGTAGCGCTCGGCAGGCGCTACGGCGTCCCCGTCTCGATCAAGGCGCGCGGCTCCGACATCCACCATTGGGGCGAGGTGCCTGCCACCGCCGCGCAGGTCCGCAGGGCCGGGCAGGGCGCCGCCGGCGTGCTGGCGGTCAGCAAGGCGATGAAGGCCGACATGGTTGCGCTCGGCATGCCCGCCGAGCGGATCACGGTCCATTATACCGGTGTCGACCAAAACCGTTTCCGCCCCGTCGACGACCGTGCATCGGCCAAGGCCAAGCTCGGTGTCCGTGGTCCGTTGGTGATCGCCATCGGCGGGCTCCTGCCGCGCAAGGGCCACGACATCGTCATCGAGGCGGTCGCCGCGTTACCCGGGGTCACCCTCCTGATCGCCGGGCACGGACCCGCGCGCGCCAGCCTGGAAGCGTTGATCGCCCGGCTCGGCGTGGGCGACCGCATCCGGCTGCTGGGCGCCGTGCCGCACGCGGATTTGCCCGAATTGATCGCCGCCGCCGATGTCGGCGCGCTGGCTTCCAGTTCGGAAGGACTTGCCAACGTCTGGGTGGAGTCGCTGGCCTGCGGTACGCCGATCGTCATCACCAATGCGGGTGGCGCATGCGAGGTCGTGACCGCACCCGATGCCGGCCGCGTGACGATCGGCGATCCGCTGGCGTTCGCAGCTGCGATCGGCGATCTTCTCGCGGACCCGCCGACCCAAGCAGCAACGCGCGCCGTCGCCGCCCCCTTCACGTGGGAAGCCAACACCGACGCGCTCTACGATCACCTCGTGAGGCTAGTCGCGGATCAACGATAAATGCTCGATCCTCCCCCGCCAGGGGGAGGTGGCACCGAAGGTGACGGAGGGGGAGGACACGGAACAGCGGTTTCACCTTTCCTCCCCCTCCGTCAGGCAAGCGCCCGACACCTCCCCCTTGCGGGGGAGGATAGGGAGGCTCGGCTCACCCCTCGAGAGGGTAGAGCGCCGCCACGATCCAGCGACCTTCGCCGCGCAGCACCGCCCACGCGCGAGCGGCGGCGCGGCTGTCCATCGCCTCGATCCCGAACCCGCGTGCCTCGACCGCGCGCTTGAACGCGAGGGGAGGCTGGCGCAGCGCCGAACCCGTTCCCAGCAACAGGAACTCCGGTGGCGGATCGAGCGCTAGCAATGCTGCGACATCGGTCTCGCCCAGCGCCTCGAACGCCGGCGGCTCCCAGCCATCCGCCCGCTCGGGACTGATCGACAAGGCTGTATAATAGCCGTCGTCGACCTTGAACCCGGCCCGACCGATCGCCGAGATCATCGGCCCATCGGTCTTCTCGCGGTCCATTCTCATTTAACGCTCGACCTTCGGACCCACCCGCTCGGCGCCGTCCTGAACGCCGCCCTTGCGCGGTGCAGGATCGGCGCGCAGCCCCAGCGTGATCAGCAGCGACGACGACACGTATATCGACGAGTAGGTCCCGACGACGATACCCAGGATCATCGCCGCGGTGAACCCGCGCAGCACGTGCCCGCCGAGTACCAGCATCGCGACCAGCGCGAGCAGGATAGTCACCGAGGTCATCACGGTCCGCGGCAGCGTCTCGTTCACCGAAAGGTCGATGATCTCGCGCATGTCCATCTTGCGGTACCGGCGCATGTTCTCGCGGATACGATCGTCGATCACGATCTTGTCGTTGATCGAATAGGAGATGATTGTCAGCACCGCGGCGACGATGTTCAGGTCGACCTCGAAATAATCCCGCATCAGCGCGAAGAAGCCGAGCGTCATCAACAGATCGTGGACGATCGCGACGATGGTCGAGACGCCGAACTGCCACTCGAACCGCACCACCGCGAACAAGGCGATGCCGAGAATCGCGAGACCGACTGCGAGAAGCCCCTTGGTGATCAGTTCGTCAGAGACCTTGCCCGAAATCGTGTCGTATTTCGAAAAAGTCGAGCCCGGGAATTTCGCGACGATGTCGTCCGAGACCTTCTTCACCAGGCGGTTGGTTGCACCTTCGTCACCGCTTTCAGGCAATGGCAGTCGGATCGACAGCGTCTTGGGATCGCTGAACGACTGGATCGAGGCCTCGCCGACGCCAAGCCGGTCGACTTCGGTGCGGACTGCTTCGATCGAGGGCGGCGTCGCGAAGTTCTGTTCGATCAGCACGCCGCCGACGAAATCGACGCCCATGTTCAGGCCACGGAACGCGACGAGGCCGGCAGCGAGAAGCGAGAGGGTCAAAGTAAGCCCGAACGCCCATTTACGGAGCGAAACGAACTTCAGGTTCGTGTTGTCGGGTACGAGTTTCAGCAGGCGCATGGTAATCTCCCGCCTCAAATATTGATCGTGGTGGGGCGGTTCTTCCGCAGCCACAGCGCGACCATCATCCGGGTGAACGTGACGGCGGTGAACACCGACGTGCAAATCCCGATCAGCAGAACGACCGCGAAGCCCTTCACCGGCCCCGAGCCGAGCAGCAGCATGATCACACCGGTGATGGCGTGAGTCACGTTGGCCTCGAAGATCGTCCGGCTCGCTTCCTTGTAGCCGAGCTCGACCGACTGGACGACGCTACGCCCGCGTCGCCGCTCCTCGCGGATGCGCTCGTTGATCAGCACGTTGGCATCCACCGCGGTCCCGATCGTCAACACGAATCCGGCGATACCGGGCAAGGTCAGCGTCGCGTTCAGCATCGCCATGACGGCAACGATGACCAGGATGTTGATGACCACCGCGAGGTTCGCATACAGGCCGAACCGTCCGTAGGTGACGAACATGAACACGATCACGAGCAGCGCGGCGACGATCGACGCCAGCACACCGGCGCGGATAGAATCCTTGCCGAGATCGGGGCTGACGGTGCTCTCGGCGATCGTCTTCAGATTGACCGGCAGCTTGCCCGACCGCAGCGAGATCGCCAGCGCGTTCGCCGACTCGACGGTAAAGTTGCCCGAGATCGATGCGCGACCGCCAAGGATCGGCTCGTTGATGTTCGGCGCGGAGATCACCGAATTGTCGAGGATGATCGCGAACGGCTTGTTGGTGTTCTCGGTCGTGACCTTGGCAAAGCGACGACCGCCGACCGCGTCGAACGTGATCGCAACCTGCGGCGCGTTGGTCTGCTGCTCGAACTCCTGGCGCGCATCGGCGAGCTGATCGCCCGAGATGATGACCGAGCGCTTTACCGCGATGAACGGAATGCCCTGCGGATTGCCCGGATATGGCAGCACCTGGCTACCGACCGGCGCAATGCCCTTGGCCAGGTCGGCCGGGTTTGCGGTCTCGTCGACCAGCTTGAATTCGAGCTTGGCGGTCTTGCCAATCAGTTCTTTCAGCGCCTGCGGGTTCTTCAGGCCCGGCACCTGCACGACGATTCGCGTCGCGCCCTGGCGAATGATCGTCGGCTCCTTGGTGCCGAGCGCGTCGATACGACGGCGGACGACTTCGGTCGCGTCCTTCATCGCCGTATCGATCGCCTGCGTCAGGCCGGCCTGGGTCGGCTTGAGCACGAACCGGCTCGTGTCGACGACGGTGATGTCCCACTCGCGCTGGCCGCTCATGCCGGCACCGCCACCGGTGATCGCCAGCAGACGCTCGCGCGCGGCATCGACCTGCGACGGGTCACGCAGCAGGAAAGTCAGCTGGCTGCCGCGCGTCGAGATGTCGCCGATCTCGATCCGCGGCGTGCCGTTGCGCATCGTGCCCGCGACGCTGTCGCGCATCGCCTCGATCCGCGTCGCGGCAAGGTCGGCGGTATCCGCCTCGAGCAGCAGATAACTGCCGCCGGCGAGATCCAGCCCGAGATTGATGTGCGGATGGGGAATGCTGCCCCATTTGCTCGTGGTGCTCTCGGGGAGGAAACTCGGGATCGCCAGCAGGCAGAGTGCCGCCAGCAACGCGATGATCGACCCGACCTTCCAGCGCGGAAAATCCAACATCAGTCGTTGGCCGGTTTCGTGTTCGGGCTGGTGATGTCGGTCAGCGTAGCCTTGACGACGCGCACGCGGACGTTCGGTGCGATCTCGACCTCGACGACATTATCCTCGACCTTGGTCACCTTGCCCAGGATCCCGCCGGCGGTCACGACGCTGTCGTTCTTCTTCACCGCGGCGACCGAGGCCTGCAGCGCCTTCATGCGCTTTTGCTGCGGGCGGATCATCAGGAAATAGAACACGACGAACACGAGGAAGAGCGGCGCGAGGCTCAGGAACGAGGCGATCCCGCCCCCCGCCGTCGTGGCGCCGTCTGCGGCCTGGGCATAAGCTGGTGAGATGAACATCGAGTTCCGTATCTGGCTGGGCCGTCGCTGGCTGAGGGCCAAGTCCGGCTTGAAGGATGGGTCGGGCAGGACGTCGCGCATCGCGCCCGCATTGGTCCGCCCGCTATCATCGCTTGGAACCTCGCGCAACAGATCGCCACAGGATGAGGCGTTGGCGTCATGCGACCGGGCGCAACGCTGCGTTCGCACTTGCATCCCGCGCGCGCGGCGCGTAGTGCGCCCACCTCGGGTCGCCGTAAGGCTATCCGTTCGGTCGGAGCGTAGCGCAGCCTGGTAGCGCACCACACTGGGGGTGTGGGGGTCGCAGGTTCGAATCCTGTCGCTCCGACCATTTCATGTATTCAGTAGCGGGCCGGACCCGAAGCGAGCACGGCCGGTCAAGCTTTCTCGATGGCGCAGTCTGGTATTGCCACGTGTAAATGCCGCCGAGAGCCTGGCCGGAAGGCGAAGGCGTCGAAAGGCTTAGCGGGTGACACTGCCCTCCTTCCGACGATCATGCCGTCGATGGAAATATCCCATCATCGGTTTCTCGACGAGCACGTACGCGATCAGCCCGATCCCGATCCCGGCCACGAAATGCAACGGGATCGCCGCTGCGCCGAGGTTCAGCCCCGCCGTGGCCTTGGTCGTTACCGACAAGGCGAGCGTGTGCCACAGATAGATCGAATAGCTCGCGTCGCCCATCAGGCGTAATGGCGCAAATTCGGGGATACCGTGCCGGGTGCGTTCAAAGGCCAGTATCGTTGCGACGCTGGCCAGCGCCGGCAAGCCGTAACGGACCGCCTTCGGCCATTCCGCGGGCAAAGCAAGCGCGAGCGCGCCGAGTATCAGCGTCGCCACGGCCAATGCGGGGCCCGTGCGTGCGTGACCGAACACCGGGCCTCGCCACAGTTGCGCCAGCCACAATCCACCGAGAAATTCGAGAATATGCGGGTCCGAGTAGAAGCGCAGCGCCACCTGATCGTCGTCGACCAACGGATGGATCGCCGCGAGTGCGAGCAGGGCGACCGTAAGCGACCGCAGCTGGGCGTTGCGCGGAAGGCATAGCGCCGCGCCGAACAGTAGGTAGAACCCCGCTTCGTAATTCAGCGTCCACCCGGGCACGAGCAACGGCCACGCCTGACCGTTGCTCGGCGAGATCGACGGTATGAAGGCATAGGACGTGACGACGTGCGTGACCGTCAGCCTGACCGCGGGAAACAGCCCGGCGATCGCACCGGCGAGCATGACCGACGTCACGATCCAATAGCTCGGCACGATCCGCTTGGCACGAGCGACCAGAAATTGGCGCGGGCGGCTGTGTTCGTCGGTAATCGCCCACATCAGGAAACCGCTGAGGACGAAGAACAGGTCGACGCCCGCTTCGCCTGCGGCGAACGGACGCTGCGCGCGATCCGCGGCGTGATAGGCCACCACGGCGCAGGCAGCGAGGCCGCGAAGATATTGAAGACCGACCAAACGCTGCATTGCGGCGCAGCATAGCGCATGATGGCGGCGGGAGGCGCAGTCTCGACTTCGGCACGTCGCGCCGATCGGGTCAGGTCACCGAGTAACCACGTTGATCTGCGATAAACGCGAACGCTGCACGACACGTCCCGATCTGGCGGCAAACGACTTGCGCGCTGAACAATGTTGCGGTGCAGTAACGATATGGTCGACGTTTCCGCCCCCGCGTTGCCGATCGTGGCACCCACCATGTCGCCGGTGGCGATGCGGGTGACGAATACCGAAGCGGGGCGGGCGCTGTGCCGCTCGGGCAGGCTTCGTCAAAATGGGCGGCACGCGGGGCGGGCGGACGGCGTACCGGTCCACGCCGATCGATCCCCCTGCGGATCAGTGCCGCACGGATCGATTCTGCGCGGATCGATCCCACGCGGACCAATAATCGTCGCTGGCGAACCGGGCTTGCGCGCCCGTTCGGCGGCATCCCGGCTGCGTTCGCCGACGACTGAGACAGGAACAGCTATGCACATCGTCTACTACAAGGATGCCGTCGGCAATTTTGGCGACGACCTGAACGAATTGATCTGGCCCAGGGTCTTGCCCGAAGACGTCCGATCGGCGCCGGACACCGTGCTGGTCGGCATCGGTAGTCTGTTGGACGAGGCACGGTTTCGTGGTGTCGAAACCGCAAGCAAGCGCGTGTTCGTGATGGGATCGGGCGCTGCCTATGGTCGATTGCCCGACGATTACGCGCGCTGGACCTATTGTGCGGTCCGCGGTCCGCTCACCGCCAGCGTGATCGGGCGCCCGGCCGCGGCGGTAACGGACAGTGCGGCGCTGCTGGCCGCCTTGCCCGATCTCGTCCCCAGGTCCGCACGGCCCGACGAAATCCTGTTCATGCCGCATCACAGGACGCTGGTTAACAGCAACTGGCAGGCGGCGGCAGAGCGCGCGGGCATGACCTTCGTCGATCCGCAATGGACCCCCGACAGGATCCTGGCCTGTTACGGCCGCGCCAAGCTGGTCGTGACCGAGGCGATGCACGGCGCGATCGTCGCCGATACGCTGCGCATCCCCTGGGTTCCGGTGATGATCTCGCCGGAGGTCAGTATCTTCAAATGGCGTGACTGGGCTGGTTCGCTGGATCTGGCCTACCGACCGGTCGCGCTTCCGCCGACCACGCGGCTCGAGTCGTTCCGCTATGACCGGATCAGCCGCCTGACCCAGGCCGGCGGGCGCAGCGTCGCCCGTGCCGACTTTGCCGATGCCGACGATGCGGCGCTGATCGCCGAGTTTCAGGATCGCTTTCGCGAAGAGCCGGCGGTGATCGACGCGGTCAAGGCGCCAGGTGCGATCAAGGCCCTGCTGAAGGTCGCGGCGACGCAATTCGACGGACGTCGGCTGGCGGCGGCGAGCGGTGCCCTCAAGGCTGCGGCGGCCGGGCAGAGTTACCTGAGCGACGACGGCATCTTCGCCGGTCGCCTCGACCAACTCCAGTATGCCGTCGCCGGGCTGATCACGGACGTTCGCCGCGGCTAGCGTTTCAGCAACCGGCGGACGATTCCCCCTGCCTTGACCAATTGGGCACGTCCGCCCGGGAAAAGGGCCAGTGCGCCGATGAACAGCGCGTAGGCCAGCAGGCCGGCAAGCGCGAGCATCGGCAGGCTGGCCCAGGCGAACGCATACGCGGCCAGTGTCAGCAGGCCGCCGGCGATCGCGGTGGCGGCGGCGATCGGAATCATCAACCGGATCGCATCGCCGCGGGTCACCGGGCCGCTCCGCGTGACCGCCCACCACATCATCGGAATCTGGACCGCCGCGCTGGAGATCGCCGCCGACATGGCGATCCCCTTCGGCCCCCAGAAGATACCGATGAGATATCCGATAATGACCGCGGCCGATCCCAGGCCGCCCCATTTCAACTGTTCCTGAGCACGGCCCTGGCTGACGAACAGCCAGGATGCCGCCTGGCGCAACTGCAGGCTGAGCGCCGCGACGCCGAGCCAGGCAAAGGTCGGGGCGGATTCGATCCAGCGTTCGCCGAGCAGGACCAGGATCACCGGCTTGGCAAAGATGATCGCGCACAGGATGCCGGGGGTGGTCAGCGTGAGCACGCCGCCGAGCATCGCCAGATACGCGCCGCGATACTCGGCGGCATCGTTGGACAGCCGGGACAGCAACGGTACGGCAACACGCGCTGCCGGTGCTGTCATCTGCCACAGCGGCTGGAACATCAGCTTGTAGGCACGATCGTAGATGCCGAGCGGCCCTGCACCGAACCGCGCGCCGATCAGGATGTTGTCGAGGTTGGTGATGAGATAGCCGAGCAGATTATAGCCGGTAACCGTCCCGCCGAACCGCAAAAGATGCAGCGCGTCGCGTGAGATTCCGGGTCGCGACGGCCGCCACCGCGAGAACACGCAGGCGAGGACGAGCGTCGCCGCGCCGTTGGTGACCTGCATCGCGACCAGCGACCAATAGCCGAACCCGGCAAGCGCACCGCCGACCCCGACGATCACCCCGGCGACGAGCGCACCGACCTCGATCATCGCGATCGCTCCGAACCGCATGCGTCGGTTGAGCAGCGCCAGATGCTGGGCGGACAGGCTCGACAGCAGCAGCGCGGCCGCCATCGTCATCATCACGGGGGTCACTGCGGGGGTCGCGTAGAAGATCGCCGCGAGCGGTGCCGCGGCCACCGCGAGGCCGGCGAGGGCACAGCCGATCAGCACGTTGAGCCAGAAAAGACTCGACAGTTCGACCTGATTGATCGTCGGTCGCTGCACCGTGGCGGCCGACAGGCCCAGGTCGGTGAGCAGGAGCGCGGCCGCCACCAAGGGGCCGACCATCGCCAGCAATCCGAAATCGGTCGGCAGGAGCAGCCGGGCGAGCGCCACCTGGCTCCCGAACTGAAGTACGAACTTGGTGCCCTGGCTCCCCATCGTCACCGCGGCGCCAACCGCGGATTGCCGCTTGAGCGCGGTGGCGTTGCCATTCGGCGAGAAACCGGCGCCTTCCGACGAGAGACCGGTGCCTTCCGGCGACAAACCGGACGCGGGGATGCGGTCGGTCATCGCGCCACTGTCTTGTAGCCGCCGCGTAACGCCTTGCGCAGGATCAGCGGCAATTGGCGCGCGCTCTCCTGCGTGACGAGCAGCGCGCTGTTCGGGCTGGCAAAGAGGTAGCGAAGCGCGGCACGGGGGCGGCGCGCCTTGGCCTCGTCGGTAAAGCCGCGATAAAAATAGCATCGGTCGACCGTCCGCAGATGACGTCGCAGCAATGCCATCAGCCGGGCGTCGCCGTTGGCGCGCGCTTCGTCGAGCAGCGCCCGTTGGCGACGGCGCAGGGCGTCGAGGTCGCCGGTGGTCTGGATCTGCGTCAACGAGTCCGGCCGCACCAGATAGCGATATAACGGGTCGGGATGGAGCCACCATCTGGCGCCGGCGCGCAGGCAGGCGACATACAGCGCGAAATCCTCGGCGAACCGGACCGTCTCGTCGTACCGCAGGCCGTGTTGAATCAGGAAATCGCGCCGCATCAACGGTTTCAGGAAGCCGTAATTGGTCCGCGGCGCGTCCGGCGACGAAATATTGCGCGCGATGAACTCCGGCAGGTCGATCATGCAGGGTGCAGTCGGCGAACCCGGTGCGAGCATCGGCGTCCGCGACCCGTCAACTGCGTCGACCAGCAGAAGGTTGTCCGCCACCATGTCGGCCTGTTTCGTCTCGCCGAGGGCGATGAGCGTCGCGAGGCGGGTGGGCGCAAAACTGTCATCGGCATCGAGCAGCGCGATCCACTCGCCCCGCGCCGCGGCTATTCCCGCATTGCGGGCAACCGACGGCCCGCCGTTGCGAGGCAACGCCAGCAGTGACACGCGTGGATCGCCACGCGAGATTTCCGCGACAATCGCCGCGGTGTTATCGGTCGATCGGTCATCGACCACGATGACCTCAAGATCGCACTGGTCTTGTTGCATTGCAGAAGCGACTGCCGCCTCGATATACTGCGCTGCATTATAGGCCGGAATAATGACGCTGGCCTGGATCATACGAGCTCCCTTGAAGGGGGTTTCCAGGATCGCTGCTCGAAAGGAGCATGATGTCGAACCCCGAAATTACCGTGATCGTGCCAGCATACAACGTCGCCGGGCTCGTCCTGCCCTGTCTGGCATCCATCGTGGCCCAATCGACCGGGTCGTGGCAGGCGATCGTGGTCGACGACGGCTCCACCGACGCGACGGCGGACGAAATTCGCACGCTCGTCGACCCGCGTATTTCGCTTGTGCAGCAAAGCAACGCCGGGGTTTCGGCGGCGCGAAATCATGGTCTGGCGCTCGCCGAGGGGCGGTTCGTGATGTTCCTCGACGGCGACGACGTACTCAATCCGACCGCTTTTGCGCGGCTCGCGGCAATGCTGGATTCGCGCGAACGGGCGGTCGCGGCGTTCGGCACGTTCCTGAAGATTCTGCCAGGCGGCGCGCCCTATCCAGGGCAGAAGCCGCTCGCGCTGCATCGTTATCCCGATGGCGACGTGCTGGAACCGATGCTGCGCGAGAACTTCCTCGCCAATGGCGGCCACGTCCTGATCCGGACCGAGGTGGCGCGCCGGCTTGGCGGGTTCGATACGCGACTGCGGCTGAGCGAGGATTGGGAGTTCTGGTGCCGCCTCGCCGCGCAAGGCGAATTCGCGTTCATCGGTACCGAGCCGGAAGTGTTCTCGTTGCGGGTACGGCCGGGCAGTTCGTCGGGTGGTCTTTCGGTCGACTGGGCCAATCATCAGCCCTGTCTCGATACGATCGGTGGCAATGCCACGATCCGCGCGCGCTTTTCCGGCAAGGCCTGGCGCAAGCTCGAGCGTACGATGCGGGCCAGCCAGATGTGGGAATGCGGCCGCGTCAATTTCACCATGCGCCGCTTCCGCGATGCGCGTCGGCTCATGCTCGGGTCGCTGCGGCTCGATCCCTTGCCGAAACGGGCGGCGACCTTCCTCGCGGCGATCGCGCAGCGGCACACGAACCATGTGTTCGTGTCCCGTCTGCGGTTTCGTGACGAGGATGTCGCGGCCGATATACAGGCCTGACCGATTCCACATGCACAACACCGGACAATGTCCTATAGTGGGGCAGTAGGCGCATAAGGTCCAGCGGACGCGGTATGGCATTGAGCTATGACGTGCCGCGATCGGGTTCGTCTGACCCAGATAGAATAATGGCCGGAGAGGCAGGATGATTGGCAAGGACCCCACGGGAGCAGGCGGCAAGCCGACACATCCCGAGCCGATCGGCCACGACTCCCTGAACCGGACCGAGGCATGGCACGCCGATGCCGATACGCGGTTCCCGGTCGAGCCCGGATCCTCACGCATGCCGGCAGGGCGGCGCATCTCGTTCACCGCATGGGCGATCGCCGGGGTCGTCGGGGTCGTCCTCTGGATGATCGTCATCCGGCTGGCCTGAGCTTGAGCCCGAGATCGTCTGGTGCCGTACCGCCCCAGATGCACAGCAGGAACAGCAGCACCAGCATCGGCGTGAACAACAGATAGCCGCCCCCGATGATGAAGGTGGTGAGCGCCAGGACGGACAGGATCGCCGTCTCCCGCCGCCAAAGCGTGCCTGCGAACATCGCCAGGAACGCGGTGATCCCGATCGCGCCGTAATCGGTGATCAGCTTGGCGATCGAATTGCCCGTGCCTTCCTTGAAATACAGGTAGCGCTCGGTCGCGCCCGGCCCCCAGCCGATCAGGATGCGCGCCTCGTGGCTGAGCTCGGCGATCGGCAGGAAGGGGCCGATGAAGCGGGCATAGCCGCTCGACCCCGAATAGCTCAGCTCGTTGGTCCGGCTGAGCATCGATCCAACCTGTTCGGGAAAGACGATCGACCCCAGCGTCAGCGCGATCACGCCGGCGATCGCAAAACCCGCCACGCGCCCGAAATTCCGTGCCGACAGACAGGCGTAGAACGGGACCGCCAACGCGAGCGACAGCGCGCCGGTGCCGGAGAAGGACAGCATGTACGCGACCAGGTACAGCGGCAGATATTTCACCCGCCCGAGAATGAAATAATCGATGACGACCGCGATCACGAGCGTCTGCGAGAACATGCTCGGCTCGAGCAGGAAGAAGCCGTTGGAGCGCAGGATCGTCGATCCGTAGTGCAGAATCGGATTGAAGTTGAACTGCGGCTCGACCAGCACCGGTTTCAGCGCGGGCATGGTCACCATGAACGAAAATATCCGGATGCCGACAAACTGCACCGCCCATTGGACGATCCCCGCCGCTGCGATGAACCGGGTATAGGCGAGGAAGAGCCGGAAGACGGTCGTCCGGTCGAACCGCGCGCTCGGGCCGACCATGGTGAAGCTGTACGTGACCAGGATCGCGATCATCGAAGGGACGCTGGTGCCGAACCGACCATCCGGCGTCGTCAGCGCGATCAGCGTCGACAGCAACGTACACGCCGCGAAGACGAAATAGAGCGCCATACCGCGCGGGCGTAACGTGGCGATGCCACTGGCCAGCCCCCATCCGAGCAACAGCGCGAACAGCGGCAGGCTGATGAACAAGGCGCTACCCCCCGGCATCCCGCCGAAGCGTTGCAGGATCAGGCAGGCGATCAAACTACCATGGACGAAGATCCGGCTGTTGCGCGCGGACTGGTCCTGGTCGTCCGCAAGGGCGTCGTCCCGCAAGGCCTGGTATCGAAGCTGCTGGTATGGAAGACGCTCGTCCTGGACGATCGGCGCGGTGCTCATGCCACTACCCCGCGTGCGCCACTCGCCTCGTCGCGCGCGCAGGGCGTCGCGCGGCGCGACGTCTTGCCGTGCGCGCGAGAGAGCGTAACGCTTCGCGAGGGCCGCCAGAGAGTGGGCCGGTAGAGGATCGATCGCCGCCGCCGTCGCCCGGCCGGCCGGTGTCTCGTCTCATTCCGGCCGGGCAGGAGCGCCGCCTCATGGTCCGGACTGCCGTTATGATCGCCCTTGCTGCCACCGCGTTGGCTGCGACCCCGGCGCGAGCCAACCCGTTGATGTACGTCTACAAGGGCGCGGGCTGCGACGGCAAGGATCGGCTGCCCCGCTATCAGGGCGTGATGGGGCGCAAGCTCGATGGGGTGTCCGACTTCCTGTCGGCCGAAAGCTGGGCGCAGATGCAGAGCGGCGCGCAGTGGGCGCTGACCTGCTGGCAGAACCAGCCCGTCCGGCTTGCGCTCGGTGTACCGCTCGTCGTCAAGGGCGGTACGCTGAGTGCTGCCGCCGCGGGAGAATATGACGCGGAATTCCGCAAGATCGGCGAACTGCTCGTAGCCAAGGGGCGCGCCGATACGATCGTGCGGCTTGGCTGGGAGTTCAACGGCAACTGGTATGCCTGGTCGGCTGCAAAGGATCCGGTGTCGTTCGTCGGCGCCTTCCGTCATGTCGTCGGCGTGCTGCGCGCAGTGCCGGGCCAGCATTTCCGGATCGTGTGGAATCCGTCGCTCGGCACCGGCACGAACAAGCCGCAATCCTTGTGGCCCGGCGACGACGCCGTCGACCTGATCGGTATCGATATCTACAACCAGAGCTGGCGTCCGCAGGATACCGACCCGGCGACCCGCTGGCAGGGCTATCTCACCGCCAATTACGGCCTGAACTGGCTGGCGAGGTTCGCGGCCGAGCATCGCAAGCCGATCGTGGTTCCCGAATGGGGCACCGGCACGCGACCCGACGGACATGGCTATGGCGACGATCCGCTGTTCATCCACAACATGGCCGCCTGGATGCGCGCGCACCGTGTCGCCTATGAAAGCTATTGGGATTTCACCGCGTCCGATTACGACGCCACGATGTCCGCGGGCAAATTCCCGCTGGCGCTGGCGGCCTACAAGGCGGAGTTCGCGAAGTGATCGGCCAGCCGACTTAGGCATAATAGGCCCCATAGTCGGCGTGATCGCGATCGACATCGCCGTGGCCGAACGCAGCCAGCGCGCGCATGTCGACACGGGTTGCGATCACGCCGAGCGGCTCGATGTCGAGCGCGCGCATCCGCTTCAGAGTCGCTGCCGCGGTCTGGCTCGGCGTATCGTTCCAGCGCAGCACCATCAGCACCTCGTCGACCTGACGGAGCAGCAGCCGGGCGTCGGTCACAGCGAGGGCAGGCGCCGCATCGAAGATCACCAGATCGAAGCGCTCTTCCGCCGCGGCCAGCAATGCAGCGATATTGGCCGCAGCGAAAAGATCCTGCCGGTTCTCGGTCGTGTCGCCAGCGGGCAGCACGTACATGCCGCTCACCGGATCGTGGATCAGCGCCTCGTCCAGCGTCGCCGTGCGGCGCAGCACCTGCACCATGCCGGCATGCGGCGGCAGACCCATCACCCGGGATACGGATGCGCGACGGATATCGGCATCCACGAGCAACGTCCGGCTGCCCGCCATTGCCGACGTCCGCGCGAGCGAGATCGCGAGCGTGGTCTTGCCTTCACTCGGCCGTGCGGAGGTTATGCCGACACTCGTCATGCCGGTGCGACCATTGCGCACCAGCGCAAGCCGCACGGCGCGTAATTGCTCGGCGTAGAGCGACAGGGGACGCTCCACCGGGAAGTCGATCGGCGAAATTCCTTCTTCGCCGAGCCGTGCGATCGACGCGATTTCCGGGACGTTGGCGATATGCGGCAGCCCAAGCTTTCGCTCGATGTCCGCCGACGAGATCAGCTTGCGATCAAAGGCTTCCGCGATCCACACCGCCGCACCCGCGACGATCGTCGCCAGCACCAGCCCGATCATCAGGATCAGCGGCTTGTTGGGCGACGTCGGTCGCTGCGGCAGCGCGGCCGGGGAAAAGATCCGCGCGTCCTCGTCGGCGACCAGCGCCTGGCTGCTGATCAGGTTCTTGCGCTCGAGCAGGGCCTGGTAGGTAGCGCGCAGGCCATCTGCCTTGCGCTGGAGTTGCGACAGCTGGACCGAGGCGTTGTTGTCGTTGGCAAGGGTGCCGGTGGTGCGCGCGACGATACCGGCGGCGTTGGCGACCTGGTCGCGGGCAATCTGCGCATTGGCGTTCAGATTGGCGAGCTGCCGGCTGGTTTCCGCGCCGATCGCCCGGTCGAGCGAGTCGAGCTGGTCCTTGGTCCGGATCAGATCGGGGTGGTCGGGCTGATAGCGGCCCTGCATGTCGGCATAGGTGGTCGCCAGCACCGCGCGCTGATTGCGCAACTGCTGGATGACGGGGGATTGCAGCACCGCGCCGACACCGCCGGTGTCACCCTTGCGCGTCTGCCCACGCGCGGTACTGAGTTTCGCCTGCGCATCAGCCAGTGCGGCCTGCGCTGCGGCCTGCTGTTGCTTGTAGAGCGACAATTCCTGTTGCGTGAAGGTCGCGCCCTGGCTGTCGAACAGGTCGTGCTGGGCGCGGTATCGGGCAACCTCGATATCCGCGGCCTCCAATTGGATGCGCAAATTGTCCAGTTCGTTGCCCAACCCCCGGCCGACCTGCTCGACGGCGGCGCGGCGGGACTTCTCCTTCACGGCCAGATACTGGTGGCCGATCTGATCGGCGACCGCCTTGGCCAGCATCGGGTCCGACGACGTATAGGCGATCGAGACGACGCTGGATTCGCCGGGGCGGATGATCTTGGTCCCGCCGATCACGAGGCCTGTCGCCGCGGTTTCCCGATCGGTGCCGGGCAGCTTGGGGAGGCTTGCGGCGAAGACCGGATTGTCGACGAGGTTCAGCGCGCGGACGGTGCCGAGCGCGACGGCGGACGAGCGCATGATCTCGACTTCGGTCGCAACCGCGGTCTCGGCGGTGGACAGACCGGGCAGGACCTCCTTGTCCTTCTCCGACACGTTCAACTCACGCGAATTGACCACCATGCCCGCCGACGCGGTGTACAGCTTGGTCCGCGTGAACCCGTATGCCAGCACCAGTGCCAACGCGCTCGCGAATACCCCGATCGCGAGCCATTTCCGGTGACGTACCGCGGCGAATGCGTGGCGGATGCTGTCCATCGGATCGCCGATGGTCGCGGCCAATCGTCCCTTCGAACGGGGTTCGGCAGTCTGGCCGGAGCGGAAGTCGTCCATGGCGTTCACCTTGTCAGCGTCAGGCCGATCGTCGCGCGGTTGTCCTTGAACGCGCGGTAACGATCAGTGCCGTTGGAGGATTGGTCGAGCCGCTCGAGGCCGAACTTGAGCCCGGCATAGCGGTTGATACGATAGGTCGCGCTGGCCTTGGCGCTGATGCGACCATCGGTGCGATCGAGGTTGTTGAAGCGACTGTCCTGATATCCGATCGATGCGGACAGGATCAGTTGACGCAGCCATTCGTGATCGACCTGGATGCTGCCCTGCGTCGACAGATAGCCGCCCGAGCCTGGAATGCCGGAGTCGAGCACCGATCGGTTGCCCCTGATCGTGACGGTCGTTAGCTGGGTCGGGAAGAACTGCACCGTGGCGTTGAAGCCGAGGCCACCGAGATCATTGTAGAAGGGCAGGCGGAAGCGCTGCTGGATATAGCCGACGCCGATGCTGCCGCGGATCAGCGCGGCCGGCTCGAAACTCACGCCTGCGAGCAGTTCGAACCCTTCCGAATTGCGCTTGGGCGTTTCGATCGTGCCGACCCGGAACCGGCGGACATTGTAGCTCGCGCTGGTGAACCACGCGATCGACGGCGTCTGCGCGTAGGACGCACGCATGCCGACGCGGTAGCTGGTATTGTCGCTCGGCTGGTAGTCCGCGATCGTGCCATCGGCGAGTTGGCCGTCGCGGAAATCGAAGCGGGCCACGCGCGCCGTCGCCGAGAGTCGCAGCTTGTTGAAATCATGCGCGAGCAGCATCGCGCCCGATTGCTGCGTGTAATAGATCGGCTTGATCGTTTGCGAGAAGATGTCCTGCGACAGGCGCGACTGGTGAATGCCCTCGGCACGGATCGCAGCCGTCAATGCGGTCGCGTGATCGAATTCGTAGACGCCGCGGCCGGTGACCGAATAGTCGGCGACGTTCTCGGTGCTGCGGTTCAGATACCGGTCGATCTTGCCTCTGGCATCGAGGCTGAGGCTGTTGCGCGCCCATTGCGACTGCAGTTGCGCCCGTGGCTGGATGCGCAGCAGGCCGTCGGTGACCCTGTCATCCTGCGTACCGAAGATATTGTCGTCGTAGAGGCCGGTGATCTCGACCGACGGCGCAAGCTGGAAACCGCCGAGCGGGATTCCCGGCGCGACATAGCCGGGCTGCACGCGCTCGAGTACGGCTGTATGGCGTGTGTCGATCTGGGGCTTTTCCTCGGGCAAGAGCGGCGCCTCCTGGGCATGGACCAGATGTGGACACACCATCGCACTGCCCAGCACGCCAGTGCGAGCGGCGTGACGAAGCCAAGACGGTGTACGGCGGGACACGGCGGCTAGAAGTTTCGCTCTCGGATCCGGACGGTATCGCCGGGCTGTACGATCACGTCCGCGGTCAACGGCTCGCGTTGCTCGGCGGCCTGTCCGGTATGGCGGATCATCACGGTCTTCTGGTTCGCGCGATAGGTGAAGCCACCCGCCGTCGCGACGGCACCCAGCACCGTCATCCCCGATTGATAGGGGAACTGGCCCGCCTTGTTCACTTCGCCGAGCACGTAGATCGGCCGCGAGGCGATCAGGTCGACCACCAGATGCGCGTTCTTGAAATACCGCGCCTGAAGCGTCTGCGTCAGCGTGGCCGAGAATTCGCCGAGCGTCTGCCCCTGCGCCTTGATCATGCCGACCAGCGGAAACGAGATGTCGCCTTCGCTGTTGACGGCATATTCGCCGGTGACACCCGGTTCGTTGTAGACATTGATCCGCAGTCGATCGTCGGGCGCGAGCCGGTAGACATAGGCGGCGGCGGGCGGTGCTCCGGCCGGAGTCGGCGCGATATCGGGGGTGCAGCCGGTCAGCCAGACCGCAGCCGCAAAGGCCGCCGTCCATGTCCTTGCGACATGCCGGTTCATATCGCCTCTCCGCCACGTTCGGCACCACGAACGCGCTCAATCTCGGTATCGATCATAGGTTTCCTTGTTCGAAACTGGAGCGCCTTGCGCTTCAGGAAGCCCGCCCCCCATGCAAGGTGCATCGTCGCCAGTGCCGGTGCGGCCATGAGCGCGCCGAGCCACCGCGCCTTGACCGCGAACACGGCCGAGGCGGCAAGCAAGGCGAGTCCATATGACAGCGGGATGACGAGAAGCGCGGGCAGCAGGGTTGCGCCAAGCAGGCTGAACCCGATCGCCAGCGTGATCGCAGGAGGCAGCATCTGTCGCAGGCGCAGCCGCTCGCCATGTTTGTGGCTGTTACGCGCGCGACCCGAGCCATAGCGGAAATATTGCCTGGCAAGACCGCGCAGCGTGTTCCGTGGATAATAGATCACCGGGATCGTCGCATCGAGCCAGATCCGGCCGTCCAGCGCCCGCAGCCGCGCATCGAGCTCGGCATCCTCGTTCGCCTCGAAACTGGTGTCGTACCCGCCCGCCTGCTCGAACAGAGTGCGACGGAAGGCCGCGTGATGACCATGATCCACCCAGCCCGATGCGCCACCCATGCGGTGTGCCGAGCCGCCCGTGCCGATGCGACTGTTCTGCGCGATCGCCACCGCGCGCTGGAAGCGGCTATGCCCTCGCGTCGTAAGCCCGACGACGACCGAGTCCGCGCCGCTCGTCGCGAGCGACGTCAGCAGTCGCGCGACATAGTCCTGTGGGTACGACGCATGCGCGTCGACGCGAACGAGGATGGCGAAGCGGGGATCGGCCGCCGCCGCCGCACGATTCATGCCGGCAGCCTGAATGCGCTCTGGGTTGTCGATCAGCCGAACGCGGGACGCGCGATCGGCGACATCGGCCACGCGTTCGCGCGTGCCGTCGCGGCTGCCGCCATCGGCGACCAGGATCTCGCCGACCACGGAGGACGGTTCGCGCAGAAGCGTGTCGAGCAACGCCTCGATATGGGCGATCTCGTTCAGGGTGGGAATGATGACCGTCGCGGTCATGCTGCACGGCTTTCCGGTCGTAACGCCTCGACGAAGCGCGTGCTGGAACGATCGAGGCCGGTATCGTTGAGACGGGCACCGACATGGCTGCGATACTCGGCGATACCGGATGGCGTGATGGCACGCGCCATCGCGCCGGCAAGATCGACATGCGCGAAGTCGACCCGATTGGCAGACGGCAGATAGGACTGGAAGACGTCTATGTCCGACGCCAGGATGGGGATGCGATAGGTCATCGCCTCCAGCATCACCAACGGCACGCCTTCCCACCGCGACGGCATCAGCAGCAGATCGGCCGCCGCCAGGGTCGCATGGGGGGTGTCGGTCCACCGCGAACAGCGAATGTCGACCTGACCGGCGAGATCGTGCCGCAGCCGCTCGATATCCGCTTCACCCTCGCCCGAGCCGACGAACAGGAAGATCCAGTCGCCGAGCCGCGCCGCGGTCCGCCGGATCGCGTCTGCCAGCGCATCCAATCCCTTTTGTCGTACGTCGAGGCGGCCGAGGAACAGCGCGACGCGTGGACCGGGATCGAGTCCGAGCATCTCCCGGGCCTGCGCACGCGCGGGCACCGGCGGCGGTGCGACGATGTTGTCCGCCACGACGATGGGCGCGCTGCCACCCGCCGCGCGAACCTGCTCGACGACCGCGGTGCTCGGCACGATGAAGCGATCGGGTCGACGATACAGCCGGCGGCGGACCCAATCGCCGGGTACCGCGCTGCGACCCAACGCCGCCATGCCGTGCGCCATCGGCACATAGCTGACGACAAACGCATCGCGGGGCGCCGCGAGCAGCGGAACGACGCAATTCTCGATGCGTCCCTGCAAGAGCAACGTCGTGGCGGGACGCAGGTCGGCGAAAGCATCCCGCGCCGCGCGCGCGTAAGCCCGCCGGAACCCTCCGAGATAGGGCTCGGCGCGTGCCTTGGTGAAGACCCAGGGCCTCACCTCGAACCGATCCGAGACATGGGGTTGCAGGCGCTCGGCCAGCTTGGCGTTGGCAGTCGGATACCGCACGACGATGCGGTCGAACTCACCGCTCTGCACGAGTGCCGGCAGGAACCGCAGGAACATCGCTTCGTGCCCGCCAAAGTCCGGGCTGTCCTGGAAGATCAGGAGGGAGCGGCTCATGATACGGCGCCCGGTCGGCGATCGGCCAGCGCAGCTTCGTAGACGGTGCGGGTCAGTGCGCCGATCTGCGTCCAGTCGGGCATGTCCGTAGCGGGTCCGGTGCGCGGATGTCGGCCGATCGAGTCGACGATCGCGCCCGCCAGTGCGCCAAGGTCCGCGGGCGGCACCAGGGCGCCTGCCGCACCGCCGGTACCGATCATCGTCCGAAACGCGCCGATGTCGCTCGCGATCAGCCAGCGGTCGAGGTCTGCCACCAGATGCAGCACACCGCTCGCGTCGATCGTCCGGTAGGGGAAGACGAACGCGTCGGCGCTCCGGAGCAAGCCAGCCATCGCATCTTCGGACCGTCGTCCGGCACGCACGGTAAAGGCGGCGCCGAGGTCCAGTTCCCTGGCGCGGGCCAGAATGGGCTCGATCGGGATCTGGACTTCGCCGGCGACGATCACCTCGAGGCGATCGCGGACCTGCGGGTCGATCAGGCCGAGCGCTTCGACGAGCAGGTCGACGCCCTTATACGCCTGTATCCGTCCGAACAGCACGATCCGCCAGCGACGCGGCTCGACGCGAGGCTCGGGCGCCGCCGCGCGCAACGGCAGGACGCCGTGCGGCACGACGTGGACCCGATCCTCGCGCAACCCACGCGCGACCAGCGCATCGCGTCCCTGCTCGGTGTGCACGATCAGCCGATCGAACGCCGCCAAGATGGCGGTGTAGCCGCTGCGTTGCGCAGCGCTGACCGGGCGACCGTTGAACGGCTCGATATCGTGGACCGTCAGGATCACCGGGCGGGTCCGCCGGATACGGCGGACTGCACGCAGATCGAGCATCGGCAATGCCGCCCACTGAAAGTGGACGAGGTCGAAACGCGCCGCCTCCCGCTGGAGACGCCGCAGTCCGACGGCATGCTCGACACCCTTCAGTGCGCGCCATACCGATCCGACCCGACGCCTTGGCCCATCCGTGTACGGATAGAAGAAGGGCAATGTCGGGATCGCTGCGAGCAGATCCTCCTCCATCGGACGCAACGCGCGCGTCGCCCAGTTCGGTCGGATCGCATTGGCCTGCAAGCCGTTCGACAGCGCCGCGTCGTACGGCGCAGTGAACAGCGAGGGATCGACGAGCAACACCGATCGTATCGCGCGGTGGTCTGCGCGATCGTCGGCCGCAGCGTCGAGGTGGAGAGGGAAATCTCGGACGAGATCCTGGCGAGCGGGGGGCGCGGCGGTGCTCAGAACGACCCCTTGCTGGCAAAAACTGCCGGCACGGTGCGGACCATGATCCAGATATCGCCACCCACCCAGCGCGTCCGGCTGTAGATCGTGTCCATCGCCACGCGTCGCCGATAGCTGATGTCGTTGCGGCCACTGACCTGCCACAACCCGGTGATGCCGGGACGCATGGTGCAGTAGAATTGCATGTACCGGCCGTACCGCTCGACTTCGGCCGGTACGATCGGTCGCGGACCGACCATACTCATATGGCCCCAGACGACATTGATCAGCTGCGGCAGTTCGTCGAGGCTCGACTTGCGGAGAAAACGCCCGAGAGGGGTGATCCTCGGGTCATTGCGCAACTTCTGATCGAGCGCCCATTCGGCCTGCGCTTCAGGATTCTGTTCAAGATGTCGGCGCAGCCTCACTTCGGAGTCGCGGACCATCGTGCGCAGTTTAAGGCACGGAAACATCCGGCCGCCGCGACCGATGCGCCGATGGATGAACACCGGAGAACCCCCGTCCTGCAGAGAAATCGCTATACAAAGCAGTACCATGACGGGCAAAAACACGAGCAACGCGCTGGTGGAGAAGATAATGTCGACCAGCCGCGACAGGTTGCCATCGACCTTCCGCATGACACTGAAGTTGCTTGCCGACTTACTCGAGGCATCAGGTCCCGAGTGCACTCTAACGCGAGTGCGTACATTGCCATAAAATGTCATGGCCGCACCTCATTGACTGCTGTTTGTTGTCGCACTGCAATATCGCAGAGGTGCTAGCGGTTGGCTAGCGTATTGAGCGCCCGCTATCTCACCTTTACCTCTATCTACCGCATTGCAGCATGAACTTGGGAGCGTAAGGCGCTGAACAATGTTGTCAGTAGAGCAGTAGGGAGGTGGCCTTACTTGCGATCGTTTGAAGCGTCGTGCGCTGAATTAACCATATTCTGGAGCAGTCGTAGTATTTCGATAGAAGGCTAATCGCTTGATTATCCTGAAAAATACGGCGAAATCGGCGTGGTCGAGCCGTACTGGCAGGGAATTGGCACGGCGCGCTCGCCGCGGCGCAATCCGCGATGCGTATCCAAAACCGCCAGCAGGATCCGAATCGCTCATCTCGCCTGCTCCGGCGACGTCATGAACCGCTATCATCCGATCTCAGCGAGCTTTCGACACGCTGTCGCAACGCCGTATCGACGGTGATGTTCGACGTCACGCACCGATCGCGGTCATCGCCTTATGTAGCAGGCCGCGTGGGGAGCAGCCCGGGATCACGACCGCTGCGCGCAGCGTCATTCCGGGCCCTTTGTCCTAGGGCGGCGAACCGCCTTCAGGCCGTCTCGCTCACCGTCGCGGCCTGACCCACGGCGATCGCGCTGAGGTTGACGATCCCGCGCGCGGTCACGCTCGGCACCAGCATCTGCAGCGGCTTGGCGAGCCCCAGCAGCATCGGCCCCATCGGCGCCGATTCGGTCGAGGCCGACAGCAGCGACACCGCGATGTTCGCCGCGTCGATATTGGGCATCACCAGCAGATTTGCCGACCCGGTCAGCGGGCTATCCCCGACCAGCCGCCGCCGCAGCGCCTCGGACAGAGCCGCATCGCCGTGCATCTCGCCGTCGAACTCGAACTCCGGCGCGATGTCCTTGAGCAACGCATGGCCTGCGCGCATCTTCTGCGCGGACGGCGAGCGCGACGCACCGAAGCTCGAATGCGACAGCAACGCGGCCTTCGGCTCGATCGCGAACGCGCGGACCGCTTCGGCCGCGAGCATCGTCATCTCGGCGATCTGCTCGGCGGTCGGATCGACCGTCACGTGCGTATCGCAGAAGAACAGGCTGCCGGTCCGCAGGATCACCGCCGACATCGCGTACAGCCGCGACACGCCCGGCATCCGCGGCAGCAGCGGCATGACGTAGGTCATCTGCGTCCACCAGTCGCCGATCCCGCCACACAAGGCCGCATCGACGCGTCCTTCGCGCAACAGCATCGCCGCCGCCACGCTGGGCCGCGTCCGCAGCGCCCGCTCGGCACTGTCGGGCGGCGTGCCGCGACGGCCGACCAGCGCGCTATAGCCCGCCAGCAGTGGCTCGAACACTTCGCGATCGGTCGCCGGATCGAGCACCTCGACGTCGGTGCCGATCGTCATCCGCAGGCCGCTCGACTCGATCTTCTCGGCGATCACCTCGCGCCGTCCGATGAGCACCGGCCGACCGATGCCCTCGTCAATTACCGTCTGCACCGCGCGCAGCGTCCGCGGGTCCTCGCCCTCGCCATACGCGATCGAGCGCCCCGCCTGCTTGGCGCGCGCGAAGATCGGCCGCATCAGCTGGCCCGAGCGATACACGAACACTTCGAGATCACGCAGATACGCGTCGAAATCCTCGATCGGCCGCGTCGCCACGCCCGAATCCATCGCCGCCTTAGCGACCGCTGGCGCGACGTGCAGGATCAGCCGCGGATCGAACGGCTTCGGGATGATGTAGGTCGGCCCGAACACCGGCGTCGCGCCGCCATAGGCGGTAACGACCACGTCGGACGCCGTAGCCCGCGCCAAGGCCGCGATCGCGTCGACCGCTGCCACTTTCATCGCCTCGTTGATCTCGGTCGCGCCGACGTCGAGCGCCCCGCGGAAGATGAACGGGAAGCACAGCACGTTGTTGACCTGGTTCGGGAAATCCGAACGCCCGGTCGCGATGATCGCATCGGGCCGCGTCGCATGCACCAGCGCCGGCTGGATCTCGGGCTCCGGGTTCGCCAGCGCCAGAATCAACGGATCGGGCGCCAGCAGATGCAGCCACTCCTGCTTCAGCACGCGTGGTGCCGACAGGCCGAGGAAGATATCCGCTCCCTCCAGCACGTCCGGCAACGTCCGCGCGTTCGTCTTGCGGGCATAGCGCGCCATGTTCGGCGGCATCACGTCGCCGCGATCGGCATGCACGACGCCGGCGATATCGGTCAGCGTCACGTTCTCGGGGTTGAGCCCCATCGACACCAGCAGGTCGACCGTCGCCAGCGCCGCCGCGCCCGCGCCCGACGTCACCAGCTTCATCTGGTCGAGCCGCTTGCCGCGCAGTTCGAGAACGTTGCGGACCGCGGCGGCACACACGATTGCGGTACCGTGCTGGTCGTCGTGGAACACCGGGATGTTCATCACCTCGCGCAGCTTCGTCTCGATCTCGAAGCATTCGGGCGCCTTGATGTCCTCGAGATTGATCCCGCCGAACGTCGGCTCGAGCACGCGCACGGCTTCGATGAACGCCTGCGGGTCGAGCTGATCGATCTCGATGTCGAAACAGTCGATCCCCGCGAACTTCTTGAAGAGCACCGCCTTGCCCTCCATCACCGGCTTCGACGCCAGCGCCCCGATCGCGCCAAGGCCCAGAACCGCGGTCCCGTTGGTGATGACCGCGACCAGATTGCCCCGCGCGGTATAATCCCGCGCCTTGTCCGGATCGGCGGCGATCTCCTCGCACGCAGCGGCGACGCCCGGCGAATAGGCGAGCGCCAGATCGCGCTGGGTCGCCATCCGCTTGGTCGCCTCGACCGAGAGCTTACCGGGCTTCGGATAGCGGTGATAATCGAGCGCGGCCTTGCGGAAATCGTCTTCCATGGTCTTCCTAACCTGTCGGCCGCGGCGGCGACCGGGTTGAGCGCGCAAGCAAAGCTCGCGGCGACTGTTCAAGGGAGCGCATAGCCGCAGGGGAGGCGATCCGCCAACCCCGCGCGGACGTAGCGTCGGTTTGGTTGGGGGGCAGGGGGCAGCGTCACCTATCAGGCCACCACCCATCAGAGGCCCCCCCGGCGAAGGCCGGGGCTCAATTGGAACGTCGGACATAACGAAGCGCGGTCCTTCGTTACCACCGCCCCTCAAATTGGACCCTGGTCTCCGCCGGGGGGGCAGAGGAGGACGAACCCTCCACGATCCTACCCCGCCAGGGGGAGGTGGCACCGACGGTGACGGAGGGGGAGGGCCACGCAACATACGTGTTCGCTTCCCGCCCCCTCCGTCCGGCAAGTGCCGGCCACCTCCCCCTTGCGGGGGAGGATCGAAAATCGGCGATTCCACAAATCTCCTGTCCTACAACGAACCAATATGGTTCGCTCCCCCCGACAAAACCCGGGGAGCCAACCATGACCATCCACGCCCTAATCGACGCCGTAATCGACCGCGAAGGCGGCTACACCAACCACCCCGCAGACCGAGGCGGCCCCACCCGCTACGGCATCACGCAAGCCGTAGCCCGCACCAACGGCTACCCCGGAGACATGCGCAATTACCCCGCGCGAAGGCCAAAGACATTTACAGCCGCCTCTACTGGACCCGCCCCGCCTTCGATCAGATCGCCCCCCGCGCCCCCAAAATCGCCGAAGAACTCTTCGACACCGGTGTCAACATGGGGCCCAGCGTGGCCGCCACCTTCCTCCAACGCGCCCTCAACGCGCTGAACCGGGGCGCCTCCGACTACCCCGACATGACCCTGGACGGGCGCATCGGTCCAGCAACATTAGCCGCACTCGATGCTTTCCTCGCCCGCCGAAAACCAGGCGGCGAAACCGTGCTCCTGAAAGCGATCGAAGCCCTCCAGGGCGAACGCTACGTCGCCCTCGCCGAGACCCGCCCCGCCAACGAAGCCTTCCTCTACGGCTGGCTCGCCAACCGTACCTGACGCCCCTGCGAAACGCTGCCAGCGTCTATACTTTCTATACTTCACTTTTGCCGGAGGCAGCCAATGACCCCGCAACCCCTTGATCCAGCACCCGATCCCATCCCGGCCGACCTTTGGGTCAGCAGAGCCCGGCCGACCTTCCTCTACGTCATGTACACACTGCTGCTCGGCGCGATTCCCGCCGGCCTGATCGCCGCAGTCAGGCCACAAATGGCGCAGGCCATCGCGGCAGGCATGGCGGCGTACCTCAACGCGATTCCCGAACCGCTCTACGCACTCGTCGGGACCGGCTATCTCGGCTACACGGTGGCCAGGGAATGGGGGAAGGGGCGCTAACCTCCCCCTCCGTCATCCTGACGAAAGTCAGGATCCAGAGCCGAGGACGTCAACCTGCGTTACCCTGGATCCTGACTTTCGTCAGGATGACGGGGAGGGCGCGCGATAAGCGGTCGTGCCGTGGCGGTCCGACCGTTGCACCCCCAAAACCAAACCCTACATCGCTGCCATGAGCAACGACCCCCACGCCATGCCGACTTGGCATGGCACCACCATCCTCTCGGTCCGCCGCGGCGGCAAGGTCGTCGTCATCGGCGACGGCCAGGTCTCGATGGGCCAGACCGTCATGAAACCCAACGCGCGGAAAGTGCGCCGCCTTGGTGACGGCAGCGTCATCGGCGGATTCGCCGGCGCGACCGCGGACGCCTTCACGCTGTTCGAGCGCCTCGAGCGCAAACTCGAAGCGCATCAGGGCCAGCTTCTGCGCGCCGCGGTCGAGCTCGCCAAGGACTGGCGCACCGACAAGTTCCTCCGCAACCTCGAAGCGATGATGATTGTCGCCGACAAGGACGTGACGCTGATCCTCACCGGCAATGGTGACGTCCTCGAGCCGGAAAACGGCGTCGCCGCGATCGGCTCCGGCGGCAACTATGCGCTAGCCGCGGCCCGAGCGCTGGTAAAATACGAGACCGATGCGGAGGTCCTTTGTCGCAAGGCAATGCACATCGCCTCCGAACTTTGCGTCTACACCAACGACCGCCTCACGGTCGAAACGATGGACAGCACGACCTGATGCGAAAACGCGCCGCCTAAATCCCGTCACCCCAGCGCACGCTGGGGTCTCCCCGTTTCAGAGCGTGCCCTCGCGGCACGCGATCCCAGCTTTCGCTGGGATGACGAATTGGAAGCCATGAACGACCAGCTCACCCCCAAGGCAGCCCTGTCTCCGAAACAGATCGTCGCCGCCCTCGACGCCCACATCATCGGTCAGGCCGCCGCGAAACGCGCGGTCGCCGTCGCGATGCGCAACCGCTGGCGCCGCCAGCAGCTCAGCGAAGACCTCCGCGACGAGGTCACGCCGAAGAACATCCTGATGATCGGACCGACCGGCTGCGGCAAGACCGAGATCAGCCGCCGCCTCGCGAAACTCGCCGACGCGCCGTTCGTGAAGGTCGAGGCGACCAAGTTCACCGAGGTCGGCTATGTCGGCCGCGACGTCGAACAGATCGCCCGCGACCTCGTCGAGGAAGCTATTCGCCTCGAAAAGGAACGCCGCCGCGTCGCCGTCAAGGACAAGGCCGAGGAGGCCGCAATGTCCCGCCTGCTCGACGCGCTCACCGGCAAGAACGCCAGCGAGGCGACGCGCGAGAGCTTCAAGCAGCGCTTCCTCGATGGCCACCTCAACAACGCCGAAGTCGAGATCGAGATCGAGCAGGCCTCGGCCATGCCGTTCGACATCCCCGGCGGCGCGCCGCAGATGATCAATCTCGGCGAGATGATGAAGTCGTTCGGCGGCGGCCAGCAGTTGAAGCGCCGGAAACTCACGGTCCATGCGGCCTGGGACAAGCTCGTCGAGGAAGAAGCTGACAAGCGTCTCGACCAGGACGAGGTCAGCCGCGCGGCGCTCGCCGATGCGGAGGCCAACGGCATCGTCTTCCTCGACGAGATCGACAAGATCGCGGTCAGCGACGGCCGTGGCGGCTCGATCAGCCGCGAGGGCGTCCAGCGCGACCTGTTGCCCTTGATTGAGGGCACCACCGTGGCGACGAAGTACGGCCCGATGAAGACCGACCACATCCTCTTCATCGCCAGCGGCGCGTTCCACGTCGCCAAGCCGAGCGACCTACTCCCCGAACTCCAGGGCCGCCTGCCGATCCGCGTCGAGCTCAAGGGTCTCACCGAAGCCGATTTCGTCGCGATCCTGTCGGACACCAAGGCGTCGCTACCGCTGCAATACAAGGCGCTGATCGCAACCGAAGGCGTCGGTATCGAATTCACCGAGGACGGTATCGCCGCGATCGCGCGCATCGCTGCCGAAGTGAATGCCGAGATCGAGAACATCGGCGCGCGGCGTTTGCAGACGGTGATGGAAAAGCTGCTGGAGGAGGTAAGCTACAACGCGGAGGATCGCGGTGGCTCGAACCTCGTCATTGACGGCGCGTATGTCGACAGCCAGTTGAAGGAAATCGCGCGCAACACGGACCTCAGCCGCTTCGTGCTGTAGGCAGGACACCGGTCGGTTTTGTATCCTCCCCACGCCAGGGGCAGGTGGCGCCGAAGGTGAAGGAGGGGGAGGACACGCAACGGACGTGACCCCTTTCCTCCCTCTCCGTCTGGCAAGGGCCAGCCACCTCCCCCTGGCGGGGGAGGATTGATTGTTACGATAGACGTCGGATAATTTTCGTTATGGGCGCCGTCAGGAGAAGATCATGGACGTGACCGAAGCCATAGCCGCTCGCCGATCCGTCCGAGGCTTCCTCGACATCCCCGTCGACCCGCTTCTGCTCCACGATCTGGCCGTAAAAGCATCCCGGGCCGCAACCGGCGGCAACCTCCAGCCCTGGCACATTGCCATAGTCCAGGGCGAACCGCTGACCGGTTTCAAGACCATCATGGCCGATAAGATCGCCACCGGTGCCACCGAAACCCCCGCCTACGACATCTACCCTAGGGAATTGGTCGCCCCCTACCGGGACCGACGCTACGCCGTTGGCGAAGCGATGTACGCCCACATCGGCATCCCCCGCGACGACAAGGCTGCGCGCCAAAAATGGTTCGCCCGAAACTTCGCATTCTTCGGGGCCCCGGCCGCGTATTTCTGCACGATCGACAAGCGCATGGGCCCGCCCCAATGGTCGGACCTCGGCATGTACCTGCAAAACCTAATGCTGCTCGCGGTGGACGCTGGCCTTGCCACCTGCCCGCAGGAATGCTGGGCGATGTATCCGGAAACGGTTGGGACGTTTCTCGGGATACCGGAAGACCGCATGCTCTTCTGCGGCATGGCGATCGGCTACGAGGACAAGACCGCCCCGGTCAACGCGCTGCGCACCGAGCGCGCAGACGAGACGGAATGGTTGACGACTATCCAGCCGTCATCCTGACGAAAGTCAGGACCCAGGGTAACGGAGGGCCGCCCTTATGGCTCTGGATCCTGACTTTCGTCAGGATGACGGGACTACAGAATCACCGTCACCGGCTTGGCGCCCTTGATCCCTGCGAGGATCATCGCTTCCCAAATCGCCGGATCACCCGCAGCGGCCATCGCCTTGTCGGGTTCGCGCAACGTCTTCAGTACGGCGAGCGCATCGGGCAGGTAATCGGGCCATGCATCGTCGATCAGCCGCGACGCCGATTCGGCATCGCCGCCCGCGTTGCAACTGATCCGATGTCCCGCCAGCACGCGCGCGACGCGTTCGGCAACGGGGGTCGTGGAAACGTCCATGTTCGCTCTCCTCGCGGGTCGGCATATAGCAAACCCGCGAGGCGAACGAGAGGCTTAGCGCGCCGGGCCCGAGCCTGCGCCGCGTGCCGGTCCGCGGTTGCCGCCGCCGGCAGGACGCCCGCCGCCAGCCGGACGACCGCCGCCGCCCTGGCCACCGGGACGCCCACCGCCCTGGGGACGTCCGCCGCCGCCCTGGCCGCCACGGCTCGCACCCGCATAGCTGCGGCCGTTGCTACCGGTGGGGTTGGCCGAATGCGTCGCGCGCGGACGTGCCGGATCGCGCGGACGGTCGATCCGGACTTCGGGATCGGCACCCATCGTCTTGACGCGCGTCTGCTTGATCTGGTTCGACAGATTGACGAAATCCGCCGGCAGCGGCTGGACCGTCACCTTCTGGCGGGTGATCCGCTCGATGTCGCGCAGGTACGCCTTCTCGTCATCCGCGCAGAACGCGACGGCGATGCCGCTCGCGCCAGCTCGTGCGGTCCGGCCGATGCGGTGGACATACTGCTCTGCGACGTTCGGCAGCTCGAAGTTGATGACGTGCGAAACGCCCGAGACGTCGATGCCGCGTGCGGCGATGTCGGTCGCGATCAGGACCTTGACCTTGCCCTGCTTGAACTCGCCGAGTGCCCGTTCGCGCTGGCCCTGGCTCTTGTTACCATGGATCGCGTTCGAGGCGATGCCGTTGCCCGCGAGCAGCTTCACGACGCGGTCGGCGCCATGCTTGGTGCGCGTGAATACGAGCGCACGGTCGATCGCAGGATCGGCCAGCGTGATCGTCAGCAGCGCCTGCTTCTCCGACTGGTTGCAGAAGGTGACATACTGGTCGACGCGCTCGGCAGTCGTCGCGGCCGGCTTCACCGACACTGTCTTCGGGTCGAGCAGGAACTGGCTGGCCAGCTCGCGGATCGCGACCGGCATCGTCGCCGAGAAGAACAGCGTCTGGCGCTTCTTCGGGAGCATGCGGACGATCTTCTTCAGCGCGTGGATGAAGCCCAAGTCCATCATCTGGTCGGCTTCGTCGAGCACGAGGATCTCGATCATCGACAGGTTGCAGAAGCCCTGCTCGATCAGGTCGATCAGGCGGCCCGGCGTGGCGACGAGGATGTCGACGCCGCGGCTCAGGTCCTGGCGGTTCTTGTTGATGCTGGTGCCGCCGAACACGGTGGTCACCGACATCTTGCTGAACTGGCCGTAGGCGCGGGCGCTGTCGGCGATCTGGCTGGCGAGTTCGCGCGTCGGTGCAAGCACCAGCATGCGGCAATGCGTCGGCAGGACGCGCTTCTGGTTTTCGGTCAGCCGCTGGATCGACGGCAGCACGAACGCCGCGGTCTTGCCGGTGCCGGTCTGCGCGATGCCGAGCAGGTCGCCGCCCTCGAGCAGGATCGGGATCGACTGCGCCTGGATCGGCGTCGGCTCGGTATAGCCCTTGGCTTCCAGCGCGCGGACGAGGGGCTCGGCAAGGCCGAGGTTTGCAAATGACATGTAGAGTCTCTCAAATGTGCCGGGCTCGCGAATCCACACAAGGACGCGCGAGGGGCGGTGGTGTTTTGACACCCCGCGTGAAAAGGGAAGCCCGTTGGAAACGACCGAGGCGGAGCCAAGACCTGTAAAGGTCCAATCACGCTGCATTACGCTTCGATGGCGGCCCTCTGACGTATCGCCGTCGAAAAGTCAACCTTCGGCGCGGGTCAGCGCGCCGCCGCAGGGTCAGCCACGGATCTGATCGAGGTGCAGATAGCGCTCGTTGAACTCGGCCGCATCGCGCAGCCCGGGCCAATCGACCACGCTGACCTGACGCTTTTTCCGCGCGATCAGCCCATCGGTTTCAAGCGATTTCAGTACGCGGTTGACGTGCACCGGGGTCAGCCCGAGCGCATCGCCGAGCTGTTCCTGCGTCATCGGCAACTCATAGGCCATACCGCCGACCAGCGCCGAATTCCTGAACCGCACGGAGAATTCGCACAGCAGGTGCGCCAGCCGGCTGCGGGCATTGCGCCTTCCGACATTCAGCAGCCACTCGCGGTGGATCGATGCCTCGACCAGCGCATCGATCCACAACGCCTGGCCCGCCGCCGGGCATGATTCGACGAACAGGCGCAGCGCCGGGATCGGCACCTCGGCCAGCGTCAGCCGGGTCAGTGCCTGGATGTCGTGATCGGATTCGTTGAGGAACAGGTTCTGCAGGTCGACGAACTCGCCGGGCATCAGGATCGATACGATCTCGCGCTCGCCATTGGGGGTCAGCTTCTGCCGATAGGCGAGGCCATCAAGGATGAACGCGCACCGCGTCGGACGCTGGCCCTCGCGCAGCATATAGGTCGACGCATCGATCGTCCGCATCTTGAACGGCAAGGCGGCAATCTGGGCGCGATCGTCCGCCCGCAGTTCCATCCGCGACTCGAACTTCCGAATAACCTGTTCAGTCACGGTGGACATATCCACGTGCACTCTCCGCATCCAGGGCAGGAGCACTCGTTTCTCGCTGTCACCCTCTCTGGGATAGCGCGTCGCCGGGCCGTGCACCTTATCCCAGGATTGAGCGGTCCGACAAAACCCATGTTACATTGTGAGGGTGATTATTCTGCCAGCGTGGCCGGTCGAAGGCGCCCCGCGGCATGGGTTCAGACGTGCGGTGAGGCAGGTGCGCTGCTGGAGGTGTTGCCGGGCGCGTCGCCGACCTCGTCGCCGGCCTCGTCGATCATGACGGCGACAGCCAGCAGAACTCGTCCCCGGTCGTTTCGCACCGCGACGCTAAAGTGCGCGCCGTGGCGTGCGATGGCCGGATGGTCGCTAAGATAATCGCCCGCGAAGATGACCGCCTGGACGCGCGCTTCTTCGTCGTTCGCCAGATCGGTGCCGTCGTCGTCATTGACGGGTTTGTGGTTGTCGATGTCGAAGAAGTATCTGGGCATGCTCGACTTCCTCAACCGTTACGCAAGCTCGACAATAACAGGCCGTCAATCGCTCCGCTCTTACCAAAATCAGTTTCTGTGCACGGTGCATGCTCGACTTGAACTGCGTCGCGAGCGTAGGATGCGTGCAAACAATAGAGGATCAGCCGCATGAAACTGGCCAGCCTGAAGCATCCCGATGCCATCAAGGGACGAGAGCGCGGACGAGACGGCAAGCTCGTCGTCGTCTCGAACGATCTCGCATGGTATGCCGATGCGAGCCATATCGCGCCGACGTTGCAGGCCGCGCTCGACGACTGGGATCGGCTGTCGCTCGATCTCAGGAACCTGTCGACCGATCTCGAACACGAGATGATCCCGATGCGGCGCTTTCACGAGCATGACGCCGAGTCGCCGCTTCCGCGTGCGTATCAATGGGCCGACGGTTCGGCGTATGTGAATCACGTCGCGCTGGTCCGGCAGGCGCGTGCGGCGGAGATGCCCGACAGCTTCTGGCACGATCCGCTGATGTATCAGGGCGGCTCGGACGGTTTCCTTGGGCCCCGCGATCCGATCCCGCTCGGCGACGAGGCGTGGGGCTGCGACATGGAGGGCGAGGTCGTCGTCGTGACGGGCGACGTGCCGATGGGCGCGACTCGTGACGAGGCGCTCGCGGCGATCCTGCTCGTCGGGCTGACCAACGACGTTAGCCTGCGCAACCTGATCCCCGGCGAACTCGGCAAGGGCTTCGGTTTCTTCCAGTCGAAGCCGGCGAGTGCCTTTTCGCCGGTGTTCGTGACCCCCGACGCGCTCGGCGACTGGTGGCAGGACGGCAAGCTGCACCGAAAACTGATGGTCGATCTCAATGGCCAGCCGCTCGGTCGCGCGGAAGCCGGGGAGGATATGACGTTCGATTTCGGCACGCTGGTCGCGCACGCGGCCAAGACGCGGAAACTCGGCGCAGGCACGATCGTCGGCTCGGGCACCGTCTCGAACCGCGGCCCCGATGGCGGCCCCGGCAAGTCGATCGGCGAGGGCGGCGTCGGCTATTCCTGCCTCGCCGAAGTCCGCACGATCGAGACGATCCAGGGCGGCAAACCGATCACGCCGTTCCTCAAAAAGGGCGACGTCGTGCGAATTTGGGCGGAGGACGACAAGCGCCACCCGATCTTCGGCGTGATTGAACAGACCGTTGAATAGATAGCCCGCTCCTCCTTGTTTCCCCGCGAAGGCGGGGACCCAGTCTGGGCTCCCGCCTTCGCGGGAGAACAAGGAGTTGGCGGAATGGCCTGCGTAAGTGTTTCGGCCGGCCCGTAATTTCCACCCGGCCATCGTAAGCCCGAAAATCCCCTCGCAATCGCCGTTGAAATTTAATAACACGCTTCGGTAAGAGTGTTCCGCGGTCACAGCGGCCTCATGGAGATGGAATGACGATGGCAAGTGAGCATCCGCGCGCCAATTTGCAACCGCTCACGTTGCATATCCCCGAGCCGAAGTTCCGCCCCGGCGACGCGGTGGACTTCGCCGAAGTCGACGTGCCGCCCGCCGGCGAGGCGCGCCGCCCCGACACTGCGGACAAGGCGTCCGACTTCATCGATCTCGCCTATACGTTGGTCCGCGTGCTCGATGACGACGGCAACGCGGTCGGACCCTGGGATCCCAAGCTCTCGCCCGACGTGATGCGTCGGATGTTGCGCAGCATGGCGCTGCTCCGCGCGTTCGACGAGCGCATGTTCCGCGCCCAACGCCAGGGCAAGACCAGCTTCTACATGAAGGCGCTCGGCGAGGAGGCGGTCGCGGTCGCGGCGGCGTATGCGCTCGATTACGAGGACATGTGCTTCCCCTCGTACCGCCAGCAGGGTCTGCTGGTCGCACGGGGCTGGAGCCTCGTCGACATGATGAACCAGATCTATTCGAACACGGCGGACAGGCTGGGCGGCAAGCAGCTGCCGATCATGTATTCGGTCAAGGAAGCCGGGTTCTTCTCGATCTCGGGCAACCTCACGACGCAGTACCCGCAGGCCGTCGGCTGGGCGATGGCGTCCGCGGCCAAGGGTGATACGCGGATCGCCGCTACATGGTGTGGCGAGGGCTCGACTGCGGAGGGCGACTTCCACTCCGCCTGCACCTTCGCCGCGGTGTACCGCGCGCCGGTGATCTTCAACGTCGTCAACAACCAGTGGGCGATCTCGAGCTTCTCCGGGTTCGCCGGCGCCGAAGCGACGACCTTCGCCGCCCGTGCGGTCGGCTACGGCATCGCCGGCTTGCGGGTCGACGGCAACGACGCGCTCGCGGTCTACGCCGCGACCGAATGGGCCGCCGAGCGCGCCCGCACCAACCAGGGCCCGACGCTGATCGAGCACTTCACCTACCGCGCGGAAGGCCATTCGACCTCGGACGATCCCGGCCAGTATCGCAGCGAAGGCGAACCCAATGCCTGGCCGCTCGGCGATCCGATCAAGCGCCTGAAGGATCACCTGATCGCGATCGGCGAATGGGACGACGAGCGCCACGCCGCGCAGGACAAGGAACTCGCCGAGCAGGTCAAGGCGGCGCAGAAGGAAGCCGAGAAGAATGGCATCCTCGGCCACGGCCTCCACCAGCCACTCGAATCGCTGTTCGACGGCGTGTTCGAGGAACTGCCTTGGCATCTGAAGGAGCAACGCCAGCAGATGCTCGACGAGGAATCCGCGAGCGGCCGCCCATGGGATATCAAGGCGTGAGCGCGTTGATGTCCACGACGTGTGCCTGCCCGCTCCCCCGCGTCGCTCCACCCTCATCCGTCATCCCAGCGAAAGCTGGGATATCCCGGTTATCGAGCGTGCCCTCGCGGCATGAGACCCCAGCCGTCGCTGGGGTGACGAAGGTGATTGTATGAGCGACGTGACAGAAGCACGTGGGTTGGACGCAACCGAGGCAGCGGAAGCGGCCTCGTCGAGCCACGCAGATACCGGACCCACTACCCGCATGAACATGATCCAGGCGATCAACTCCGCCATGGACATCATGATGGAGCGCGACCCGGACGTGATCGTCATGGGCGAGGACGTCGGCTATTTCGGCGGCGTGTTCCGCGCGACCGCCGGGCTCCAGGCGAAGCACGGCAAGACCCGCGTGTTCGACACCCCGATCACCGAATGCGGGATCATCGGCGTCGCAGTCGGCATGGGCGCGTACGGCCTGCGTCCCGTCCCCGAGATCCAGTTCGCGGACTATATCTACCCCGCGCTCGACCAGCTCGTGTCCGAAGCCGCGCGTCTCCGCTACCGCTCCGCCGGCGAGTTCACCTCGCCGATCACGGTGCGCTCGCCGTTCGGCGGCGGCATCTTTGGCGGCCAGACGCACAGCCAGTCGCCGGAGGGGCTCTTCACCCACATGTCGGGCATCAAGACGGTGATCCCGTCGACGCCCTACGACGCCAAGGGCCTGCTGATCGCCGCGATTGAGGACAATGATCCGACGCTCTTCTTCGAGCCCAAGCGCATCTACAACGGCCCGTTCGATGGCTATTGGGATCGCCCCTCGCAGAACTGGTCGAAGCACCCCGCCGGCGAAGTCCCGACCGGCTATTACAAGATCGAGCTCGGCAAGGCGAAGATCGTCCGCGCGGGCGAGGCGCTCACGATCCTCGCTTACGGCACGATGGTGCATGTCTGCACGGCCGTGGTCGCCGAGGCAGGGATCGACGCCGAGATCATCGACCTGCGCACGCTCGTGCCGCTCGATATCGAGACGATCGAGGCATCGGTGAAGAAGACCGGGCGCTGCATGATCGTCCACGAGGCGACTCGCACCAGCGGCTTCGGCGCGGAGCTGTCGGCGATCGTCCAGGAACGCTGTTTCTACCATCTCGAGGCGCCGATCGAGCGCGTGACCGGGTTCGACACGCCGTACCCGCACAGCCTCGAATGGGCGTATTTCCCAGGGCCGGTCCGCATCGGCGAAGCCCTGAAAAAGATCATGAAGGACGCATAATGGCCCGCTTCACCTTCAAGCTGCCGGACATCGGCGAAGGCATTTCCGAAGCCGAGATCGTCGCATGGCACGTCGCCATCGGCGACCGCGTCGAGGAGGATTCGCCGATCGCCGACATGATGACCGACAAGGCCACCGTCGAGATGGAGTCGCCGGTGACCGGCGTGGTCGTCGAACTCGCGGGCGAAGTCGGCGACCAGGTGTCGATCGGCGCCGCGCTGGTGGTGATCGAGACTGACGCGGTGGATGTTGCTGACGAAGTCGTCGCTGCCCCGCAGACGTCGGCGCAGGCCGAAACCGCCGAGCAGTATGAGGCGGAGAACCCAGGCGTCGAAGAGGTGGTTGAGGCAACTCCCTCTCCCCTCCGGGGAGAGGGTCGGGGTGAGGGGCAGCCCCAGGCGGAAACGCCGGCAACTGCTCCAGCCCCTCACCCCAGCCCTCTCCCCGCAGGGGAGAGGGAGCAGAAGGCGCATGCCGTTCCTGCGGCTGAGACCGAGCAGAAGTCTCACGCGCTAGCGTCTCCCGCAGTCCGCGCCCGCGCCCGCGACCTCGGCATCGACCTCGCCTCGGTCAAAACCGACTCCGACCGCGTCCGCCACGCCGACCTAGACGCCTACCTTCGCTACGGCTCAGGCGAAGGCTATCACCCCCCGCACGCCAGCCGCGACCGCGAAGACCAGCCCATCAAGGTCATAGGCATGCGTCGTCGCATCGCCGAGAACATGGCCGCATCCAAGCGCGCGATCCCGCACTTCACTTATGTCGACGAGATCGACGTCACCGCCCTCGAAGCGATGCGCGCCGACCTCAACGCCAATCGCGGCGGCCGCCCCAAGCTTACCATGCTGCCGTTGATGATCGTCGCGATCTGCAAGACGATCCCCGACTTCCCGATGCTCAACGCGCGCTACGATGACGAGGCGGGCGTGGTGACGCGGCACGGCAGCATCCACCTCGGCATGGCCGCGCAGACCGACGCAGGGCTTACCGTCCCCGTGATCCGCAACGCACAGGACCGCAACGTCTGGCAGCTCGCGACCGAGATCACGCGGCTCGCCGAAGCAGCCCGCGCCGGCAAGCTCGCCCCCAGCGAAATGGGCGGCGGCACGATCACGGTAACCTCGCTCGGCCCCCTCGGCGGCATCGCGACCACCCCAGTCATCAACCGCCCCGAGGTCGCGATCATCGGCCCCAATAAGATCGTCGAACGCCCCGTCTTCCGCGATAATGGAAGAGGGGGCGACGAAGTCGTCCGTGCGAAACTGATGAACCTGTCGATCAGCTGCGACCACCGTGTCGTCGACGGCTGGGACGCGGCCAGCTTCGTCCAGGGCCTCAAGAAATATCTGGAAACCCCCGTCCTCCTCTTCGCCGACTGAGCGACGGCCAACTGAAATACCGAAGCGATCATGCCGTTGGCCACGATCGCTTCGGTTACCGTCGATCCGGACCATTCTGAGGTTAACCGCAACCGTCTCGGACGCAGACGGGCGTGACGCACGGAACCTCGAGCGCATACTCGCAGGGCAAGCCTAGCTCCATTCAGTCAGGACTCTGTCGCTGATCGCCTCGCCGTAATGTCGGGAGGTGGTCGGTGTGTGCCCGTGCGTATCCTCAGACAGGAGACCCGAGATGACCGAACGACGCCAATCGCCCATGGCCCTGAAAGCCGGTGGCCGCGCATCATCGCTCTATGCGGCCGAAGGATTCGACGATGCCAATGGCCAGGCAGAGCTTGCCGCCAGCTATATCACGCAGTTGCGCGAACAGGCGGCAACCGTATTGGGCAGCACGGTCGCCGCGACGCTCGTGCCGGTTGAGTATAACGGCGATTTCAACTGGTCGTGGACCGACGGGATCAACGTCAACCAGTTGACCTATAATTATATCTCGGGGGCGGTGACGCCGAGCGAGACGCAGGCGGATACGGTTCAGATCGCCGGACAGGGCACGCTGGCGCTGATGTATCAGCAACTGGTCAACGGTATCGCCTGGCAGTTCAGTGCGGCCGATAACGCCGTGCAGCAAACGGCCATGACGAACAGTCAGACCCAGGCGACCTCGGTCGTTACCGCTTATATCGGCGTCTATGGTGCCCCGACCGCGGCGCAGATGACGGCGGCGCAGGCGATCAACCCGTATATCACGCAGCCGATCGACTATATCGTGCTGTATGCCGCCGGTATCCAATGGGCCGGTATCGCGAAGGGCCTGCCGGGGCTTTCCCTGACGACGATGCAGGGCGCGGCCAATCTGCGCTTGTTGTTGCAATACGCGCCGCCAAGCGCACAGCCGGTTATCCAGGCGATCGTCGCCTATCTCAATGCGCTGGGAGGTGCCGTTCGACTGTTCGATATGCAGTCGCTCGGCAATTATACGCTGCAGCAGATCAAGAACAACCTGACGCCCAACACCACAAATGGCGGCATCTCGCTATTCAACCCGCCCAGCGCCGGACCGGCGCTCGGCTATTCGAGCAATATGACGACGAGCGCGATCCTTCAGGATCTCAACAACGTCAGTCAGAAAGCCACGCTGTCGTTCACGGCGCAGAAGACGCAGAGCAGTTCGTACAACGTCGCGTTCCAGGGTTCTGCGGGGTTGAGCTTTGGCGGCGCCTTGCTCAACATCAGCGCAGGCACTTCGTTCAAGGGCGACGTCGCGGCCCAGCAGGGGTCTGGCTCGTCCATGACGATAACCATGGTCTATCCCGGGGTGACGATCATTCCGTTCTTTCCGACCGGTTATCAGGGAACGGCGGTGCCGACGACCGGCTGGTTCTACGAGCCGATCTTGAACCAGGCCTGGAGCAATCTTCAGGCCGGCTCTGCTGCGGCGGAATCGGGTTTCACGTTCGTGAATGCGATACCCGGCGGGATCACGCTCGGCGCCGACGGGCTCGCCTATATCAAGGCACTCGTCGTGTCGGGCTATCCTACGATCACCGTCGACTTCGCCCAAGGAGAGTATGCCAGCTTCTCGTCCTGGCTATCGACGCATACCAGCGTCTCCGTCAGTCTGTTCGGGTTTATCCCGCTGGGCGGGTCGAGCGTCGATACCTACACGGCCAGTGCGTCGCAATCGTCGTCGGGCACGGGCTTTTCGCTGACCTTGACGCCGCCTGCCGCAGGATCGCAGGGGCAGACTATTCCGGTTGCAAACCAGACGGTGCCGGTTTTGGCAGCGCAGACGTTCCCACTGGGCGTTTCGCAAGCTTGAGCGGAACCTGAATCCGTGTGCGGGGTGGCGACAGATCGTTCGTCACCCCGCATATTGTGCCGTGAAACAGCGGCAGCCGATCGTGGCGGCCGGTTTGGGTTCTCGACGGAGTTCGGGGTTCAGACGATCTCGAACAACCCCGCGGCGCCCATCCCGCCGGCCGTGCACATCGACACCACCACATAACGCACGCCGCGCTTGCGCCCCTCGATCAGCGCATGCCCGACCAGCCGCGATCCGGTCATGCCAAAGGGATGCCCGACGGCGATCGCGCCGCCATTGACGTTATACTTCTCCGGATCGATCCCGAGAAAATCGCGGCAATACAGGCATTGCGACGCAAACGCCTCGTTCAGCTCCCAAAGCCCGATATCGCCTACCGACAGGCCTGCACGCTCGAGCAGCTTCGGGATGGCGAACACGGGACCGATCCCCATTTCCGCCGGACTGCACCCCGCCGCCTGGAACCCGCGATAGATGCCGATGATGTCCTTGCCCTCGGCCTCCGCGGTCCTGCGGTCCATCAGCAACTGCGCCGACGCGCCGTCCGACAACTGGCTCGCATTGCCCGCGGTGACGCTCGACCCCGGGCCGGAGAATTCGCCGCCCGGCCACACCGTCTTCAAGCCCCGCAGACCCTCCAGCGTCGTGCCCGCGCGAATGCCCTCGTCCTGCGACAGTGTGACGCTCTCGATCCCGGCATGCGCGCCCTGCTTGTCGTAGAGCGCCTTCTCGACCGTGATCGGCACGATCTCCTCGGCAAACGCGCCGCTTGCGAGGCCGGCGGCGGCACGCTGCTGGCTCATCGCCGCATATGCGTCCTGCGCCTCGCGGCTGATCCCGTATTTCTCCGCAACGATTTCCGCGGTCTCGATCATCGGGATATACGCTGCCGGCTCCTTCGCCACGACGCTCGCATTGACGTAGCGCGGCGCGTCCTTCGTGACAGTGTAGCTGATCGACTCCATCCCGCCCGCCAGCGCGACGTCCGCCTCGTCGCAGATGATCGTCCGCGCCGCGAGCGCCACCGCGGTCAGCCCCGATCCGCACTTCCGATCGAGCGTGAACGCCGGTACCGACTCGGGCAGCCCACCCGCGAAGATCGCCATGCGTCCTGCGTTGCCACCTTGCGTGCCCCATTGGTTGCCGACGCCCCAGAACACTTCGTCGATGCGCGCGGGATCGATCCCCGCACGCTCGACCACCGCGTTCATCACATGCCCCGCCAGCACCGGTGCTTCGGTCGCATTGAACGCGCCGCGATACGCCTTGCCGATAGCGGTACGGGCGGTCGAGACGATGGCGGCTTCACGCATGCTGGAACCTTTCGAGGATCGGGTATGCGCCCGATCTACCGCGTCGATCCCGCAACGCAAAGCCCGAAGGTCTTACCTCATCAGTACGAGTTCTTCGGCCATGGTCGGATGCAGCGCGACGGTCGCGTCGAAATCGGCCTTGGTCAGCCCAGCCTTCACCGCCACCGCCGCCGATTGCAGGATTTCGGGGCAGTCCGGCCCGATCATGTGGATGCCCACCACCCGGTCGGTCTCGCCGTCGCAGATCATCTTGTAGAGCGAACGCTCGTTGCGGCCGGCCAGTACGTTCTTCATCGGGCGGAAGTCGGACGTGTAGACCTTCACCGAGCCGAGCGCCTGCTTGGCCTGCGACTCGGTCATGCCGACGCCGGCCATCGGCGGGTGGCTGAACACCGCGGCGGGGACGTTGGCGTAATCGACCCGCGTGGGCTTGTTGCCAAAGAAAGTGTCGGCGAATGCCTGTCCTTCGCGGATCGCGACCGGAGTCAGCTGGATCCGGTTGGTGACGTCGCCGACCGCAAAGATCGAGTCGCAGCTCGACCGGTTGTCCTCGTCGACGATCACCGCGCCCGCCGCGTCCATCTCGACACCCGCGGTTTCGAGGCCCAGCCCCTTGGTGTTCGGCAGGCGCCCGGTCGCGAACATCACGAGGTCGACGGTGATCGGCTCATGCCCGCTCATACGGACGGTGAGACACCCGTCCGTATCCTTCTCGATGCTTTCGAACGCGGCGTTGAAGCGGAAATCGATGCCCTTGCTCATCGAGATCTGGAGCAGGCGGTCGCGGATCGATTCGTCATAGCCGCGCAGGATCACGTCGGTGCGGTTGACCAAAGTGACGTGCGCCCCGAACTGGTGGAAGATCCCGGCGAACTCGTTGGCGATATAGCCCGCGCCGGCAATCAGCACGCGCTTCGGCACGTCGTCGAGATGGAAGACCTCGTTCGAAGTGATGCCGTGTTCCGAGCCGGGGAACTCGGGGGTCAGCGGATGCGCGCCGACCGCGATCAGGATCTTTGCCGCGGTCTTCACGGTCCCGTCGGCGAGCGTAACTTCGTTGGGCCCGGAGACGACCGCGCGCTGGTGGATGATGTCGACATGGTTGTTCTGCAGCGTGGTCGTGTACGCGCCGTTGATCCGGTCGACCTCCTCCATGACGTTGTCGCGCAACGTCGGCCAGCTGAACGCGCAGTCGTCGGGCACCTGCCAGCCGAACCGCTTGGCATCTTTCAGGTCCTCGGCGAAATGCGCACCATAGATCAGCAGCTTCTTGGGCACGCAGCCCCGGATGACGCAGGTGCCGCCGACGCGGTATTCCTCCGCGACCGCGACGCGTGCGCCGTGCGCAGCGGCAACACGTGAGGCGCGCGTACCGCCCGAGCCTGCACCGATGACGAAGAGGTCATAGTCGAATTGGGTATCGGTCACAGGCAGTCCTTGCAGGTCACGCGCCGCCGAGCGGCTTTGCATGCCATCTGGGGCAGGGCGCGCGACGCCACAACCCCGGCGCGGCGATCACGCTGATCGGTCGGCTCTATCGCTGACCGGCCCTGCGCATCGGCATCGCGTCGATCGTCTGCTCGAGAACGGCGGCGGGGAAGGGCTTCGCGCTGCGCAGTTTCTCGCCCCCGTCCTTGCCGATCAGGATCGCGGTAAAAGGGGAGGGAAGACGGTATTTGCGGCGGATCGAAGCGGCCGTGTCGCCCGCGCCACGAACCCGGTCGCCGATGACTTCGACGATCGTGAGGTCGCGGTCATCGCTGTTAGCCTTCCAGCTCACAAGGATGCGGCGTTGTTCGGCGAGCAAAGTATCTTGCTCGGATGGCGCGGCTACGATCAATACGCGCCGCTCCCACTTCATTTGAGCGAGGGTAGGGGAGGCGGCGAGCGCTACGGCAAGAAGAACGGGGCATCTAAGAGTAACGCGCAACCTTCTGTTGTCTCCCGCGAGCTATTGTTCTCCCGCGAAAGCGGGAGCCCAGGGTCACGAGCGCCGCGCGTGGTATCCTGGCCCCCCGCGTTCGCAAGGGAACAGAAAAAGAGTCACGTTACCCAAACGCCCCCTCCCTTCCTACCACCCCGGCGAAGGCCGGGGCCCAATTGGAAAGGCTCGCGTTCGATGCGTCGCGGTTCACCCAATTGGGCCCCGGCCTACACCGGGGTGGTGGAGTGGGGTGGGGCAGATAGCCCCCACCCCAGAAATCACCCAAACGCGCGCTTGATCAGATCGTCCGTCGAAGGATCGAACGTCTGCCCGCCCTTCTCCGCAGCCTTCTCCGCAGCCTTCGCCATTTCCTTCCCCAGTTCCACCCCGAACTGGTCGAACGAATTAATCCCCAGCAGCACGCCGTTCACGAACACCCGGTGCTCGTAAAACGCGATCAGCGCCCCCAGAGTCCGTGCATCCAGATCGTCGAGCAGCAGCGTCGACGACGGCCGATCGCCCGAATAACTGCGCGCCGGGTCCTCGACCTGCTTGCCCGCCATCAACGCCGCCCCCTGCGCGAACGCATTCAGCAACAGCGCACGGTGATGCTCGTCGGGCAGCGTATCGCCCGGCTCGATCGACGCGACGAACTCGACCGGCACCAGATGCGTGCCCTGATGCAGCAACTGGAACACCGCGTGCTGCGCCTCGGTGCCGACCCCACCCCAGGTGATCGCCGCCGACGGCCGTCCAAGCGGCTCGCCGTCCGCGGTCACCGACTTGCCGTTCGACTCCATCTCCAGCTGCTGGAGATAGCTCGGCAGCAACCGCAACCGCTCGTCATACGCGAACGTCGCGCGCGTCTCTGCCCCGCGAACCTGCGTGTAATACAGGTCGGCGAAGGCCGCGAGCGCGGGCGCGTTCTCATGCAGCGCGGCGAGGCGGAAGTGGCGATCCATCTCGGCCGCGCCCTCCAGCAGTTCCTCGAACCGGTCCCAGCCAAGCCCGATCGCCGCCGGGAATCCGATCGTCGACCACAGCGAATACCGCCCGCCGACGCTCTCCGCGAACGGCAGGATGCGCGTCTCGTCGACGCCCCATTCCATCGCCTTCTCGGGCGCCGCGGTCAGCGCGATCACGCGCCCGTAAGGATCCTCGACATTATGCTCGGTCATCCATTGCAGGACGCTTTCGGCGTTCATCAGAGTCTCGGTCGTGGTGAAGGTCTTCGACGCGACCACCAGCAACGTCGCCGCCGGATCGAACTTCGCGAACATGTCCTCCAGCGCGACGCCGTCGACATTGGCGACGATGCCGACGTCGTAGCGCTTGTCGTCACGCCCCAGCGCATCGACCAGCAATTGCGGCCCCAGCGCCGATCCGCCGATCCCGACGTGCAGGATATGCCGGACCGGACCCAGCGCATCCGCCTCGATCGCATCGATCAGCGTCCGCATCCGCGCGTGGCTTGCCTGCGCGATCGCGACGCTCTCGGGCTTGCCCTCGCCGCGCTCGGCGGTGTGCTCGACCGCGCGGCCCTCGGTGACATTGACGATCTCGCCCGAGAACATCGCCTGGCGCTTGCCCGCGAGGTCCTGCGCCTTCGCCATCTCTTCGAACGCGGTGACCATGTCCGTCGTCAGATGCGTCTTCGACCAGTCGAAATGGATGCCCGCGACGTCGAGGCTCAGCTTGGAGAGGCGCTCCGAATCCTGCGCGAACAGGTCGGTCAGCTTGGTGGCGGGCAGGGCTTCGATCTTGGACCAGTCGGCGGTCATGCTACTTCTCCGAATAGACGTGCGCGCCGTTCATGCTGCAAGCGCGAGACCGCGACAACGCTCTTTCGGTGACAGGTATCCCGCATACGCTTGACGACGCGCGCCGTCTGCGCAAACCCGCGCGCATGGCAAATGACGTGAAGACGAAACCCAAGCGGTCTGAAACGAGCGAGACCTTTCGCTTCCTGCTGAAGCTCGCGCTGGTCGTGCTGATCCTGCGCAGCTTCATCTTCGCGCCGTTCAGCATCCCCTCCGAGTCGATGCTGCCCCGGCTCCTGATCGGCGACTATCTGTTCGTCTCGAAGTGGAACTACGGATACTCGCGCTGGTCGCTGCCCGCCGGCGTGCCGCTGATCCCCGGCCGCATCTTCGGCAGCACGCCGGCGCGCGGCGACGTCGTCGTCTTCCGCGCACCCGAAGTGCTCGACCACGACGTCATCAAGCGCGTCATCGGCCTGCCCGGCGAGACGATCCAGATGCGCCAGGGCATCGTCTACCTCAACGGCAAGGCGATCCCGAAGCAGCGCATCGCCGACTTCACGATCCCGCTCACCGCCAATTTCAACGCCGAGAAATGCGGCGCGCCGTTCGTCGACGTCGTCGCGAACGTGCAAATCTGTCGCTACCCCCGCTTCCGCGAAACGCTGCCGGGCGGCCGCAGCTACGAAGTCCTCGATCAGGCCGAACTCCCCGACCGCGACGACACCGGGCTCTACACGATCCCCGCCGGTCACATTTTCGTGATGGGCGACAACCGCGACGATAGCGGCGACAGCCGCTTCCCCGCGCCGAGCGGCATGGGCTATGTCCCGCTCGAGAATGTCGAGGGCAAGGCGGTCGTCAACTTCTTCTCGACCGACGGCGACGCCGAATGGCTCAAGCCCTGGACCTGGGTCAGCGCCGCCCGCTGGAGCCGCATCGGGGAAGGCTTTTGAGCGACCTCGCCGGCTGGCTGAAGACGCTCTTCGGCCGCACACCGACCAATCTCGCCCCCTATGAGCGCGCGCTGACGCACGGCAGCCAGGCCGCCGCGAACTATGAGCGGCTCGAATTCCTCGGCGACCGCGTCCTCGGCCTGATCATCGCCGAGTGGCTGTACGAACTCTTCGCGACCGACCCCGAGGGCTCGCTGTCGAAGCGTCTCAACGCGCTCGTCACCGGCCCCGTTTGCGCCGACGTTGCCCGCGAACTCGGCGTCCGCGCGCATCTGAAACTCGGCAAGCAGGCGCGCGACGACGGCGCCAGCGACAGCGACAACGTGCTCGGCGACGTGATGGAGGCGCTGATCGGTGCGTGGTATCGGGAAGCCGGCCTCGACGCCGCGCGCGCCTTCGTCCGCGGCGCCTGGGGCGACAGGGTTCAGGCCGGCGCCAAGGCCCCGCAGCACCCCAAGTCCGCGCTCCAGGAATGGGCCGCCGCACACAACCGCAAGCCCCCCGAATACACCGTCGTCGAGCGCTCCGGCCCCGGCCACGCGCCCAAATTCACGATCCTCGTCTCGATCGGCAAGCTCGCCGAAGCGACCGCCACCGGCTCCAGCAAACAGGAAGCCGAAACCGCGGCGGCCAAGGCGCTGCTGGAGAAGCTAGGCTAAGAAGGATTTTTTCGCGCAGAGCCGCAGAGAGCGCGGAGATGGTGCGATCGGGGCAAGGTCGTGCCCGGCAAGACACCGATTATTCGGCGGCGTTTGGTTCAGCGGGTGCGACCCTCATTCCCTTCATCTCTGCGTCCTCTGCGCCTCTGCGCGAACAAACTCTTTCTTCTCGGACTGCGCCCGACGCGCCGGCGAGTGAGGCCGCAGTTCGGCGGGAATGACGCGAGGGCGTTTTGTCTGTATGATCGACCCGAATATCCCGATGCCGAAAAGAGCCTAAGTGACCGAACCTACCACGCCTGAAATCTCCGCCCCCAAGCATTGCGGCCTAGTCGCCATCGTCGGCGCGCCTAACGCGGGCAAGTCGACGCTCGTCAACGCGCTCGTCGGCCAGAAGGTCGCGATCGTCAGCCCCAAGGCGCAGACGACGCGCGCCAAGCTGATGGGCGTCGCCATCGAGGCCGACACGCAGATCCTGCTCGTCGATACCCCCGGCATCTTCGAGCCCAAGCGCCGCTTCGACCGCGCGATGGTCGCCGCCGCCTGGGGTGGCGCGGAAGGCTCCGACATCATCGCACTGGTGGTCGACGCCAAGGGCGGGATCGGCGGTAAGGTCACGACGATCGTCAAGTCGCTGGTCGGTCGCACCGAGCCGATCTGGCTGATCCTCAACAAGGTCGATCTCGCCGACAAGACCAAGCTGCTGATCCACGCCGAGAAACTGAACGCACTGCTCCCCTTCGCGGAGACGTTCTTCATCAGCGCCGGCACCGGCGACGGCCTCGCTCACTTCAAGACCGAGCTCGCCAAGGCGATGCCCGAAGGCCCGTGGCACTACCCCGAGGACCAGGTCTCCGACTCGACCGAGCGCGCGCTGGCGTCCGAGGTCACGCGCGAGCAGCTCTATCTCCAGCTCCACGCGGAACTCCCCTACGCGAGCACGATCGAGACCGAGCAGTATATCGAGCGCCAGGACGGCAGCCTCGAGATCCACCAGCAGATCCTCGTCGAGCGCCCGACGCAGCGCGCGATCGTGCTGGGCAAGGGCGGCGTCCGCATCAAGGAAATCGGCGCCCGCTCACGCATCGAACTCGCCTCGATCACCGGCAAGCCGGTCCACCTGTACCTGCACGTAAAGGTAAAACCCGGCTGGGACGAAGACCGCGAAATCTACCGCGACATGGGCCTGGACTGGGTCGACTGACCCCCCTGACCCTCCCCTGCAAGGGGAGGCGGCTGGCGCAGCCAGACGGAGGGGTGACCCGCTCTCGATACGGCGACACCCCTCCGTCATCCCTTCGGGCTGCCACCTCCCCTTGCAGGGGAGGATCAGACGTCCGACAAAATCCCTTCCACCCAAGCCGGCACCAACACCCCGGCCGCCCCGATCCGCGTCTCTTCGAAGAACACGCTCCCCATCGAAGGATCCAGGTTTAGCTCCAGCGTCCGCGCGCCATGATACGCCGCAGTCTGCACGAACCCCGCCGCCGGATACACCGCCCCCGAAGTCCCCACCGAAACGAAAAGATCCGCCCGCGCCAAAGCCGCCTCGATCCGCTCCATCTGGTACGGCATCTCCCCAAAGAACACGATGTCCGGCCGAAGCGACGCCGAACCGCACGCGCCACACACCGATCCCTCGGGCAAAGCCCCCGTCCAAGCCTCCCGCGCCCCACAAACAGCACACAGCGCCGACAACAGTTCGCCATGCATATGCAGCATCCGCGTCGCGCTAGCCCGCTCATGCAGGTCATCGACATTCTGCGTGACGATCAGCAACTCGCCGTCCCAACCCGCATCCAGCCGCGCCAGCGCCCGGTGTGCAGCATTTGGCTCCACCCCCGTCAGAGCCGCCCGCCGCAAATCGTAAAACCGGTGCACCAACGCGGGATCCGCCGCGAGCGCCTCGGGCGTGCAGACATCCTCGACCCGGTGCCCCTCCCAAAGCCCACCCGGCCCCCGAAACGTCGCGATCCCGCTTTCCGCCGAAATCCCGGCCCCGGTCAGAACCAGGATGTTTTTTATGTCATGCATGACCGCAGCATAGGCAGCCCGGCTCGGGACTGGAAGTGAAGCTCCCAGGGCACACGGGCGCATTGGCGTCGGCGCGATCGTGTGGGAAGACATCGCGTGGGAGAGCAGGCCGATGAGCAGACATAGCGTGAAGTTTCTGTCCCTGTTTGCAGGCGGCATCCTCTACTGGCAGTGCGTATCGCAGATAACCGGCGCAAAGGAGCCCTGGGACGCGGACGGCTATTGGCATGTCTGGTATCCCGTGGCTTTTGGATTGGCGGCGATCAGCGGCACCGCGCTGAGGCGGCGCGGTTGGACCGCGGGCGTCGGTCTTTCGTTGGCCCAACTTCCGGTCATGTGGTGGGATATCGGGACTGCGGCATCCTGGGCGATCGGCTTGGCGATGGCGTGCCTGTTGAGCATCCCTCTCGCAGCGGTGTCTGCGCTGACCGCTTTGTTGGCGGCACGTGCTCGGGCAGCGTGACGCGAGCCGGGCGATCGCCGATCATCCGCCGTGCGCCCGCACCCCGTCTTCATAAATCGCACGATCGCCGCTAAGACGCCTGCAAACCTGTATCCGTAAAGGCGCTGCATGACCGTCATCACCGAAGCCGACCTGATCGAAAGCGTCGCCGACGCACTCCAGTTCATCAGCTACTACCACCCGATGGATTACATCCGCGCGCTCGGCGTCGCGTACGAGGCCGAGAAATCGCCCGCCGCCAAGGATGCGATCGCGCAGATCCTCACCAACAGCCGGATGTGCGCCGAGGGTCACCGTCCGATCTGCCAGGACACCGGCATCGTCACGATCTTCGTGAAATGGGGCCAGGATTGCCGCCTCGACTCGACCCGCAGCTTGCAGGAGGTCGTCGACGAGGGTGTGCGCAAGGCGTATCTCAACCCCGAGAACAAGCTGCGTGCGTCGATCCTCGCCGACCCCGCCTTCACCCGCCGCAATACCAAGGACAACACGCCGAGCGTGATGCATGTCGAGATGGTGCCCGGCAACACCGTCTCGATCGACGTCGCGGCGAAGGGCGGCGGCAGCGAGAACAAGTCCAAGTTCAAGATGATGAACCCGAGCGATTCGATCGTCGACTGGGTGCTCGAAATGATCCCGCAGATGGGCGCCGGCTGGTGCCCGCCCGGCATGCTCGGCATCGGCATCGGTGGCACTGCGGAAAAGTCGATGATCCTCGCCAAGCAGTCGCTGATGGGCTCGATCGACATGGCGCAGCTGAAGGCGCGCGGGCCGAAGAACGACATCGAGGCGCTGCGGATAGAGATCTACGACAAGGTCAACGCGCTCGGCATCGGCGCGCAGGGGCTGGGCGGGCTGTCGACCATCCTCGACGTGAAGATCTTCGACTGGCCGACGCACGCCGCGTCGAAGCCGGTCGCGATGATCCCGAACTGCGCCGCCACGCGCCACGCGCATTTCGTGCTCGACGGCTCGGGCCCGGTGTATCTGGAGGCGCCCAAGCTGGAGGAATGGCCGGATGTGAACTGGACGCCCGACAAGGCCGCGATCCGCGTCGATCTCGACACGCTCACCCCGGAAGTCGTGCAGACCTGGAAGCATGGCGACCGCTTGCTGCTCAACGGCAAGATGCTCACCGGGCGCGATGCGGCGCACAAGCGGATCGCCGACATGCTCGCCAAGGGCGAACCGCTCCCCGTCGATTTCGCCGGTCGCGTGATCTATTATGTCGGGCCGGTCGATCCGGTCGGCGACGAGGTGGTCGGCCCCGCCGGTCCGACGACCGCGACGCGTATGGACAAGTTCACCCGCATGATGCTCGACCAGGGCCTGCTCGCGATGGTCGGCAAGGCCGAGCGCGGCGCCGACGCGACCAAGGCGATCGCCGAACGCAAGTCGGCTTATCTGATGGCGGTCGGCGGCGCCGCCTATCTCGTCGCGCGCGCGATCAAGGGGAGCAAGGTCGTCGGGTTCGAGGATCTCGGGATGGAAGCGATCTACGAGTTCGAGGTCGCCGACTTCCCAGTGACCGTCGCCGTCGATTCCGCAGGCGAGAACGTCCACCAGCTCGCACCGCTGGTCTGGCGCGAGAAGATCGCGCGCGAAAGGTTGCTGACGCCGGCATGACGACGAGGGTTCGCAGAAGGGGGCAGGGGCCCGTCCGGTGGATCGCCTCCGTCCTCCTTCTGCTTGCTGTCGCAATTTTCTACGCGCCACAGCTACTCGCGTTTCCGAACAAGCAGCGGATAGGCACCGTCACCGTCTATGCCGAGCGCCCGATCGATTCGCGGATCGGCAGCGAACTGGCGCGTGCCGAGGGCTTGTTGCGCGCCAGTCCAATCTACACCGGTCCGCTAGAACGATCGCTGTTCCTCACGGCTGGCGGCTGGCGCTGGCGGCTCCTTGCGATCCAGTCGCCCGGAGCCTTCGCGTTCCGCCGGCCCTTCGACTCGGCGATCGTGTTCAATCGCAGCGACATCGGCGCCGACCGCGTGACGAACGGTCGCGCGATCGGCGGCACCCGCACGCTGTCCGGCGTGATCGCGCACGAGACGGCGCACATCATGATCGCCAACCACCTCGGCGAACTGCGCAGCGCGATGCTGCCGACCTGGCAGTCCGAGGGATATGCGGATCATGTTGCGCGCGAGAGCAGCCTGACGGACGCGGATGCTGAAAGTCTTCGCACGACCGGCCCGGGCGCATAGTCCCTCGTATATTACGACGCTCGTCGAAGGGTCGAGGCGTCATTGCGAGCCAATGGCGGATCGGTCGACGCGTTGTTCGCCGGTCGCTGAGCGAACCTTTTCGGAACGCACCTTGGCCAGTCCCGTTGGTGACATAACCCTATCGGAGCACCCTATCATGCCCAAGACCGCAATCGCCCTCGTGGCCGCCCTAGCCCTCGCGACCCCCGCATCGGCGCAGTCCAGCGCACCGCAATCGGCGTCGACGCAAAATGGTCTCGGCGGACTTGGTGGGCTAGGCGACCTCGGCGGACTCGGTGGCTTGCTCGGTGGTGCGCTGCCGAGCGTGGGATCGATCGGTGCCGGCAATGCCGCTGGCCTGCTCGGCTATTGCCTGAAGAACAATCTGCTCGGGCAGGGTGGAGCGCTCGGCGCACTGACGGGTGGACGGAATGCCGCGGCACGAGCGGGCGGCTCGACGAATGCGCCGGCCACTGGCGCGCAGTCGATCCTCCAGCGTCTGACCGGGCGGCAGGGCGTGCGAACGTCGCCTGGCTACGCGGCGGGACAAGAAGGCGAGGTGCAGGCGCCGAACGGTCAGGCGTTCTCGCTCGACGACCTTGGCGGCCAGGTGAAGACGCGGATGTGCAGCATCGTGCTCAACCGGGCGAAGACGTTCCTGTAAAAGGGGCAATCGCGGGCTAAGGGTGGCCGGGGCGCAACGTACGCGGCAGCCGGAGCTGGGGGCATAAGCCAGTCCCTCAGTCGTGCCCGTTCCGTCGTCCCATATCTCACGTCATCCTGACGAAAGTCAGGACCCAGAGTATTGGGTTACTACCCTATGGGATCCTGGGTCCTGACTTTCGTCAGGATGACGATGTGGGCGTGGGGACGTTTCCGCGTCTTCCGCTGCTTCAGCGTTAGCTCAATGCGCGCTCTAATTTCGGGTTCTCACCGTTAAGGCAGAACACAAGTGGTGACGGGTGCGCCGCAGGCGTTGGTCACCCGCTCAGCCTGCGCCTGCCAATATCGTCAGCTAGGAAAAGGCGGGGTGGCTTCGACGACGGCGAACGTCGTTGGTTCCCGCAACATTGTCGTAAATGGCAGTTGGATCGATCACCGCAACCAAGCACACCCGCACAAATGAAAAGAGGCTGCCGGATCGTCTCCCGACGACCCGACAACCTCCTGACATGGTCAGCGGCCGGAGAGCTCCAGCCCGGAGGACCATGCGTACCGCTTATCCTATGACCCGCGTGTTGACTGGGAGAGGATACTCCCCACGCGGACCGGCGGCGTTAGCGGTGCGTCCCCCGAACGAACCGAACCGAACTCACTGCTGAACCATGAGACATCGGATCACCTCCTTTCGCTTGTTGAAACAACGCGGCCAAGCCTGACCGCAACCGCAATGTGTGCCGACCCGCCTCGTGATACAAGCCTTGTTTTACGGAAGTTTTCGGCCGATCCTGTACGACTGTCGTCTCGTCGACAACGGGGTCGATATCAGGCGCGACAATCCTCGGTCACGCGCTCGATCTCGGCCCAGGCGGGTACGACAAGCGGTGGCAGCCCGGCCTGCTGGACGACGAACCGCCCGCGACTGAACCCCATCGCCTCCAGCAACGAGTCGTTCGGCATCAGCGCGGCGGCGACATAGGGCGGCGTGCCACCGGTCGGCTGGACGGACACGGCGCGGGTCGCGCTCGACGTGCGGATCGTCAGCGGAGTCGGCGTGCTGCCCGCGCGTGCGAGGTAAATCTGACGCGTCGCCGTGTCGCAGCGCAACGTCAGCGAGGCGTCCGCATTGGCGGGTCCGAACAGCGCGATCGAGCCGCGGGCGTCGCGGCGATACACCCAGGTCCCCGGCGAGTACGGCCAATCGCGCCAGTCCGCGGCGATCGGTGCCGGGCGCGGTGCCGGCGCGGGGGTCGGCGCGACGGTGCGCGGCGGCGGCGGCGCTTCGACCCGCGGTGGCGGAACGCAGCCGGCGATCGATACAAGCGTCGCCAGACCGGCAAGTCTTGCCAGGGCGAGGGGGCTGGCAAGCGATCGCAAGCCGACGAGGTGGGGGGACGGAGTGCGCATCGTATCGCTATGCGGCACGCCCGGCGGTCGCTCAAGTACGACGAAGCACTCTAGGCGGGAACCGCCGCACGGTGGTACCGGTTCAGCGACGGAAGATATCAGGAGAAATTTCATGTCCGACACCGCCGCCCAGACCCCGACCCAGCTACTCGTCCAGTCGAACATCTCCGGCACGATGAAGGTCGAGAGCCGCGATGGCGACAATGTCGGCTCGGTCCACGCGTTCATGGTCCACAAGGGCACCGGCCGCGTCACGCACGCCGTGCTGAGCCTCGGCGGCTTTCTCGGCATGGGCAAGAGCTTCTACCCGCTGCCGTTCGCGCTGCTCCAGTTCGACGCGGTCCGCGACCTCTACGTCGTAACGATCGACAAGCGCGTCCTCGAAGGCGGCCCGAGCTGGTCAAACAACGCACCGGTCTTCGACCAGGCTTATGCCGACCGCGTCGCTAGCTATTACGGGTCGAGCAGCGAAGACCTCGTCGTCGGCTAAGCCGCGCGGGGAACGATCCGGTCGAGCGCGCCATTCAAGGCGCGCTTGGCCTCTAAAAGCTCATACTGATTTTGCAGTCGGAGAAAAAAACCCTCCGACAGTCTGAAGTACCGCGTCAGTCGCAGGTCAAGTTCGCCGTCGACCGGGACGTTTCCACTAATCAGCGCTTCGATCCGCGACTGCGAAACGTCGATGGCAGCTGCCAGATCTACCGATCTAAGGCCTAGCGGCTCCATGAATTCACTCGCCAGTAATTCTCCGGCGTGATCGTTCTCGATCCAGTCACTCTCAGTGATAGTCTGTGATTTCGACACGCTCGGCACCTCCATCGCGCCAGACGAAGCATACACGCCATTGCATATTGATGGAAATGGAATGCTGACCGGTGCGGTCGTCAGTCAAGGCATGAAGGCGATTGCCTGGCGGAAAGCGAACATCGTCGAGCGTTTCTGCAGCATCGAGCAACCTTAATCGGTTGACAGCTCGATGTAGGATATCTGGAGGGAATCGGCGGCTTCGCTGCCGGAGCCAGACGCGCTCAGTTTCGTTGTCATGAAAGCTGCGGATCATAAGGCACCATCAATTAGGCATAGGTGATCCGTTAGTGTTCAGCGGCAAGCGCAAGCACGCAAGGCTACCGCGATCGCGAACCACCCATCCGCATCTTCTGACTCTTCCCGTAGCGCGTCTTTCGGGTTCCCGGCTTGCCCTCGTTCGACCGCCCCATGACCGGCGCTTTCTGCTGATCCGCCGGCAGGCCCAGTTCCTCGTTCTCCAACTGCCGGATTTCGTCGCGCAGTCGACCGGCGGTTTCGAACTCCAGATCGCTAGCAGCCTTGCGCATCTGCTTTTCGAGATCCTCGATGTAGGCGCGAAGGTTATGCCCGACCATGTGCGGACGGTCCTCGTCGATCGGGATAGTCACCTGATCGTGGCTCGCGACATGCGCGATGATGTCGCCGATGTTGCGGCGGATCGTCGTCGGGGTGATGCCGTGCTCGGTGTTGTAGGCGACCTGTTTCTCGCGGCGGCGCGACGTTTCGTTCATCGCGCGCTCCATCGATCCGGTGACGCGGTCGGCGTACAGGATCACGCGGCCATCGACGTTGCGCGCCGCGCGGCCGATCGTCTGGATCAGCGACGTCTCGGAGCGCAGGAAGCCCTCCTTGTCCGCATCGAGGATCGCGACCAGCCCGCATTCGGGGATGTCGAGCCCTTCGCGCAGCAGGTTGATCCCGATGAGGACGTCGTAGACGCCGAGACGGAGATCTCTGATAAGTTCGATGCGTTCCAGCGTCTCGACGTCGCTGTGCATGTAGCGGACCTTGATGCCCGCCTCGTGCATGTATTCCGTGAGGTCTTCGGCCATCCGCTTGGTCAGCGTCGTGACCAGCGTGCGGTAGCCCAGCGCCGTGGTCTTGCCGACCTCGACGATCAGATCCTGCACCTGTTCCTCGACGGGCTTGATCTCGACGGGCGGATCGATCAGCCCGGTTGGTCGGATGACCTGCTCGGCGAACACGCCGCCGGTCTGTTCCATCTCCCAGCTGCCCGGGGTCGCCGAGACATAGGTCGTCGGCGGGCGCATCGCGTCCCATTCGTTAAAGCGCAGCGGGCGGTTGTCGATCGCGCTCGGCAGGCGGAAGCCATACTCCGCGAGCGTCAGTTTGCGACGGTGATCGCCGCGTGACATGCCGTTGATCTGGCCGATCGTGACGTGGCTCTCGTCGACGAACAGCAGCGCGTTGTCGGGGAGATATTCGAACAAAGTGGGTGGCGGCTCACCCGGCATGCGACCGGTGAGGAAGCGACTGTAATTCTCGATCCCCGCGCAGGACCCGGTCGCCGCGATCATCTCGAGATCGAAGTTCGTCCGCTGCTCAAGCCGCTGCGCCTCGAGCAACTTGCCTTCCAGCACCAGCTCCTTCAGCCGCTCGGCCAGCTCGTGCTTGATCGCCTCGCCCGCCTGCTTGAGCGTCGGGCCAGGCGTCACGTAATGCGAGTTTGCGTACACCCGCACCGAGTTCAGCGACGCGACCTTCTTGCCGGTCAGCGGATCGAACTCGGTGATCTCCTCGATATCGTCGCCGAAGAACGAGATGCGCCACGCGCTGTCCTCGTAATGCGACGGGAAGATTTCGAGCGTGTCGCCCTTCACGCGGAAATTGCCGCGCTGGAACGCCGCGTCGTTGCGCTTGTACTGGAGCGCGACGAGCTTCCGCACGATCTCGCGCTGGTCGACGGTCGTGCCCTTCTTCAGGTCGAAGATCATCGCCGAATAGGTCTCGACCGAGCCGATGCCGTACAGGCACGACACCGACGCGACGATGATCACGTCGTCGCGTTCGAGCAGCGCACGGGTAGCGGAATGCCGCATCCGGTCGATCGACTCGTTGGTCGACGACTCCTTCTCGATGTACGTGTCCGAGCGCGCGACATAGGCTTCGGGCTGGTAATAATCGTAATAGCTGACGAAATATTCGACTGCGTTCTCGGGGAAGAACGACTTCATCTCGCCGTAGAGCTGCGCCGCCAGAATCTTGTTCGGCGCGAGGATCAGCGCGGGGCGCTGGACGCGGTTGATGACGCTGGCCATCGTGAAGGTCTTGCCCGAGCCGGTGACGCCGAGCAGCACCTGATCCTTCTCGCCGTCGCCGATCGCGGAAACGAGTTCGGCGATCGCAGTGGGCTGGTCACCCGCGGGTTCATACTCGCTGACGAGCTTGAACGCCTTGCCCCCCTCGACCTTGTTCGGGCGTGCGGTGGGGCGGTGCGGGACGAAGCTTTCGCCGGTTTCGGGCTCGGCGAGACTGGTGCGGATCTGAATGGCCATCGTGGGGGAATATGGGGAACATGCGGTCGGTCGGCAACGGCTCGCGATCTTCCGCGGAGGAGGCGGCGCAAGGCGGATCGACCTTCAAAGGATTCTCCCCCGCCAGGGGGAGGTGGCTGGCACTTGCCAGACGGAGGGGGAGGCAGGCGCAACGGCTGTTCCGTGTCCTCCCCCTCCGACGCCTTCGGCGCCACCTCCCCCTGGCGGGGGAGGATTGCTTAAGGTCGACTGTCGCGGGCTAGGGGCTGTTTGGGCAAGGCCAAGTTTAGCTGTTGTTGACCCATTCCCCCGACACCAATACTGCGACCGTTTCGCAAGCATTGACCCGCCAGCGCGATTCTGCGCGGCCGAAGGAATAGACGCATGACCGCCCCGATGATCGAAGCAACGCGCCCGCCCGTGCTGATCCCCGAGACCCCCGCGTTCCTCAACGCCAAGGTGCTGTGGGTGCGTCACTGGAACGAACATCTGTTCAGCTTCGCGATCGAGCGGCCGTCGACCTTCCGCTTCCGCTCGGGCGAGTTCGTGATGATCGGCCTCCCCCAGGAGGGCGGCAAGCCGATCATGCGCGCTTATTCGATCGCGTCGCCGCATTATTCGGAGGAGCTCGAGTTCCTGTCGATCAAGGTCGAGGATGGCCCGCTCACCTCGAAGCTCCAGCTGATCCAGCCCGGCGACGAAGTGTATCTCGGCAAGAAGCCGACCGGCACGCTGGTGCTCGACGCGCTGCTGCCGGGGAAGCGGCTGTTCATGTTCTCGACCGGCACCGGCCTCGCGCCGTTCCTCAGCCTGATGCGCGATCCCGACGTGTATGCGGCGTATGAGCAGGTGATCGTCGTGCACAGCGTGCGGCGGGTGAGCGATCTCGCCTATCATGACGAGATGGTTGGGCTGCTGGCGGAGGATCCGCTGATCGCCGATGAGGCGCAGACGCAGTTCCACTATATCCCGACCGTCACGCGCGAGCCGTTCCGCACCACGCGACGGATCGGCGCGTTGATCGAGGATGCCTCGCTGTTCGGCCACCCGGTGCGCGGCGAGCAGAAGCTCAATCCCGAAACCGACCGGGCGATGCTGTGCGGCTCGACCGAGATGATCAAGGAATTCGCGGTGATGCTCGAGGCGCAGGGCTTCGAGGAAGGCGCGAATTCGAAGCCGGGTACGTTCGTGATCGAGCGCGCGTTCGTCGGCTGACCTACTCAACTGTTCCCCCGCGAACGCGGGGGCCCAAGGATTACATCACCGTCGAATGCCGGGAGGGTTCGGGCCTGGACCCCCGCCTACGCGGGGGAACGGTTAGTTGCGTCTCTCGCTCAAGCCCGTGATACTCGCCTCAAACAAAGAGGAGAGACCCATGATCGGTTACGCAACGCTCGGCACCAACGATATCGACTCGGCGCTGACCTTCTACGACGCGCTGTTCGCGACGGTCGGCGGCAAGCGGCTCATGCAGATGCCCGACGAGCGAAAACTGACCTTCTATGGCGCCGGCGCAAGGACGCCGATGCTGGCGATCGGCAAGCCGTATGACGGGCAGGCCGCGACCGCCGGCAACGGCACGATGGTCGCCTTGTCGGCCGATACGCGCGAGCAGGTCGATCAGGTCTACGCCAAAGCGATCGAACTAGGCGGCGCGGACGAGGGTGGTCCGGGGTCGCGCGGGCCCGAGCAGATGGGGTTCTACGGCGCCTATTTCCGCGATCCGGACGGCAACAAGCTTTGCGTGTTCAAGATGGGGTGAGTGGCGGGCGCGATTGAGGGAGAGACCACCCCGGCGGAGGCCGGGGCCCAGTTGGAAAGGTAGCAGTAACAGCGGGCCGTGCCCCGTCAGCAACGTCCCCCAACTGGACCCCGGCCTCCGCCGGGGAGGTGACGGGCGAGCGATCTCGACTACCGCAAAGCGCGAACCTCCGGCGTATCTAGGCACTTCAGCAAGGCCGCCCGCGCCATCGGCGTTACCGCCGCCGGCTTCGCATACCCAGCAACCTCCACCGGCCGCCCGATAGCCACCGGCGCGAACCCGGTCTGCCCGGTACACCGCATCGCCGCCGCCAGCAGTTTCGGCGGCGTATCATACCCTTCGAACGACAGCCGGAACGTCCCCCAGTGGATCGGGATCGCGTGCGCCGCGCCGAGCCGGCGATACACTTCGACCGCATCGACCGGCCCGATATGACTCCCCGACTCCATCTGCCCATCGACGAACCGGAACGCACCGATCGGGATCAGCGCCAGCCGGATCGGCCCCAGCGCCGCCGCCTCGACCGGCCACTGACCGTCGCCCATTCCGGTATCGCCCGCAAAGAACACGTTGCCGCCCGGCAAGGTCACGACGAAGCTCGACCACAGCGCGCGGTTGCGATCGGTAAACCAGCGGCTGCCCCAATGATGGTTGCGCGTCACGGTTACGGCGACACCCGGCTTGATCGCCACCCGCTGCCCCCAATCGAGCGCGGTCGCCGCCGCCCCGGTCTGGCCGATCACGCTGTCATTGCCCAAACTCGTGACGATCCGCGGCCGATCGCGCTGCCAGAGGCGTTGCAGCGTCACCTTGTCGAGATGGTCGTAATGATTGTGGCTGACCAGCACGAGATCGATTTTTGGCAGCGCATCGAACGCGATCCCCGGCGCGGCGACGCGACGAGGCCCTGCGCCAAGCGGCCCGGCCGTCTCCGCCCAGACCGGATCGGTGAGGATGTTGAGCCCCTGCGTCTGGACCAGCACACTTGCATGGCCGACCCACGTCACGACCATCCGCTGCCCCTGAACACGGGCCGGGGGCGCGATCCGCTGCACCGCCACCGATTTGGGCCAACCCGGCCGCCCATCGCTGCCGGTGAAATAGCGCCAGAAAAAGCCCGCGCGACCGCCGCCACTGCCTGCCGGTTGGATCTGCTGTGTATCCGCGTCGTTGTCGGGATTGGCGAAGCGCGCGCCGTCGAAATGGCCGGTCGTCGGTCCGCGGTAATAGATGCGGTCGAGGAAGCGCGGCGCGATCGTCACCGCCAGCGCGACAACCACGATCGCCAGCAGCACGACGCCCCCGACGAACTTCAACACCTGACGCACGCCGTTCCCCTATCCGTTGCCGATCCGTAACGCATCGTATCGAGCATCGTTCAGCCCGCTTGGCGCGGGCGCGCAACCCCGATAGCCTTCCGGCAAAGGGGAATCGGAAAATGCGTAAATATATCATCGGGCTATTGCTCGCGACCGCCATTCCAGTGGCGGCGCAGGCCAAAACGATCGCGGTCGAGGAACAGTCGATCGACCAGCTTCAGGCGATGTTGGCGTCAGGCAAGGCGAGCAGCGTCGATCTCGTCCGCGCCTATCTCGCACGGATCGCGGCGATGGACCGCACCGGTCCGACGCTACGCAGCGTGATCGCGCTCAACCCCGATGCACTCGCGCAGGCGAAGGCGCTCGACGCCGAGCACAAGGCCGGGCGCATGCGCGGTCCACTCCACGGCGTGCCCGTGCTGATCAAGGACAATGTCGAGACCGCTGACGCGATGCCGACCACGGCGGGCAGCTTGGCGCTGAAAGACAATTTGACGCGACGCGATGCGCCCGTGGTCGCGCAGCTGCGTGCGGCGGGGGCGGTGATCCTGGGCAAGACCAATCTCAGCGAATGGGCGAACATCCGCTCGACCCGCTCGATGAGCGGCTGGAGCGCGGTGGGCGGGTTAGTGAAAAACCCCTATGCGCTCGACCGGACCGCCTGCGGGTCGTCGAGCGGGTCGGGCGCGGCGATCGCGGCGAGCTTTGCGGCGGCGGCGATCGGGACCGAGACCGATGGCTCGGTGGTGTGTCCGTCGTCGCTCAACGGGCTGGTCGGGCTGAAGCCGTCGATCGGGCTCGTCAGCCGTACGCATGTTGTGCCGATCAGCCACAGCCAGGATACGCCCGGCCCGATGGCGCGCAACGTGCGCGACGTGGCGACGCTGTTCTCTGCGATGATCGCTGCCGATCCGGCGGACGCGGCGACCGCGGGGGCGGGCGCGTACAAGCGCGACTATGCGGCCGGGCTGTCGACGAGCGCACTCTCCGGGCTGCGCATTGGCGTGATCCGGCCGGAGATGACCGCGGACCTTGCAGCGAAATACCAGGCCGCGCTCGACGTGATGAAGGCGGCGGGGGCGGTGCTGGTCGAGGTGAAACAGCCCAAGCTCGACGGGCTCGGCGAGGCGGAACTGCTGGTGCTCCAGACCGAGCTGAAGGCCGACCTCGACACCTATCTCGCGACCACCCCCGCCACGGTCCGCACGCGCACGCTCGATCAGGTCATCGCGTTCAACGCGGCCAATGCGGCAACGGAAATGCCGTTCTTCGCGCAGGAGACGTTCGAGGCTGCGGCCAAGACCAAGGGGTTGAACGACCCGGCGTACAAGGCGGCGCGTGCGAAATCTCTGCGGCTGGCGGGCGCGGAGGGGATCGACGCGATGCTCAAGGCGGCAGGGGCGACGGTATTGGTCGAGCCGACCTATGGCGCGGCCTGGCTCAGCGACCCGGTGTACGGCGATCAATATGGCGGCCCGAGTTCGAGCGGGCTGCCAGCTGTTGCGGGCTATCCGAACCTGACGGTGCCGATGGGGTTGGTGCGCGGGTTGCCGGTCGGCCTGTCGTTCATCGCGACGAAATACGGGGACGCGGCGGTGCTGGGTGCGGGGTATGCGTATGAGCAGAGGGCGAGGGCGCGGGTTGCGCCGCGCTACCTACCCTCGGCAGACGCCGGCCCTGGCTTGGAGGCAGCTCGCTGACCTTACGATCCTCCCCCGCAAGGGGGAGGTGGCACCGCAGGTGACGGAGGGGGAGGACACGGAACGGCGGTTGCTCCTTTCCGCCCCCTCCGTCTGGCAAGTGCCAGCCACCTCCCCCTGGCGGGGGAGGATCGTCAGGCTAGGGCCACTCGCTTCGCGAAATTCCACTGCCAGAGCATCAGCAACGGCACGACCACCGTCTCCATACCCAGCCCCAGCACGTGCCCCTGCGACGGTACGCCGACCGCCAGCAGCGAGATCCCCCGCGATACGCCGCCGACGAAAATGAGCCCGCCCAGCAACCGAAACCGCGCCCCCTTCCGCTCGACATCCGGAATACAGCTCAGAAACCCGAGGCCGGTCGCGAAGAATATCCCCGAGATATACCGGAAATGGCTGTCCAGATCGCGCGGCACATCGGTCAGATGCCCGAACGGCGCCGGCCCGTGCAGCACGCCCTGGCCGCCGACGATCAGCGGCAACAGGCACGCGACTGCGATCACGGCCTGCAACAGGCGCTTCTCGATCACGACAGGTCCTTCAGCAATTCCGGCCGGATCCGGAAGGCCCGCAACGACATCCGGACCTCGAAAATAAAGGATACCAGCGCCGCGATCAGCAGGATCATCGCGAGGATGAAGCACAGCGCCACCGCGGTGCCGAAATGCAGCTTGGCCAGCTCGGCGATGAACAGCAGCGCGATCAGCACGCAAGTCATGATCGCGCTCGACACCGCCAGGAACAACGCGGCGTTGATGATCGTCATCCGCCGGTCGAGCAATCGCAACTCCCAGCCATAGCGGGTCCGGTCGGCCGCCGAGAAATTTGGGTGCAACTGCTCCAGTTTCCGCGCCCGGTCGATGACCCGCGACAGGCGTCCCGCGAGCACGTTCAGCAACTGGCCGATCCCGGCGAGCATGAACACCGGCGCGAGCGAGAGCTGGATCGTCTGGGCGATGGTCGAGATGGCGGGAATGATCGGCATGCCGCCACCATGATGGGGAATGGCCGATTGCAAAAGGGGGCGATTGCAAAACAGCATGCAATCGTAACCTTCCGCGCGGTATCTAGCGGTCCATGTCCAAGCCGATGCTCCTGGCCGACTTCGTCCGGCTGCCGCCCAACGTCCGCGGCGACGTGGTCGAGGGGCTTGCCGCCGCGATCGACATCGTCGCGGAGCGGGGCGCGCACAGCCACCGCTTCCTGCGCTTCGGCTGGTACGCCGCCGCGCTCGCCGCCTATGGCGGACAGGCGCGGACGCTGGTGGTCGAGCAGGACGACGCGCCGGTCCTGACGCTGCCGTTCGTGCCGCTGGGTCCGCGTATGTTCGGGATGGCGGCGATCCCCGGCTGCTACTGGCCGTTCCGCAGCTTCGGCCTCGCGCTCGAAGCCGGCGAGCCTGCGCTGAAGACCGCACTGTCGACACTGGCGCGCCATGCGAGCGGCCTCAGAATCGGCCCGGTCCACGACAATGATCCCGCCGCCAGCGCGCTGATCGTCGCTGCCCGCGCGCAAGGCTGGACCGCGATCGATCGCACCATCGGCGATAGCTGGTCGCTAGACGTACCCCTTGCGAAAGACGGACAGCCCTGGCCACGCACCTCGACGCTGCGCAAGAACCGCTTCCACGAAAAGCACCTTGTCGAACACGGCGTACCCGATTGGCGCTTCCTGTCGGGTGCGGACTGGCCCGCCGCGTTCGCCGATCTCGGCGCGGTCGAGCAGACGAGCTGGATCGCGCACGACACCGATCGTACCGGCATGAAGTTCACCGCCGACGGACATCTCGCCTTCTGGCAGGCTGCGGTCGCCGATCCGGTGCTTGCCGCGATGTTCCGCGCCGCGCTGCTGACGGTCGACGATAGGCCCGCCGCCTTCTCGTTCGATATCGACACTGGCGAACTGCTGTACGCGGTCGCCAACAGCTACGACCCACGCTTCGCCAAGCATTCTCCCGGCAAGCTGCTCTACTGGCGTAACCTGGTCGCGGCGCAGGCGCGTGGCATTCGCCGGGTCGACTGGGGCGCCGGCGACAGCGGCTACAAGCAGGTCATCGGCGCCACGATCGACGCGCCGATCCGCGACTGGCTGCTGCTGCGCCCCGGCCTGCCGGCGCTCGCCGGTCGCCTGCTTGGCTGGATATGGCGGCGCAGCAGTCAGCGGCGCGGTTGACGCGCATCATGTCCGTGCGGCTCAGGCCACGCTAGCCGAGAACCCATCCGCCGCGCCGCGCAGCACCCCGAGCTGATCGTCGACGTCGCCGAACGCATGTCCCAGCTCGTCGATCTCGGTCGCCACCGCCTCGGTGTTCGCGCGAATGGTCGCGATCGTCGTCGACATCGAATCCGCCGCCAGCGCCGTCTCGTCGACCGCAGCGGTGATCGCGGTGACGGTGCGCGCCTGTGCCTCCATCGCATGACGGATTCGGTCGGCGCTGTGCTGCACCTCGGTCACCGTCGCCTTGATCCCCGCATTCGTCGCGACCGTCGCCGCCGTCGCCGACTGGATCGCGGCGATCTTGGCGGCGATGTCGTCTGTCGCCCGCGCGGTCTGGCTGGCGAGCGATTTTACCTCCTGCGCGACCACGGCGAAGCCGCGCCCGGCATCGCCCGCCCGCGCCGCTTCGATCGTCGCGTTCAGCGCCAGCAGGTTGGTCTGCCCGGCGATGCTGCGGATCAGCCCGAGGATCGATTCGATCGACTTGGCATGCTCGCTCAGCGCCTCGGACACGCCAACTGCCTCGCCGGTCTGCGTACAGGCACGGTCGGCGATGGCGGCGGCGGCCTCGACTTCGATGCGCGCATCCTCGATTGCGCGGATCAGCCCGGCGGTGGTCTGCGCCGCCTCGCGCATCGCCACCGCGGACTGCTCGGCCGCCGTCGCGACTTCGCTCGCCTTGCACAGCATGCCGCGGGTCGATGCCGATGCGCCCGTCGCCTGCACCCGGATCCGCGCGCCCAGTGCAGCGGTATGCTCGATCGATGCCGCGATGCTGCCCCGGAACTCGGTCGCGCGCGCCTGTCGTTCGACCCGCGCGGCCTCCGCATCGCTCGCGCCGAGATGCGAGGCCATGATGTCCGCCTCGATCAGCGCCAGCCGCTGCACCACGTCGCTGAGAGTCCGCATCGCCGCCATGTCCGCGCCCAGCCGGTTGGAGATCACGTTGAGCGTCACGCTATGCGCAAACGCCAGCGACGAGAGCAGCGCGGGCAGGGGGATGCCCGAGCGATGCGAGTCCTCGGCATGGCGGATCGCCATCGCCTTCCACGCATCGTCGTTGGGCGAGATGTATTTCAGCCGGACATACTGCGCGCTCGATGCGATCCGGTGTTCGAGCACCTCGGGCGTGAAATGTCGCTCGATGTGCCGTGCCGATTCCAGCGAGAGGTAATGCCGCCAGAACGTCTCGGCGATCTCACGGCGATCGGCTGGTCCGAGCAGCGCGCTGAGCGTCGCACAGGCCGGCTCGATCAGGCCGTCCCAGTCGTAATCGTGAATGCGTTCGCGCAGCGGTCGCTGGTCGCCGCCCCAGTTTCGGGCCGGCGTGCGCGCGCCTTCACGTGTCCTTTCGGAACCGGCAGGCTGCCCCCCGTCTTGGACGGGTGGACTGGAAATCCTCTCCTGATGCTCGATCATCGCCCCCTCCTGAGGGTCCGTTATGCAGCGACCTTCGCGACGAAATCGCCCGCGCTGTTCTTGAGATTGCCCAGCCGCGTATCCAGCACGTCGAAGCCGCGGCCGACGCCGTCGATCTCGGTCGCGACCGTCTCGGTATCCTCGCGGATCGCGGCGATCGTGGTCGACATCGAATCCGCCGCCAGCGCGGTCTCGTCGACCGCCGCGGTGATCGCGGTCACCGTCTGCGCCTGCGCTTCCATCGCGTAGCGGATCCGGTCGGCGCTCTCCTGCACCTCGGCCACGGTCGACTTGATCGACGCGTTTGTCTCGACGGTCGAGCGCGTCGCCGACTGGATCGCGGCGATCTTCGCGGCGATGTCGTCGGTCGCGCGTGCGGTCTGGTTGGCGAGGCTCTTCACTTCCTGCGCCACCACCGCGAAGCCGCGCCCGGCATCGCCCGCCCGCGCCGCCTCGATCGTCGCGTTTAGCGCGAGCAGGTTGGTTTGCCCGGCGATGTCGCGGATCAGGCCGAGGATCGACTCGATCGACTTGGCATGATCGCTCAGCGTCTCGGACATGCCGACCGCCTGGCCCGCCTGCGCGGACGCGCGGTTGGCGATCTCGGCGGCTGCTTCCACTTCGGTGCGCGCATCCTCGATCGCGCGGATCAGCCCGGCGGCGGTCTGCGCGGCCTCGCGCATCGCCACCGCGGATTGTTCGGCGGCGGCGGCGACTTCGCTCGCCTTGCCCAGCACCGCGCGCGTCGACGCCGAGCTGCGCATCGCCTGTTCGCGGAGCATATGGCCCTCGTCGGTCGCGGTCTCCACCATCGCCGCGATCCCGTCGCGGAACTCCGCCGCCAGCGTATCGCGCGCCACCCGCGCCGAATGCGTGCTGTACGCATTGTAGATCGCGACGGTGATCTCGCCTTCCAGCGCGGACAGCCGCATCAGCGTGTCGATATAGACCGGCAGCTTGGCATCCGACCGGTCGACCCGCCGCATCAGCACCTCCAGCGCGGCACGGTCGCTCGCGCTGATCATCGACAGCAGCGCCATCGGCGACACACCGGCGACATAGGCCGCGGCGACGGAGCGCTCGACCGACTCGATCCAGGCGCGCCCGCTCGTATCGAGGAAGCGATTGCGCAGGAACGTGCAGCCGACCTCGATCATCTGCTCGGTCTCGTGCGGTGCCCAGATCCGCTCGTCGGAGAAACAGCGCAGCCACTGCTCCCAATACGCCTTCGAGACATGCGTGATCTCGGGGGCCAGCGCCGCCCAGACTTCGCGGCTCGCGTTGCTGAGCGATCCGTCGAAGTCGAAAACCCGCAGCCGTGCCGCGAGGTCGACAGAGGCCGCAATCGCGCCGGGAACCGGCAGGTCGGTGGTGGTCAAGACGATGGACTCCGGATCGGGTATGCGCATCCGGCGCTACAGCCTATGTCTTAAGGCCGGGTTAGGGATCGATCGCACCGCGGCCTTCGCGCGAAATCATTTCGCATCCGGCCCGCCCGGTAATTCCGTCCGGCATCTTGGCTCGGGCAGCAGCACGGTTTGCGGTGTCATGGGTTATCGGACCGCGCCCAATGGGTTGCATCGCAGCACGTGGTGGCTAATAGGTCGCCCGATCTATATATTGTGGACCAAGATAATTTTGGTTCGTCATCTTCTGGTTCGAGGACTCCGCCCTTGGCATCGCGCAACCCGGCACGCCCGCTTTCTCCCCATCTGCAGGTCTATAAATGGGGCCCGCACATGCTGGTCTCGATCCTGCACCGCGCGACCGGCAGCGGGATGGCGACCGTCGGCAGCCTGCTGCTCGTCTGGTGGCTCGCCGCGATCGCATCGGGCGATCAGGCGTATGCGACGTTCGTCGACGTGTTCACGACCGATACCGGCGGCCTCAATATCCTCGGCTACGTCATCGCGGTTGGCCTGACGCTGTCGCTGTTCCAGCACATGATGACCGGCATCCGCCACTTCGTGCTCGACACCGGTGCCGGCTACGAACTGAAGCGGAACAAGATGGGCGCGCTCGCGACGATGGTCGCCTCGGTCGCGTTGACGGTCGTGTTCTGGCTCTACATGGGGATCAAGTAATGGGTTCGGGTACGGCAATCGGTCGCGTCCGCGGCCTCGGCAGCGCCAAACATGGCGCGCATCACTGGTGGCAGCAACGGCTGACGGCGGGCGCTAACCTGTTCCTCATGCTGTGGCTGATGATCTCGGTCGCACGCATGCCCGGTTATGATTACGCCGCGGTTCATCTGTGGCTGGAATCGGCCTGGGTCGCGGTGCCGATGGCGCTGCTGATCCTGTCGGTGTTCTATCACTTCCGTCTCGGTCTGCAGGTCGTGATCGAGGATTACGTCCACGGTGAGAGCCGTGTCGTGACGATGATCCTCCTCAACCTGTTCACCTTCACGCTGGGCGGCATCGCCCTGTTCGCGATCCTGAAGGTCGCCTTCTCCGGAGCCCCTGCGTAATGTCAGCTGCCTACAAGATCATCGATCATACCTATGATGCGGTCGTCGTCGGTGCCGGCGGTTCCGGCCTGCGCGCCACGATGGGCATCGCCGAGAGCGGCCTGAAGACCGCGTGCATCACGAAGGTCTTCCCGACCCGTTCGCACACCGTTGCAGCGCAGGGTGGCATCGCCGCGTCGCTCGGCAACAACTCACCGGATCACTGGACCTGGCACATGTTCGACACCGTCAAGGGGTCCGACTGGCTCGGCGACCAGGACGCGATCGAGTATCTCTGCCGCGAAGCCCCACAGGCGGTCTACGAGCTCGAGCATGCCGGCATGCCGTTCAGCCGTAACGAGAACGGCACGATTTATCAGCGTCCTTTCGGTGGCCACATGCAGAACATGGGCGAGGGGCCTCCGGTCCAGCGCACCGCCGCCGCCGCCGACCGTACCGGCCACGCGATGCTCCACGCGCTGTACCAGCAGAGCCTGAAGTACAATACGGACTTCTTCGTCGAGTATTTCGCACTCGACCTGATCATGGAAAACGGCGTCTGCCGCGGCGTCATCGCGCTGTGCATGGAAGACGGTTCGATCCACCGCTTCCGCAGCCACCAGACCGTGCTCGCCACCGGCGGCTATGGCCGCGTCTATTTCTCGGCGACCTCGGCGCACACCTGCACCGGCGACGGCAACGCTATGGTGCTCCGCGCCGGCCTGCCGTTGCAGGACATGGAGTTCGTCCAGTTCCACCCGACCGGCATCTACGGCGCGGGCGTGCTCATCACCGAGGGCGCACGCGGTGAGGGCGGTTACCTGACCAACTCCGAGGGCGAGCGCTTCATGGAGCGCTATGCCCCGTCGGCAAAGGACCTCGCCTCGCGCGACGTCGTCAGCCGCTCGATGGCGCTCGAAATGCGCGAAGGCCGCGGCGTCGGCAAGAACGGCGACCACATCTTCCTGCACCTCGATCACATCGATCCCAAGGTGCTCGCCGAGCGCCTGCCGGGCATCACCGAGACCGGGAAAGTCTTCGCCGGCGTCGATCTCACGCGCCAGCCGCTGCCCGTCACGCCGACGGTGCATTACAACATGGGCGGCATCCCGACCAACTTCCACGGCGAGGTCGTCAACCTCGTCGACGGCAACCCCGACGCGGTCGTTCCCGGCCTGTTCGCCGTGGGTGAAGCGGCATGCGTCTCGGTCCACGGCGCCAACCGCCTCGGTTCAAACAGCCTGATCGATCTCGTCGTGTTCGGCCGCGCGACCGGCCTGCGGATCAAGGACACGCTGAAGCCCGGTACGGCGCACGCTCCGCTCCCTAAGGGCTCGGAAGACCTCGCGCTGACGCGTCTCGACCATTTCCGCAATGCGAGCGGCGGCTCGCCGACCGCGCAGATCCGTCTCGACATGCAGCAGACCATGCAGAAGCATTGCGCGGTGTTCCGCGACACCGAGCTGCTGAACCAGGGCGTCGAGAAGATGGCCGGGATCTACAACCGGATGACCGACGTCGCCGTGAAGGATCGCAGCATGATCTGGAACACCGATCTGGTCGAGACGATGGAGCTCGACAATCTGATCGGTCAGGCGGTCGTCACGATGAACTCGGCGGCGAACCGCACCGAATCGCGCGGCGCGCACATGCACGAGGATTTCCCCGAGCGCGACGACGCCAACTGGATGAAGCACACCATCACCACCTTCGACGGCTGGGGCGGCAATGGCGGCGAAACCAAGATCGATTTCCGCCCGGTGCACGACTATACGCTCACCGACGACGTCGACTACATCAAGCCCAAGAAGCGGGTATATTGATGATCTGGGCCATCATCGCGATCGGGTTCTTTGTGCCGGTCGCGGTGGGGCTCTTGACGCGTTTCCAGCCGATGATTGCCGGGTTTTTGTGGCCGGCGGTCGTCGCGATCCTGACCGCGATCTACGTCTTCGGGATCGAAACCCGAGGCGTAGGCGAAGAACCCCAAAAGATCGCAATAACCTTTTACGCCCTGTTTTCGCTGGTAGGCGGAGTCCCCGGCGGACTGGTAGGCTGGATCCTCCAGCACAAGCGTTCGGCCAAACAGGTAAACTAAGTCCCGTTCTACTGCGAACGCAGGAGTCCAGGATCACAAACGCCGCGCTCCTTAACCCTCGACTCCTGCGTTCGCAGGAGAACAACTGGCTGCGACCGATTTGCTACCGCTCGACCCGACCCGCCGCGATCTTGTAAACCAGATTACGATCCCGCCGCCCGACCGCCACGACGATCACCGTCACGAGGCCGTCATCGACCCGGTACACCAACCGATACCCCGCAGCCCGCAACTTGATCTTGTAGCAGCCGGTCATCCCGTTTAGCCGTGCGCTCGCAATATGCGGTTCGCCCAACCGCTCGGTCAGCTTCGCCTTGAGTTGCTCACGAACATTGGCACCCAGCTTCTCCCATTCCCGCAGCGCACTCGGCAGGAATGCGAGGCTATAGATCGCCAAGCGACACCGCGACCGGCACTTCCTCAGCACGCGCGCGTACCAACTCAGCCAGTTCGACGTCCTCCAACCGGTCCATCAACTCTTCCCAAGCCGCAGCCGGGACGAGATACGCCGCAGGCGTATTGCGATTGAGTACCGCCACCGGAAACCCGCCTGCGGCCTCGATGACGCCGGACGGGTTCTTCTTCAGGTCGCTGATGCTAACCGTCGCGCCGGCATGAATGGTCTCGATCATGACCGTTTTATAGCACGTCAAACAGGTCTCACCAAATCACTGTGCTGATATGCAGCAACCAGCTCGGAACCCACTCCCCCCGCAGAAGTTAGCCGCGGCATGACCGACACATCCCCCGCTTCGAACGCCCGCAACTACCCGTTGCTCGCCGCCCCCCACGTCCACCTCCACGGCCCCGTCGACGACGCGATGTACGACACCTTCAAGTCGCAACTCGTCGCCGCCCCCACCGAAGGCCCGCTGGTCGTCTCGATCACCACGCTCGGCGGCGACCCCGAAGTCGCGCGCGCGATGGGCGACAACATCCGCCTGCTCCGCGAATACACCGACCGCGAGACGCTCTTCCTCGGCAAGGTCGCGGTCTACTCCGCCGGGGCGACGTTCATGTCCGCCTTCCCGGTCGACAGCCGTTTCCTGACGCGCGGCAGCCGCATCATGATCCACGAGCGCCAGATGCAGAGCACGATCGAGCTCAACGGCCCGCTCAACACGCTGTCCTACGCGCTCAAGGCTAAGCTCCACGAGATCGAGGATTCGATCAATATCCAGGAGGAAGGCTTTCGCGCGATCGTCCAGGGCTCGAAGGTATCGCTCGAGGAGCTGAAGAAGAAGGCCCCCTCCAACTGGTACATCGAAGCCGAGGAAGCCCGCGACCTCGGCCTTATCCTCGATATCATCTAAGCCCTAGGGAGCAGGCGACGCGGCAGCGTGGGTGACCCATGTTGCACCCGCGAAGCTAAGCATTTGCGAGCGGGGCCCGTGTCATGTATCGGCTTCCACAACCTATAAACACACCACGGACGGACCGCTCGCAATGGCCGAATTCTCGCTCCCGAAAAACAGCGTCGTCAAGAAGGGCGTCAAGCACGCCTCTACGAGCCAGGGTTCGGGAGACAGCAAGCGTCTGAAATCGTTCAAGGTGTATCGCTACGATCCGGATTCGGGTGAGAACCCGCGCTACGACACGTTCGCGCTCGATCTCGATGACACCGGCCCGATGGTGCTCGACGCGCTGATCAAGATGAAGAGCGAGCATGACTCCTCGCTCACCTTTCGCCGGTCGTGCCGCGAGGGCATTTGCGGCTCGTGCTCGATGAACATCAACGGCAAGAACGGCCTCGCCTGCACGACCGCGATCGAGGATTGCAAGGGCGAGGTCCAGATCACGCCGCTGCCGCACATGGACGTGATCAAGGACCTCGTCCCCGACTTCACGCATTTCTACGCGCAATATTCGTCGATCAAGCCGTGGCTGCAGACCGTAACCCCGCCGCCCTCGGGCAAGGAGCGCCTCCAGTCGCCCGAAGATCGCTCGAAGCTCGACGGCCTGTACGAGTGCATCCTTTGCGCCTGCTGCTCGACCTCGTGCCCGAGCTATTGGTGGAACGCCGACAAGTTCCTGGGTCCGGCGATCCTGTTGCAGGCCTATCGCTGGCTCGCCGACAGCCGCGACGAGATGACCGGCGAGCGCCTCGACGAACTTGAGGATCCGTTCCGCCTGTATCGCTGCCACACCATCATGAACTGCGCGAACGCGTGCCCCAAGGGCCTGAACCCCGCCAAGGCGATCGCCGAGATCAAGAAGATGGAAGCCGAACGGATCGTCTGATCCTTTGGTGGAGGGGGTGTGTTTTACGCCCGCCCCCTTCTTCCCCGCCTCAATCCGCTTCCCCCTCCGGTGCCGCTCCCCCCTCCCGTTCGTGCTGAGCGAAGTCGAAGCACCCGCTCGGGGCGGGGGATGACATTCCCAAGATCCTTCGACTTCGCTCAGGATGAACGGGGAAAGGGTTTCAAGGAAACATCTTTGACCCAACCCCATTTCCTCGAAGCCGAAGACCCAGCCAACCCCGGCTGGCGCAGCTGGTCGCTCTCCGACCCGACGCGCTTCAACACCCTCCTCGGCCCCATGCTCTACCGCGTCGACGGCCACACTGTCCGCGTCCGCATCACCCCCGAGCATCGCCACTCCAACCTCCAGAACAACGTCCACGGCGGAGCGCTCCTCGCGTTCATCGACGTAGCCCTGTTCGCGGCCGCAAGAGGCTTCGGCCTGATCACCGCCGGCACCGCGGTGACGCTCGATCTCAACACCCAGTTCATCGGCGGCGGCCGCGTCGGCGAGCCGATCGAGGCGCAGGTCGAGGTGCTCAAGGAAACCGGCCGCCTCTTGTTCCTGCGGGGCTTGGTGGTGCAAGGCGACGACGAGAACAAGATCGCCGCCTTCTCGGCCACGATCCGCAAGCCGTCCGGCAAGCCCCCAAAGGCTGACACCGCCACCTAATACCACCCCGGCGAAGGCCGGGGCCCAATTGGGACACGATCATTGTTGAAGCGCCCCGCTCCATTATCAAAACCTTCCATATTGGGCCCCGGCCTCCGCCGGGGTGGTGCAGGGGTGGCGAAGTGACCGTCCTCAAAGCCTACGAAGCCCTCGTAGCCTCAGGCGAACTCCGTCCCGACCCCGAACAAGCCGCCGCCGCCGGCCGCCTCAACACCCTCGCCACCGAACTCGGCATCCCCAAGTCCACCGGCTTCTTCGCGCGCTTCTCGAAGAAACCGGACCCCCGCGGCGTCTACCTCTGGGGCGGGGTCGGTCGCGGCAAGTCCATGCTCATGGACCTGTTCTTCGCGAACGCGCCCGTCGAAAAGAAGCGCCGCGTCCACTTCGGCGAGTTCATGCTCGAGGTCCACGCGCGCATCGCCGCCGAGCGTCGCAAGGAAGTCGGCGACCCGATCGTCCCCGTCGCCGCCGCAATCGCCGACGAGACCCGCCTGCTCGCGTTCGACGAGATGATGGTCACCAACAGCCCCGACGCGATGATCCTGTCGCGGCTGGTGACCTCGCTGCTCGATTCCGGCGTGACGATCGTCACCACCTCGAACCGGCCGCCGTCCGATCTCTACAAGAACGGCCTCAACCGCGAGCATTTCCTGCCCTTCATCGCGACGATCGAACACCGCCTCGACGTGCTCCCGCTCAACGGCCCGGTCGACTATCGCCGCGATCGTCTCGGCAGCCAGGACACCTGGCTCGTCCCCAATGGCCCCGAGGCGACCGCGCAGCTCTCCGCCGCGTTCTTCCGCCTCACCGACTTCTCGACCGACGACAGCGAGCACGTCCCCGCCGAAGACCTCGTGGTGCAGGGCCGCACGCTGCGGGTGCCGAAATCGCTCAAGGGCGTCGCGGTGTTCAGTTTCAAGAAGCTGTGCGGCGAGGCGAGGGGAGTGGCCGACTACCTCGCCATCGCGCGGAAATTCCACACCGTCATCCTCGTCGGCATCCCTAAGCTCGGGCCGGAGAACCGCAACGAGGCGGCACGGTTCGTGGCGCTGATCGACGCGCTGTACGAGCACAAGGTGAAGTTGCTTGCGGCTGCGGATGCGCAACCCGGCGACCTTTACCAGAGTGGCGACGGCAGGTTCGAGTTCGACCGCACGATCAGCCGTTTGGAAGAGATGCGCTCCGAGGAATATTTGGCGGAAGGCCACCTCTGACCGACCCCTCCGGTCATCCTGACGAAAGTCAGGACCCAGAGCCACGAATGCGGCGTTTGGTATCCTGGGTCCTGACTTTCGTCAGGACGACGAAGCCGGCAAAGCTTATTGCACATAAGAACCAATCGCAATAACAACCCGCTTTTGTCCTTTTAGCGGTTGCCGTAGCGCCATAATGCGCGTAACCGGCGTCACCAATCACCCCGCACATCAGACGGAGACGGATTGGAATGGCTCGCAAGAAGATCGCGCTGATCGGCGCCGGTAACATCGGCGGTACGCTCGCGCACCTCGCAGCACTCAAGGGCCTTGGCGATATCGTCCTGTTCGACGTCGCTGAGGGCATCCCCCAGGGCAAGGCGCTCGACCTGTCGCAGTGCGGACCCGTAGAAGGCTTCGACTCGCAGATCACCGGCTCGAACGACTATGCCGACATCGCCGGCGCGGACGTCATCATCGTCACCGCTGGTGTCGCGCGGAAGCCCGGCATGAGCCGCGACGACCTGCTCGGCATCAACCTCAAGGTCATGAAGGCGGTCGGCGAGGGCATCAAGGCCAACGCACCCGACGCGTTCGTGATCTGCATCACCAACCCGCTCGACGCCATGGTTTGGGCGCTCCGCGAGTTCTCGGGGCTGCCGCACCACATGGTCGTCGGCATGGCAGGTGTGCTCGACAGCGCGCGCTTCAGCCATTTCCTCGCCGACGAGTTCAAGGTCTCGGTCAAGGACGTCACCAGCTTCGTGCTGGGCGGCCATGGCGACACGATGGTCCCGGTCATCAGCTACTCGACCGTATCGGGTATCCCGGTGCCGGATCTCATCGCGATGGGCATGTCGAGCCAGGAAAAGATCGACGCGATCGTCAAGCGCACGCGCGGCGGCGGCGGCGAGATCGTCGCGCTGCTGAAGACGGGCTCGGCCTACTATGCGCCGGCGACCAGCGGCATCGCGATGGCCGAGGCGTATCTGTACGACCAGAAGCGCGTGCTGCCGGCGGCGGCATATGTGTCGGGCGAGTACGGCCTGGACGATCTGTACGTCGGCGTGCCGGTGGTGATCGGTGCCGGCGGCGTCGAGAAGATCGTCGAGATCAAGCTCGACGACGAAGCCAAGGGCAACCTTCAGGTCTCGGTCGACGCGGTCAAGGAACTCATCGTCGCCTGCAAGGGTATCGATGGTTCGCTGAACTGATTTGAGTAATTGAACTGATTTGAGGTGAGGTAAGGATCGCACCACCCCGGCGAAGGCCGGGGCCCAATTGGGAAGTCCCCGCTGATGGAAGAACAAGCGTTCGTCTACATCATGGCCAGCGGATATAATGGCACGATCTACCTCGGCTCGACGTTGAACCTGGCGAAGCGCGTGTGGGAACACCGCAACGCCGTCGTCGCCGGGTTCACGAAGAAATACGACTGCAAGCTGCTCGTCTGGTATGAGTTGGCCGGTAGTTGGGAAGCCGCCCGGCAGCGTGAGCTGCACATGAAGGAGTGGAAACGAGACTGGAAACTGCGTGAGATCAACGGTTTCAATCCCACTTGGGACGACCTTTACGATCGCATCGCACGACCATGACCGCTTTCCCAATTGGGCCCCGGCCTTCGCCGGGGTGGTAAGGAACGAGACAAGATGAGCATCCTCGTCGACAAGAACACCAAGGTCATCACCCAGGGCATGACCGGCGAAACCGGCAGCTTTCATACAAAGATGGCGCTGGAATACGGCACGCAGATGGTCGGTGGCGTCACGCCCGGCAAGGGCGGCACGACCCACCTCGACCTCCCCGTCTACAACACCGTCGCCGAAGCCAAGGCGATGACCGGCGCGACCGCGTCGGTCATCTACGTGCCGCCCCCCTTCGCCGCCGATTCGATCCTGGAGGCGATCGACGCCGAGATCGAGCTGATCGTCGCGATCACCGAGGGCATCCCGGTGCTCGACATGGTCAAGGTCAAGCGTGCGCTGTCGGGCTCCAAGTCGCGGCTTATCGGCCCGAACTGCCCCGGCGTGCTGACCCCCGGCGAGTGCAAGATCGGCATCATGCCCGGCTCGATCTTCAAGAAGGGCTCGGTCGGCGTTGTGAGCCGTTCAGGCACGCTCACCTATGAGGCGGTGTTCCAGACGTCGAACGCAGGCCTTGGTCAGACGACCGCGGTCGGCATCGGTGGCGATCCGGTCAACGGCACGAACTTCATCGACGTGCTCGAGCTGTTCCTCGCCGACGACGAGACCCAGTCGATCATCATGATCGGCGAAATCGGCGGCGACGCAGAAGAGCAGGCGGCACAGTTCCTCCGCGACGAAGCCAAGCGCGGTCGGTCGAAGCCGATGGCAGGCTTCATCGCCGGTCGTACGGCACCTCCGGGGCGCCGCATGGGCCATGCCGGCGCGATCGTGTCGGGCGGCAAGGGCGACGCGGAGAGCAAGATCGCGGCGATGGAAGCTGCCGGGATCAAGGTCTCGGAAAGCCCCAGCCTGCTCGGCGAGACGCTACTGAGCGTGTTGAAGGGCTGAACATATCGTCATCCCGGGCTTGACCCGGGATCCAGGGTCGCCAGCGCGCCGCCCGTAACTCTGGGTCCCGGGGCGAGCCCGGGATGACGAAATTCTTAGCGGCTAGGACGAGAACGATGGGCTACGAAGGCCAGGATTTCAGCGATATCGCAGCCGGCGTCAGCCCGGCGTTCGTGGAGACGCTCTACGCCAAGTTCAACGCGGACCCGGCCTCGGTCGAATCCGGTTGGCGCGCGTTCTTTGAGGGTCTCGAAGGTTCCGCGCAGGGCCCGAGCTGGGAGAGCGCCCGCTGGCCGCTCACCACCACGGACGACCTGACCGCAGCGCTCGATCCCACCCAGATGGAGCCCGCGCCCAAGCCCGCAAAGGGCGGCAAGCCCGCCCCCGCCGCAGCGGCACCCGCGCCCGTCTCGAAGGAAGAGATCGCCAAGGCCGCCGCCGATGCGATCCGCGCGCAGCTGCTCGTCCGCACCTACCGCGTCCGTGGCCATCTCGCCGCCAATCTCGACCCGCTCGGCCTGTCGAAGCGCGAGATGCCCGAGGATCTGAAGACCGAATATCACGGCTTCTCCGACGCCGACATCGATCGGAAGGTCTATCTCGGCGGCACGATGGGCTTCGAATGGGTCTCGATCCGCGAGCTCGTCGACACGTTGCGCAAGAATTACTGCGGCAATGTCGGCCTCGAATACATGCACATCTCCGACGTCGAGGAGCGCCGCTTCCTCCAGGAGCGCATGGAAGGCCAGGACAAGGCGATCGAATTCTCCACCGACGGCAAGAAGGCGATCCTCACCAAGGTGATCCAGGCCGAGCAGTGGGAGAAATTCCTCGGCAAGAAGTATGTCGGCACGAAGCGCTTCGGCCTCGACGGCGGCGAATCGATGATCCCCGCGCTCGAAAGCGTGATCAAGTATGGCGGCCAGATGGGCGTGCGTGAGCTCGTGATCGGCATGGCGCATCGCGGTCGCCTCAACGTGCTCGCCAACGTGATGGCCAAGCCGTTGCGCGTGATCTTCCACGAATTCGCCGGCGGCTCGGCCAACCCCGACGACATCGGCGGTTCGGGCGACGTGAAGTATCACCTCGGCACCAGCACCGACCGCGAGTTCGACGGTCACAAGGTTCACATGAGCCTGGTCGCCAACCCGTCGCATCTCGAGGCCGCCGACCCGGTCGTGCTCGGCAAGACCCGCGCGATCCAGACGCTCAACAACGATCTCAAGGACCACGTGGCGAGCTTGCCCGTGCTGATCCACGGCGACGCCGCGTTCGCGGGGCAGGGGATCGTCTGGGAGTGCCTCGGCTTCTCCGGCATCCGCGGCTACAACACCGGCGGCTGCGTCCACTTCATCATCAACAACCAGGTCGGCTTTACGACATCGCCGCAGTTCGCGCGCTCGTCGCCCTATCCGTCGGACGTGGCAAAGGGCGTCCAGGCGCCGGTCTTCCACGTCAATGGCGACGATCCCGAGGCGGTCACCTTCGCGACCAAGATGGCGATGGAATTCCGCCAGAAGTTCCACCGCGACATCGTCATCGACATGTGGTGCTATCGCCGCTTCGGCCATAACGAGGGCGACGAGCCGTCCTTCACGCAGCCGCTGATGTACGACATCATCCGCAAGCACCCGGGCGTCAGCTCGGTGTACGGCGATCGCCTGATCAAGGAAGGCGTGATCGACCAGCCCTGGATCGACGAGAACGTGAAGGAATTCACGCTCCGTCTCGAGGGCGAGTTCGAAGCCGGGTCGTCGTACAAGCCCAACAAGGCCGACTGGTTCGGCGGTCGCTGGACCGGCCTCAGCGCGCCGACCGATGGCGGTTCCGCGCGGCGCAACGTCGAGACCGGTCTCAGCCAGAAGCTGTTCGACTCGCTCGGCCGTACGCTGACCACGATCCCCGACAGCGTGAAGATCCACAAGACGCTCAACCGCGTGATCGATGCCAAGCGCGAGATGTTCAAGTCGGGCAAGGGCTTCGACTGGGCGACCGGCGAAGCGCTCGCGTTCGGCGGCCTGCTCTCGGAAGGGTACGGCGTCCGCCTGTCCGGCCAGGACTCGGGCCGCGGCACCTTCTCGCAGCGCCACGCGGTCTGGGTCGACCAGACCGACGAGCACAAGTACGTGCCGTTGCAGGAAATCGAGCACGGCCGCTTCGAAGTGCTCGACAGCCCGCTGTCCGAGTATGGCGTGCTCGGGTTCGAGTATGGCTATGCGCTCGCCGACCCGAAGACGCTGGTCCTCTGGGAGGCGCAGTTCGGCGATTTCGTCAACGGCGCGCAGATCATGATCGATCAGTTCATCACGTCCGGCGAGTCGAAGTGGCTCCGCGCCAACGGCCTCGTGATGCTGCTCCCGCACGGATACGAAGGGCAGGGGCCTGAGCACAGCTCGGCGCGTCCCGAGCGTTTCCTTCAGTCGTGCGCCGACGACAATATCCAGGTCGCGAACTGCACCAGCCCGGCGAACTATTTCCACCTGCTCCGCCGGCAGATGCACCGCAACTTCCGCAAGCCGCTGATCGTGATGACGCCCAAGTCGTTGTTGCGGCACAAGCTGGCCGTGTCGAACGCCGAGGATTTCCAGGGCGACAGCCACTTCCGTCGTCTCCTGTCCGACACCAACGGTGCGGCGGACGTCGATACGAAGCGGCTCGTGCTGTGCACCGGCAAGGTCGCGTACGACCTGATCGAGGCACGCGATGCCCACGGCGACACGGATACGCAGATCGTTCGCGTCGAGCAGCTCTATCCCTTCCCGGGCGAGCCGATCGCCGAACGCGTCGCGCGGATGCCGAACCTCGAAGAGATCGTCTGGGCGCAGGAAGAGCCGAAGAACAACGGCTATTGGTTCTTCGTCGAGCCACTGATCGAGGAGGCGCTGGCGACGGTGAACTCACCTGTGAAGCGCGCGCGCTATGCCGGGCGCAACGCGTCGGCGTCGCCCGCGACCGGGCTGATGAAGCGTCACCAGGCCGAGCAGGGCGCGCTCGTCGCCGACGCACTCGGCCACAACGTCCGCGACGAAATCCGCCGCACCCGCGCATCGTAACACCGTCCCCTTGCTGTTCCCCGGCGAAGGCCGGGGCCCAGTTGGGGGACGTCAGTAGCTGAAGATAAGCTTTCCCACCTGGGCCCCGGCCTTCGCCGGGGAACGATAGGAAGATAGAACATGGCAACCGAAGTCACCGTCCCCGTCCTGGGTGAATCGATCACCGAAGCCACCCTCGGCGAGTGGCTGAAGCAGCCCGGCGACCCCGTCGCGGTCGACGAGCCGATCGCCAGCCTCGAGACCGACAAGGTCTCGGTCGAGGTCCCGTCGCCGGTCGCCGGCGTCATGGGCCAGCACGCCGTCGCCGTCGGTGACACCGTGCAGGTCGGCGCGATGCTCGCCACGATCGACTCGGGTGACGGCGCCGCCGCGTCGGCTCCTGCGCCCGCACCTGCTGCGACGGCAACCCCCGCTGCTCCCGCCGCCAAGGACGAGTCCGGCGCAGGCTACGGCGACCAGCCCGGCGCCGGCACCAGCGACTCGCCCGCCGCACTCTCCCCGTCGGTGCGCCGCGCCGTGCTCGAGCACGGCGTCGACCCGGGCACCGTTAAGGGCACCGGCCGCGACGGTAGAATCACCAAGGAAGACGTGACCGCCGCCGCGTCGAGCAAGCCAGCGCCTGCTCCCGCCGCAGCGCCCGCTCCGGCAGCAGCCCCCGCCGCCGCATCGGGTCGCGGCGAAGAGCGCGTGCGCATGACGCGCCTCCGCCAGACGATCGCCAAGCGCCTCAAGGAAGCGCAGAACACCGCCGCGATGCTGACGACGTTCAACGACGTCGACATGACCGCGGTGATCGAGGCGCGCGCCAAGTACAAGGACCTGTTCGAGAAGAAGCACGGCGTCCGGTTGGGCTTCATGGGCTTCTTCGTGAAGGCCGCGACGATGGCGCTGCGCGACATCCCGTCGGTCAACGCATCGATCGACGGCGACGACATCGTCTATCACGATTACGCCGACATCTCGGTCGCGGTGTCGTCGCCGGGCGGCCTCGTCGTCCCCGTGATCCGTGACGCCGACCAGATGTCGGTCGCGACGATCGAGAAGACGATCGGCGACTTCGGCAAGCGCGCGAAGGAAGGCGCGCTCAAGATGGACGAGATGAAGGGCGGCACCTTCACGATCTCGAACGGCGGCGTGTTCGGCTCGCTGATGTCGACCCCGATCATCAATCCGCCGCAGTCCGCCGTGCTGGGCCTCCACCGCATCGAGGAGCGCCCGGTCGTCGTGAACGGCGAGATCGTCATCCGCCCGATGATGTACCTCGCGCTCAGCTACGACCACCGCCTGATCGACGGCCGCGAAGCCGTGACGTTCCTCGTCGCGCTGAAAAATGCTATCGAGGATCCGACGCGGATTCTTATCGACCTGTGAGGTAGCAATGGACTGGCGCGACCACATTCACTCGGACCCCGGGATCATGGGCGGCAAGCCCGTTTTTCGGGGTACGCGCTATACCGTGGAACGCGTCCTGAAGCTGGTCGGTGCGGGTTGGTCTTATGACCAGATCGCGGAAGAATATCCGGGGGTGCTTTCCGAGCACCTCCGCGCCGCCGCCTTGTTTGCCGCAGATCTCATGCACGACGAAAGCTATGTCGCGATCGGTCGGGCACGCGCGGCTTGAGGCTGATGTGCGATGCGAACATCGGTAGCCGCATCGCTCGCGTTCTGAGTACAGCCGGACACGATGTCGTACGTGCTGCCGTCATTTTACCCGACGAGAAAGACGATATCATTCTCGCGCATGCGGTCGCCGACGATCGCTTTCTCATTACGTGTGATCGTGATTTCGGTGAACTGGTTTTCCTGAAGCAAGCGACCCCGCCGCCCGGCATCATCTATGTCCGGTTCGAGCCGGACCACGTCGAACACATCCTTCCGCGGTTGTTGCCGCTCCTCGAATTCGAGGCGTGCAATGGCCATATGACTGTCATCGGGACGAAGCGTGACCGCGCTGTTCCCCTCCCAGCGAAGAGCAAAGACAATGGCTGACTACGACTATGACGTCCTCGTGATCGGTGCGGGCCCCGGCGGTTACGTCGCGGCGATCCGCGCCGCGCAGCTCGGCCTGCGCACCGCCTGCGCCGAATCGCGCGAGACGCTCGGCGGCACCTGCCTCAACGTCGGCTGCATCCCGTCCAAGGCGTTGCTGCATTCGTCCGAACTGTATGAGGAAGCCAAGGGCGGCCACATGACGAAGTTCGGCGTCGAGTTCGCCGGCGTCACCCTGAACCTCGACCAGATGCACGCCGAGAAGGCCAAGGCCGTCAAGGAACTGACCGGCGGCGTGGAATTCCTGTTCAAGAAGAACAAGGTGACGTGGCTCAAGGGCAAGGCCGCTTTCCAGGACGCACATACGGTGGATGTCGCCGGCCAGAAGGTCACCGCGAAGAACATCGTCATCGCCACCGGCTCGAGCGTGATGCCGCTCCCCGGCGTCACGGTCGACCAGAAGACCGTCGTCGACAGCACCGGCGCGCTCGAGATTCCCAAGGTCCCCGAGCATATGGTCGTCATCGGCGGTGGCGTGATCGGCCTCGAACTCGGCAGCGTCTGGCGTCGTCTCGGCGCGAAGGTCACCGTCGTCGAGTTCGTCGACCAGATCCTCCCCGGCTTCGACGGCGAAGTCCGCCGCGAGACTGCCAAGCTCTTCAAGAAGCAGGGCATGGAGCTGAAGCTCTCGACCAAGGTCACCGGCGTCACCGTCGAGAACGGCATCGCGACCGTCACCGTCGAGCCCGCCGCCGGTGGCGCTTCCGAGACGCTGACCGCCGACGCGGTGCTCGTCTCGATCGGGCGCAAGGCTAACGTCGACGGCCTCAACCTCGAAGCCATCGGCCTGGAGCTCAACAAGCGCGGCCAGATCGAGACGGACCACTCGTTCCGCACCAAGGTCGACGGCGTCTGGGCGATCGGCGACTGCATCCCCGGCCTGATGCTCGCGCACAAGGCCGAGGACGAGGGCGTCGCGGTCGCGGAAAACATCGCCGGCCAGACCGGCATCGTCAACGAGGACGTCATCCCGAGCGTCGTGTACACGATGCCCGAGATCGCCGGCGTCGGCCTGACGGAAGAGGCGGCGAAGGAAAAGACCGAGATCAAGGTCGGCAAGTTCCCGTTCGCCGCGAACAGCCGCGCCAAGACCAACCGCGACACCGACGGTTTCGTGAAGATCATCGCCGACGCCAAGACCGACCGCGTCCTCGGCGTCTGGATCGTCTCGTCGCTGGCGGGAACGCTGATCGCCGAAGCCGCCATCGCGATGGAATTCGGTGCAACCAGCGAGGACATCGCCTACACCTGCCATGCGCATCCGACGCATGCCGAGGCACTTAAAGAGGCGGCGATGGCGGTGCAGGGCAAGCCGATCCATATCTAGCAAGAGCTAGATATGGATCTAAAGGGCTTGCCCGGCCGGCGGCGCTCCAGCGCCGTCCGACGACAGGGGCTTTGCCTCTGTCCGGCCAAGCGAGACCTGACATCCGCGACCAAGTGAATCTGAGAGGGCGTCGGTGGAGCATCCATCGGCGCTCTCTCTGCGTTTGCCGGCCGAAGCGCCGCGCTGGGGCCATCCGCGATCTCGCATTAGCGTCCCGGAAACGTCCTAACCGCGTACCTCGCAAGTCTCGTCCGCTACGCCCACTCCTATCCGGTATCCCGGCGAACGTCGGAACGCAGGTTCATGGCGGACCAGGCACAACGTGCTGAAGTACCCAACCCGGAAAACTGGGGTCAGCTCGCCGTGCCCAAACGATTCCTTAGCAAAGCCAGCCTATTAGGCCACGTAACGACCGAACAGCAGGTGTCCGTGGCGCTCGATCTCACTACCCTTTACGTGGTCGCTGCGCTCGGCATGCTGGTCGCGGGGTTCGTCCACCTTATTCCTGTCGCGACCGGCCGGTTCGGCAGATGGGCGCTCCTGTGGGGCGGCGGCCATCTCGTCGTCGGGTTCGGTACGATGATGGCGGTCCTGAACGACAGTATCGGCATCACCTGGGCGCCCAACACCGGCAACCCCGCTGCGGTGGTGGGCTACGCGCTGATCGCTGGCGCCGTGCTCCGGTTCGCACGCCCGGAAGCCCGCCTGGCGCCGCTGCTCGGCATCGCCGTTCTTCTTGCCGCCCCGCTGGTCGTCAGCGACGACCCGGCGCATTTTCCCTTCCGGGTCGCTTATCTCAGCGTCGTCCGAGCAAGCTTCGACATCGTCGTCGTGATCGCCGCGCTACGCCTCGCGCGGAGGGAGTCGCTGCAAACCGGCTGGATCGTCGCCACGCTGTTCGCGATCACCGTGCCGCTGTTCCTCGGCCGTGCCTGGCTCGCCTATCACGACCGGATCGGCACGCAGCTGACCGGCATGCACGACGGCCTCGGTGCCTGGCTTGCCGCGGGCCAGATCGCCTTCATCATCTTCCGCACCTTCTCGCTGCTGATCCTTCAGGCCGAGCGCGGCCAGAACGCGCTGCGAGACCAGATGGAGCGGGACTGGCTGACCGGTGCCCTCAACCGCGCGGGGCTCGACCGCGTCGCGCGCAAACTTGCAGGACATGCAGCCGACCGGCAACCGGGCTCGATCATGATGCTCGACGTCGATCGGTTCAAGGCGCTCAACGATTCCCACGGCCACGCGGCTGGCGATACCGCGCTACGCATGCTCGCCGACATCGCACGCAAAGCGCTCGGCGAGCAGGGCCATGTCGCACGATGGGGCGGCGACGAGTTCGTCTGCCTGCTGCCAGCCACGCCGATCGCGCAGGCGCGAGCCATCGCCACGCGGATCGCCGATCAGTTCGCACAGACCATGGCGCAATACGGTCCAGCCGCCTCCGCGGCCACGGTCAGCATCGGCGTCGTCGAGGCGGATGCCGCTACGCCGATCGCCGATCTGATCGCCCGTGCCGACCAGGCCATGTATGGTGCAAAAGCCGACCGCGGCAAATCCGCCGCCTATGACCAGGCAGCCTGATCCCGGCCAGCCTGATCCCGGCCAGCCTGATTCCGGCCAGCCTGATCTCGGCCAGCCTGATCCTGGGCAGGGCTTAGGATCCGACTGCGGTGATCGAGCGCACCTCCGCGGCGGTCAGCGTCAGTCCGACCGATGCGGCGCTCGACACGATCGAGGCGACCCGGCTTGCGCCTGGAATTGGTATGACGCTGGGACCCATGGCAAGATGCCACGCGACGACGACGGCCTGCGCGGAAACGCCGTAGCGTTGCGCGATCGCCACGATTGCCGGCACCGTAGCGACTGCGGCCTGCCGGCCCGCGCCGCCGACCACGCTGTGCGGAATATAGCTGACCCCCTGCGCCACGCATGCGTCCAGCGTGCCGTTGGTGTAATCCTCGGCCTGCCATGGATTGCATGCGTTCTGCAGAGTCTCGATCCTGGCCGTCCGCTGCGCGCGCGCAAGCTCGTCCGCGGTCGCGTTGCAGATCCCGAGATGGACGATCCTGCCTTCTGCCTGCAACCGCGCAAGCTCGCCGATCGAGTCCTCCAGCGGGACGTCATCGTCGACCGCATGTAGCTGGTACAGCGTGATCGCACGGCATCCCAGGGCAACCAGGCTGGCGATGCAGGAGGCGCGCAGGAATGCCGGGCTGGCATCGACCTTGCGCCGGACCCGGTCGACGCCGCCCTTTGTGGCGATCACGACGTCGCGGATACCCAGCGCCCGCAGCGTGTCGCGTAGCAGTCGCTCGTTCGCGCCGATCGCGTCGATGGGACAATAGACATTGGCGGTGTCGATGAAATTCACCCCGGCATCCAGCGCCGCGCGGACCACCGCCGCCGGCGCATCGTCCGCCTCGACCGCGCCCGGCATGGAAAGCGCCATCGCCCCCAGACCGACCGGAAACACATTTAGACCCGTACGGCCCAGCGGTCGCGGGATGGCCGTGGCGACGGCGGCGACGGCGGCGACGGGCTCAGTGAGCGGCATGGGCCAAGTCCTCGCCGAGATCCACGAGGTGCCCGCCGGGGTTGGAGCGCAAGCTGACCTGGATTGCGCCAAACACGAGGGGCAGCGGCGCCCCCGTCCGCAAGGTCGTCAGATCCTGCTCGCGCAGCGCGATCGTGATAGTCGTGGCATCGGCCGATCCCACCGGCCCCTCCAGCGTGACCGACAGGCCCAGCGTTTCCTGGCACCGATTGGCAGGCGCATTGGGATTGACGACGGTCAGCATATACTCCGGCCCGTCCGGCATCCGCAGCGTCATCGTACCCGGCAACCCGCGCAGTACGCGGTACATCTGGTCGAGCGCGAGCGTCCTAGCTGCCATAATCCACCCCCGCCGGCATCACCGCGACATACGCGCCGTGGGTCGTCCAGCCCGCAGCGGGGCTGATGGCGGCGCCGTCGTCGGCGACGGCGCCGGGGTCGGCGATGGTCTGGCTGGTCGCTGGATCGTTCGCGGTATCGTCGACGAGTACGCGCGTCTGCAACCGGACCGCCACGGTTTCGCCGGTCAGTGTCTCGCACGACACGATTACCGGCGCGCCGATATCGAGCATCCGCAATTGCGTATCGGTCAACGTCACGGCCTTGATCGCTCGGGTCATCACCGCCTCCGATGCATTTTAAGAGGGTCGCGTCGCCCGCGCCTCCCGGGACCTATCAAGGGCAAGGCGGGGTGAGCGACGCGAAGTCATCGGTCGGTGGTCAGCGGGTGGCCTTGGCATGCAGCGCGGCGAGGCCCTCGACCGCCGACTTGATCTCGGCCGATAGGCTTTCGACGCCGCATACCGCCTTGCGGTTGAGCTGCGTGTGCAACGCGCCCGCGCTATCGGCGAGTGTCTTGATTTCGGCGGACAGGCTTTCGACGCCGCAGACCTTTTTCTCGGTAGACATGGCAGATACTCCGTTCGCTTGGAGGAGCCGCATGAAGTCTGTCCATGTGTGTCCCCGAGCAAACGCTAGGCCCGCCCAAGTCGCGGTGTCCAACTCACCCAAGTCCGAATCGGATGATGCACCTGCGAATGATGCGGGCCTGATGATGCCGGCCGTTGAGGCGCGTCAGTCTCGGCGTGGGATAACGAGGCTGCACGGACCCGCGGCGATTGCCACCAGCATGGATGCAACACCGTTTCCCATGCGCCGAATGCGCGCGCCCAGGCCTGTCAGTTTTTGGGCGGGCCGTTTCGTGGCTTGCCGAATCCGGCGAACAGCGTTTCCAGGCCTGCCGTGACCGCGCCCATCACCTTGGCCATCTCGGGGGGCAATTCGCCCCGCGGTGGTTCCGGCGTGTCGCCCGCATAGGGACTGGGGGTGGGCTGGTCCGTCGAAGGCTTTGCGCCAGCTTCCGGCGATACAGTCTCCGGAGCTACGGCCTTCGGGGATGCCGGCGTTTCCGGTGACACATGCGGCTCCGGCGCAGTAGGGCGCGCCGCGCGGTCGGCACTCTTCATATCCTGTCGGGAGATGGCGGCGGCAGCCATCGTCAGTCCGGCCGCGACCACCTGACGCCCCGCTGGCGTCGCCAATTGACGGGCGACCGCCGCCGCAATTCCGGCAAAGGGCGTCGGCGCGTCATGCGTGTGCCCGGCATTCTTCTTTCCGCTGTCTTTACGAGCGTCATGCGCGTTGTCGCCGGCACATCCGTGCGCGCTCACCGGCCGCTGTTCGGCCTCGCGCTCGCGCCGTTTCCGCTCGTCCTTCTTCTTGCCCATGTCACGTTCCAACGCTGTATTGTCTATCCAATACACCATGTAAGTATCGTCGAGCCGCGCCACAATGGCCCCTTTCGGTCGGGACCCGCGTTACCCATCTCTGCACTCGACCGAAGCGCGCCTCGACAGGCTTGCCGCACCCGAACAAATATGGAACACTTCGCCCCATGCTGACCAAGATTTCCGTACGCGGCGCGCGTGAACACAACCTCAAGGACGTCGACATCGACATCCCCCGCGACACGCTGACGGTGATCACCGGGCTCTCTGGGTCAGGCAAGTCCTCACTCGCGTTCGACACGATCTATGCCGAGGGCCAGCGCCGCTACGTCGAATCGCTCAGCGCCTATGCCCGCCAGTTCCTCGAGCTGATGCAGAAGCCCGACGTCGACCACATCGAGGGCCTCTCGCCCGCGATCTCGATCGAGCAGAAGACCACGAGCCGCAACCCGCGCTCGACCGTCGCCACCGTCACCGAGATCTACGACTACATGCGCCTGCTCTGGGCGCGCGTCGGCATCCCGTATTCCCCCGCCACCGGCGAGCCCATCGCGGCGCAGACCGTCAGCCAGATGGTCGACCGCGTCATGGCGCTCCCCGAGGGCACGCGCCTGTACCTGCTCGCCCCGGTCGTCCGCGGGCGGAAAGGCGAGTACCGCAAGGAACTCGCCGAGTGGCAGAAGGCCGGCTTCGCGCGTGTCCGCATCGACGGGGAGATTTACGACATCGACGAAGCCCCGGTGCTCGACAAGAAGTACAAGCACGACATCGAAGTCGTCGTCGACCGCCTCGTCGTGGGCGGCGAAATCGCCACGCGTCTCGCCGAGAGCTTCGAAACCGCACTGAAACTCGCCGACGGCCTAGCCTATGTCGACCCCGCCGACCCGGTCGAACCGCACACGCCAAAGTCCGAGATCCTCGGCAACAACGCCCCAGACGGCCGCATCGTGTTCAGCGAGAAGTTCGCCTGCCCGGTCAGCGGCTTCACCATTTCCGAGATCGAGCCCCGCCTGTTCTCGTTCAACGCCCCCCAGGGCGCATGCCCGGCCTGCGACGGCCTCGGCGAAAAGCTGCTGTTCGACGAAGACCTCGTCGTCCCCAACCACATGCTCAGCATCAAGAAGGGCGCGGTCGTGCCCTGGGCGAAATCAAACCCGCCGTCGCCTTATTACATGCAGGTCCTCGGCAGTCTCGCGCGCGAGTTCAAGTTCGACATCGAGACGCCCTGGTCCGACCTCCCGCCGGAGGTCCAGAGCACCATCCTGCACGGCTCGAAGGGCAAGCCCGTCACGCTCACCTTCATCGACGGCAAGAAGAAATACGACGTCAGCAAGCCGTTCGAAGGCGTCATCGGCAACCTCAACCGCCGCATGCTCCAGACCGACTCCGCATGGATGCGCGAGGAACTGAGCAAGTACCAGTCCGCCGCCCCCTGCGAAGTCTGCGGCGGCGCGCGCCTGAAACCGGAAGCGCTCGCGGTCAAGATCGCGATGAAGGACATCTCCTACGCCACGCATCTCTCGGTGGTCGACGCGCTCCAGTTCTTCACCGACATGCCGCAGCACCTCGGCGACCAGCAGAACGCGATCGCCGAACGCATCCTCAAGGAAATCGTCGAGCGCCTCGGCTTCCTCAACAATGTCGGCCTGGACTACCTCAACCTCGACCGCACCAGCGGCACGCTGAGCGGCGGCGAAAGCCAGCGCATCCGCCTCGCAAGCCAGATCGGCAGCGGCCTGTCCGGCGTGCTCTACGTCCTCGACGAGCCCTCGATCGGCCTGCACCAGCGCGACAACGACATGCTGCTCAAGACGCTCCGCCGTCTCCGCGATCTCGGCAACACCGTGCTCGTCGTCGAGCATGACGAGGACGCGATCCGCACCGCCGACTACATCATCGACATGGGCCCCGGCGCCGGCGTCCGCGGCGGCCAGGTCGTAGCCCAAGGCACGCTGAAGCAGATCCTCAAGTCGAAGGGCAGCATCACCGCCGACTATCTCAACGGCACGCGCGAAGTGCCGGTCCCGACCACGCGCCGGAAGGGCAACGGCAAGAAGCTCACCGTCCACAACGCGGTCGCCAACAACCTCCGCGGCGTCACCGCCAGCCTGCCGCTCGGCACCTTCACCTGCATCACCGGCGTTTCCGGCTCGGGCAAGTCGAGCTTCACGATCGACACGCTCTACGCCGCCGCCGCGCGCGAGTTGAACGGCGCGCGTATCGTCCAGGGCAAGCACGACAAGATCACCGGCCTCCAGTATCTCGACAAGGTCATCGACATCGACCAGTCGCCGATCGGCCGCACCCCCCGCAGCAACCCCGCCACCTACACCGGCAGCTTCACGCAGATCCGCGACTGGTTCGCCGGCCTGCCGGAATCGCAGGCGCGCGGCTACAAGCCCGGCCGCTTCAGCTTCAACGTCAAGGGCGGCCGCTGCGAGGCGTGCCAGGGCGACGGCGTGCTCAAGATCGAGATGCACTTCCTCCCCGACGTCTACGTCACCTGCGACGTCTGCCACGGCGCGCGCTACAATCGCGAGACGCTCGAGGTGAAGTTCAAGGGCCATTCGATCGCCGACGTGCTCGACATGACTGTCGAGGATGCCGCCGAGTTCTTCAAGGCGGTCCCCCCGATCCGCGACAAGATGGCGATGCTGGTCGAGGTCGGCCTCGGCTACGTCAAGGTCGGCCAGCAGGCGACGACGCTCTCGGGCGGCGAAGCGCAACGCGTCAAGCTCGCCAAGGAACTCTCACGCCGCGCCACCGGCAACACGCTCTACATCCTCGACGAACCCACCACCGGCCTCCATTTCGAGGATGTGCGGAAACTGTTGGAAGTCCTCCACGCGCTGGTCGAGCAAGGCAACACGGTCGTCGTGATCGAACACAATCTCGACGTCATCAAGACCGCCGACTGGGTCCTGGACCTCGGCCCCGAAGGCGGCGTCAAGGGCGGCGAGATCGTCGCCGAAGGCACGCCGGAGAAGGTCGCGAAGGCCAAGGGCAGCTTTACGGGGAAGTATCTGGCGCCGTTGCTGGAGAAGCGGGTGGCGAACGTGGAGTAAGGATTGACAGATAAAGCGTGATGAGTTCCCTTGTCTTTAAGGGGAGTGCGTATGACGCTTTTGTCTAAAGTCTCGCGTAAAGTGTATTTCTTTCGTTTGGCAGATCACGCGGAGTTTGCCGATAAACTCGAATCCGTCGTCGCTCATATCGCGAGTTTGCCATTCAACGATCAAGGTCGGTACCAAGCAACGTCTGGTGATGATACCGTCTTGGCCGTTTTCGTCTCAAGCGTCACTTATCCCATTAAAATCCAGTTTGCTCGAATACGGCGTGACAATCTTCCATTGGTCGAACGTGAAGGGTCAATTACTCCTCTCGCGTTGGAGAAAAACGCAGGTTTAATGGATTGGAGTCACATCGTTATATTCGCGGATGGGATTGTCGCTGCCGAATTTAACCAAGATGCACCAAGGCTCAGGCGTCTTGGGCAGTATTTGATGTTCAAGGGCGGGATTAACCTTCCATCAGCTCCAAGGTTTATGCCGCTTTTCCAGAGAAACGTTATGGAAGAGTTGGAGAATTTTGAAAGCGTTACAATTTTGGAGTTGGAAGCACTGACATCTGATGCTGATCTTATTGCCGAAGGAGATCCTAATATTGGAGCGGCGTTCAAGGCTTGTCAGAAAGCGGGGAATGTAAAAAAGAGTCAGATTGTCTTAAAGTCTGTTAGAGGCAAAGATGATGGCCTGAAATCTTTGGCCAGAAGGCTCTTCGCCAATCCATCTAGCAGGGAAAGCTTTGCGAAGCTTAAGGTTACCGGAAGGTCGGGGGAGCAGCGCAAGCCACTCGATCTGTTGGAAGAATATCTGATAAGCGTCGAATATTTTGCAAGGCTCGATTCGAGGTTTAAGGCGATATCAACTGACGACGCTTTTAGGGTTCTTCAGAAATCATACCACGATAACAAGCACAAGTTTGCGGGGGCAGTGACGGCAAACGAGCCATGGTCGTAAATCTTTATTGGCGATACCAAAAGGCTGCCGATCTGATGGTGGCTGCGATCATCACATTGGTTTCATATCTATCATTCAATAGTGGCTACGTGCTGATGGCGGTTACAAGCGATCGAATGGCAGATGTGGCCAAAGAGTCGTTCAGTGCCTCTGTCTCGCTTCTTGGGTTAGTATCTGCCACTGTGGCTTTTGTATTTTCGGCTATCGACTCAGAAAAATTTAGAATATTGCGCGAAAGCAAGTCGCGGACTCAAATGTGGAGCATCTTTTCATTCACGCTTGTTTGTCTACTTGTAAGCTCCATGTGGAGTTTTGCAATAATGGTTGGTGGTGCTTCTTTAGCATGTAGCCAGGTTCTGATCTCGGCAAACACCTTTTTGATAGCCCTGATGTTTATATTGATTGCTAAATTTACGTGGGTGATGACGCAGATAATTGCGGTAAAGGCATCTTAGAATCTGTGCTGACCACTCAAGGCTCGCGGTTCGATTGGGGGTGCCCTTTCCCTCACCGAAGCAAATCGATAAGCTTGTGTGCATGCCCGCTCTAACCCCCATCGAGTCGGAGTTCGCGACCAGCGAGGAAGCTGCCGCGTATGATGTGTGGTTCCGCGCCAAGGTCGAGCGTGCGATGGCTTCGGACACACCCAGCATCCCACACGCTGAGGTAATGGCAATGGCGCAGGCGATCCTCGACAAACATAAGCCGCGTTGACGCTGCCGCTCGTCTGGACGGATAAAGCGACGCGGCGGCTTTCCTTGTCCTAGACCTTAGCCTCTCAGCGAACTTCCACGAACCGTTCGCCGTTCCGAAGTAGCATCGCGACCTGATCCCATCTCGGCTCAAGCCATGCGAGTAATGCGCGATTGGACGCGTTGCCGCAGCGTAGCCACACCAGCGCGAACCGGTCCCGGTGTCGGAGGTAGACGAAATCGTCGTCCTTGCTGACCAGCACCGATCTGTCCGCCTCGGCACGAGCGGCGATGGCCCGATCGCTCGCGGCAAGCATCTCGATCTCCGAAACATGCGTCGCGTCCTCGCCCCGATCTCGCTACCACCTGCATAAGGCCGGAGGTAGCTGCGCATCCAAGAGGAACTTCATTCGGCGGCCAGCACCACCGGATGATCGGTCGTCGCTGCCGCATAGCGCAATGTCGCCTGCACATCGGCTTCGCTGAGATAGGGAAAGTCGGCAACGATCTCCGAGATAACCGCGCCGCCCGCCAGCATTTCGAGAACGTCGGTAACCCGAACACGCGTGCCCGTGACAACGGGCCGACCGCCGCAAACGCCGGGGTCTATCGAGATGCGGGGAAAGCCGGCGAGCGCCATGGCGAGAAGGTGCGACGGACAGGTGCTAGCGTCAAGCCTGTCAGCGGAACACCCCAGCGTCCCGACCCGTTGAGTCTCCCGAGCCAACAACACCGGACGAACCCCATGCCCAATTTCGACCATCGCCATCCCCACCAGTCCAACCCGAAGCCGAAGCCCAAAACGTTCGGCCGCAACGCGCTCTCGATCGGCGCCGCGGCGATCGGGCTGGGCGGGGCGTTGCTCGCGGTCTTCCTGCGATTGAAGAAGAACCCCGCCGAGCATGCCGCGCCCGATCTCGCGCTCGGCAAGCCCCGCCCCGGAGCGGACGATCGCGCGCCGGAGGCCTTCCGCCCCGATCCCACCGCCGTCCCCACCAAGGCCGAGCGCGAGGCGCTGCGTCCCGCCACCGGTCCGGCGCCGTCGTTCGCCGCGGATCGCGGGTCGACGCTCGGCTGAGGCGGGCAGGGCGGGACAGGGCGGGGCGGGGCCTCCTCCCCCCGCGGCGCTGACCTGGACTCGGAGCCTCGTCCTGCGCCCACGCCGGCGTCCAATCTTGCGCCCGATTTTGACCTGGCCGATCGCAGCGCGTTGACGTTCCGTCGTCACCCGTCGCGGAGCCTGCACCCAAATCCCACACCGGGCGTTCTCCCGCCGTCAGAATCTTACACGACGGAGACTTCCATGAGCATATTCAGCAAGATCAAGTCCGCTATCTTCGGTGAGAAGGGTCCGCTTGGCAGCGGGCATTTCGGCACGCCCAAGGCGGACGCCGCCCCGTCCCCTACGCCGCAGACCCCAGCGCCGCAGACCACTGCCGCCCAGCCAGCGCCGACCACCGCCGCGCCGACCCCGCAGGCTGCCCCCGCCGCACCCGCCCAGGCGGTCGACGTCGAGGCCGTGCTCTCGGGCATCGCAGCGAAGAAGGGCGTCGATCTCAATTGGCGCACCTCGATCGTCGACCTGATGAAGCTGCTCGATCTCGATTCGAGCCTCGACAACCGCAAGGAACTTGCCACCGAGCTCGGCTATACCGGCGCCAAGGACGGCAGCGCGGAAATGAACATGTGGCTGATCAAGGCGGTGATGCGCGAGCTTGAGAAGAACGGCGGCACAGTGCCCGCCAACCTCAAGGACTGAGCCCCAATCGGCGTCGGCAACCAAATGTCGACGCCGATCATTACGCCTTCAGTATCAACCTTCTGAAAGGACACGAAATGCGCGTTGCGATGCTGGGCCTGCTGGCCGCCTCTACCCTGGTTGCCGGCTGCGTCGGCGACGGAGGCAGCCGCTACGGCGTCGACCCACGCTATCGTTCCTATGATTACAACCGCCCGGACCCTGCCTATGGCAGCTACGATGCGGGGCGCTATTACCGCGATGACCGCCGCTATCGCGAGCGCCGCCTGTCGCGCAACGAGCGCGTCTATCGCGGCAACGACGGCCGGTATTACTGCCGCCGCAACGACGGTACCACTGGGCTGATCGTCGGCGGAGTCGCGGGCGGGGTGCTGGGCAACGTCATCGCACCGGGCGGCTCCGGCTTGCTCGGTACCGTCCTGGGTGCGGCTGGCGGTGCGCTCGCCGGGCGTGCGGTCGATCGCTCCAGCAACGACACGCGCTGCCGCTAAAGTCGTAGACCGGCGCCGAAATATCGGCGCCGGTCGTTTTGAATTCTGATCGCCCGACACGGTTCGCGCGAAAATATTATGGGCGGTAATCGACGCAGTTCTTGACCCATTTTACCGGCGAGATTTGCAATTACGGCGATCTTGGCCCATATAGGGCTCAGCTACAGTCGCATATCGACGGTTCTTGGCGCTTTGCGGCACCTTTCTCCTTCTTTCCCTGCTCCGCGGCACGGGTCGCCCGAACGTCGGGTTACTCTCTACTAAGAAGGAGCCACTTCATGGCTATCACCGGAACCGTCAAGTTTTTCAACGCCGACAAGGGCTATGGCTTCATCGCGCCGGATGGCGGCGGCAATGATGCATTCGTGCACATCACCGCAGTCGAGCGCGCCGGCATGCCGACGCTGAACCAGAACCAGCGCGTCACCTACGAGCTCGAGCCCGACAAGCGCGGCAAGCAGTCGGCCGTGAACCTCCAGCCAGCCGATTGATCTCGCTGGCGGAGAAATCCGCCGCCTGATCTCGGTTGCGGTGCGGCGGTCTTCGGATCGCCGCACCAACTCTATCTAATTCTCTCGCAGGAGCGCACCAGCATGGCCGATAATCCAGAATTTTACCGGGCCCGCGCTGATGAAGAGCGTCGCAACGGCGATGCTGCGCAACTCGACAATGTCCGCGATCGCTGCCGCCGCGCCGAAAAGGCCTGGGACGACATGGCCTCGCGCGCAGAACGCACCCAGATCCTCCGCGCCGCCCGCGAAGCCGCCCCCCCCGGTGGCGAACGCATGATGATCGGCACCCCGTCGATGGTCCCCGCCGAATAGGCGAACCGTCGACGACAGATCGCATTTAATGAAACCCGAGTGCAGCGATGCGCTCGGGTTTTTTCTTGCGCTTCGATGTATTGGACCTCGGTCAAAGATGAAGGGGTTCGCGCGGAGACGCAGAGAGCGCGGAGATTTCAGCCGAGCCGCCCGTGATCGAACACCGGCGCTTCGGCATTCTACATATTGCGAAGTTGCACGGCTTTAGCGCTGCGCTGCCACAAGGAGCCTGAGCAACTTTACGATCTCTGGTCATCCCCGCGGAGGCGGGGACCCATATCCTCAGATGTCCCGCACTGTTCGCCGAGTCTTGCCAACAGGGATCTCCGCCTGCGCGGGAATGACACTGAGATGTGACGCGCTCTGTCGGTTCTAGACTGGAGGTACTCCGCGCATGGCTGAAGGTCCTGCACAATGCCGAGTCACAGCGGGTCGGAAGACCAAATCCAAAGTCGATCTGCCCATGCAAGTCGGGTAGGGGCCCCGAGCCTACCATCTCCGCGTCCTCCGCGCCTCCGCGCGCAAAAACTCTTCGCCCGCCCTGATCCAACCGGTGCTCGCGTCAGAGCAAGGGACAATTTTCCAACCGGCAGCGGCAGGGCAAGAAAGGTACAGGCCCGATACCGGAGCCTATTTCAACGGCTTCCCCGAATCCTTCCACCGATCGAGAATCTGCGATTCCGGTGGTAACATATCCGTCACGACCGGCACGGCTGGCTTGGCAGACACCGGCTTAACCTCCGCGAGCACCACCGGCGCGACCGGCACCGGAACGGCGACCGCCGCTGCCCCCGCCGCTGCCCCAGCCGCAGCGATCATCTGCGGTGTCGGCGGCGCGACTGGAGGCAACGTCATATGCGGCCCCGGCACCGGCTCGCCGCCCGCATAGCGCTGATTGAACGCGGCGGACGTGCCCCAATACCCCTTCCACCGATGGAAGAAATGCGCGCCGACCACGTCGGTCATCACCAGCGCCCGGTTCCACGCCGGCGTCACCGCATAGGTGTGATAATGCGTGGCCAGCCCGACGGGCGCATAGACATAGCCCGCGAGCGCCATCCCCGCCGCTCGCGCCGCGCGCACCCACGCCGCCCGCGCCGGCATATGGGCGAGCGCACCGTCGCAGGCGAAGCTGAACTGGCAGCCGGCATGCTCCGATCCCTGATACACCACGCCGCACACCGTCCCCGGAAACGCCGGATGACGCGCGCGATTGAGGATGACCTGCGCCACCGCCTGCTGCCCGGCGTCGGACTCGGAGGCGGCCTCATAATAGATCGCGGCGGTAAGGCACTGCAGCGCACGGTCGCGGTCGAGCGCCGACGCGCCTGCCATCGAGAACGGTCGCGCCGGCACGACGCCCGCATCCAGGATCGCACCCGCGGGGATCGGCAGATCGGGCAGGTCGATTGTCCCCGTCACGCCAGCCGCCGGCGCCGCGGTTTCCTGATCGGTGGACGACACGTGGCTCGACACCCCGCGCGCTTCGGCCGCGACCATCGCTTGGTCCCGTGCCGCATTGCGCGCGGAGATGACGCGGAGTGTTGCGTGCGCAGAGATGCCTGCGCCGATCACCAGCACTGTGGCCATCATCGCCAACCAAATGCGGCGCATAAGCCGAACTGTTCGCACCCGAACGCGCACGCTGCTACCTCATATCGTGTGGATGAGCGGAATGCTCATGCGCCAGACAACGCTGATCGATAGCCGATTTCCGCGATCCGATCGCGCCCGGATTTCGATCGTGCCACCACGGGACGATACCGATTGCCGATTGCTCCCGGCCCTCCATCTGCCGCCGTTGGCGAACCTCGCCTTGTCGGGTCACGGATCGGCTTAGCAGCGATGGCTTACCGTAAGGTTGCGGTATCCAGCTTCAATGCGGCCTCGGGGATCAATTCCACGTTCGGATAGGCCTTGCGCAGCGGTTCGATGAACTGCTTGGCGTCGCCGACCACGACGATGCTGGCCGCCTTCGGGTCGAGCAACACGACCGCAGCTGCCTGCACCGACGCGGGATCGACCGCGCCGACCGCGCCGGTGTAGCGCTGCAGTTCACCCAGCGGCACGCCGTTCTGGACATACGCCCCGAGGATCCCGGCAACCCCCGACGTCGTCTCGATTCCGCGCCCGAAATTGCCGACCAGCACCGCCTTGCGCGTATCGAGTTCAGCGGCAGGGACGGGGGCAGACCCCATCCGCGTCATCTCGGCGGCGATCAGCGTCACCACTTCGGCGGCGGTCGGGTTCTTGGTCTGCGTCCGCGCCGCGACCGTGCCCTGCGTCTTGCCCGCATCGAGCCCGCTGCCTGCGCCATAGGCCAGCCCGCGCGTGATCCGGATTTCCTGGTTCAGCCGCGACGAGAAGCCGCCGCCCAGCACCGTGTTGCCGACCGCCAGAGGATAATAGCGCGGATCGTTCCGCGCGATCGCTGGCCGCGCCACCACGACGCCCGCCTGACCCGCTTCGGGCATGTCGACGACGATCACCCGAGGCTTGGGGTAGGTGACCTGGGGCGCCGTGGCCGCCACGACGCTGCCCGACGTCCACCCGCCGAACTGTGCCTCGGCAAGCGTCTTCGCCTGCGCTGCGGTGACGTCGCCGACCATGATCAGCGTCGCCTGACCCGGCTGGAAACTCCGCGCATACGCCGCGGTAATGTCGTTTCGCGTGATCGCCTTGAGCGACAACGGCGTGCCTCCGTTCGGTGCGCCATAAGGCGACGCGCCGAGGACGGCCCGATCCGCAACGAGCCCTGCGACCTGCGCCGGATCCTTCAACGCCAGCGTTACCGCGTCGATCTGTTGTGTCCGCGCACGCTCGATCTCCTCTGACGCAAACGCCGGGTTGATCGCGACATCCGCGAGGATCGCCATCGCTGGTGCGAGCTGGTCCGACTTCACGGTCACGTCGACCGCTGCGCCATCGCTCCCCGCCGAACTGCCAATCGCGCCGCCAAGCCCCTCGATTGCCCGCGCGATCTGCGTTGCCGAGCGCGTCTTCGTGCCCTTGGTGAGCAACTCCGCCGACAGACTGCTGACCCCTGCGCGGTTCGCCGGATCGGTCGCCGCGCCGCCCGCGGTCACCAGATACGCGGTAACGATCGGCAGGTCGTGCCGCTCTACCGTGACCAGCCGCATGCCGTTGGCGAGACGAACCTCGACCGGCTGCGGGATCGTCGGTGATATCGGCGCGCTCGGCGCGGGTGGCTGGACGCGCTGCCCCTCAGGCGCGGGCGTCACGATTGCGATGTCCGCAGGTGCCTTCAGGTCGGCAACCTGCACGGTCGGCGCTACCGCGATCGTATCTGCAACGCCGGCGGCGGGCTTGGCGGCAAGCGGCATGTACCGGATCGTCGCCGACTGGTCCTCGCCTAGATATTTCCGCGCCACGCGCTGGATATCCGCCGCCGTTACCCGTGTAATCGCTGCAAGTTGGTTGTCCGCTGCTTGTGGATCACCGTCGACCAGCACGGCGGCGGCCAGCGTGCTCGCCTTGCCCTCTGCGGTCTCGCGCGACTGGATCGACTGGGTCAGGATCTCGTTCTTGGCCTCGGCCAGTTCGGCGGCGGTCACCGGCGTATCGCGGAACCGGGCGATCTCGCGCTTCAACGCGGTTTCGCCCGCCTCGACCGTCTTGCCGCCGGCGAGGATGGCGTAGACGACCATGTTACCGGTCGCCTGCTTGGTATCGAGGAAGGCCTCGGCCGACTGCGCGAGCTGATCGCGGTACACGACGCTTTCGTACAGTCGCGAACTCTCGCCCGTCGCCAGCACCGCCTTCAGCACCATCAGCGCGGGAATGTCGGCGTCGCGATCCGGCGGCAGGTGATAGCTGACCAGCACCGCGGGCAACGGCGTGTTCGGCTCGTACACCGTCCGCGTGACGGCCTTGGTCCGCGCGGGCTCCGCTACCGTCACGCGCGGGATCGCCGCGGTCGGCTTCTTGATCCCCCCGAAATACTGGTCGACCCAGCCGTTCAGCTGCGCCGGGTCGAAATTGCCTGACACGACGAGGATCGCGTTGTCGGGCCGATAATAGGTCGCATGAAACGCACGGACGTCGTCGATCCCGGCAGCTTCCAGATTCTCCAGGCTGCCGATCCCCGGCCGCGCATAGGGATGAACCTGATAGGCGAGCTCAGGATAATAGATCGAGAACAGCTTGCCGTACGGCTGGGCGAGCGTCCGCTGGCGCAGTTCCTCCTTCACCACGTCGCGCTCCGAGCCGAAGCTCTTGGGCTCGACGACGAGGCTCGCCATCCGGTCGGCCTCCGCGAACAGGAGCCGCTGGAGGTGGTTGGCCGGGATCACCTCGTAGTAATTGGTGTAGTCGTCGTTGGTCGACGCGTTGTTATACCCGCCGACGTCCTCGGTCAGCCGGTCCATCTGCTCCGACACCAGATTGCGCGTCGACTTGAACATGAGATGTTCGAACATGTGCGCGAACCCGGACTTGCCCTTGGGGTCGTCCTTCGAGCCGACGTCGTACCAGACCTGCACCGACACGTTCGGCGTGCCGGTATCGCGGATCGCATAGACGCGCAGGCCATTGGGCAGCGTACGCTCGGTATAGGCGATCGGCTTGACCGAAACTTGTGCGGGAGCGGTCTGCGCCACCGCCGCCACGGGGAAACATGCTGCGGTCAGCAGCAGAGCGGAGCGGAGGAGGCGCATGGAGGTCCTTACTTGTTGCGGTTCGCGAACAGCACCGCGCCCGCAATCGCCGCCGAGCCGATGCCGACGCCCAGGCCGATCTTCGCGAGCGGCCAACTCTTGGCTTTCTCGGCGGCGTTGTGCGCGGCGGCTTCGGCCTGCAGCTTGGCCTCCTTCGCGGCGGCGAGGATCTCGTTCGGGGTATCGCTGTCGATCTTGATGGTCACTTGGGCTCTCCTTCACTCTTCCGGGCATACACGCCACGGAAATCATTCGCGAACTGCGTCAGCGTCCCCGCGGCGATCGCCGCCCGCAGGTCCGCCATCAGCGTTTCGTAGAACCAGATGTTATGCTCCGTCATGAGCATTGCGCCAAGCATTTCGCCCGACCGGACGAGGTGATGCAGATACGCCCGGCCCCAGGTCGCGCAGACGGGGCAGGGGCAGGCGGGGTCGAGCGGCCCCATATCCTCGGCGAACTTGGCGTTGCGGATGTTGATCGGCCCGGTCCGCGTGAACGCCTGGCCGGTGCGCCCCGACCTAGTCGGCATCACACAGTCGAACATGTCGATCCCGCGCTCGACCGCGCCGACGATGTCGTCCGGCTTGCCGACCCCCATCAGATAGCGCGGTTTGTCGACCGGCAACTGCCCCGGCGCAAAGTCGAGGCATCCGAACATAGCCTCCTGGCCCTCGCCGACCGCCAGCCCGCCGACAGCATAGCCGTCGAAGCCGATATCGATCAGCGCATCCGCCGACGACTTGCGGAAACCCTCGTTCAGCGCGCCCTGTTGGATCCCGAAGATCGCATTGTTCTCGGCATGCGCTTCGCCCGCATCGAACGCCGTGCGTGATCGCTTGGCCCAGCGCATCGACCGCTCCATCGCCGCCGCCTGCACCTCGCGCGTCGAGGTCGTCGGCACCAGTTCGTCGAACGCCATCACGATGTTCGAGCCGAGCAATCGCTGGATCTCGATCGACCGCTCCGGGCTCAGCAGATGTCGCGTGCCGTCGAGATGCGACTTGAACGACACCCCCTCCTCGGAGCGCTTGGTCAGATCGGCGAGGCTCATAACCTGATAGCCGCCGGAATCGGTCAGGATCGGCTTCGACCAGCCCGAAAACGCATGCAGCCCGCCGAGCCGCGCGACCCGTTCCGCACCCGGCCGCAGCATCAGGTGATAGGTGTTGCCGAGGATGATGTCGGCGCCCGTAGCAACAACGTCGGCGGGCTTCATCCCCTTCACGGTCGCCGCGGTGCCGACTGGCATGAAGGCGGGCGTGCGGATGTCGCCGCGCTGCATCGCGATGACGCCGGTGCGAGCCTTGCCGTCGGTGGCGGATATTGTGAAGTCGAAGCGGGGACGGGTGGTCATATTACTTTTTCTTGCGGATGCCGTAGCGATCGCCGACCGGCGCGCCGCGGATGGTGATGAGTTCGGCGCGGGTCAGCACGCCGTCCTTGTCGCGGTCGAACCTTGCGAAGAATTGCGCGAACCGCGTCTGCAATTCGGCGAGCGTGATCCGATTGTCGCCGTCGCGATCGACCTCGAACGGGCTCGGCAACGCGTTACGGTCGCCGAGCCAAGCCTGCGCCCAATCGGCATAGGCGATGTACCCGATCGATCCCGTCGCCGCGCCCTCGGCGGTGGCATAGCTCCGCGCGACACACGCGGTCAGCTCGGCCTGCGTCACGCGGCCATCGCCATTCGCATCGCAAGCGGCGATGAACATGGCCGCGGGCTCGGCGAAGATCGTTGCAGGCGGCTGTGGCGTCCCCGCGGGCGGCGGGGCAGCGATAATAGCCTGGAGCAAAGCGAAGGCGAGCAGCATGCCGCCCGTCATGGCAGCAGAAGCGAGGCGTCGCCATAGCTGTAGAAGCGATACTTTTCAGCGATCGCATGCGCATACGCCGCCTGCATCCGCTCGCGCCCCATCAGCGCCGACACCAGCATGAACAACGTCGAGCGCGGCAGATGGAAATTGGTCATCAACCCATCGATCCCGCGGAACCGATAGCCCGGCGTGATGAAGATCGCGGTGTCGCCATCGAATGGACGGATCACGTCGTCCTCGCCGGTCGCGCTCTCGATCAACCGCAGCGACGTCGTCCCGACCGCGATCACACGGCCACCCCCAGCGCGCACAGCGTTCAGCCGGTCGGCGGTCGCGGCATCGATCCGACCCCATTCGGCGTGCATCTTGTGCTCGGTCGTGTCGGTCGCCTTCACGGGAAGGAACGTGCCCGCGCCGACATGCAGCGTCAGCGTGGCATGTTCGATACCCGCGGCATCGAGCGCCGCCATCAGCTTCGGCGTGAAATGCAGCGCCGCTGTCGGAGCCGCCACCGCACCCGGCTCGGACGCGAACATCGTCTGGTAATCGTCAGCATCGCGCTCGTCGGTCGGGCGCTTGCCGGCGATATACGGGGGCAGGGGCATGTGCCCCGCACGTTCGAGCAGCAATTCGACCGGCTCGTCGCCCGCGAACACCAGCGCGTAACTCCCGTCGTCCTCGCGATCGACCGCCGCCGCGCTGACGCCATTGCCGAACGCGATCACGTCGCCATCGCGCAGCCGCCTTGCGTTGCGGATGAACGCGCGCCAGCGCCGCGGTCCCTCGCGCTTGTGCAGCGTCGCGCCGATCTTCGCATCGCCGCGGCGGCCGTCGAGCTGCGCGGGAATAACGCGCGTATCGTTGAAGACGAGCATGTCGCCGCGCCGCAGCAGCGACGGCAGGTCCGACACGCCCGCATCCCGGGTCGTGTCACCTTCGAGCACCAACATCCGCGCAGCATCGCGCGGCGCCGCGGGGCGGAGCGCGATGTTGTCGGTCGGCAGGTCGAAGTCGAAAAGGTCGACGTTCAACGCGAGGTCACTTCTTTGCAGGAGCCTTTTTGACCGGCGCCTTGCGGGCCGGCGCGAGCTTGGGCTTGGCCGCGTCCGGACCCGAAGCCGTCCCCGGCAACGTCACCGGTGCACCCAGCGCCGGGGCAGGAGGACCCGCGACATATGCCGGAGGATTGTCCGCGGCGATATACGCATGCAGGATTCGCGACGGGTTCGCGGGCGGCTCTCCGCGGACGATCGCGTCGACATACTGCATCCCGTCGATCACGCGACCGAACACCGTGTATTTCTTGTCGAGGCTGAGGCGCGGCTGGAAGACGATGAAGAACTGGCTGTTCGCGCTGTCCTCTTTCTCCGACCGCGCTGCCGAGACGGCCCCGCGAACATGCGGCAGGTAATTGAACTCGGCCTTCACGTCGGGAAGCGTCGAGCCGCCCGTGCCGTCGCCCTTGGGATCGCCGCCCTGCGCCATGAAGCCGTCGATCACGCGGTGGAACGCTAGGCCGTCATAGAAATGCTGGCGGGTCAGCGTCTTGATCCGCTCGACCATCAGCGGCGCGACGTCGGGCCGCAGCCATATCGTCACGCGGCCGCCGGTCGACAGGTCGAGCAGCAGCAGATTCTGTGTATCCGTTGTCAGGGGCGGGGTCGCGCGAACGGCAGGCGCCGCGACTTCCTTGTTTTGCGCGGCGCCCGCCGGCACCGCGACAAGGCACCCGAGCAACGCGAACATACCGGCGAAAAAGCGCATCAAATTCCCACTCGCAAGAGGCCCGGCGCAACCAGGCTGCCGCCACTTAGAGCAAATCCCCGCTTGCGCCAATCTGAACGTGCGGGTGCGAACGGCGCGTCAGGCCGTCACGATCTCCGGCAGGATCGCGTCGAGCAGCAACGCCCCAGCCTCGGTAACCCGCAGGCGCCCCGGCGTGTGTGCGATCAGTCCGAGCGTCTCGAGTCGCGCCACCGCGGTCAGATCGACCGGCACGATACCCGCGTTCAGCGCCGTGATCCGGTCCAGATCGACCCCTTCCGCGAGCCGCAATCCCATCAGCAAAGCCTCCGTCGCGCGAGTCGATGGCGTCAGCGGGTCCTCGACTTCCATCCCGTGGCCGTTGCGGTCGACCGCGGCCAGCCAGTTCTCCGGCTTCTTGCGTCGCACCGTCGCCAGCCCGCCCCGGCGGCCATGCGCGCCCGGGCCGATCCCGGCATAATCCTGGTACCGCCAGTACGCGAGATTGTGGCGGCTCTCCGACCCCGGCCGCGCGTGGTTCGACGTCTCGTATGCGGGCAAGCCTGCCGCCGCGGTGTCGGCGCGCGTCGCCTCGAACAGGTCCGCCGCCGAATCGCCGTCCGGGATCACGATCCGCCCCGCGAGCGCCTCGGTCGCGAACCGCGTGCCGGCCTCGATCGTCAGCTGATACAGCGAGAGATGTTCGGTCCCTAGGCTCAGCGCACGCGCGAGTTCTGCGCGCCAGTCGTCGAGGCGCTGGCCGGGGAGCGCATAGATCAGGTCGAAACTCACGCGGGGAAAGACGTTTTGCGCGGTGGCGAGCGCCGCCTGTCCCTCGTTCACGTCATGCGCGCGGCCTAGGAACTTCAGCGCCTGGTCGTCGAGCGATTGCAGCCCGAGCGACACCCGGTTCACGCCTGCGCTGGCCAGATCGGCGAACCTTGCCGCCTCGACCGAGGACGGGTTCGCCTCCAGCGTGATCTCGATCCCCTCGGCGAACCCCCACGCCTTCTCCGCCGCATTCAGCACGGCCGCGACGGTCTCGGGCGGCATCAGCGACGGCGTGCCACCCCCGAAGAAGATCGACTGCAATTTCCGCCCCGGCAGCACGCGCGCTTCATGGTCGAGGTCGGTCAGCAGCGCGGCGCGCCAGGCCGCCTGGTCGACCTCGTCGCGGACATGGCTGTTGAAGTCGCAATACGGGCATTTCGACACGCAGAACGGCCAATGGACGTAGAGCGCGAGATCGCCCGGTTGAGGAGCGTTGGGGCTTGGTGTTTCGAAGACGGGCATTATCTCGCGCATATGGTCGCACGGGGCGGCCGAAGGAAGCGCAATGACGGCACGGATGGGTTTGGCGATCGCCGGGGCGTTATTGCTGGCAGGCTGTGCAAAGGGGCCCGAGCGAGTCGTCGAGCCGCGTGAATCGATGGCGCCGGCACCGCGCGGGGCAAGCCTGCTCAAGACCGCGATGATCGACGGCCACAACGCTGCGCGCGCTGCCGTCGGCGTCGCGCCGCTGACCTGGAGCGACGCGCTGGCGACCACCGCGCGCGCCTATGCCGAGGAGATGGCGCGCACGCGGAAATTCGCGCACGCCCCGCAACCGCAGGGCATGAGCCGCGAAGGCGAGAATTTGTGGACCGGCACGCGCTATGCCTATGCCTATCGCGAGATGATCGGCCACTGGGTCGCCGAGAAGCGCGATTTTACCAACCAGCCGACTCCTGGGTTCAGCCGCACCGGCAAATTCGAGGACGTCGCGCATTACACGCAGATCGTCTGGCGCGGTTCGACGCAGGTCGGCTGCGCGATGGCGAGCAACAAGACCGACGATTATCTGGTGTGCCGCTATTCGCCGCCCGGCAACGTCTTCGGCGAACGCGCGTATTGATCTGGAGCAAGCCGGTAGTTCTGGAGCGGTGGTATTTTCTTAAGTGGTTGCCGGCTAACCTACTTTAATGAGACCACTACCTTCACCCGATGTCCCCCGTATCGGTTGCGTCGGATGCCGCGATGGCGTCGGCCTGTCGTTCGCCTTTTCGATGGCGTTCCAGCCGATCGTCGATGTCGAGACGGAGACGGTCTTCGCGTACGAAGCGCTGGTGCGCGGTCCCGAGGGGCAGTCGGCGGCAAGCGTCCTGGGCCAGGTCGACGGGGAGAACCTGTACGCGTTCGACCAGCAATGCCGGGTGCGCGCGATCGAGGCGTCGGTGAACGCTGGGCTGCTCGATACGCCCGCGCGGCTGTCGATCAATTTCCTGCCGAACGCGGTGTATTCGCCGGCGGCCTGTATCCAGCTCACGCTGAAGACTGCGGGCGCGGTCGGGATGCCGACCGATCGGCTGATCTTCGAGTTCACCGAGAACGAGGAGATGCTCGATCCGGCGCATGTCGCGAACATCATCGCGACGTATCAGAAGATGGGCTTCGGCACCGCGCTCGACGATTTCGGGGCGGGACATGCGGGGTTGAACCTGCTCGCGCGGTTCCAGCCGGACATCATCAAGCTCGACATGGAGCTGATCCGCGACATCGACACGAGTCTGCCGCGGCGGATGATCGTCGAGGGGATGCTGCGGATGTGCGCCGGATTGGGGATCTCGGTGATCGCCGAGGGGGTCGAGACCGAAGGCGAGTTCAACGCCCTGCGCAATCTCGGGGTGCGGTACATCCAGGGGTATCTGCTGGCGAAACCGGCGTTCGAGGCCTTGCCGGTGGTGAATTGGCCGAGGAAGCAGCTGATCGCCGTTTGAAGCGGTGCGAAATTTGTAATCCTCCCCCGCTAGGGGGAGGTGGCTGGCGCTAGCCAGACGGAGGGGGAGGAAAGGGTAACGTCGGCTCCGTGTCCTCCCCCTCCGTCACCTGCGGTGCCACCTCCCCCTGGTGGGGGAGGATCGATACGCCGCCCTCACGGCAAATCAGAACACCGCGGCTTCGAGGAGCTTGAACGCTTCGTTGCGGTGGCTGATCGCGTTCTTCGTTTCGTGCGGCAGCTCGGCGTAGCTCTGGTCGTAGCCCAGCGGCACGAACACCGGGTCGTAGCCGAAGCCGATATTGCCGCGCGGCGGCCAGACGAGCGTCCCCTCGGCACGGCCTTCGAACCATTCGACATGACCGTCGGGCCATGCGAGCGCGAGCACGCTGACGAAATGCGCGCCACGCGTTGCGTCCGGGCCCTTGGCGACGACCGCGTCCTCGACCTTCTGCATCGCCATCATCCAGTCGCGACCGTTCGGGGTTTCCGCCCAATCCGCCGTGTAGACGCCCGGGTCACCACCCAGCGCATCGACGCAGAGCCCGCTATCGTCCGCGAGTGCGGGATAGCCCGACAGGTCGGCGGCCGAGCGTGCCTTCAGTTCGGCGTTCGCGAAGAAGGTGGTGCCCGTCTCGATCGGCTCCGGCAGGTCGAGTTCGGCGGCCGAGACGACTTCGAGCCCCCGTCCTTCGAGCAACGCGGCGATCTCGCGGACCTTGCCCTTGTTGTGGCTGGCGATGACCAGCTTGCCGGGGGCGAGCTTGCGGATCGCCTGCGGCTCCTTGCCCTCGCCGCTCACTTGGCGACCGCCTTCGCCTGTGCCGCGAAGATGTCGGTGCAGCCGATCCGGGCCAGACGGAGCAGGCGGAGCAGCGCCTCCTCGTCATAGGTCGCGCCTTCGGCAGTCGCCTGCGCCTCGGCGATGTTGCCGTTTTCGAGCAGCACGAAGTTCGCATCCGCATCCGCGCCCGAATCCTCGATATAGTCGAGGTCGAGCACCGGATTGCCCTGATAGATGCCGCAGCTGATCGCCGCGACCTTCTGCGTCAGCGGGTCGGCGGTCAGCTTGCCGCTTGCGAGCAAGCCGTCGATCGCGAGCCGTAGCGCGACCCAGCCGCCCGAGATCGACGCGGTGCGCGTGCCGCCGTCGGCCTGGATCACGTCGCAATCGATCACGATCTGGCGCTCGCCGAGCAGCTTCAGGTCGACGACCGCGCGCAGGCTGCGCCCGATCAGCCGCTGGATTTCCTGCGTGCGCCCCGACTGCTTGCCCTTGGCGGCCTCGCGGTTGTTGCGCGTGTTGGTGGCGCGGGGGAGCATGCCATATTCCGCGGTCACCCAGCCTTCGCCCTTGCCGCGCATGAACGGCGGGACCCTCTCCTCGACGCTGGCGGTGACGAGCACTTTCGTGTCGCCGAAGCCGATCAGGACGGAGCCCTCGGCATGCTTGGTGAAGCGCGGCTCGATCGTGATCGCACGCATCTGGTCTGGGGCGCGGCCGGATGGGCGCATAGTCGGTGTCCTAACGGAAGTAAGTGGTTGCCCGCTGCCTAGCCTTTCGTTTCCGTGCTCGCCAGCCCAACCACCGCCGTCATCCTGACGAAAGTCAGGACCCAGGGTAACCGAACGGCGTCCTGTGTGGCTCTGGGTCCTGACTTTCGTCAGGATGACGGGTGGGGGTGAGGCTGGGCGGGCTGCATTCCCTCTTTTGGCAAAGGTCGATCCGCCCTAGATCAAAGCGATGGCCACGCCCCCAGTCACCGAACTGACCGATCGCGCGCGCGACATTTTTCGTGCGGTGGTCGACAGCTATCTCGCCAGCGGCACGCCGGTGGGCTCGAAGACGATCGCGCAACTGACCGGGCTCAGCCTGTCCCCAGCCTCGATTCGCGGCGTCATGGGCGAGCTGGAGGGGCTGGGTCTGCTCGCCAGCCCGCATACCAGCGCGGGCCGCATGCCGACCGACCGCGGGCTTCGCCTGTTCGTCGACGGTATGATGCAGGCGATGGAGCCTTCGATCGAGGAGCGCCAGACGATCGAGGCGCGCGCCGGGGTCGGCGGCCCGGTCGAGGAGGCGCTCGCCGCGACCACGCTTGCGCTGTCGGGACTTTCAGCCTGTGCGGGACTGGTGATGGTGCCCAAGCGCGAGCTGAAATTGCGCCAGATCGCGTTCGTTTCGCTGTCTCTGGAGCAGGCGCTGGCGGTGCTGGTCAGCGAGGACGGCTCGGTCGAGAACCGCGTGATCGCGCTGCCCAAGGGCATGTCGGCGTCCGCGCTGATCGAGGCGGGCAATTACATGTCGGCGACGCTCGGCGGGCTGACGCTGGCCGAAGCGCGGGGCCGGATCGAGCGTGAGCTGGCGGACGGGCAGGCGGCGCTTGACGGCGCGGCGCGGACGCTGGTCGAGCGCGGGATTGCGGTGTGGAGCGAGGATGCGGATCGCCGCCCGGTGTTGATCGTGCGCGGGCAGGGGCGGTTGATCGATGCCGCCGCCGCCGCCGATCTCGACCGGGTGCGCGACCTGCTCGACGATCTCGAGGGAAAGCAGGAAGTCGCATCGCTTTTGGACAGCGCGCGGGCGGGCGATTCGACCCGGATTTTCATCGGCGCGGAGACCAAATTGTTCGCGTTGTCAGGGTCTTCGGTCATCGCGCGACCGTTTCGCGGGTTGGACGGTCGGGTGGTCGGCGTGGTCGGCGTCATCGGCCCGACGCGGTTGAACTATGCGCGCGTCGTGCCCATGGTGGATTTCACGGCTGCAACGCTCGCCCGGCTGATGGGTTGAGCCGGCCAATTTTATAGGGAAAGCAATGTCCGACATCGACCAGAACATGCCTGCAGACCTGCGCGAAGAAACCGCTGAAGACGCGCCTGAGGTGGCTTCGAACGACCGCGTCGCCGAGCTTGAGAACCAGCTCGCTGAGGCCAAGCAAAACGTTCTCTACGCACAGGCCGAGATCCAGAACGTCCGCCGCCGCGCCGAGAAGGAAGCACAGGACGCGCGTGCTTATGCTGCCACGGCGTTCGCGCGCGATGTGCTGTCGGTTGCCGACAACCTCTCGCGCGGGCTTTCGGCGATTCCGGCGGACCTGCGCTCGGACGAGAAGATGAAGGGGCTCGTTACTGGTCTCGAAGCGACCGGGCGCGAGCTCGAGAGCGTGTTCCAGCGCCACGGCATCACCAAGATCGCCGCGGAGGGCCAGATGCTCGACCCGAACAAGCATCAGGCGATGATGGAAATCCCGAGCGACCAGCCTGCGGGGACGATCGTCCAGGAGATGCAGGCCGGGTACATGATCAAGGACCGCCTGCTGCGTCCGGCTATGGTGGGCGTCGCCAAGGCGGGGTAATCCTCCCCGGAACGGGGAGGGGGACCGCCACGCGCTTGCGTGGCGGTGGAGGGGGCTCTCCTCCCGCGTACCATCTGCGGCCGGGCGCGTTTACGTCGAGCGGTACGCCCGCGGCACGCCCCCTCCACCAGCTGCGCTGGTCCCCCTCCCCTTGCAGGGGAGGATTTGAAAGTCAGTCCATGAACCAGAACCTCACCACCGATCGCCAGACTTTCGTCACGCATCTCGAATGCTCGATCACCGGCGAGCGGTATGAGGCGGACCAGCTTCATGGGCTGTCGCGTGCCGGGCGGCCGTTGCTGGTGCGCTACGATCTCGACGCTGTGCGATCCGCGATCTCGCGCGACACGATCGAAGCGCGGCCGACGGACCTTTGGCGGTGGCGCGAACTGCTTCCGGTCCGTCACACGGACAACATCGTCAGCCTCGGCGAGATCGAGACACCACTCGTGCCGCTGACCAAGTCCGGCGGCCCCAACGTGCTCGTGAAGGACGAAGGCCGCCTCCCGACCGGCTCGTTCAAGGCGCGCGGGCTCGTCATGGCCGTCGCGATGGCCAAGGAACTCGGCGTCACGAAAATCGCGATGCCGACCAACGGCAATGCGGGCGCGGCGCTGGCAGCGTATGCGACGCGCTGCGGGATCGAAACGATCGTGTTCTGCCCGGACGACACCCCCGAGATCAACGTCCGCGAGATCGCTATGCAGGGCGCGCGCGTCTGGCGCGTCAACGGCTTGATCGACGATTGCGGCGCGATCGTCGGCAAGGGCGCCGCTGAAGGCCGCTGGTTCGATTTCTCGACGTTGAAGGAGCCCTATAGGATCGAAGGCAAGAAGACGATGGGGCTCGAACTCGCCGCGCAGTTCGGCTGGAAACTGCCGGATGCGATCTTCTATCCGACCGGCGGCGGCACCGGCCTGATCGGGATGTGGAAGGCGTTCGACGAACTCGAAAAGCTCGGCTGGATCGGCTCGGAGCGGCCCAAGATGTTCGCGGTGCAGGCAAGCGGCTGCGCGCCAATCGTGCGCGCGTTCGAGGCCGGCGAGGAGCATGCCGAGCGTTGGGAAGACGCGAGCACCGTCGCAGCCGGCATTCGTGTGCCGAAGGCGGTCGGCGACTTTCTGATCCTGCGGGCGGTGCGCGAAAGCGGTGGGCAGGCGCTCGCGGTCGGCGATCCAGCGATTCTGAAGGCGGTCGACGCGGCGGCGAAGCAGGACGGGCTGCTGCTATGCCCGGAGGGCGGTGCGACATTGGCGGCGTATCATCAGGCGCTGAACACCGGGTTGGTCGACGAGGACGACAAGATCGTACTTTTCAACTGCGCGACCGGTTTGAAATATCCAATGCCTGAGGCGCCGCAAGCGCTTGATCGGACACGACCTATCGATTTCGACTCGCTGTAATCAACCGATTTCCGCCGATCTGGATGATCGCGATCTACCAGATCGTTGGTTGAAATTGATCCAGGTTGTCTGCAACGGGGCGCCCTTCGTTACAAAAGGGGTCTTCAATGCAGAAAATCGTTCAGGTCGTTTGCGTCGTGCTCATCGCGGCGGCGGTGATGTTCGGCGGGCGTTGGTACATGTACGTCGCACGCGGCTCGAGCCCGTATGACGAGGTCGGCATCGCGCTGAACGGCTATGCGCCGGGGCCGATGCGAGCCTGGGGTTGCCACAAGATGCAGGCGCGCTTCCCGGGGCAGTTGCCGCCTTACGGGTGTGGCGGAGCGGATGGCCGTAGCTGGCTTTGAGGCCACTGCCGTCAGTGGGTGACATCCGTCATTCAATGACATTCGTCATCCAATAACACCCGTCATCCCAGCGAAAGCTGGGTTCTCCCCGTGATAGCGCGCACCCTTGCCGCTTGGGATCCCAGCTTTCGCTGGGATGACGGTGGGGAGCGGACGGGGATGGGGTGGTGGACGTCAGGCCGACGCTAACGGCGTGAACGGCAGCACTGTCTCGTATTGCTCGAGCGGCGGTGCGCCTGCCACCTTCGCCCCGGCACGCAGCAGGAAGGCGTGCCGCACGATCTCGCCCTGTTGTTCGATCCCGTAGCGGTGCAGCGCGAGCCCCGGCCGGAACGCATAATCGTACCGGCACCAGGGATGTCGCGCCAACGGCAGGAACACGCCGCGCTGGTGCTGCCAGATGTGCGTCATCTCGTGGATGAACAGCCCCTGCAGCGTCAGGTGCGCATGCGCGAAATCGTCGCACCACAGATCGCCCTTGGGGTGGAAGTGGATGCAGCCGCGCGGCGCCATCACCGTGTCGCGCGGCTGGAAGAACGCCCATTTGCGCCGCGTCAGGCTGACCCGAGAATACTCGATCGCGCCCCCGAACACCGATGCGGCCAGCGCCGTCTCCCCCTCGGTCAGTCCGCGCCTTAAATCTTCCCGGGTCACTTCCCCGCCGGAGTCCCCGCCGCGACCACGTTCGCATTCCCCAGGAGGCGCGTTCCGTCCGCAAATGCAAAGGTCAGCATCGCCTGAGCGCCCGGCTTGATCCCCGGATTCATGTTGAACAGCATTACGTGGCGCCCACCGGGCGCGAACGCCACGTCGGTGTTCGCCGGGATCTCGACGCGCGCCAGCGGCGCCATCGAGCTCACGCCGCTCTTCGCCATCGTCTCGTGCATCTCGGCCTTGATCGCGACGTCGGTGGTGACCGAGATCAGCGTCGCCGGGGTCGGCCCGCCGTGCACCGTGAAATACGCCGCAGCCGGGCGTCCGGTCACCGCGCCCAGCCGGATATAGGCGCCGTCGACCGACAACTCCTTCGGCGGCGAGCACGATGCCAGTGCCATCGCGGCAACACCCAGTCCGAAAACGATACGCATAGGTTACTTTTCTCCGGGCTCGACCACTTGCGCATCCTATGACCGGTACAATCTTGCGGCAAGCGCGAGGCCACCTATATCGCGCCCATCATCAGAAAGGTTCCACTGCCGTAACGGGGTGGAACCGGTTTCGTATGTTCGTTTCAAGTGAGGGGCTAATCAGAACTCATGGCTAAAGTAATCGGTATCGATCTCGGCACGACCAACAGCTGCGTATCCGTCATGGAAGGCGGCAAGCCCAAGGTCATCGAGAATTCCGAGGGCGCGCGCACCACGCCGTCGATCGTCGCGTTCGCCAAGGACGGCGAGCGACTGGTCGGCCAGCCGGCCAAGCGCCAGGCAGTGACGAACGGCGACAACACCATCTTCGCGGTGAAGCGCCTGATCGGCCGTCGCTTCGACGATCCGATCACCAAGAAGGACACCGAGCTGGTCCCGTACAAGATCTCGCGCGGCCCGAACGGCGACGCGTGGGTCTCGGCCGGCGGCAAGGATTACTCGCCGTCGCAGATCTCGGCGTTCACGCTGCAGAAGATGAAGGAAACCGCCGAATCGTATCTCGGCGAGACGGTCACGCAGGCGGTCATCACCGTGCCGGCCTACTTCAACGACGCGCAGCGCCAGGCGACCAAGGACGCCGGCCAGATCGCCGGTCTCGAAGTGTTGCGCATCATCAACGAGCCGACCGCCGCGGCGCTGGCCTACGGCCTCGACAAGCAGGACGGCAAGACGATCGCGGTCTACGATCTCGGCGGCGGCACGTTCGACATCTCGGTGCTGGAAATCGGCGACGGTGTGTTCGAGGTGAAGGCCACCAACGGTGACACGTTCCTCGGTGGTGAGGATTTCGACAACAAGATCGTCCAGTATCTCGCCGACGAGTTCAAGAAGGCCGAGGGCATCGACCTCGCCAAGGACAAGCTCGCGCTGCAGCGTCTGAAGGAAGCGGCCGAGAAGGCGAAGATCGAGCTCAGCTCGGCACAGTCGACCGAGGTCAACCTGCCCTTCATCACCGCCGACCAGAATGGCCCGAAGCATCTGGTGAAGTCGATCACCCGCGCCGATCTTGAGCGGATGGTCGAGGATCTGGTCAAGCGTACGCTCGAGCCTTGCCGCAAGGCGCTCGCAGACGGAGGCCTGAAGCCCGAGGACATCTCGGAAGTCGTGCTCGTCGGCGGCATGACGCGCATGCCGCGCGTGCGTGAAGTCGTGAAGCAGTTCTTCGGCAAGGAGCCGCATACCGGCGTCAACCCGGACGAGGTCGTCGCGATGGGCGCCGCGATCCAGGCCGGCGTGCTGCAGGGCGACGTCAAGGACGTGCTGTTGCTCGACGTGACGCCGCTGTCGCTCGGCATCGAGACGCTGGGTGGCGTGTTCACCCGGATGATCGATCGCAACACGACGATCCCGACCAAGAAGTCGCAGACCTACTCGACCGCGGACGACAACCAGGGCGCGGTGACGATCCGCGTGTTCCAGGGCGAGCGCGAGATGGCGGCCGACAACAAGATGCTCGGCAATTTCGATCTCGTCGGCATCCCGCCCGCACCGCGCGGCGTGCCGCAGATCGAAGTCACGTTCGACATCGACGCGAACGGTCTGGTCAGCGTCTCGGCCAAAGACAAGGGCACCGGCAAGGAGCAGCAGATCCGCATCCAGGCGTCTGGTGGTCTTTCGGACAACGACATCGACCAGATGGTCCGCGACGCCGAGACCTTTGCCGAGGAGGACAAGAAGCGTCGTGCCGGCGCCGAGGCGAAGAACAACGCCGAGTCACTGGTCCACACCACCGAGCGTCAGCTTGCCGACAATGGCGACAAGGTCGACGAGTCGCTGAAGACCGAGATCCAGGCTGCGATCGACGCGACCAAGGCTGCGGTCGAGAGCGGCGATGCGGATGCGATGACCGAGAAGAGCACCGCGCTCGCCCAGGTCGCGATGAAGCTCGGCCAGGCGATCTACGAGAAGCAGGCCCAGGCGGACGCTTCGCCGTCGGCCGACGGTGACGCGGCGAAGAAGGACGACGACGTCGTCGACGCCGAGTTCTCGGAAGTCGACGACAACCCGAAGGCGTAAACCATGACCGCCCTCCGTCACCCCAGCGAAAGCTGGGGTCTCCTTCCGCAGGGGTTCGCTCCCGTGGAACGAGATGCCAGCTTTCGCTGGCATGACGGGCGGGGCCGGAGGGGCGAAGTATGAGTACCCAGACAGATTATTACGAACTGCTCGAATGCGAGCGGACCGCGGATGCGGGGACGATCAAGTCGTCCTACCGCAAGCTCGCGATGAAGTATCACCCGGACAAGAATGCCGGCTGCAAGGATTCCGAGGCGCAGTTCAAGGCGGTCAGCGAGGCGTATGACTGCCTCAAGGACCCACAGAAGCGCGCGGCCTATGACCGGTTCGGCCACGCCGCGTTCCAGAACGGCGGCGGCGGCGGTCACAGCGGCGGCGCGCAGGATTTCGGCGGCTTCAGCGACATCTTCGAAAGCGTGTTCGGCGAGTTCATGGGCGGCGCACAGCGCGGCGGTGGCCGTTCGGCGGCACGGCGCGGCGCTGACCTGCGCTACGACATGGAAGTCAGCTTGGAGGAAGCCTTCCACGGCAAGACGACCGAGATCACGATCGACGTCTCCGCGCTCTGCGACACCTGCGACGGCTCGGGCGCGAAGGCCGGTACGCGCGCGAAGACCTGCCAGCATTGCGGCGGTCACGGTAAAGTCCGTGCGCAACAGGGCTTCTTCGTGGTGGAGCGCGCTTGCCCGGTCTGCAACGGCGCCGGCGAAGTCATCGCCGACCCGTGCCCGGACTGCCGCGGCGAAGGCCGTGTCGAGAAGACCAAGACGCTGTCGATCAACGTCCCCCCCGGCGTCGACGAGGGCACGCGGATCCGCATGTCGGGCGAAGGCGAGGCGGGCGCGCGCGGTGCGCCGTCCGGCGATCTCTACATCTTCCTGCACGTGACCAAGCACAATCTGTTCGAGCGCGAAGGCACGACGCTGTTCGCGCGCGCGCCGATCAGCTTCACGGTCGCGTCGCTCGGCGGATCGCTCTCGATCCCCGGCCTCGACGGCCGCACGCACGAGGTGAAGATCCCGGCCGGTATCCAGTCGGGCAAGCAGCTCCGCCAGCGCGGCGCCGGCATGCCCGTGTTGCAGGGCCGCGGCTTCGGCGACCTCGTCGTCCAGATCGACGTCGAGACGCCCACGCGTCTCAGCAATCGCCAGAAAGAACTGCTCGAGATGTTCCGCGAGACGGAGACAGGTGACGAATGCCCGGCGAGCCAGGGCTTCTTCGCTAAGCTCAAGGGCGTGTTCGCGGGGGAATAAGCCAGGTACGATACCGAACGGGAGGGGTGCGCGATGTTGGCATGTTGTTTCACGATGATCGCCTGTTGGCTGGTCATGGTCGCCGCCCCCGAAACTGCGATCGGCAAGGCCATGCGGCGCATGGTGATCGATCGCCCGGCGGCTCGCCTGACGCGCTTCTCCCGCGGTGACGCCGCCGTGATGTTTCTGCTGATGATGACGGCCGCGATGGTCACTCTCGTCGGCGAGAGCGACGGCATCCGGTTGCTCACACTGACCGCACCCGACGTCGCGATCTGGATCACCACTTTTGAAGTATCGGCGTATCTCGACATCATCATGGCGCTGGCCGCTACGATCTCCAGCCTCCGTGTTCGTGGAGTGTTGGCGCGGTATCTGGGAGTCTTCGGTCGACGCCCGGCGGGAAAAGCTCACAAGCGCGCGATCCGTTCGCGGAAAGCGCGGCCGACCGCTGCTGATAACGACGATGACAGACGCCAGTTCGAGATTGCGGCCTGAGATCACGGCCTGATCTGGGGCGGGGCGAGTTCGAGCTTGCCTGATCCGCGGCTTCCGCCAGAATGATACCGAACATCGAGGAATGACATGCGCGGACAGGTTTTAGGCGTCGATCCCCGCACCGGCGAAGGGATCGTCGCGGGGCAGGACGGACAACGCTATCGGTTTGCGCCGGAGGATTGGGCGCATCGCGGCGAACCGGCTATCGGCATCGAGGTGGATTTCGAAGCCGCCAACGATCGTGCGCTGAGCGTATTCCCGATGCCGACCGCGCCGGGCCCGCGCCGTGCGGTGCCGCCTGCTCCCGTCGCCGCGCCAACCAATGACCGCAACAAATACGTCGCCGCGGTTATGGCGTTCGTGATCGGGACGCTAGGCATCCACCGCTTCTATCTCGGGCGGACGGGCTCGGGGATCGTCATGCTGGTGCTGAGCATCACCGTGGTGGGACTGGTCATCAGCGCACCCTGGGCGTTGATCGACATGATCCGCTATCTGATGATGTCGGACGAGGAATTTGCGGCACGCTATCCGCGGACGCGGTAATCGTGGTCGATCTGATGAATTGAACGTCGTCTGATCCTCCCCCGCCACGGGAGGTCGCCGGCTCTTGCCGGACGGAGGGGGAGGTAAGCGACAACCCCCGCTCCGTGTCCTCCCCTTCCGTCACCTTCGGCGACACCTCCCCCTTGCGGGGGAGGATCGATAGGTCAGTCGCGATCGCGTTCCAGCTTCGTGACCTTGCCGTTGTGCGGATCGACGTGGAATTCGTACATCGCCGTACGCCGCGCGGTCTCGCCTTCCCAATGGCCGTCGTCGGCTTCCATCTTGGTGACCCTGTAGCCGCGCTGGGCGAGCATCGTCGTCACCCGTGCGTTGCTGATCCAGCCTCGGCCCGGTTCGTCGGCAAAGGCGGGTGCGTTCGCCATCGCGGTCATAGCGAAGGTGGCGGCGATCAGGATGGGTTTCGACGTGATAAATCTCCTTGTTGCGCGTCTTGAACGCGGGAGATCGATCAATCACTTGCGCGGCCAGAAGCAGGCTGCGCGAAATCTCGGGCCCTAGCCGCGCCCCCTCGGAAGGGGGCGGGCCGATGGATCAGAAGGCGGTGACGACCACCCCGACCACCAGCGCTTGAGCCGCGATCGCCAGCATGGTGCTGGTCACGGTTTCGAACATGCGCATGGGTAGGTCTCCGATGCCGGAAGAATATCCGGCAAGGGCGATATGGCTATAGTTGCGCGTTGTCGCAATTTTGTAACATACAATCGCAATTGCGTTGCGTGCAACTTGAAGTGATCTGAAGGACGGCGTGCCCAACAAATCCACGCGTCATTCCGACGAAAGTCAGGACCCAGAGTAACGCAACGTTGCCCTGCTTGGCCCTGGGTCCTGACTTACGTCAGGATGACGGTCCGGGCGGGAGGCGTGCTGAGCAGCCGCCCCTCAAGCCGCGCCGAATACCCGGGCGAAGATCGTGTCGACGTGCTTCAGATGATATCCAAGGTCGAACTTGTCCTCGAGCTCGGCATCGCTCAGCGTCACTTCGGGATCCGCCTTCAGCAGTTCGAGCAGCGACAGGGCACCATCCGAATCCCACACCTTCATCGCGTTGCGCTGGACGAGGCGATACGCGTCCTCGCGGCTCACGCCGGCCTGCGTCAGCGCGAGCAGGACGCGCTGCGAATGGACGAGACCACCCATCTTGTTGAGATTCTTCAACATCCGCTCGGGATAGACGACCAGTTTGTCCATCACCCCGGTCAGCCGTGCGAGCGCGAAGTCGAGCGTGATCGTCGCATCCGGCCCGATGTACCGCTCGACCGACGAGTGCGAGATGTCGCGCTCGTGCCACAGCGCGACGTTCTCCATCGCGGGCGTGACGTAGCCGCGGACCATCCGCGCGAGCCCGGTCAGGTTCTCGGTCAGCACCGGGTTGCGCTTGTGCGGCATTGCCGACGAGCCCTTTTGGCCGGGCGAGAAGAACTCCTCCGCCTCAAGCACTTCGGTGCGCTGCAAATGGCGCACTTCGGTCGCGAGCCGCTCGATCGAGCTGGCGATCACGCCCAGCGTCGCGAAAAACATCGCATGGCGATCGCGCGGGATGACCTGGGTCGAGACGGGCTCGACCGACAGGCCGAGCTTGCCCGCGACATACTCTTCGACGAACGGATCGATGTTGGCGAACGTGCCGACCGCGCCCGAGATCGCGCAGGTTGCGACGTCCTCGCGCGCCGCCACCAGCCGCGCGCGGTTGCGCGCGAATTCGGCATGCGCCTGGGCGAGCTTCAGCCCGAACGTGACCGGCTCGGCGTGGATGCCGTGGCTGCGGCCGATCGTCGGCGTCATCTTGTGTTCGCGCGCGCGGCGTTCGAGCACCACCAGCAGCGCGTCGAGATCGGCGATCAGGATGTCGCTGGCCTTGGCCAGCTGTACCGCGAGGCACGTGTCGAGCACGTCCGACGAGGTCATGCCCTGGTGCATGAAGCGCGCTTCGGGGCCGACATGCTCGGCGACGTTGGTCAGGAAGGCGATGACGTCGTGCTTGGTCTCGCGCTCGATCTCGTCGATCCGGTCGACCTCGAACGCGCCCTTTTCCCAGATCGCGGCGGCCGCTTCCTTGGGGACTACGCCCAGTTCGGCGAGTGCGTCGGTGGCGTGCGCCTCGATCTCGAACCAGATCTTGAAGCACGCTTCGGGCGTCCAGATCGCGACCATGTCGGGGCGGGAATAGCGGGGGACCATGGGTTTCCTCGGGGCTGGTGAATGGCACGGTTCGTCGCGTGCTCCCCTCGGGAGACGCCTGCGGAGCGCCTAGCAGGCCATCGACGGGGGTACAAACGGCAATGCGTTCGGCCTATATCCGCCTTCGACGGTCGGTGTGTCGCAGTATCCGCCCAGTATCCCCGGGGCTGCTGCGGTGATCGTCCAGTAACGATTTCGATTAGCCGATGGAGAATGGCAATGCTCAAATATGCTCTGCTCGCAGGCGCGATGACGATTGCTGCGCCGGCGCTCGCGCAATCCACCATGACATCGCCGCAGACTGCGCCGGCGGCGACGACGGGTGCGGCCGATCCTTCGATGTCGCCCGCCCAGACTGCGCCCACCCAGGCTGGGCCAAGCCAGCCGGCACAGACCGCACAGGCGATGCAACCCGCAAGCAGCGATCAGGTCGCGCAGGTCATCGACACCGAATTCCCGACCTACGACAAGAACGGCGACGGCAAGCTCAGCGCGGCCGAGTTCGGGGATTGGATGGTCGCGCTGAAGACCAAGACCGATCCGGCGACCAAGCCCGGCGCGCCCGAGACGAAGAAGTGGGTCGCCGCCGCGTTCGCGCAGGCCGATACCGACAAGAGCAAGTCGCTGTCCAAGCCGGAGCTGACCAGCTTTCTGTCGCAGGGCTGATCTTCCACGCTTCACGCAAACGCATGGCCGTCGGGTTCGCCCGGCGGCCTTTCGCGTCCTTGGCTTCGATCAATCCGGTTTGCATGATCGACGGGACGCGCACGTGGCGACGGTCAGTCGGCCTTCCGCGCGGCCTGTTCCTTGTCGGCAAGCGTCTTGGACAAGATCTGGCCTTGCGCTTCGACGGCGGCCTCCAGGAGCCGGTCGGATGTCTCGACGGCGGCATCGGGTGTCAGCGATACCGCAATGCCGTCCGGCCCATCGACCAGAACCTGACCATGCTCGGCGGTTACGGTCGAGGCTTGGTCGTGTAGCTTATTGTCCACATGCAATTCCTTCGACCGGACAACGAAGGCGCGGGGCAAACGTCGCGTGCTTCCACGGAACTATTGGGTTGCCTCAGATCAACCCCTGCGCGCGCAGGCTGACATGGCCGCCGGTGCCCATCACGATATGGTCGTGCACGGTGATGCCCAGCCGCTTGCCGGCCTCGGCGATGGTGCGCGTGATCTCGATGTCGGCGCGGCTGGGGGAGGGGTCCCCGCTCGGGTGGTTGTGGACGAGGATGATCGACGCCGAGCCGAGGTCGATCGCGCGGCGGATGACTTCGCGGACGTACACCGCGGCCTGGTCGATCGAGCCCTTGCTCATCACCTCGTCGCGGATCAGCATGTTCCTGGTGTTGAGATGCAGCACGCGGAACCGCTCGATCGCGTGGTGTGCCATGTCCGCGCGGAGATAGTCGAGCAGCGCCTGCCAGTTGGCGAGCACCGGGCGATCGCTGACGTGCGACTGGAGCAGGCGGATCGCGGCGGCATGCGCGATCTTGATCGCCGCGGTCGAGATCTCGCCCATGCCCTTCACCCGACCGAGCGCCTCGGCATCCGCGGTGAGGACGCCGCCGATCCCACCGAACTCGCGCATCAGGGCCTTGGCGAGCGCCTTCGTGTCGCCGCGGGGAATCGCGATCGCGAGGAGATATTCGATGAGTTCGTGGTCGAGCAGCGCGTCGCTGCCGCCTTCGAACAAGCGTTTGCGGAGGCGCCCTCTATGGCCTTTAAGGTTGTCGATTGCGTCATCTGCATCGGCCATCACGCGACGCTAGCACGAATATCCACTCCGAACGATCCTCCCCCGCAAGGGGGAGGTGGCTGGCACTTGCCAGACGGAGGGGGAGGGAGCAGCAACCTCCGTTTCGTGTCCTCCCCCTCCGTCGCCTGACGGCGCCACCTCCCCCTTGCGGGGGAGGATCGTAGAATGTCGATCCTTGGCACTGCGCAACCGGCTGTGCGCAATTGCGTGTCGACCCCGCACCCGCCTATGCAGGGGCCAGTTGCGTGGCGGAGTAGGCGGTTGAGCGAGGCGAGCGATACAGGGGGCAACCCCCGCCTTCGGCTCCTGCGGAAGGCGCGGTGGCTCGGCGGTATCGCGCTGGTTGTGCTCGCCGGATTGATCGCGCTGTGGCTCGCGCGCAAACCGATCGCGGAAGGGTTTATCGATCGCGAACTGGCGAAGGCCGGGGTGCCGGCGCGGTACGAGATCGCCAACCTCGCGCTGGGCGGCCAGCGGCTGACGAACGTCGTGCTGGGCGATCCGGCGCATCCCGATCTGGTCGCGGACTGGGTCGAGACGCGGACCGGAGTCGGGTTGTCGGGGCCGTATCTGGAAGGCGTGCGCGCGGGGAAAGTGCGGCTGCGCGGGCGGTTGGTCGATGGAAAAGTCTCGCTCGGCACGATCGACAAATTGCTGCCGGCCTCGTCGGGCAAGCCGTTCTCGCTGCCCGCGCTCGACATGGCGGTCGCCGATGGGCGGATGCGGCTGGAGACTCCGCAGGGTGTCGTCGGGTTGAAGCTCGCCGGATCGGGCCAGCTCGACGACGGTTTCCGCGGCACACTGGCGGTGATCAGCGAGCGGCTCGATGTCGGCGGGTGCGCTATCGATCGGCTGGCGGCGACGGTGAAGCTGCGGATCGACGCGGCGAAACCGACGATCACCGGGCCGGTACGCGTGTCGCGACTCGCCTGCGGGACGACTCGGGCGGATCACATCGTCGCGGACCTCGACGTCGGCCTCTCGGCTGTGCTCGACCGCTGGCAGGGCAAGGCGACGCTCAAGACCGGGGCGGCACGCGCACCGGGGATCGCGCTGGCAGGAGCAGGGGGCACGCTCGATTTCACCGGCAGCGCGGCCGCGACCAGCGGCAAGGCGGATATCGCCGCCGATACCGTCCGGACCGTGGAGGGCCGGGCACGACGCGTTTCGATCGCGGGCGCCTACCGGATCGGCAAGCAGATCGCATTCGACGGACGCGTGCGGGCGGGCGGTGCCGCGGTGGCGCAGGCGCGGCTCGCCGGCGTTGGCGGCCTGGGCAGTGCAGCGGGGGGAACGCCGGTCGCACCACTCGCGGTTGCTATGACGCAGGCTGTCGAGCGTGCGGGCCGCGGTTTCGCGGCGGACGGCGAGGTTTCGGTGCGGCTCGCGGACGGGCGCGGCTCGGCGGTGCTGTCCCGCCTCGCGCTCGCCTCGGCCAGCGGCGCGCGCGTGGCGCTTGGTGGCGGGAGTGGGGTCGCGTTCGGCTGGCCGAACGGCGGCGTGCGGCTCGACACGACTCTGGCGCTGCAAGGCGGTGGCCTGCCGGAGGCGCGCGTGTCGCTCGCGCAGGCGAAACCCGGAGCAGCGATCCGCGGCGTAGCGCGCATCGCCCCTTATGCGGCGGGCGGCGCTCGGCTGGCACTGACCCCGGTGACGTTCAGCGCGACGCCCGGCGGCGCGACGTCGATCACCACGCAGGCAACGCTCGATGGGCCGATCGCCAACGGCCGCGTCGACGGTCTGGCGATGCCGGTCGCAGCGCTGTGGGACGGTCGCGGACGGCTGGTCGTCAACACCGGCTGCGCGCCGCTCGCCGTCCGGCGCCTCGCGATTTCCGGACTGGTGCTCGATCCGTCGCGACTGACCCTGTGCCCCGTCGATGGCGCGCTGGTGCAGGTTAATGGGGCGCGGATCAGCGGCGGCGCGACGATCGCTGCGGCAAAGCTGGGTGGGCGACTCGGCGCCACGCCGATCACACTCGCGACCGCCGGGGCGACCGTGCGATTCGCCGATCGCGGCTTCCGGATCGAGGGCGTGCAGACCCGCATCGGCGCACCCGAACGTGTCACGCGACTCGATTTCGGCACCGTCACCGGTCGCATGACGGGGCAGGGCGTGGCCGGCGCGTTCACCGACGGCTCGGGGCAGATCGCCAATGTCCCGCTGCTGCTCGGCGAGGCGGCGGGCGAGTGGACGTTCGTCGGCGGCGCGCTCAACCTCACCGGCGCGATGGGCGTGTCCGATGCCGCGCCGACGCCTCGGTTCAAGCCGCTCGCGGCGCGCACCGTCACGCTGGCGCTGGTGAACGGCACGATCACCGCCGCCGGCACGCTGTTCGAGCCGACCACTAGCACGAAGGTCGCCGACGTAACGCTGGACCACGCACTCGCGACGGGGACGGGCAAGGCCGACCTGAACGTGCCCGCGATCGCCTTCGCCAAGGACAGGCTGCAACCCGACGCGCTCACCCCGCTCACCTTCGGCGTGATCGCCGACGTCAACGGATCGGTCAGCGGGGAGGGCCACATTGCCTGGAACCCCGACGGCGTGACGAGCAACGGCGTGTTCCGCACCGCCGGCACCGATCTCGCCGCCGCGTTCGGCCCGGTCACGGGTATCGCGACCGAGATCCGCTTCACCGACCTGCTCAATCTCCAGAGCGCGCCGGGGCAGGTGGCGACGATCCGCACGCTCAACCCCGGCATCCCGGTCACCGACGGCACGATCCGCTACCAGACGTTGCCCGGCGCGCGCGTGCAGGTCGAGGGTGGGTCATGGCCGTTCGCGGGCGGATCGCTGACGCTCGACCCGACCCTGCTCGATTTCTCCGCGCCGAAGGAACGGCGGATGACGTTCCACATCGCCAACATGGCCGCCGACCAGTTCCTGCAGCAGTTCGATTTCAAGAATCTCGACGCGACCGGGATCTTCGACGGCGTCCTGCCGATGATCTTCGACGAGAGCGGCGGACGCATCGAAGGGGGCGACCTGCGCGTCCGGCCCGGTGGCGGCACGCTCGCCTATGTGGGCGATCTCAGCCAGAAGGATCTCGGCATCTGGGCGAACATCGCGTTCCAGGCGCTGAAGTCGCTCCGCTACCAGTCGCTGCGCGTCGGCATGAACGGGCCGCTCGCAGGCGAGATGGTCACCGACGTGCGCTTCGCCGGGATCAGTCAGGGCGAGGGTGCGAAGGCGAACTTCATCGTCCGCCGCCTGCAAAAGCTGCCGTTCGTGTTCAATATCCGGATCAAGGCGCCGTTCCGCGGGCTGCTCGACACCGCGCAGAGCTTCTACGATCCGATGCGGCTGATTGAGCGTAATTTGCCCGCGCTGATCCAGCAGCAGTCGGCGCCGCCATCTCCCAAACCTCCAACCATTCAGCCCACGGAAAGCAGTATCGTGCCATGACCGAAACAGGATTGAAGAAGCTGGAGCAAAGGCCGATCTTGCAGGTGATGAGGACGATCGCTTTTCTGGTGACGACCGCCGCCGCCCTGCCGGGCTGCATCAGCGTGTCGGCCCCCGACAAGCCGATCGAGATCAACCTCAACATCAATGTGACGCAGGAAGTGGTCTATCGTCTCGATGGCGAGGCGAAGTCGCTGATCCAGCAGAATCCGGGGATATTCTAAGATGAAAAAGGTCATTGTCATGATTGCCGCAGCCGCGGTTCTCGGCGGCCTTTCGGTGGCGGCGTCGGCGCAGCGCGACCCGGCCTATGCCGCGGCGCGGGCCGGCGGCGAGGTCGGCGAGCAGCCCGACGGGTATCTGGGTCTCGTCGGCGCGGCGAGCGCGGACCTGCGCGCGTTGGTCAACAACATCAACATCCAGCGCAAGTCGGCCTACACGCAAAAGGCGCAGGCGAGCGGCGCGACGGTCGAGCAGCTGGCGTTCACGAGTGGCTGCAACCTGATTGCGGCGACGAACCCCGGCGAGAAGTACAAGACCCCGAACGGCGTCTGGAAGACCCGCACGGCCGGCGCCCCGGAACGCGATTCGCGCTGCGTTTGAGATAGTCCGTCATCCCGGGCTCGTTCCGGCATCCACGGTTCCGCGGACCCGATAGTCTTGACTGTGCGGAACCGTGGACCCCGGAACAAGCCCGGGGTGACGAAGACGGGAGCGTCCTCTGCCCTTCACCGTCGCCGCAGCGAAAGCTGGGGTCTCGTGCGGCAAGGGGACGCTACATTACGGGGATACCCCAACTTTCGCTGGGGTGACGGGTATTTTGCAGTGGTGATGAAATGGGGCCGTCCCCTTGCGGCGCGAGGTCCCGGCTTTCGCCGGGATGACGAAGAGTGCGGCCATTTCGATGGTTCGTTCTAAAATCCTCCCCCGCTAGGGGGAGGTGTCTGGCTCTTGCCAGACGGAGGGGGCTGTAAGGGAAACCGCTGTTCCGTGTCCTCCCCCTCCGTCGCCTACGGCGCCACCTCCCTTTGGCGGGGGAGGATTGCAAGTTGTCCCCTGTCATTAATGACGCAACTGTCACACCGGTTGACTTGCACCCCCCCCTTTTCTAAACGGACCGCGCCTTGGCGGGATCGCTCGTCGCTGCTTGCTTCCTCCCCGATGCGAAATCAGGTGGAGGAACGTGCGTGGCGAAGATCGAACCCGGACAGGACCCCCAGGGTGTTGACGATCCGCGACTTTCCGCGCTCGATGAGCGATTGAGAGAGGCGCAGCATCGGGAAACGCTCGCTAAGGGGCAGAAGGGGGCGGACGCCGAGCGGGGATACTCGCAAGGCAATCGCGTCATTTCCGCTCTGATCGGGAGTCTCGTCGGCAGTGCGCTGATCGGTTGGTTGATAGACCATTGGTTCGGCACTGGCCCTTGGGGACTGATCGTGTTGCTGTTCCTCGGGATAGCGGTCGCGTTCAGGCAGATCATTCGAATTTCAGGCGAACGCCCGGAGTAACCGGGCGTTTGTCGTATCAAGACGGCAGGGATTCCACGTGGCGGCAGAACAGGGCGGCAAGATCGATCCGATGCACCAGTTCCTGATCGAGCCGGCGTTCGGCTCGCACTGGATCGTAGGTGGCTATGACCTGTCGTTCACCAACTCCGCATTGTGGATGGTGGTGACGCTGGTCGCGCTTTGGGCGTTCATGATCGGTGGCATGAAGCGCGAGCTCGTGCCCGGTCGCTGGCAGATGGCGGTCGAGGGCTTCACCGGCTTCATCTCGGGCATGCTCGAGCAGAATGTCGGCCCCGGCGGCAAGCGCTTCGTGCCCTATGTCTTCTCGCTGTTCATGTTCATCCTGTTCGCGAACATCATCGGTTTGCTCCCGTTCGGCATCGTCCCCGGCGTGCATCCGTTCACCGTGACCAGCCACATGACCGTCACCGGCGTCCTGGCGCTGATCAGCTTCGCGATCGTGCTGCTCGTTGGCTTCGGCAAGCACGGCTTCCACTTCTTCTCGCTGTTCGTGCCGAGCGGCACGCCCGCTCTGATGATCCCGCTGATCTTCGTGGTCGAGCTGATGTCGTTCCTGGTGCGTCCGTTCTCGCTCGGTCTGCGACTGTTCGTGGCGATGACCGCAGGCCATATCCTGCTCAAGGTGTTGGCCGCGTTCGTTATCAACGGTTTGAACCTCGGCGGAATGTATATCGGTTTGGTGAGCGCGCCGAGCATGCTGCTGATGATCGGCATCACGCTGCTCGAGCTGCTGGTCGCCGCGATCCAGGCCTATGTTTTCGCGTTGCTGACGTCGGTCTATCTGAACGACGCCGTCAACCTTCACTAAGTTTTCTATTACCTAACTGATTTTCAAAGGGAATTTATCATGGACGTCAACGCAGCAAAGATGATCGGTGCCGGCCTCGCAGCGATCGGCATGGGCCTCGCAGCCCTCGGCGTGGGCAACGTGTTCGCTCAGTTCCTCGCCGGTGCTCTCCGCAACCCGGGCGCAGCCGACAGCCAGCAGGGCCGTCTGTTCATCGGTTTCGCAGCAGCCGAGCTTCTCGGTCTGCTCGCCTTCGTCACCATGATCATCCTGGTGTTCGTCGCCTAACCACTCGGTGATTTGGCCGGGCAACCGCGCCCGGCCGGATTAACGCAGGACAGACCAATGCCCCAGATTGCCCAGATAGCCGCTACCTACGCCTCGCAGATCTTCTGGCTGCTCCTCACCTTCGGGATCCTGTATTTCGGGATCGGCAAGGGAATGGTGCCTAAGATCGTGTCCAACGTGGACTCGCGCGAAGGCAAGATCGCTGGCGATCTGGCGGCGGCGGTCGCTGCTCGTGCGCAGGCCGATACGGTCCAGGCGAACTGGCAGGCCGAAATGGACGCGGCGCGTACCGCGGCGCAGGCTGACACCGCTGCCGCTGCGAAGCGTGCGGCGACCGCGTTCGAGCAGCAGGTCCATGCGGCCGATGCCGAACTCGCCGAGCGTCTGGGTCATCACGATCTGGCGGTAGCGAACGCGAAGGCCGAGGCACTCGCGAACCTTCAGGGTGTCGCCGCCGAGGCAGCACAGCAATTGGCCGCCAAGGTCGCCGGGCTCCAGGTCAGCCTGGACGCGGCGAGCGACGCGGTACGCAGGACGACGGCGCATGGCTAATCCAGATTCGGCCGCAAAGGTCATCCACGAAGAGGGCATGGCGCCCGAAGGTGCGATCGACAACCAGGGCATCCAGGGCCACACGACCGCACCCGGGGGCGTCGAGCATGTCGCCGATCCGACCGCGCTCGGCCTGACCTCGACCGGCTGGGTCGCGGTGGCGATGATCGTCGTGATCCTGCTGATGATCTGGAAGAAGGTTCCAGGCATGATCGGCAAGATGCTCGATGCGCGCATCGCCGGCATCCGCACGCAGCTCGACGAAGCCAAGGCGCTCCGTGCCGAAGCCGAAGCGATCCGCACCGAATACGAGGCGAAGGCCAAGACCGCGCACGTCGAGGCCGAAGCCATGAAGGCCCACGCGCACCACGAGGCTGCGGCGATCATCGCCAAGGCGAAGGCTGGCGCCGAGGACCTGATGGCCCGTCGCGCGAAGATGGCCGAGGACAAGATCGCCGCCGCCGAACGCGCCGCGATCGCCGAAGTCCGCGCGCGCGCGGCTGACGCTGCGGCGAAGGCTGCCGGCATCCTGATCGCCGAGCACCACGACGCTGCCGCCGATCGCGCGATGGTCGATCGTTCGATCTCTGGATTGGCGCGCTTGAACTAATCGGGGGCAGCGCGACTGGCGCTGCCGTTCCCCCGCGAAGGCGGGGGCCCAGGATTTCATAGAACAGCGCCTGCAACCCTGGACCCCCGCGTTCGCGGGGGAACGGTAGTTCGCTTGGCGCTTTTTCCGTTTCTCACAGACGGCCGTCTCTTCCCGGGTTTCCGGCGGCCGAGTCTCCAATCTGAGCCCGTTGGAGAATACTCATGTCCTGGCTCATCCTCGCCGTCGCCGTCGTCACCGAAATCTGCTGGGCGCTCAGCCTGAAATGGGCGGCCACCATCGCCACATGGCAGGCCTCGAGCGTCCCGATCATCCTCAGCTTCGTCAACATGGGCCTGCTCGCGCTAGCCATGCGCGGCCTCCCGGCGGGCACCGCCTACGCGATCTGGACGGGCGCGGGCGCGATTGGCGTCATCATCGGCGGCGTCATCCTGTTGGGCGATAAGGTCAGCGGCATCCAGGCCTGCTTCATGGCACTGACCGTGGTCGGCATCGTCGGCACCAAGGTGTTCGCGCAGGCCTGACGCGCCAGAAGTGATCGCGCGGGCAATTTAGCGCAGCAATTGTCTGATAGCCCTGCAGCGGCGCAGGAGCTGCCCACAGCCATATACGGCCAGATCTCGGCTGGTCCGCGCCAGCCCATGAACAGCGGTCGCTTGTGCGTGCCGGGTGATCCCGAGGCGGGACTGAACCGCCCCGGGTCTGCCGGAGGCCTTGGGTTGTGAGTCACGCCGCCATATCGATGTTGTCTGCGGCAGCATAATATTGGTGTTCGGCTTCGGCAGGCGGGATGTTGCCGATAGG